>NZ_JAMAXX010000005.1:0-340589 GCF_023712625.1 Curtobacterium sp. ODYSSEY 48 V2
CCCCCCCCCCCCCCCCCCCCCGCCTCCAGCTGTCGGTACCGTTGGTCCGTGCCACGCTTCCTCGTCGTCCTCGATGCCGACTCCACGCTGCTCGAGGACGAGGTCATCGAACTGCTCGCCGACCACGCCGGGACCCGGCCACAGGTGCAGGCGGTGACGGAGCGCGCCATGCGCGGCGAGATCGACTTCGCCGAGAGCCTCCGGGAGCGGGTCGCGACCCTGGCGGGCCTCCAGGCCGGCGTCTGCACGCGCGCACAGCAGGCGGTCCGCGTCACGCGCGGAGCCGAGGAGCTCGTCCGGGGCGTCCACGCCGCAGGTGGCACGGTCGGCGTCGTGTCCGGCGGCTTCCACGAGGTGCTCGACCCCTTCGCCGCGCGCCTCGGCCTCGACCACTGCCGGGCGAACCGTCTCGAGGTGGTCGACGGCGTGCTCTCCGGTCGGGTGCTCGGTGACGTCGTCGACGCCGAGGCGAAGGCCGAGACCCTGCGTGCGTGGGCCGGGGCGGACGACGTCCCGCTGTCGCGCACGGTCGCGGTCGGCGACGGCGCCAACGACCTGGTCATGATGGGTGTCGCCGCCCTGGGCGTGGCCTTCGACGCGAAGCCGCTGGTGCGCGAGCGGGCGGACGTGGCGGTCGTCGACCGCGACCTGTCCGCGGTGCTCGCGACGCTGGGCCTGCGGGGCTGAGCCACACGCGCCGCGGAGCCGAGTCTCGCCTCCGCGGACACGTTCGCGGACTCCACGTCGCGAACGTGTCCGCCATGCCGAGTCTCGAGGACGGTCCGAGCGGGCCGCCGGTCGGTGTCCGGGGCTAGTGACCCATCCCGAGACCGCCGTCGACCGGGATCACCGCACCCGAGACGTACCCGGCACCGTCGCTCGCCAGGAAGAGCGTGGCGTCGGCGACGTCGTCGACCGTGCCGTAGCGCGCCGCCGGGATCTGCTTCTTGAACTCGGCCTGCAGCTCCTCGGGCAGGGCTGCGGTCATGTCGGTCTGGATGAACCCCGGCGCGACGACGTTGGCCGTGATGCCGCGCGACCCGAGCTCGCGCGTGATCGAGCGCGCCATGCCGACCAGGGCAGCCTTGGACGAGGCGTAGTTGACCTGACCGACCTGTCCGTAGGCGCCCACGACGCTCGACATGAGCACGATGCGGCCGAACTTCGCCTTCATCATCCCCTTGGTCGCGCGCTTGACGACCCGGAACGTGCCGGTCAGGTTCGTGTCGACGACGCTCGTGAAGTCCTCCTCGGACATGCGGAGCAGGAGCTGGTCGTTCGTGATGCCCGCGTTGGCGACGAGGACCTCGATCGGCCCGAGCTCGGCCTCGACCTGCGTGAAGGCCGCGTCGACCGAGGCGGAGTCGGTGATGTCCGCGGCGACGGTGAGCGCCCCCTCGGGTCCGCCCTGGCCGCTGCGGGAGGTCACGGCGACCCGGTGCCCGGCGGCGACGAAACGCGCTGCGAGGGCGTGCCCGATGCCGCGGTTGCCGCCGGTGATGAGGACGGTACGGGGGGTGGTCATGATCGCTCCGTTCGAGTGGTGGTGACGCGGTGTCCGCCGACCTGACGGCCGAGCCGTGGGCCGCTGGACACGCCCGGACGAGCGTACCGGAGCCGTTCCCCGCAGCTGTCCCCCGCGCGGCGGGGCAACTGTCGGTGGTCCGGGCTTAGGCTTGACCCTGGCGAATGGAAGAACACCGTATGAAGTCGACGCAGCGCCGGTTCCACGCGACGCACACCCACTCCGGGTCCACGCAGAGCATCACGTCCCTGCCGGACTCCCCCGAGCTGGACCGGGCGCACCGCCTGTCCAAGTACGTCTGGCAGATGGCCGTGCGCGTGGTGTGCTTCATCGGCGCCGTCCTCGTGTGGACGACCTGGCACACCTGGCTCGCGGTCATCCCGATCGTCCTCGCCGCGGTCATCCCGTGGGTCGCGGTCATCCTCGCAAACGCCGGCAACCACGCCGAGAGCGACATCGTCGCCCCGGCCGGAGCCATCGAGCTCTACGACGCCGTCGACCCCCGCCTCCGCGAGCAGCAGGAGGACGCCCGGGCCGAGGCCTACCGTGCCGAGCAGGAACGCCTCCGCGAGCAGGCCCAGCACGCGCAGGAGGAGTGGCAGCGGAACGGCGACCGCTCCCGTGTGTGGTCCGCGAAGTCCCGGACGCGCCGCTGATGGGGGCGACGTTCGACCTCTTCACGGAGCCCGGCGCGACACCGGTCTGCTCCCGGGCCGGCTGCACGAACACCGCCGAGTGGCGGATCAACTGGCGGAACCCGCGCATCCACGCCGTCGACCGCGTGAAGATCTGGGCGGCCTGCGAGGAGCACTGCGACTTCCTCGCCGACTACCTGCGCTCCCGCTCCTTCCCGGTCCGGGTGACCGGGATGCACGAGGACGTCGACAGCCTCGACGACGTCCGTGCGCGGGAGGACGCCCCGAAGAACGACGTCGGGGTGCGCTCCAGCGGCACCGGACGATGACGGACGAGTTCGACCCCAGCGCCCGCTACGGCCGGCAGCACGCCGCGAAGCTCCAGCGCGACGCCGCTCCCGGGTCCGTCCACGCGGACACCACCGACGGCCCGACGGTCGGCTGGCGGTTCGTCCGGAGCCGCCGCTGGCTCGGGTACTTCGCGATCGCCGTGGCCTTCGCGATCATCTGCACGCTCTTCGGGATGTGGCAGTGGGACCGGCGCAACGAGGCCGTCCGGCAGAACGAGCAGATCGCGCAGAACTACGACCACACGCCCGTGCCGCTCGACCAGGCGCTCCCCCGGGCCTCGTCCTGGACCGACGACCAGCAGTGGCTCCGGGTCGAGGTCACCGGTCGGTACGACGTCGACGACCAGCTCCTCGTCCGCAACCGCGTGCACAACGGCCAGCCCGGGTTCGAGGTCCTCACGCCGCTCGTCACCGCCGACGGTCGCGCGTTCGTCGTCGACCGCGGGTGGGTGCCGACCGGCAACCGGCAGGACGCGCCGGACGGCGTCCCCGCTCCGCCGAGCGGACAGGTGACGGTGATCGCACGCCTGCAGCAGAGCGAGCCGCGCATCCCCGGCCGCACCGACCCCTCGCACACCGACCAGGTGCAGTCGGTGACGCTCGCCGACGTCGCGGGCAAGGTCGACGCCCCGATCTGGACGGGCGCGTACGGCCAGCTCGCCTCCGAGTCCCCCGCTCCTGCGGAGGCCCGGCCCCTCGGGTGGGACCGTCCGTCCGCGGACACCGGTCTGCACCTCAGCTACTTCATCCAGTGGTTCCTCTTCGCCGCCGGAGGATTCGGCTTCCTGGCCTACGTGATGGTGCAGGAGTACCGGAACCTCAACCAGGACGACCCCGAGGAGCGCGAGCGTGCCCTCGAACGGCAGCGGCGGAAGGACGCCAAGCCGAGGTCCGACGACGAGGTCGAGGACGAGCTGCTCGGCGCGCACCGCTGACGGGTCGCGACCCCGGGACGGACGGGAGGCGCGGTGCCGGCCGGCACCGTCCTCCCTCGCAGGCTCGGTCGGCGCGCCCCGCGCAACGCTCCGCGTTGCCGTCGAGCGGTGCGCGCCCGTCCGTCAGGGGGTCGCTACGCCAGCTCGATGAGCTCCGCGTAGTCCTTGTTCCAGTGGTCCTCGGTACCGTCCGGCAGCAGCAGCACCCGCTCGGGGTTGAGCGCGTCGACCGCACCGGCGTCGTGGGACACGAGCACCACGGCGCCCTCGAAGCCGGCCAGCGCGTTGAGGATCTCCTCGCGCGACGCCGGGTCGAGGTTGTTCGTGGGCTCGTCGAGCAGCAGCACGTTCGCGCCCGACACGACGATCATCGCGAGCGACAGCCGGGTCTTCTCACCACCGGACAGGACGCCGGCCTTCTTGTAGCCGTCGTCGCCGGTGAACAGGAACGAACCGAGCACACGACGGGCCTCGGTCTCGTTGAGGTCCGTCGACGCCGACACCATGTTCTCGATCACCGTGCGGTTCACGTCGATGTTCTCGTGCTCCTGCGCGTAGTACCCGATCCGCAGGCCGTGCCCGGGCAGGATCTCGCCCGTGTCCGGTCGGTCCGCACCGGCCAGGATCCGGAGCAGCGTCGTCTTGCCCGCACCGTTGAAACCGAGGATCACCACGCGCGACCCTCGGTCGATCGCCAGGTCCACCCCGGCGAAGATCTCGAGCGAGCCGTACGACTTCGACAGCCCCTCGGCCATCAGCGGAGTGCGACCGCACGGTGCCGGCGTGGGGAAGCGGATCTTCGCGACGCGGTCGGCGACGCGCTCGTCCTCCAGTCCGGCGAGCAGCTTGTCCGCGCGCGCGACCATCTGGTGCGCAGCGGCAGCCTTCGACGCCTTCGCGCCGAAGCGGGCGGCCTGGTCCTTCAGGGTCGCCGCCTTCTTCTCGGCGCCGGCGCGCTCCTTGCGGCGGCGCTCCTCGTCGGCCACGCGCTGCCGCTGGTAGAGCTTCCACCCCATGTTGTAGACGTCGATGGTCTGACGGTTCGCGTCCAGGTAGAAGACGCGGTTGACGACCTCGTCCACCAGCTCCACGTCGTGGGAGATGATGATGACGCCGCCGGGGTAGGTCTTCAGGTGCTCGCGGAGCCACACCACGGAGTCGGCGTCGAGGTGGTTCGTCGGCTCGTCGAGGATCATCGTCTCGGCGTCCGAGAACAGGATGCGGGCGAGTTCGATGCGCCGGCGCTGGCCACCCGACAGGGTCTTCAGCTGCTGGTCGAGGATGCGGTCCGGCAGCTTGAGGTTCGATGCGATCGACGCCGCTTCCGCCTCGGCGGCGTACCCGCCGAGCGCGTTGAACTGGTCGTCGAGTCGGCTGTACCGCCGCATGGCCTTCTCGGCCACGTCGGCGTCGTCGCTCGCCATGTCGAGCGTCGCCTGACGGATGCCCTCGACGAGCTCGCCGAGACCACGGGCGTCGAGGATGCGCTTGCGCGCGGTGTCCTCGGGGTTGCCCGAGCGCGGGTCCTGCGGCAGGTAGCCGATCTCCCCCGAGCGCTCGATCTTGCCGTCGGTCGGCTGCGACTCGCCGGCGAGGGCCTTCGTCATCGTGGTCTTGCCGGCGCCGTTGCGCCCGACGAGCCCGATCTTGTCACCCTTCTCGACGCGGAAGGACACGTGCTCCATGAGGAGGCGAGCGCCTACGCGGATCTCGAGGTCGTGCACGGCAAGCACAGGAGGACGTCCAATCAGTTGGTGATGTGCACAACGACGTGTGCGGGAGGTGCACCGCTACGCTGACGGGACCGATGGTCCTCGAACGGGACCAGCAGTCCATTCTAGGAGAATCCATGACGAACGCCACCGGGTTCGCTCGCCGCGCAGTCCTCGCCGACCGTCTTCGCACCTCGGGGCTCGCCACCGACGCCGCCCTGGTCGCCGGCGGCGCGCTGTTCACCGCCGCGATGGCACAGCTCCAGGTGCCGATGTGGCCGGTCCCGATCACCGGGCAGACCCTGGCCGTCGTGCTCGTCGGCGCCACGCTCGGCGCCCGACGCGGCATGCTGTCGCTGCTCGTCTACGCCGTCGCGGGCCTCGCGGGCGCACCGTTCTTCGCCGAGTTCTCCGGTGGCCTCGCGGCCCTGGCATCGCCGAGCTTCGGCTACGTCATCGGATTCGTGCCGGCCGCCGGCCTGGTCGGCTGGCTCGCCCGCCGGAACTGGGACCGGAAGGTCGGGCGTGCCACGGTCGCGATGCTCCTGGCGACCGCCGTCCCCTTCGTCACGGGCCTGCCCTGGCTCGCGGTGGTGCTCGGTCAGCTCGGTGCGCCGAACGACCTCCAGTCGGTGCTCGCCGCCGGCCTCTACCCGTTCATCGTCGGTGGAGTCGCCAAGGCCCTCATCGCCGCCGGTGTCCTGCCCCTGGCGTGGAAGCTGGTCGGCCGCCGCTGACGCACCCGCACGACGACGGGCCCCGCACCTGCTGGTGCGGGGCCCGTCGCTGTTCCGACCCGGGCTGCTGTCTCCCGCCGCGAGCGAGCACGACACGCCGCGCGACGAACGCCGGGCGGGCGATGGGCGTCACGGGGACCGGTCGAGCGTGACGGATCGTGCGCACTCGGCGTGGCGGGCGCACCGCACCGACGACGGACGGGAGGCGCGGTGCCAGCTGGCACCGCGCCTCCCGTCCGTGTGTCGTGTCGGCTAGATCGAGAAGCCGAGCGCGCGCATCATCTCGCGTCCGTCGTCGGTGATCCGCTCCGGACCCCACGGCGGCATCCACACCCAGTTGATGCGGAACGCGTCGACGATGCCGTCGAGCGCGTTGGCGGTGTCGCCCTCGATGACGTCGGTCAGCGGGCAGCCCGCGCTCGTCAGCGTCATGCTGATCACGAGGGCGTTCGCCTCGTCGTCCATCGCGAGGTCGTAGATGAGGCCGAGGTCGACGATGTTGACGCCGAGCTCCGGGTCCTGGACCTCCTTGAGGCCCTCGACGACCTCGTCGAACTTCTCCGGGGAGAGTGCGGTGATCATCAGTTGCCCGCCGCTGCGGCCTGCACGTAGCGGTCGTAGCCCTCGTTCTCGAGGCGCTCGGCCAGCTCCGGACCACCCTGCTCGGCGACCTTGCCCGCGACGAACACGTGGACGAAGTCCGGCTTGATGTAGCGGAGGATGCGCGTGTAGTGCGTGATCAGCAGGACACCGAGGCCGGTCGCTGCCTTCGCGCGGTTGACGCCCTCGGACACGATCTTCAGCGCGTCGACGTCGAGGCCGGAGTCGGTCTCGTCGAGCACGGCGAACTTCGGCTTGAGGAGCTCGAGCTGCATGATCTCGTGGCGCTTCTTCTCGCCGCCGGAGAAGCCCTCGTTGACGTTGCGCTCGGCGAACGACGAGTCCATCTTGAGGTCGGCCATCGACTGGCGCAGGTCCTTGACCCACCCGCGGAGTGCGGGGGCCTCGCCGTCGATCGCGGTCTTCGCGGTACGGAGGAAGTTCGACACCGTGACGCCGGGGATCTCGACCGGGTACTGCATCGCGAGGAACATGCCGGCGCGGGCGCGCTCGTCGACGCTCATCGCGAGGACGTCCTCGCCGTCGAGCGTGATCGAGCCGCCGGTGACGTTGTAGCGCGGGTGACCGGCGATCGTGTAGGCCAGGGTGGACTTGCCGGAGCCGTTCGGCCCCATGATCGCGTGGATCTCGCCCTCGTTGATGGTGAGGTCGACGCCCTTCAGGATCTCCTTGGTGCCCTGGTCGGTGTCGATCGAGACCTGCAGGTCATGGATTTCGAGAGTGGACATTGCGTTCCTTCGGTTACAGCTGCTGTGCGGCGTCAGCCGCGCGGGAAGAGTGGTGGTGTCGCTCAGTCGACGGGGACCGGGTCGTGCACGTCGACGTAGACGTCGCCGTCACGGACCTCGACCCGGAAGACCGGCACCGGTTCGTACGCCGGGAAGTTCTGCGGCTTGCCGGTGGCCAGCGAGAAGCGCGACCCGTGGGCCCAGCACTCGAGTGTGTCGCCCTCGACGAAGCCCTCGGCCAGGGAGATGTCCCCGTGCGTGCAGGTGTCGCCGATCGCGTGCACGGCCCCGGCCGAGTCCTTCACGATCGCCACGGCGGTGCCGTCCACGACGACGCGCATCGGGCTGTCGACGGCGATCTCCGACTCAGCGCAGACCTTCTCGGCCATCAGGCTTCCGCCTGCTCGGCCTCGGGCTCCGCAGCGGCGACCGCGGTCCGGCCGTCGGCGAGCTCCTGCTCGACCGCGGCGATCAGGCGCTCCTCGAGCTCGGGCGCGCCGATCTTCTGGATGACCTCGACCAGGAAGCCGAGCACGACGAGGCGCCGGGCTTCCTCCTCGGGGATGCCACGAGCCTGCAGGTAGAAGAGCTGCTCGTCGTCGAAGCGACCGGTCGCACTGGCGTGCCCGGCCCCCTCGATGTTGCCCGTCTCGATCTCGAGGTTCGGGATGCTGTCCGCGCGCGTGCCGTCGGTGAGCACCAGGTTGCGGTTCTGCTCGTACGAGTCGGTGCCGTCGCCGGCGCGCCCGATCAGCACGTCGCCGATCCAGACCGTGTGCGCACCCTCGCCCTGCAGTGCGCCCTTGTAGTTGACGCGGCCACGGGTGTTCGGGGCGTCGTGGTTCACGTACACCTGCTGCTCGATGTACTGCCCGGCGTCGGCGAAGTACACGCCGTACATCTCGGTGTCCGCACCCTGCGCCCCGAGGTGCGTCGAGGGGTTCACGCGGACGACGTCGCCGCCGAGCGAGACCACGACGTGCTTGAGGAAGGCGTCGCGACCGACCTCGGCGAACTGCGTCGACACGTGCACCGCGTCGTCGTCCCAGTCCTGCAGGCTGACCACCGTGAGCCGTGCGCCGTCACGGACGACGATCTCGACGTTCTCGCTGAGGAGCGCCGACCCGCGGTTGTCGATGACGACGATGCCCTGGGCGTGCTGCTCGGCCGTGATGACCGTGTGCGCCGCGCGGGCCTTCGTGCCGAAGTCCGAGCGGGTGATCGAGATCGACTCGTGCGCCTCGGTCGCCTTGACGGTGACCTTCAGCACCGCGTCGCGGGCGGTCCAGGCCGCCGCGGCCGCGCGGTCCTCGGGCAGGCCGGCGGTGCCGACGACCGGGTCGTCGCTGCGACCCCACTCGACGTCGGCCCCCTCGGTCTGGCGGGCCAGGAACGGGTAGGCGGAGCCGTCGAGGCCACCCTCGAGCAACGGCTGGAGCTTCGCGAGCGGCGCGAACTTCCAGTTGACCTCGCGGCCGGTCACCGGCGGGAACGCGTCGAGGTCACCGGACTGCGGCCGCTCGGACCGGGTCTGGACCGGGACCTTCGCGTCCCAGCCGCCGTCGGAGTGCGCGCGGGCACCGTGCTGGTCGGTGCCCTGCGTGCTGCGTGCGGACGGAGCCTGCTGGCCCTGTGCGACGGCCGAGGGCTCGACCGGCTGGTCGATGCGCGGTGCGGGGGTGGCCCCGTCGGTGGGTGTCGGGTTGGTGCTGGTGTTCGACATCTAGCCGACGGATCCTTCCATGCTCATCTCGATGAGCTTGTTGAGTTCGAGCGCGTACTCCATCGGGAGCTCGCGGGCGATGGGCTCGATGAACCCGCGGACGATCATGGCCATGGCCTCGTCCTCCGGCATGCCGCGCGACATGAGGTAGAACAGCTGCTCCTCGCTCACGCGGGAGACCGTGGCCTCGTGGCCGAGCTGGACGTCGTCGACGCGGATGTCGATCGCCGGGTACGTGTCGCTGCGGCTCACCGTGTCGACGAGCAGCGCGTCACAGCGGACCGTGTTCGCGGCGTGGTGCGCGGCCGGGTCGACGCGGACCTCACCGCGGTAGCCGGCGCGGCCGCCGCCACGGGCGATCGACTTCGAGACGATCGACGACGTCGTGTACGGCGCCATGTGGATCATCTTCGCGCCGGCGTCCTGGTGCTGGCCCGGACCGGCGAACGCGACGGACAGGGTCTCGCCCTTGGCGTGCTCACCGGCGAGGTAGATCGACGGGTACTTCATCGTGACCTTCGACCCGATGTTGCCGTCGATCCACTCCATCGTCGCGCCCTCGTGCGCGATCGCGCGCTTGGTGACGAGGTTGTAGACGTTGCTCGACCAGTTCTGGATCGTCGTGTAGCGCACGCGGGCGTTCTTCTTCACGATGATCTCGACCACGGCGGAGTGCAGCGAGTCCGACTTGTAGATCGGCGCCGTGCAGCCCTCGATGTAGTGGACGTAGGAGTCCTCGTCCGCGATGATCAGCGTCCGCTCGAACTGGCCCATGTTCTCGGTGTTGATCCGGAAGTAGGCCTGCAGCGGGATCTCGACGTGCACGCCCTTCGGGACGTAGACGAACGAGCCGCCGGACCACACGGCGGTGTTCAGCGCGGCGAACTTGTTGTCGCCGGCCGGGATCACCGAGCCGAAGTACTCCTCGAAGAACTCCGGGTGCTCGCGGAGCGCCGTGTCGGTGTCCATGAAGATGACGCCCTGCTGCTCCAGGTCCTCGCGGATCTGGTGGTAGACGACCTCGGACTCGTACTGGGCGGCGACACCGGCGACGAGGCGCTGGCGCTCCGCCTCGGGGATGCCGAGGCGCTCGTAGGTGTTGCGGATGTCCTCCGGCAGCTCTTCCCAGGTCTGGGCCTGCTTCTCGGTGGACTTCACGAAGTACTTGATGTTGTCGAAGTCGATGTCCGACAGGTCGGCACCCCAGGACGGCATGGGCTTGCGGTCGAACAGCGTCAGCGCCTTGAGGCGGAGCTTGTGCATCCACTCGGGCTCGTTCTTCCGGGCGGAGATGTCGCTGACCACCTCGTCCGACAGACCACGGCGCGCGGACGCGCCGGCCGTGTCGGAGTCGGACCAGCCGAACTCGTACTGGCCGAGCCCTTCGAGTTCTGGACGGTCGATGAGCACGTCGGACATGGTCTCCTCGTTTCCTTCTCGCGGCAGCGTCTGTCGGGACAACCCGTGACGTCCGGACGCCATTCCACCGCGGACCTCCGACAGGAGTCCCACGGCGTTGCTGCCTCGCAACGTCGATGGTCCCACGCAGTCGTCCGACCGATCGGCGATCACGGCCCATTCGGAGCCGGCGCCTGCCTAGACTTGACTGCTGCTGAACCCTCGAATCCTACAGGTTCACCGCACGGAACAACAGGAAGGCACCACCCTCGTGACTCGCGTCGGACCCACCGTCGAGCAGGGCGTCCGCCCCGGCACCCGCACGCCGCGGTGGTGGTCCCTCCCCCGCGCCGTCGACCCCCGCGTGATCTGGCTCGCCTGGGCGTCCTTCGTCGTCGAGGTGGTGCTGATCGGCACCGGCGGCCTCGTCCGCCTGACGGCGTCCGGGCTCGGCTGCCCGACGTGGCCGAAGTGCACCGCCGAGTCGCTCGTGTCGACCCCGGAGATGGGGATCCACGGCGTGATCGAGTTCGGGAACCGTCTGCTCACCTTCGTGCTGGTGGTGGTCGCGGTCGCGATGTTCCTCGCCGTCGTCCGCATGCGCCGCACGCGCCCCGAGCTCTTCTGGCTCGCCTTCGCCCAGTGCATCGCGATCCCCGTGCAGGCGGTGATCGGCGGCCTCAGCGTCCTCACGAACCTCAACCCGTTCGTCGTCGGGCTGCACTTCGTGGTGTCGACGACGCTCGTCGCGGTGACGGCGACGCTCGTGTACCGCTCGATGAACGGTCCGCGCACCGCGGTGCGGCTCGTCCCGGGCTGGTACACCGGCCTCGTCCGCGGCACCGTCGTCGCGGTGGTCGTCACCGTCCTGGTCGGCATCCTGACCACGGGCTCCGGGCCGCACGCGGGTGCGAGCGAGGCGGTCGACGGTGGCCGTCTGCACCGCACCGGGTTCGACCCGCAGCTGATGGAGCACCTGCACGCCATCCCGGCCTACGCGCTGTTCGCGCTGACGCTGGCGCTCGTCGTCGGCGCGGTCGTCCTCCGGCTGTCGAGCCGCTGGGCCCTCGTCCTGCTCGTCGTCGAGTTCGTGCAGATCGCCGTCGGCCTGACCCAGGCGCGCACGGGCCTGCCGGTCGGCCTGGTGGGGACCCACATGGTGCTCGCCGGACTCCTCGTCGGTGCGGTCACCGTCGTCGTGCTCAGCACGCGCGGCAGCGCCGGTCGCCAGGCCGCGCGGGAGCGCATCACCGCCTGACGCGGTCGTCCGCCGCCCTCCGACGTCCCACGCGTCGCCTCCGTCCCGAGCGCCGACGCGTGGGACGTCGTCGTCCGCACGGCTCCGGCCCCGTGACCACGCACAGGACGCCGGCGTCGGCGCAGAACGCCTCCGACCACCCGGGACGCCTCCGGATCCGGCACCGTCTCGCGCAGGTGCGACCGTCTCGTGCGGACGCCGCCGTCCCGCGCCTCGGCACCCGGCCGGCCACGGTGCGGACGGGAGGCGCAGCACCGCCCGCCCCGCGCCTCCCGTCCGACGCCCGGTCGCGGCCGCGCGCCAGCCGCGACGTCCCCGTCGTCGTACGACAGCGGCATCGTCGCTGGGCGCACGCGCCCCGCGCAGCCCGCGTCCCCCGCGGCCCGCCGCGACGTCCCCGTCGTCGGACGACAGCGGATCTGTCGCGTCGGCCGACGCCGCCCCGCTCGACGCGGGCACGCACCCCGCGCGCCCGTCCGAGCCGCGCCCACCCGACCCGCGAACGCCCGACCCGGGACCGCCCGACCCGGGACCGCCCGCGCTGCGCCCCGACGCACGGAGCGCCGCCGGCAGACAGGCGGCGCTCCGTGCGCGGGCGACGAACCCTGGCTAGATCGTGAAGGTGAAGACCTGCGGCAGGAGCGGGTCGATGCCCACCGCGATGAACAGCAGCGTCAGGTACGTGATCGAACTGTGGAACACCCGCATCGGCTGGACCTGCTCCACGTGCTGGATCGCCCGCGAGTACAGCCGGTGCGACTCGACGACGAACCAGATGCCCCCGGCCAGGGCGACGACCGTGTACAGCGGCCCCATGTGCGCGACCGGGATGAGCAGCAGCGAGCAGACGAGCGTCGCCCAGGCGTAGAGCACGACCTGCAGCCCGACGACCGTGCGGCCGCGCACGACCGCGAGCATCGGCACGTCGGCGGCGTCGTAGTCGTCGCGGTACTTCATCGACAGCGGCCAGTAGTGCGGCGGCGTCCAGAGGAAGATCACCATGAAGAGGATGATCGGCGCCCAGGTCAGCGACCCGGTGACACCGGCCCAGCCGATGAGCACCGGCATGCACCCGGCGGATCCGCCCCAGACGATGTTCTGCGGGGTGCGGCGCTTGAGCCAGAGCGTGTAGACGCAGACGTAGATCAGGATCGCGACGACGCTGAGCGCGGCGGCCAGCCAGTTCACCAGGAAGCCGAGGACGGCGGTCGACAGGACGGCGAGCGTCCACGAGAACACCAGTGCCTCCTTGTCGGAGAGCTCACCGGTGACCAGGGGGCGCTGGCTGGTGCGCTTCATCAGCCGGTCGATGTCGCGGTCGATGTAGCAGTTGAACGCCGAGGCCGACCCTGCCGACATCGCGCCGCCGAGCATCGTCCAGAACACGAGCCAGAGGTCCGGGACCCCGCGCTCCGCCAGGAACATCGTCGGAGCGGTCGTGACGAGGAGCAGCTCCATGACCCGGGGCTTCGTCAGCGAGACGTACGCGCGGACCTTGCGGGACAGCGTCGAGCGGGGTCGATCGGTGTCGGGCCGGGTCGCGGTGGCAGTCAACAGGGGAACCTCAGTCCGTTCGCGTCAGCTCGCACGCTCGGTGGGCGGCTCCGTCACCGTCGGGGCGTGCGTCGACCCGGAATGCACACGGGTCGACACCAGTTTAGGCCATCGAGGCGCCGCGAGGATGCCCCGCCTCGCCGACCGGGCCGGCTGCCCGACACGGCACCGTCGTCACCTGGACACCTTCTGAGTGCGTGGTCACTATGCTGGACACGCCCTCCCGCATCGTGTGCCCCGAAGACGTCGGCCGCGAAGAGCCGGTCGGCCGCCGCTCGACGGCGACACGACACACGGCCCCGGGACGGCGATCATGTCCGTGCGATGGCACGAGCCCTCGCACATGTCGCAACAACGAAGGGTCAACATCCAAGTGGCTGAATTCACCTGGGACGCCATCGACCGGAAGGCCGTCGACACGGCACGCGTCCTCGCCGCCGACGCGGTCGAGGCCGCCGGCAACGGTCACCCCGGCACCGCGATGAGCCTCGCGCCGGTCGCCCACCTGCTCTTCCAGAAGGTGATGCGTCGCGACCCCAGCGACTCCACCTGGATCGGTCGCGACCGCTTCATCCTCTCCGCCGGTCACGCCTCGATCCTGCAGTACGTGCAGTTCTACCTGCACGGCTACGGCCTCGAGCTCGAGGACCTGCAGCACCTGCGCAAGTGGGGCTCGAAGACCCCGGGTCACCCGGAGTACGGCCACACCGACGGTGTCGAGATCACCACCGGCCCGCTCGGCCAGGGCCTCGCCTCGGCGGTCGGCTTCGGCTACGCGCAGCGCTTCGAGCGCGGCCTGTTCGACCCGGAGACCGCCGACGGCGAGTCGCCCTTCGACCACTTCACCTACGTGATCGCCGGTGACGGTGACATGCAGGAGGGCGTCACCAACGAGGCCGCGAGCCTCGCGGGCCGTCAGCAGCTCGGTCGCCTGGTCGTCTTCTACGACTCGAACCAGATCTCGATCGAGGACGACACCGACATCGCGTTCTCCGAGGACGTCGCGGCCCGCTACGAGGCCCTCGGCTGGCACGTCCAGCACGTCGACTGGAAGAAGACCGGCGAGTACTCCGAGGACGTCGAGGAGCTCCACCGCGCCGTCGAGGCCGCCAAGGCCGAGACGACCAAGCCGTCGCTCATCGTCCTCAAGACGATCATCGGTTGGCCGTCGCCGACCAAGCAGAACTCCGGCAAGATCCACGGTTCGGCGCTCGGTGCCGACGAGCTCAAGGGCCTCAAGGAGGTCCTCGGCTTCGACGCGGACAAGACCTTCCACGTCGACCCGGAGGTGCTCGAGTACACCCGCGGTGCGATCACCAAGGGCCAGGCCGAGCACGCCGAGTGGACGAAGACCTTCGACGCGTGGGCTGCGGCCAACCCGGAGAAGAAGGCCATGCTCGACCGCATCAACGCGGGCGAGCTCCCCGAGGGCCTCGAGGAGGCGCTGCCGGTCTTCTCCACCGAGAAGGCCGTCTCGACCCGCGCCGCCTCCGGCAAGGTCATCAACGCCATCGCGCCGCTCATGCCCGAGTTCTGGGGCGGTTCGGCGGACCTCGCCGAGTCGAACCTGACCACGATCGAGGGCGCGAAGTCCTTCGGTCCGGCCGAGGCGTCGACGAAGACCTGGAGCACCGACCCGTACGGCCGCGTGCTGCACTTCGGCATCCGCGAGCACGCGATGGGCTCGATCCTGTCCGGCATCGTCCTGCACGGGAACACCCGCCCCTTCGGCGGCACGTTCCTCATCTTCAGCGACTACATGCGTCCGGCGGTCCGTCTCGCCGCGCTCATGAAGGCGCCGGCGATCTACGTCTGGACCCACGACTCCATCGCCCTGGGCGAGGACGGCCCGACGCACCAGCCGATCGAGCAGATCACCGCGCTCCGTGCGATCCCGGGTCTCGACGTCGTCCGTCCGGCCGACGCCAACGAGGTGTCGTACGCGTGGCTCGAGATGCTCAAGCACAAGGACCGTCCGGCCGGCATCGCGCTGAGCCGTCAGAACCTCCCCGTCTTCGAGCGTGGCGAGGGCGACGCCTCCGGCGAGACGCTCGCCTCGGCGAAGAACGTCGCGAAGGGCGCGTACGTCCTGGCCGAGGCGCCGAACGGCACCCCGGACGTGATCCTCATCGCGACCGGTTCCGAGGTCCAGATCGCGGTCGATGCGCGTGAGCAGCTCAAGGGCGAGGGCATCAACGCCCGCGTCGTGAGCGCCCCCTCGCTCGAGTGGTTCTTCGAGCAGTCGGAGTCCTACCGCGAGCAGGTCCTGCCGAAGGCCGTCACCGCGCGCGTCTCGGTCGAGGCCGGCATCGCGATGAGCTGGCGCGACATCGTCGGCGACAAGGGCCGCAGCGTGTCGATCGAGCACTTCGGTGCATCGGCCGACTACCAGCGCCTGTTCGCCGAGTTCGGTTTCACCACCGAGCACGTCGTCGCCGCCGCCAAGGAATCGATCGCAGCGTCCTGACCCACGAGGGGCCGGATCCGGTACGCCGGGTCCGGCCCCTCTGCCGGGAGGCACGCGGCGGTCCCGCCACCGCGCCTCCCGGCCCACAGACCACGACACACACGGCCCTGGTCGCCTCCGCGCACCGGGCCGGTCGACGAAAGAAGAAGAGAAACCATGGCTGAGAACACCCCCACCGCCGCCCTCTCCGAGGTCGGCGTCAGCATCTGGCTCGACGACCTGTCGCGCGAGCTGCTCGAGACCGGCAAGCTGACCGAGCTCATCGAGCAGAAGAACGTCGTCGGCGTCACCACGAACCCGACGATCTTCGCGTCGGCCCTCGCCAAGGGCGAGCGCTACGACTCGCAGGTCAAGGAGCTCGCGGCGAAGGGCACCGACGTCACCGAGGCGATCTTCGAGATCACCACGCAGGACGTCGCGAACGCGTCCGACGTCTTCAAGCCGATCTACGACGAGACCAAGGGCTTCGACGGCCGTGTCTCGATCGAGGTCGAGCCGGGCCTCGCCCACGACACCCAGAAGACCATCGAGCAGGCCAAGTTCCTGTTCGAGAAGGTCGGTCGCGAGAACGTCCTCATCAAGATCCCCGCGACGCTCGAGGGCCTCGAGGCCATCACCGAGGTCATCGGTGCCGGCATCTCGGTCAACGTCACCCTGATCTTCTCGCTCGAGCGCTACCGCGCCGTCATCGACGCCTACCTCGGTGGCCTCGAGAAGGCCAAGGCCGCGGGCCACGACCTCTCGAAGATCCACTCGGTCGCCTCGTTCTTCGTGTCGCGTGTCGACTCCGAGATCGACAAGCGCCTCGACGCCGCGGGCACCGACGAGGCGAAGGCCCTCAAGTCGAAGGCCGGCATCGCCAACGCGCAGCTCGCCTACCAGGTCTGGACCGAGCAGTTCGCCACCGAGCGTGCCCTCGGCCTGCTCGAGTCCGGTGCCAACACGCAGCGTCCGCTGTGGGCCTCGACCGGTGTCAAGGACCCGTCGCTGCCCGACACGCTCTACGTGACCGAGCTCGCCGCGCCGAACACGGTCAACACCATGCCGGGCAAGACGCTCGACGCGACGTTCGACCACGGCGAGATCCACGGTGACGCCATCGCCGGCTCGTTCGACGACGCGCAGCAGGTCATGGACCAGATCGCTGCCGCCGGTGTCGACTACGACGACGTCGTCGCGCTGCTCGAGAAGGAGGGCGTCGACAAGTTCAACGTCTCCTGGGGCGAGCTCGTCGACACGGTGAAGACCGCGCTCGAGAACAGCAAGTAAGCACGACCGGAGCCTGCGTCCAGAGGACGGGACCGCCGTCACCCGGACGCAGGCACCCCCGGTCAGGACCCGACCGCCGGAGCCGCGACGCGCCTCCCGGCCGGACCTGACCACCACGACGGCGGAGTCGCCGCTGCCCCCGCAGCGCAGCGCTCCGCCGTCTCCGTTCGACCCACAAGGAGTCCACACTCATGTCACCGGTGGCGATCACCCCGGAGCACAACCCGCTCCGGTTGCCGACCGACCGACGTCTGAACCGGATCGCGGGGCCCAGCACCCTCATCATCTTCGGCGTGACGGGCGACCTGTCCCGCAAGAAGCTGATGCCCGCGGTCTACGACCTGGCGAACCGAGGGCTCCTGCCCCCGGGCTTCGCACTCGTCGGGTTCGCCCGGCGCGACTGGGAGGACCAGGACTTCTCCCAGCTCGTGCACGACGCGGTCCGGGACCACTCCCGCACCCCCTTCGACGAGGCCGTCTGGAAGCAGCTCGAGCAGGGCATCCGCTTCGTGCAGGGCTCGTTCGACGACCCCGAGGCCTTCCTCGAGCTGAAGCGCACCGTCGACGAGCTCGACGCGGAGCGCGGCACGCTCGGCAACCACGCCTTCTACCTCTCCATCCCGCCGAAGATGTTCCCGGTGGTGACCGAGCAGCTCAAGGTCTCTGGACTGACCGAGAAGCGCGAGGGCTCCTGGAGCCGCGTGGTCGTCGAGAAGCCGTTCGGCTCCGACCTCCGCACCGCGCGCGAGCTGAACGCGATCGTCGAGAGCGTCTTCGCGCCCGACGACGTGTTCCGCATCGACCACTACCTCGGGAAGGAGACCGTCCAGAACCTGCTGACGCTCCGGTTCGCGAACCAGATGTACGAACCCATCTGGAACTCGAACTACGTCGACCACGTGCAGATCACGATGGCCGAGGACATCGGCGTCGCCGGTCGGGCCGCGTACTACGACGGCATCGGCGCAGCGCGCGACGTCATCCAGAACCACCTGCTGCAGCTCCTCGCGCTCACCGCGATGGAGGAACCCGTCTCGTTCAAGGCCGCTGACCTGCGCGCCGAGAAGGAGAAGGTGCTCTCCGCCGTGCGCCTGCCCGAGGACCTCGCCACGGCGACGGCACGCGGCCAGTACGACGGTGGCTGGCAGGGCGGCGAGAAGGTCCTGGGCTTCCTCGAGGAAGCGGGGATGGACCCCGAGTCCACGACCGAGACCTACGCGGCGATCAAGCTCGACATCGCGACCCGCCGCTGGCAGGGCGTCCCGTTCTACCTGCGGGCGGGCAAGCGCCTCGGCCGTCGCGTGACCGAGATCGCGATCGTCTTCAAGCGCGTCCCCGAGGACGTCTACGGCAACACGCAAGCACCCCTCGGGCAGAACGCGCTCGTCATCCGTGTCCAGCCGGACGAGGGCGTCACGCTCCGCTTCGGCTCGAAGGTCCCGGGCGTCGGCACGCAGGTGCGCGACGTGACGATGGACTTCGGCTACGGACACGCGTTCACCGAGGCCTCGCCGGAGGCGTACGAGCGACTCATCCTCGACGTGCTCCTCGGCGACCCTCCCCTGTTCCCCCGTCACCAAGAGGTGGAACTGTCGTGGAAGATCCTCGACCCGATCGAGGCGTTCTGGGCCACGCAGGGCCAGCCCGAGCAGTACCGTCCCGGCACGTGGGGTCCGGCGTCCGCCGATGCCCTGCTCGCCCGCGACAGCCGGACCTGGAGGCGTCCATGAAGATCGACCTGCCGAACACCACGGTCTCGAAGATCCAGAAGAAGCTCGTCCACATCCGCGAGGAGGGTGGCGCCGTCGCCCTCGGCCGCGTGCTGACGCTCATCATCTCGACCGCCCTCGGGCACGAGGAAGAGGCGATCTCGGCCGCGAACCAGGCGTCGCGCGAGCACCCGATGCGGGTGATCATCGTGTCGAAGAACGACGGCGACACGAAGTCCCCCGGTCGGCTCGACGCCCAGATCCGCGTCGGCAGCGATGCGGGCGCGAGCGAGGTCATCGTCCTCCGTGCGTACGGCGAGACCGCGACGGACGAGGAGAGCCTGGTCACCGGTCTCCTCCTGTCCGACGCCCCCGTCGTCGCATGGTGGCCGCAGGCCGCTCCGGAGCAGCCGGCAGCGTCCGCGCTGGGCCGGATCGCGCAGCGTCGCATCACCGATGCCGCCGCGCAGAAGGACCCGAACAGCGCGATCGAGGCGCTCGGGAAGTCCTACGTGCCGGGTGACACCGACTTCGCGTGGACCCGCCTGACGCTCTGGCGGAACCAGCTCGCCGCGGCGCTCGACCAGCCGCCGTACGAGCCCGTCACCGGTGTCGAGGTGTCCGGTGCGAGCGACAGCCCGTCCACGATCCTGCTCGCCGCGTGGCTCCAGCTGCAGCTGCAGGTGCCGGTGTCCGTCGTCACCTCGCCGCGGGCCACCGGGTCGAGCGGCATCCACGGGGTCAAGCTCGAGCGTGCCTCGGGCACGATCGACCTCGAGCGCTCGCTCGTCGACGTCGCGACCCTGTCGATGCCCGGGCAGCCGACGCACGACCTGTCGCTGCCCCGACGGAACCTGCGCGACTGCCTCGCAGAGGAACTCCGTAGACTCGACGCGGACGTCCTCTTCGGAGACGTCGTCAAGCACGGGGTGCCCCAGCTGCGCGAGTCCATCGCCGGCTGAGCACCGCACACGGCCGGGGTCCGGGCGGCGGTCGACACGACCGCCGCCCGCCCCGGTCGGACCGAAGGCGGTCGCACCGGTCGGCCGCCACGAACACGGGAGACACGTGACCAACGAACGACGGGTGCTGGTGCACCCGGACAAGCAGTCCCTCGGCGCGTCGGTCGCCGCTCGCTTCATCACGAAGATCATCGACGTGCTGGACGAGCAGGAGCGCGCGGACATCGCGATCAGCGGCGGCTCGGTGTCGACCCTGGTCCTCGCGGCGATCGGGCAGTCGCCTGCGCGTGAGAGCGTGGACTGGTCGAAGGTGCACGTGTGGTGGGTCGACGAGCGCTGGGTCGCCGAGGGCGATGCGGACCGCAACGTCACCGGCACGGAGACGGACTTCTTCGAGCACGTGGACATCCCGCAGGCGAACATCCACCCGATGGCACCGTCCGACGCCGGGCTGTCCATCGACGAGGCCGCCGCTCAGTACGAGCGCGAGCTCCAGGAGGCAGCACCCGAGGGCGCGGTCGCGCCCCGCTTCGACATCACGCTGCTCGGGGTCGGCCCCGACGGCCACACGGCGTCGCTCTTCCCCGAGTTCCCGCAGCTCGCGGTGACCGACCGTGCCGTGCTGACGGTCGACGACTCCCCCAAGCCGCCGGCGCAGCGCCTGACGCTGTCCTTCCCGGTGATCAACGCCTCGCAGCGCGTGTGGGTCATCCTGTCCGGCGCCGAGAAGGCGTCGGTGCTCGGCCTCGCGCTGGCCGGTGCCGCGGTGGACGAGGTCCCCGTCGGCGGCGTCCAGGGCCGCAAGCGCACCGTGTTCTTCGTGGACCAGGACGCCGCGCGCGAGGTCCCCGAGAACCTCATCGCGTCGACCTACTAGACGCGACCCCCTGACGGACGGGAGGCGCGGTGCCGGCTGGCACCGCGCCTCCCGTCCGTCTGTGGTCCGGTCGGTCCGCGCAACTGCCGTGCGGACGTCGCCGGCCCGCTTCCGGTCGCACGACTTGCCACTCACCTCCGACCCCGACGGCATGTCGTGCGACCCGAACGACCGCGTGCGGCACGTCCTGCGACCGGAACAGCCAGGACCGGAGGACCGAGGGCACCGACGACACGTCCGGCGGATGACGAAGGCCCCCGCACCGGATCGGTGCGGGGGCCTTCTGACGCCAGGTGCTACTTCGCGGTACCGCGACGCTGCCGGAGCTGCTGCAGCGCGTCCTCGAGGAGCTGCGCTGCCTCTTCCTCGGTGCGGCGCTCCTTCACGTACGCGAGGTGCGTCTTGTAGGGCTCGGTCTTCGCGACGACGGGAGGGTTCTCCTTGTCGCGGCCGGCCGGCAGACCCGTCGACGGCGAGTCCACCGTCTCCGGGATCTCGTCGTCCGGCAGGGTCGCCGAGAAGTACCGCACGACCTCGTTGCCGAGGGCGTCCCAGTACGAGACGGCCACGCGCTCGGCCTGGACGCCGCGGTCCTGCTCCCCCATCGGACCCGCGCCGACGCGGGACCCTCGGATTGCACTGCCTCCGGTTGCCATGGCTCAGCTCCCTGCCGTGAACTTGTTGATGAGACCGAGCACGATGATCGAGACGATCCAGACCAGACCGAGGATCACCGTGATGCGGTTGAGGTTGCGCTCGGCGACGCCGGACGCCCCGAGGTTGCTCGTCACGCCGCCGCCGAACATGTCGGAGAGACCGCCACCGCGGCCCTTGTGCAGGAGGATGAGGAGCGTGAGCAGGAGGCTCGTGATCGCGAGCAGGACCTGCAGCACGACGGAGAGTATCGCCACGACGTACCTTTCGTGTGAAGTCAGCCCTGCAAGTGTAGCGGGCCGCGTGAGCAGCCCCGACACCGGCACGGGCGTGGCTCAGGCCGGCCACGCGGACGTGGCCGGCCTGAGCAGGATGGATCAGAGTCCGACGTGCTGCCGGAAGCGCGCGATCGCCGCGAACTCCTGCACGTCGAGCGAGGCCCCACCGACGAGCGCGCCGTCGATGTCGGGCTCGCGCAGGAAGCCGGCGATGTTGCCCGACTTCACAGAACCGCCGTAGAGCACGCGCGTGCTGGCGGCGAGGTCGTCGCCCCAGGCCTCGGCGATCCCGCGACGCAGCGCGGCGCAGTCCTCCTGGGCCTGTTCCGCAGTCGCGGCCTGACCGGAACCGATCGCCCAGACCGGTTCGTACGCGACGACGATCTCGGACGGCTTCACGGCCTCGAGGACGACCTTGAGCTGTTCGACCGGGACGACACCGGCGCCGCGCTGCTCGCGCTCCTCGCCGGTCTCACCGACACAGACCACCGGCACGAGGCCGTGCTTGACTGCAGCGGCGGTCTTCGCGGCGACGACCTCGTCGGTCTCCCCGTGCAGCGTGCGCCGCTCGGAGTGTCCGACGATGACGTACTGCGCATCGAGCGCTGCGAGGAACGCCCCGGACACGTCACCGGTGTGGGCACCGGAGTCGTACTGGGACAGGTCCTGGGCGCCGAACCGGATCTCGAGCTTGTCGGCCGAGATGAGCGTCTGCACGCTGCGGAGGTCCGTGAAGGGCGGGAACACCGCGACCTCGACGTCGTCGTGGTCGTGGCGGGCATCCTTCAGGGTCCACGCGAGCTTCT
Source organism: Curtobacterium sp. ODYSSEY 48 V2 (assembly GCF_023712625.1). Taxonomy (NCBI): domain Bacteria; kingdom Bacillati; phylum Actinomycetota; class Actinomycetes; order Micrococcales; family Microbacteriaceae; genus Curtobacterium; species Curtobacterium sp. ODYSSEY 48 V2. Next base: position 22,199 of record NZ_JAMAXX010000005.1, read on the forward strand.
GCACGGTGGCGATGGCCTGGAGGTGGTCCAGGTTCATCTTCCAGTTACCGGCGATGAACGGACGGCGGTTCATGCTGTGTCCTTCCCGGAGTCACCGGCGATGAACGGCGTGCGGGTCATCGGGACCACCCCAGTGCTTCGAGACCGGGGAGCGACTTGCCCTCGAGGAACTCGAGGCTCGCACCACCGCCGGTCGAGATGTGTCCGAACCGGTCGTCCGAGAACCCGAGCGACCGGACGGCCGCCGCGGAGTCGCCACCGCCGACGACACCGAGGCCGTCGACCTCGGTCAACGCCTGCGCGACCGTCTTCGTGCCTGCTGCGAACGCCGGGAACTCGAACACGCCCATCGGGCCGTTCCAGAACACGGTCTTCGAGCCGGACACCGCCGACGCGAAGCGCGCCGCGGTCTCCGGGCCGATGTCGAGGCCGATGCCGTCCGTGCCGAACGACGAGGACTCGATCGCGTCGGCCGCGACGGTCTCGTGGTCGGCGTCCGCAGCGAACCCGGAGGCCACCACGACGTCGGTCGGCAGGTCGATCGTCACGCCGAGCTCGTCCGCCTTGGCGAGGTACGCCCGGACGGTGTCGAGCTGATCCTGCTCGAGGAGCGACTTCGCGACCCCGTGACCCTGGGCCGCGAGGAACGTGAAGAGCATGCCGCCGCCGATGCACAGCGTGTCGACCTGCGGGAGCAGGTGCTCGATGACACCGAGCTTGTCGCTGACCTTCGATCCGCCGAGCACGACCGTGTACGGCCGCTGCGGGTCCTTGGTCAACCGCTCGAGCACCGTCAGCTCGGACTCGATGAGCGAGCCGGCCGCGCTGGGCAGCGCTGCCGCGAGCTCGTACACGGAGGCCTGCTTGCGGTGCACGACGCCGAAGCCGTCCGACACGAACGCGTCACCGAGGGCGGCGATCCGCTCGGCGAACGCCGTGCGCGCCGACGCGTCCTTCGAGGTCTCCTCCGGGTTGAAGCGGAGGTTCTCGAGCAGCAGGACGTCGCCGTCCCCGAGGGCCTCGGCGGCCGCGGTCGCCTCGTCGCCGACGGTCTCGCCGACGAAGGTGACCTCCTTGCCGAGCAGTTCGGAGAGCCGCTGCGCCACGGGGGCGAGCGAGTACTCCTGCGCAGGCGTGCCGTCGGGACGACCGAGGTGCGAGATCACGATGACCCGCGCACCGGCGTTGACGAGCGTGTTGAGCGTGCCCAGCGACGCGCGCACGCGGCCGTCGTCGGTGATCGTGCCGTCCTTGAGCGGGACGTTCAGGTCACACCGGACGACGACGCGCTTGCCGGCGAGGTCGCCGAGGTCCTCGAGGGTGCGGAGGCTCATGCCGAGAGTCGCTCGCCCACGTACTCGGTCAGGTCGACGAGGCGGTTCGAGTAGCCCCACTCGTTGTCGTACCACGAGGTGATCTTGACGAGCTTGCCGATGACCTTGGTCAGGCCGGAGTCGTAGATCGACGAGTGCGGGTCCGTCGTGATGTCGGTCGACACCAGCGGGTCCTCGCTGTAGAGCAGGATGCCCTTGAGCGGGCCCTCGGCGGCCTCCTTGTAGGCGGCGTTGATCTCGTCGACGGTGACCTCGGACGACGTCTCGAGGGTGAGGTCGGTGATCGAACCGGTCGGCACCGGCACGCGGAGGGCGTAGCCGTCGAGCTTGCCGGCGAGCTCGGGCATGACGAGGCCGATGGCCTTCGCCGCACCGGTCGAGGTCGGGACGATGTTGAGCGCCGCGGCGCGGGCACGACGCGGGTCCTTGTGCGGGCCGTCCTGCAGGTTCTGGTCGGCGGTGTACGCGTGCACCGTCGTCATGAGGCCACGCTCGATGCCGAACTTGTCGTGGAAGACCTTGGCGAGCGGCGCGAGGCTGTTCGTGGTGCACGACGCGTTCGAGATGATGTTGTGGTTCTCGGGGTCGTACTGGTCCTCGTTCACGCCGAGGACGATGGTGACGTCGTCGCCGGTCGCCGGGGCCGAGATGATGACCTTCTTGGCGCCCGCGTCGATGTGCTTCTGCGCGTCGGCTGCCTTGGTGAAGAAGCCGGTCGACTCGATGACGATGTCGACGCCCAGCTCGCCCCAGGGGAGGTTCGCGGGGTCGCGCTCCGCGAGGACCTTGATCGGCTTGCCGTCGACGACGATGCTGTCGCCGTCGAGCTCGACGGAGACGCCGAGACGACCCGTGATGGAGTCGAACTTCAGCAGGTTCGCGAGGGCCGCGTTGTCGGTGAGGTCGTTCACCGCCACGATCTCGAGGTCGGAGCCCTTGGCGAGGGCGGCCCGGAAGAAGTTACGGCCGATGCGGCCGAAGCCGTTGATGCCGATCTTGACGGTCAATGGATCTCCTGGTGGGTGTGGAGCGCCCCGGGGGCGCTGCTTTTCGGAGTCGTGCGGCCCTGCGGACCCACGTGTGGTGGACGATACGCCCCGTAACGTCGCCGTAACGACCCTAGCAGTCGGACACTGCGCGCCCGCGCCGGATGACGGTCCGTCCGGACGGTCCCGCCGACGGTGGTGGACGCTCCCCCGGACGGACAGGAGGCGCGGTGCCAGCCGGCACCGCGCCTCCCGTCCGTCGTGGGGCCGGTCGGGGCTACGCCCCCTCGAGCTCCTCCGGCACGCTGGCCTCGGTCCCCGGCACGCCGGTGTCGACGGCCTTCTTGTCGGCCATCGCGAGCAGGCGGCGGATGCGGCCGGCGATCGCGTCCTTGGTCATCGGCGGCTCGGCGTGCTGACCGAGCTCGTCGAGCGAGGCGTCACGGTGCTGCAGCCGGAGCGACCCGGCGTACTTGAGGTGGTCCGGGACGTCGTCACCGAGGATCTCGAGCGCGCGCTCGACGCGGGCGCACGCGGCGACGGCGGCCTGCGCCGAGCGGCGGAGGTTGGCGTCGTCGAAGTTCACCAGACGGTTGGCGGTGGCGCGGACCTCGCGGCGCTGGCGCATCTCCTCCCACTCGGCGGTGGTGCGGGCGGCGCCCATGACGGTGAGCATCTGGCCGATCGCCTCGCCGTCGCGGATGACGACGCGGTGGACGCCGCGGACCTCGCGGCCCTTCGCGGCGATCCCGAGGCGCGAGGCGGCACCGACCAGTGCCATCGCCGCCTCGTTGCCCGGGCAGGTGACCTCGAGCGCGGCGGCGCGACCGGGGTCGGTCAGCGTGCCGGAGGCGAGGAACGCACCGCGCCAGATGGCGGCGAGGTCCTCGCGGTTGCCGGTCGTCAGACGGTTCGGCAGGCCACGCACCGGGCGACGGCGCGCGTCCATGAGCCCGGTCTGGCGGGCGAGCGTCTCCCCCGCCTCGAGCACGCGGACCAGGTAGCGGGTGCCGCGGCGGGAGGACGCGGACGACCCCACCGACGCCTCGCTCCGCACGCCGTACAGCTCCGCCAGGTCCTTGCGCACGCGGTGGACGATGATCCGGGTGTCGAGCTCGACCTCGACCGCGATCCTGCCCGAGATGACGTGCAGGCCGCCCGCGAACCGCAGGATGGTCGCGAGTTCGGCGGCGCGGACCGTGTTGCGGTTCACGACGACCCTGGCCAGTTCGTCCTTGACCTCGGCAGTCAACGGCACAGCATCATTCCTAACGTTTTCTCTGGTGGGGTCCGCGGGTCCGGCGCACGTGGGTGTGGAGCGGCCGGAGGAACGGTCACTCCCGGCCGAGATCTCGGTTCTTCACACGCACGGCGACGTCGGACATCCCGCGGAGGAGGTTCGCCAACTCGGCGACGACGGCGACCGAGCGGTGCTTGCCGCCGGTACAGCCGATGGCGATCGTAGCGTGTCTTTTGTTCTCGCGTTGGTATCCCGCCAGCACGGGCTCGAGCACGGCAGCGTACCGCTCGACGAACGAGCGGGCGCCCGGCTGCGACAGGACGTACTCCGAGACGGGGGCGTCGAGGCCGGTGTGCGGGCGGAGTTCCGGCACCCAGTAGGGGTTCGGGATGAACCGCACGTCCGCGACCATGTCGGCGTCGGCGGGCAGCCCGTACTTGAACCCGAAGCTCATGAGCGTGACCTGGACCCCGACGAAGTGGTCGTCGGCGAAGCGCTCCGTGACGGCGTTGGCGAGCTGGTGGATGTTCAGGTCCGAGGTGTCGATGACGACGTCGGAGGCCTCGCGCAGCCCGGACAGCCGCGAACGCTCGAGGCCGATGCCGTCGAGCAGCGTCCCGTCGCCCTGCAACGGGTGCGGCCGGCGGACCTGCTCGAAGCGGCGCACGAGCACGGCGTCCGTCGCCTCGAGGAAGAGCACCCGGACCCGGGCGGAGGTGCTGGCACGGACCTGCTCGACCGCCTGCTCCGGGTCGGTGAAGAACCGTCCGCCGCGGACGTCGACGACGGTCGCGATCTTCGGGATCTTCTCCCCGGCACGGTCCGCGAGCTCGGTGAGCGGGCCGAGCATCTGCGTCGGGAGGTTGTCGACCACGTACCAGCCGAGGTCCTCGAGCGCCTTGCCGACCGTGGAACGGCCGGCGCCGGACATGCCGGTGACGATGAGGATGTCGTGCTGCTGCGACGCGGACGTCGGGGTTGTTCGGTCGTCGCTCGTGTCGCTCATGTGTGGGAGGGCTCCGTCGTGGCGGCCCGGGCCACGGCCCGGGGAGGTCTCGGCTTCGGGTCTCGGCTGCGCGTCCAGGCTACCGTCCCGCGCTCGGAGCGGGGCCGGTCACCGTGGACGCGACGGGCCGTCGGCGGAGACGTCCGGGACGCGGACGGGGCCGACCGGCCGGGAGGCGCGGCTCGGCTCCTCCACGGCGGCTGCTGCGGGCGGGTCCGGGTCCGTCGTCCGCTCCGGACCGGGGGTGCTGGCTGCGCGCCCGGCAGGGTCGGCGTCGCTCGCCTCCGGCACGCTTCCTCCGGGCGGGCTCCCCTCCGGCGCGCTGCGGGGCGTCTGCGCGAGCTTCGTGACGACCGCCGCCGCGGTGGCCGGCCCGACGCCGTTCACCTCGGCGATCTGCTCCGCCGTCGCCTCACGCAGGCGCGCGACCGACCCGAAGTGCTTGAGCAGGGCGTTCACCCGCGTCGGGCCGAGCCCGGGGATCTCCGACAGCTGCGACCGGACGTCGCGCTTCCGGCGGGTCCGCTGGTGCGTGATCGCGAACCGGTGCGCCTCGTCACGGATCCGCTGGATCAGGAAGAGCGCCTCGGAGTTGCGCGGCATGATCACCGGGAAGTCGTCGTCGGGCAACCACAGTTCCTCGAGCCGCTTCGCGATGCCCACCAGGGCGATGTCGTGCACACCGGCCTCGTCCATCGCCCGCTTGGCCGCCTGGACCTGGGGCTGGCCGCCGTCGACGATGAGCAGCTGCGGACGGTACGCGAACCGCTTCGTCGGCTTCGTGCCCTCGACGACGTCCTCGCTCGTGGCGTCCGGGACGTCCGGCACCGTGGCGTCCTCGTCGAGGCGCGCCAGCCGTCGCGACAGCACCTGGTACATGCTGTCGGTGTCGTCGGTCGTCTCGGCGATCGTGTAGCGGCGGTACTGGTCCTTGCGCGGGAGCCCGTCCTCGAACACCACCATCGACGCCACCACGTTCGTGCCCTGCAGGTGGGAGATGTCGTAGCACTCCATCCGCAGAGGGGCCTCGGTCATGCCCAGGGCGTCCTGGATGTCGGCGAGGGCAGCCGACCGCGTCGTGTAGTCGGCGCTGCGCTTCGTCTTGTAGAGCATGAGCGCCTGCGCGGCGTTCTGGGCGGCCGTGCGCGCGAGGCCCGCCCGGTCACCCCGCTGGGCCGTGCTGAGCTTCGTGCCGCGCCCGCCGCGCCGCTCGCTGAGCCACTGCTGCAGGGCCTCGGCGTCCTCGGGGAGTTCCGGCACGACGACCTCGCGCGGGACGTCGTCGCTCGTCGCGTACTGGCCCTGGACGATCTGCTCGACCAGGTCGCCGGTGCTGATGTCGAGCTCCTTGTCGACCACCCACCCCCGGACACCGCGGATGCGCCCGCCGCGCACGGAGAACAGCTGCACGGCGGCGGCGAGCTCGTCCTCGGCCACACCGAACAGGTCGAGGTCGACCGAGTCCCGGAGGACCACCGCCGACTTCTCGAGCACCGCTTCGAGGGCACCGACCTGGTCGCGGTAGCGCGCCGCCTGCTCGTAGTCCATGGCGTCGGCGGCCGCGGCCATGCGCTGCCGCAGGGTCGTGATCACCCTGCGGTCGTAGCTGCCCATGAACCGGACGAACTCCTCGACGATCGCCCGGTGCTCGGCGATCGTGACCTTCTGCGAGCAGGGTCCACCGCACTTGCCGATCTGGCCCGGGAAGCACGGTTTGCCCGTCTGCATCGCCTTCTTGTAGGACGAGTCCGAGCAGGTGCGGATCGGGAACACCTTGATCATCAGGTCGATGGTGTCGTGCACCGCCCAGATCTTCGGGTAGGGCCCGAAGTACTTCGCGCCCTTGATCTTCCGGTTCCGCGTCACCATCACCCGCGGCGACTCCTCGCCCAGGGTGATCGCCATGTACGGGTACGACTTGTCGTCCCGGAACTTGACGTTGAACGGCGGGTCGAACTCCTTGATCCAGGTGTACTCGAGCTGCAGTGCCTCGATCTCGGAGCCGACGGTGGTCCACTCGACGCTCCGGGCCGTGAGCACCATGCGTCGGGTGCGCTCGTGGAGGGTCGGCAGCGGTGCGAAGTAGTTGCTCAGGCGGGCGCGGAGGTTCTTCGCCTTGCCGACGTAGAGCACCCGACCGGCCTCGTCACGCCACCGGTAGACGCCTGGGTCGGTCGGGATCTCCCCCGCCTTCGGCCGCCAGGAGACGGTGTCCGCCACCTACCGAGCACCCGCCTTCTGCTTGCTCTGCTGCCCGCCCTGGTGCTTCTGGGTGGCCTGACGCGCACCGACCGCCTGCTCCTTGCCGACACGGGCGTCCTGCGCATCGAAGATCTCGCGCAGGAAGACACCGGTGTGGCTCTCGGGGACGTCGGCCACGTGTTCCGGGGTGCCGACGGCCAGGACCGTACCGCCACCGGCACCGCCCTCCGGTCCCATGTCGACCAGCCAGTCGGCGGACTTGATCACGTCGAGGTTGTGCTCGATCGTGATCACGGTGTTGCCCTTGTCGACCAGGCTCTGCAGCACGAGCAGCAGCTTCCGGACGTCCTCGAAGTGCAGGCCGGTCGTCGGCTCGTCGAGCACGTAGACCGTGCGGCCGTTCGAGCGGCGCTGGAGTTCCGTCGCGAGCTTGACGCGCTGGGCCTCGCCACCGGAGAGGGTCGTCGCGCTCTGCCCGAGGCGCACGTAGCCGAGGCCCACGTCGACGAGCGTCGCCATGTAGCGGTGGATCGCCGAGATCGGCTCGAAGAACTCTGCCGCCTCGCTGATCGGCATGTCGAGGACCTCGGAGATGTCCTTGCCCTTGTAGTGCACCTGCAGCGTCTCGCGGTTGTACCGCGCACCGCCGCAGACCTCGCACGCCACGTAGACGTCGGGCAGGAAGTTCATCTCGATCTTGATCGTGCCGTCACCCGAGCAGTTCTCGCAGCGGCCGCCCTTGACGTTGAAGCTGAAGCGACCGGGCTGGTAGCCGCGCGCCTTCGCCTCGGGCGTCTCGGCGAAGAGCTGCCGGATGCGGTCGAACACGCCGGTGTAGGTCGCCGGGTTGGACCGCGGGGTGCGGCCGATCGGCGCCTGGTCGACGTGCACGACCTTGTCGAGCTGGTCGAGGCCCTTCACGCGGGTGTGCTTGCCGGCGATGTGCCGTGCGCCGTTGAGCTGGTTCGCGAGCACCTTGTACAGGATGTCGTTGACCAGGGTCGACTTGCCGGAGCCGCTGACGCCGGTCACCGCGGTGAAGACACCGAGCGGGAAGTCGACGTCGACCTGCTTGAGGTTGTTCGCCCGGGCGCCCTGCACGCTGATGACGCGCTTCGGGTTGATCTTCCGTCGCTCGGCGGGCACCTCGATCGCGCGCCGACCTGCCAGGTAGTCACCGGTCACCGACTCGCGGTTCGCGATGATGCCCTCGTAGGAGCCGGAGTGCACGACCTTGCCGCCGTTCACGCCCGCGCCCGGTCCGATGTCGACGACCCAGTCCGCCGTGCGGATGGTGTCCTCGTCGTGCTCGACGACGATGAGGGTGTTGCCGAGGTCCTTGAGCTTGACGAGCGTGTCGATGAGCCGACGGTTGTCGCGCTGGTGCAGGCCGATGCTCGGCTCGTCGAGCACGTAGAGCACGCCCGTCAGGCCCGATCCGATCTGCGTCGCGAGCCGGATGCGCTGCGCCTCGCCGCCGGAGAGCCCGCCGGCTCCGCGTGCGAGGGTCAGGTAGTTCAGGCCGACCTCGAGCAGGAACTCGAGCCGCGCGCGGATCTCGCGGAGGACGGCGGCCGCGATGTGCGCCTCACGCTCGGTGAGCGTCAGCTCCTCCATGAAGCCGTACGCCTGGTCGAGCGACATGTCGGTCACGTCGGCGATGCTGCGACCGTCGACCGTCACGGCGAGGACCTCGGGCTTCAGGCGCGTGCCGTCGCAGACCGGGCAGGGGACCTCGCGCAGGTAGCCCTGGAAGCGCTGCCGCTGCGAGTCCGACTCGGCCTCGGCGAACTTGCGCTCGATGTAGGGCATGACGCCCTCGAACCCGCTCGTGTACCGCATCTCGCGGCCGAAACGGTTCTTCCACGACACGGAGACCTGGAAGTCCTTGCCGGTCAGGATCGCGGCCTGCACCGACGGGTCGAGCTGGTTCCACGGGGTGTCGAGGCCGAACCCGAGGTCCTTGCCGAGACCCGCGAGGAGCTTCTCGAAGTACGAGTACAGCCCGCTCGTGCCCGTCCAGGGCAGCAGGACGCCGTCTCGCAGCGAGGCCTCGGGGTCGCCGAGCACCAGGTCGGGGTCGACCGACATGCGGGTACCGAGGCCCGAGCACTCGGGGCAGGCACCGAACGGTGCGTTGAACGAGAAGGTCCGCGGCTCGATCTCGGTGAGCGCGAGCGGGTGGTTGTTCGGGCAGGACAGGTTCTCGGAGTAGGTCCGGACCGCGCCGGGCCCCTCGTGGTCGACGAGGTCGATCGCCACGGTGCCGTTCGTCAACCGCAGGGCGGTCTCGAGCGAGTCGGTGAGGCGGCCGAGGATGTCGTCGCTCGCCACGAGACGGTCGACGATCACCGAGATGTCGTGCTTGACCTGCTTCTTGAGCTTGGGCGGGTCGCTCAGCTGGATGCGCTCACCGTCGACGATCGCACGGGCGTACCCCGAGGCCGCGAGCTCCTGGAAGAGGTCGACGAACTCGCCCTTCTTCTTGGAGACGACCGGCGCGAGGACCTGGAAGCGCGTGCCGGTCTCGAACTCCATGAGCTGGTCCGCGATCTGCTGCACGCTCTGCTTGCTGATCACCTCGCCGCAGACGGGGCAGTGCGGGACACCGATGCGCGCCCAGAGCAGACGCATGTAGTCGTAGACCTCGGTGATGGTGCCCACGGTCGACCGCGGGTTCCGGTTCGTCGACTTCTGGTCGATCGAGACCGCCGGCGACAGGCCCTCGATGAAGTCGACGTCGGGCCGGTCCACCTGGCCGAGGAACTGCCGGGCGTAGGCCGACAGCGACTCCACGTAGCGCCGTTGGCCCTCGGCGAAGATCGTGTCGAACGCGAGCGAGGACTTGCCCGACCCGGACAGCCCGGTGAACACGACGAGCGAGTCCCGAGGGATCTCGAGGTCGACGTCGCGGAGGTTGTGCACGCGAGCGCCCCGGACGCTGAGCGTCGAGGTGCTGTGCGGCGCCGTCCCGCCGGGTATGTGGAGGTCTGCAGGCTCGCCGAAGGCGTTCCGGCCCGGGGTCGCGGTTCCGCGGTCAGAGGTGATGGTCATCGCAGACGATTCTACGAAGCAGGACCGACATCCGTCCGGGCGTGGCGGTCTAGCCGAGTGCGTCGAGAGCGAACGCGACGCCGGTCGCCTGTTCGCTCGCCGTCCAGAGGCGCGCAGCGACGGTGCGGTCGTGGGCACGCGGGCGCGCCGGGACGAGCGCCGGACGACCGGCGAACTGGAGCGGACCGGCCGGCCCCCAGTACTCTCCCGAGCGCACGGCCTCACCGACGGCGGCGTGCACGAGTGGCCGCGCCCCGGCGTCCTTGCCCTGCGCCACCCAGCCCGAGCCCGCCCGCATCCACGCCGGTTCCGACCGCGTCGGCGCGACGTCCGGTCGGGGCGGCGCGGCGGCGTCGAGCGCAAGCCCCGGGTGCGCGACGACGCTGCGCACCCGCGAGCCGGCGTCACCCAACCGCTGCGCGAGCTCGAAGCCGAACAGCATCACCGCGAGCTTGCTCCTGGCGTACTGGCGGTGGCCCTCGTAGCGGCCGACCGCGAGCGGATCCGTCCGGTCGAGCGTCGTGAGGCGGTGCGCGATGGAGCCGAGGTGCACCACACGCCCGGCGTCCTGGTCGAGGGCCGGCAGCGCCAGCGCCGTCCAGGCGAAGTGTCCGAGGTGGTTCGTGCCGACCTGCAGTTCGAAGCCCTGCGCGGTGCGCTGCGGTCGAGCCGATCCGACCACGCCGGCGTTGTTGAGCAGGGCGTGCACGGGGCCGAGCTCCCGGAGCCGCACGGCCGCGGCACGCACGCTGTCGAGGTCGGCCAGGTCGAGGTGCAGGTGCACGAGCGCTGCGTCGTCGACGCGCTTCCGGATGCTCCGCTCGGCAGCGGCGGCACGCTCGGGGTTCCGCGTGGCGAGCACGACCCGGTGGCCCTGTGCCGCGAGCTGCTCGGCTGCGTGGTAGCCCAGGCCGGCGCTGGCACCCGTGACGACGACCGTCCGCCGCGCGGTCCCGGAGGTGTCAGCGGACATGCCCGGCGGACTCCATCTGTCGCAGCGCCTTCTTCAGGTCCTGCACCTCGTCGCGGAGCCGTGCCGCCAGCTCGAACTTCAGCTCGGCCGCGGCCTGCAGCATCTGGTCGTTGAGGTCGGCGATCGTCGCCTCGAGCTGGGTCGCGCCCTCTCCCGCGATGCCCTCGCGACGCAGGTTCGGCGTGGGCGACCGGCGGCCGTCGGAACCCGGGCGACCCTCGAGCAGCGCCTTGGTGTCGTCGCTCTCGCGCTGCAGCACCTCGGTGATGTCGGCGATCTTCTTGCGGAGGGGCTGCGGGTCGATGCCGTGCTCGAGGTTGTAGGCGACCTGCTTCTCGCGGCGCCGATCGGTCTCGTCGATCGCCTGGCGCATGGAGTCGGTAATCTTGTCGGCGTACATGAGCACCTGGCCCGACACGTTGCGGGCGGCACGGCCGATCGTCTGGATGAGCGACGTCGACGACCGCAGGAACCCCTCCTTGTCGGCGTCGAGGATCGCCACGAGGGACACCTCGGGCAGGTCGAGGCCCTCGCGCAGCAGGTTGATGCCGACGAGCACGTCGTACACGCCCTGGCGCAGCTCCGTCAGCAGTTCGACACGCTTCAGGGTGTCGACGTCGGAGTGCAGGTACCGCACGCGGACGCCGGCGTTGCCGAGGAAGTCCGTGAGTTCCTCGGCCATCCGCTTGGTCAGGGTCGTGACGAGCACGCGCTCGTCACGCTCGACGCGCAGCTTGATCTCCTCGAGCAGGTCGTCGATCTGGCCGTCGCTCGGCTTCACGACGATCTCGGGGTCGACCAGACCCGTCGGACGGATGATCTGCTCGACGACGCTGTCGGTGACGCCGAGTTCGTACTTGCCCGGGGTCGCCGACAGGTAGACCTTCTGCCCGACGCGCTCGAGGAACTCCTCCCACGTCAACGGTCGGTTGTCGAGCGCGCTCGGCAGGCGGAACCCGTGCTCCACGAGCGTGCGCTTGCGGGAGGCGTCACCCTCGTACATCGCGCCGATCTGCGGCACGGTCACGTGCGACTCGTCGATCACGATGAGGAAGTCGTCCGGGAAGTAGTCGATGAGGCAGTGCGGCGCCTCGCCCGCATCGCGCCCGTCCATGTGGCGCGAGTAGTTCTCGATGCCGGAGCAGAAGCCGATCTGCTCCATCATCTCGATGTCGAAGGTCGTGCGCATGCGGAGCCGCTGGGCCTCGAGCAGCTTGCCCTGGCCCTCGAGCTCGGCGAGTCGGTCGGCCAGCTCGTCCTTGATCCGCTCGATCGCCCGGTGCATGACGTCGGTGTCGGCGACGTAGTGCGACGCCGGGAAGATCGAGACACCGGGCAGGTCCGCGATGACGTTGCCGGTCAGCGGGTGCAGCGAGGTGAGCGCCTCGATCTCGTCACCGAACATCTCGATGCGGATCGCGTGCTCTTCGTACATCGGGATGATCTCGATGGTGTCGCCGCGGACGCGGAAGGTGCCGCGGGCGAAGTCGACGTCGTTGCGCTGGTACTGCATGCCGACGAACTTGCGCACGAGCTGGTCGCGGGAGATCGTCTGACCGACGTGGAGCGCGATCGACGCGTTCATGTACTGCTCGGGCGTGCCGAGGCCGTAGATGCAGGACACGGTGGACACGACCACGACGTCGCGCCGGCTGAGCAGCGAGTTCGTCGTCGAGTGCCGGAGCCGCTCGACCTCCGCGTTGACCGACGAGTCCTTCTCGATGAAGGTGTCCGTCTGCGGGACGTACGCCTCGGGCTGGTAGTAGTCGTAGTACGAGACGAAGTACTCGACCGCGTTGTTCGGCAGGAGCCCGCGGAACTCGTTCGCCAGCTGCGCGGCCAGGGTCTTGTTGTGCGCGAGCACGAGCGTCGGCCGCTGGACCTGCTCGATCAGCCACGCGGTGGTCGCCGACTTGCCGGTACCGGTCGCGCCGAGCAGCACGACGTCGGTCTCACCCGCGTTGATCCGACCGGCGAGCTCGGCGATCGCCGCCGGCTGGTCACCGCTCGGCGAGTACTCGCTGATCACCTCGAAGGGACGGATCGCCCGGGTGGGCTGGATCGACACTGCCATGGGGACAACGGTAGTCGCGCCCCCTGACACCCGACGGCCCTGATCGCCCACAGCTGAGCGGCTACCAGGGCCTGCTGGGCCCGGTCAGGACGCGATGCGCTCCCACACCGCGTCGGCGGACCGCAGGGTGTCCTCGAGCGATCCGGTCGCGTCGACGACGTGGTCGGCGAGGGCGAGCCGCTCGGCGTCCGACGCCTGGGCCGCCACGCGTCGCTCGGCCTCGTCACGCGGCATGCTCCGGTGCTCGACGAGTCGTCCGACCCGCTGCGCCGCAGGGGCATCCACGACGACGACCGCGTCGAACCGGATCGGCCGACTCCCCCGGGCCTCGGCGAGGAGCGGGACGTCGTAGACGACGACGGCTTCCGGATCAGCGGCCTCGGCGGCGTCGAACGCTCCCCGTGCGAGCCGCCACACCTCCGGGTGGGTGATCCCCTCGAGGTCCTTCCGCGCCGAGGCGTCGGAGAAGACGATGCTGCCCAGGGCGGCCCGGTCGAGCGCGCCGTCGGGGGCGAGCACGCCCGTCCCGAACCGTTCCACGACACGGGCGAGCCCGGGGCTGCCCGGAGCGACCGCCTGCCGCGCGAGCTGGTCGGCGTCGACGACGACCGCGCCGTGCTCCGCCCAGCGACGGGAGACGGTGGACTTGCCCGCGGCGATGCCGCCTGTCAGACCGATGATGCGCACGGGTCCAGGCTACCGAGGACGTCGTGGAACGCCGGAAGCCCGGCACCCCGTCAGGGGTACCGGGCTTCCGGGACGTGCGACCCGCTCGATCAGTTGTTCGAGCTGAGCTTCTCGCGGAGCGCCGCGAGCGAGGCGTCGTCGGCCAGGGTGCCCTGACCGTTCGACTCGCTCGAGAAGGTCGACGAGGACGAGGACGAGCTCGAGGCCGAGGCGGGGAGGTCGAAGCCACCCTTCTCCTCGTCCGCGATGGTCTTCGCGACCTGCGCCTTGTGGGCCTCCCAGCGCGACTGGGCGGCCGCGTACTGGCCCTCCCACTCGGTGCGCTGGGTGTCGTAGCCCTCGAGCCACTCGTTGGTCTCCGGGTCGAAGCCCTCGGGGTACTTGTAGTTGCCCTGGTCGTCGTACTCGGTCGGCATGCCGTAGAGCGCCGGGTCGAACTCGGTGCCCTCCGGGTCCACGCCCTCGTTCGCCTGCTTGAGGCTGAGCGAGATGCGACGACGGTCGAGGTCGATGTCGATGATCTTGACGAAGACCTCGTCACCGACGGAGACGACCTGCTCGGCGAGCTCGACGTGCTTGTTCGAGAGCTCCGAGATGTGGACGAGACCCTCGATGCCGTCGGCGACGCGGACGAAGGCACCGAACGGCACGAGCTTCGTGACCTTGCCCGGTGCGATCTGACCGATCGCGTGGGTGCGGGCGAAGACCTGCCACGGGTCCTCCTGCGTGGCCTTGAGCGAGAGCGACACGCGCTCGCGGTCCAGGTCCACCTCGAGGATCTCGACGGTGACTTCCTGACCGACCTCGACGACCTCGCTGGCGTGCTCGATGTGCTTCCAGGAGAGCTCGGAGACGTGGACGAGACCGTCGACGCCGCCCAGGTCGACGAACGCACCGAAGTTGACGATCGACGACACGATGCCCTTGCGGACCTGGCCCTTGTGGAGGTTGTTGAGGAAGGTGGTGCGCGACTCGGACTGCGTCTGCTCGAGCAGGGCGCGGCGCGAGAGGACCACGTTGTTGCGGTTCTTGTCGAGCTCCAGGATCTTCGCCTCGAGCTCCTGGCCCAGGTACGGGGTCAGGTCGCGGACGCGACGCAGCTCGATGAGCGAGGCCGGGAGGAAGCCACGGAGGCCGATGTCGACGATGAGACCGCCCTTGACGACCTCGATGACCGTGCCGGTCACGACGCCGTCGGACTCCTTGATCTTCTCGACGTCGCCCCACGCACGCTCGTACTGCGCACGCTTCTTCGACAGGATGAGGCGGCCTTCCTTGTCCTCCTTCTGGAGGACCAGGGCCTCGACCTCGTCGCCGACCTCGACGACCTCGTTGGGGTCGACGTCGTGCTTGATCGAGAGCTCGCGCGAGGGGATGACACCCTCGGTCTTGTAGCCGACGTCGAGGAGGACCTCGTCGCGGTCGATCTTCACGACGGTTCCGGAGATCAGATCGCCGTCGTTGAAGAACTTGAGGGTCTTCTCGACCTCGGCCAGGAAGTCATCAGCCGAGCCGATGTCGTTGATGGCGACCTGCTTGGGAGCCTTGGTCGTGGTGGTTGTCATGTAGAGATTGCTCCGAACGGACATGAGTCGGGCCGTGACGGCGAGGGAGCGACCCCCTGGTCCGCACCGAACGTCGGTGCGAGCCGTCATGGCAGTGGTTGGTTGGCGCGGATTGCGCCGATTGAGTCTAGCCGCAGGGCCGCGGGCCCCACAACCGGGCGTGTCGCGTGTCGCGGGGTGACCGGAGGACGGACGGGAGGCACGCGGCGACCCCGCCACGCGCCTCCCGTCCGTCGACCCGTCACGCCGTCAGTCGAGCAGCGCGCTCCGGAGCGTGTCCAGGCCGACCCCGCCGAGTGCGAGCGCCCGGTGGTGGAAGGCCTTCAGGTCGAACGCAGCGCCCTCGCGTGCGGCCAGCTCGTCGCGGATCGACTCCCAGACGCGCTGCCCGACCTTGTAGGACGGCGCCTGCCCCGGCCACCCGAAGTACCGGGCGACCTCGAACTGCACGAACTCCGGCGCCATGTTGACGTTCCGGCCCATGAAGTCGAGCGCGTACTCCCACGTCCAGCCACCGCCGTCGGGGTTGGTCTTCTGCAGGTGCACACCGATGTCGAGCACCACGCGGGCCGCCCGCATCCGCTGGCCGTCGAGCATGCCGAGGCGGTCCCCGTCGTCGTCGAGGAACCCGAGCTGCTCCATGAGCCGCTCGGCGTAGAGGGCCCAGCCCTCGACGTGCCCGGACGGTCCGGCCAGCTGCCGACGCCACGTGTTGAGCTCCCCGCGGTTGTAGACCGCCTGGCTGATCTGCAGGTGGTGACCGGGCACGCCCTCGTGGTAGACCGTCGTCTTCTCACGCCACGTGCCGAACTCCGTGACGCCCTGCGGCACCGACCACCACATCCTGCCCGCACGCGAGAAGTCGTCGGAGGGGCCGGTGTAGTAGATCCCACCCTCCTGCGTCGGGGCGATCCGGCACTCCAGGCGCTTGATCGGGTCGGCGATGTCGAAGTACTCCCCGTCCATCGCGCGGATCGACGCGTCACTGGTCTCCTGCATCCACCGCTGCAGGGCGTCGGTGCCGTGCAGGATGCGGGCGGGGTCGGCGTCGAGGACCTCGATCGCGCGCGCCACCGAGGCGCCGGACTCGATGCGGTCCGCGATGCGCTCCTGCTCGTCGCGCATCCGGGCGAGCTCCTCGATGCCCCACTCGTACGTCTCGTCGAGGTCGACGACGGCACCCAGGAAGCGTCGGGAGTGCAGCTCGTAGTCCTCGCGACCGACCGCGTCGACCGGGGTCGCCAGGGGCAGCAGCTCGTGCTCGAGGAAGCCGCCGAACGACCGGTACGCGGCCGCCGCGACCTCGGCGCCGCGTACCAGCTCGCCGCGGAGCGACTCGGGCAGCGGCGCGCCGCCCTCGAGCGCGGCGCCGTCGACGAGCTGGCGGAAGAACCCGTCCTCGGCACCGTTGCGCGCGGCCTGCTCAGCGATGAGTGCGACCTGGCGCGCGGCGGGCGTGACCTGCTCGCGCGTGCCCTGCAGCAGGGTCTCGCGGTAGCCCTCCAGGGCGTCCGGCAGCGCGTGCAGGCGCCCCGCGACGTCCTGCCAGTCGTCGGTGGTCGCGGTCGGCATCAGGTCGAGGACGTCGCGGAACTCCTGCGCGGGGCTCGCGATCACGTTGAGGTCCCGCAGGTGCAGCTTCCGCTCGTGCGACTCCACGACCAGGTCGAGCTCCGCTCCGAGGTCGGTCTTCGTCACCCGGTCGACGTCGTCCGTCGACTCGGCGGCGTCGAGGGCCCGGCGCGCGGAACGTGCGGCGTCGGCGAGGGCGTCGGCGCCGACGGGCGAGGTGTCGCCGTAGCCGTCGGTGCGCCCGGGGACCCCGATGTACGTGGCGACGGTCGGGTCGAGGTCGACGAGGGTGGACACCCAGTCCTCGGCGACGCGGTCGACGGCGGACGGCTGGCGGACGGGTCGGTCTTCGCTCATGCCCCGACCCTACCGAGCGCCTCGGCGCGCGGAGCTGCGGACGGCGGGACGGGGGCGTCGACACGAGACGCCCTCCGGTGAGCGAGACGCCGCCGGATCTGGCGGCGTCTCGACGCAACCGCGGCGTCTCGACGCGACCGCGGCGCGCGAGCTGTCTGGACGACGGACGGGAGGCACGGTGCCAGCCGGCACCGCGCCTCCCGTCCGTGACGTGCTCGCAACGCGACCCGCGCGCGTCAGTGCGCCGCGGACTCCCAGTTCGGGCCGACGCCGACCGACACGTCGAGCGGGACGCTCAGCTCGGCAGCCGCGCCCATCCGGGTGCGCAGGATCTCCTCGACGCGCTCCTGCTCGCCGGGAGCGACCTCGAGGATGAGCTCGTCGTGCACCTGGAGCAGCAGGTGCGACTCGAGCGATCCCTCGCGGAGGTCCTCGTCGACGCCGAGCATCGCGATCTTCATGATGTCGGCGGCCGACCCCTGGATCGGCGCGTTCAGCGCGGCGCGCTCGGCGTTCTCGCGGAGGACGCGGTTCGGGCTCTTCAGGTCCGGGAACGGACGCCGGCGACCGAAGATCGTCTCGGTGTAGCCGTCCTCACGGGCCTGCTCGACGACGCCCCGGAGGTAGTCGCGCACCGCACCGAAGCGGGCGAAGTACTCGTTCATGAGCGTGCGCGCCTCGGACTGCTCGATGCGGAGCTGCTTCGACAGGCCGAACGGGCTGAGGCCGTAGGCCAGGCCGTACGACATCGCCTTCACCTTCGTGCGCATCTCGGGCGTGACGTCCGCCGGCTCGACCGAGAACACCCGGGCACCGACGAAGCGGTGCAGGTCCTCGCCCTCGTTGAACGCCTGGATGAGCCCCGGGTCGCCGGACAGGTGCGCCATGATGCGCATCTCGATCTGCGAGTAGTCGGCGGTCACGAGCGTCGTGTACGGCTCGGCGACCGCGAAGGCCGACCGGATGCGGCGACCCACGGCGGTCTTGACCGGGATGTTCTGCAGGTTGGGGTCCGTCGACGAGACCCGGCCGGTGCTCGTGCCGGTCTGCTCGTAGCGGGTGTGGATGCGTCCGTCGACGACCGCGGCGTCGAGCGTGTCGACGATCTGCCGGAGCTTCGTGGCGTCGCGGTGCTGCAGCAGCAGTCCGAGGAACGGGTGCGGGTGCTGCTCCTGCAGGTCGGCCAGGCTCGCCGCGTCGGTCGAGAAGCCGGTCTTCGTCTTGCGGGTCTTCGGCATCGCGAGCTCGGTGAACAGGACCTCCTGCAGCTGCTTCGGCGAGCCGAGGTTCACCTCGTGGCCGATCTCGGCGAAGGCCTGCTGCGCGAGCTCGGCGGCGCGCTCCCCCAGGTCGTGCGACAGCCCGGTCAGGACCGGGCGGTCGATACCGACGCCGATGGTCTCCATGCCCGCCAGCACCGGGACGAGCGGCAGCTCGATCGTGTCGAGCACCCGCAGCGAGGACTCGTCGACGCGGGAGCGCAGCGCGGTGTCGACCCGCAGGACGTACCAGGCGTGCACGCCGACGTTGACCGGTTCGGTCTCGGGGACGAGCTGGTTCGGGTCGGCGGTCGGCAGCTCCTCGCCGAGTTCCTGGTACACGAGGTCGGCGAGGGGCTGCCCCTGCTTGCCCGGCTGCGCGAGCCACCCGGTGATGCGGGCGTCCCCGGCGATGCCCCGCACCGTGATGCCGACCGTGCCGAGCGCCTTGATGGCGGCCTTGGCGTCGTGGAAGTGCTTCGGGGCGTCGGAGGCGAACCACGCGGCGAGCTGCTCGTAGTCCTTCGCGCCGCTGCCGCCGGGCACCAGGACGGCGTCGTCGTGGGTCGCGATGCCGATCGCGCTGAGCCGGCCGTCGATGACCTCGACCGCGACGCCGAACCCGTTCTCGGCGTCGTTCGCACCCTTGCGCTCGAGCCAGTACCCGAGCTCTTCGTCGATGACCGTGGTGACCTTCGGCGGGGTCGGCGCGCCGCTGTCGACCGAGCCGGGAGCATCGCTCGCCTCGCTCGGCTCACCGGTACCGGCGACCTTGAAGACCCGGTCGAGCAGCGTGCGGAACTGCAGCTTGGCGAAGAGGTCGCGGACGGCCTGCTCGTCCAGCGGGCGGAGGGCGACGTCGGCCGGTCCGACGGGCAGCTCGACGTCGTTCACGAGCCGGTTCAGCCTGCGGTTCCGGATCGCCCGGTCCTTCTGCTCGCGGAGGTTGTTCCCGACGACGCCCTTGATCTCGTCGGCGTGCTCGAGGACACCGTCGAGGGAGCCGTACGCGGTCACCCACTTGACCGCGGTCTTCTCTCCGACCTTGTCGATGCCGATCAGGTTGTCGCTGGTCTCCCCCACGAGCGCCGCGATGTCCGGGTACTGGTGCGGCTCGATGCCGTACCGCTCGTACACCTTGTCGCGGTCGTAGCGCGTGAGCTCGGAGACGCCGCGGACCGACGGGTACAGCAGCGTGACGTCGTCGTTGACGAGCTGGATCGAGTCGCGGTCACCCGAGACCACGTACACCTGGTACCCCTGCTCGGCACCCTGTCGCGCGAAGGTGGCGAGGATGTCGTCGGCCTCGTAGTCCTCCTTCGTCACCGTCGTGATGCCCATCGCCTCGAGCGCCTGCTGCAGGAGCGGGATCTGGCCCTTGAACTCGGGCGGGGTCTCCGAGCGGGTGCCCTTGTAGTCCTCGTACTCGCGGGTGCGGAAGGAGAAGCGGGAGATGTCGAACGCGACCGCCAGGTGGGTCGGCTTCTCGCGCTGCAGGAGCATGAGCAGCATCGAGATGAAGCCGTGGATGGCGTTCGTGTGCTGCCCCTCGCGGTTCACGAAGCTGTCGACCGGCAGTGCGTAGAAGGCCCGGAAGGCGAGCGAGTGGCCATCGATGACCATGAGGGTAGGCTTTGCGGAGTCCGACACCCGGACAGCCTACCGACGCCATCCGACACGGGAGTCCGCGAGCGTGACCGACGACGTGACCCACGAACCGACCGCCTCCGGAGCCGTCGACGAGCGACTCTCCGACCGCGGCACGGGCGAGCTCGCCACGAAGATGGGCATGGAGATCACCGAGCTGAGCGCGGAGCGTGCCGTCGGGTCGATCCCCGTCGAGGGCAACCGCCAGCCGGTCGGGCTGCTGCACGGCGGAGCGTACGTCGTGCTCGCCGAGAGCCTCGGGTCGATGGCTGCGAACGTGCACGCCGGGCCCGGCCGCTACGCGGTCGGCATCGAGCTCAGTGCGTCGCACTCCCGCAGTGCGACGAGCGGCCGGGTCACGGGGACCTGCACGGCGATCCACCTCGGCGGCACGCTCACCACGCACGAGATCGTGCTCACCGACGACGAGGGCCGACGCTGCTCCACCGTGCGGATCACGAACATGATCCGCGAGCGGCGCTAGCGGTTCAGTCCTCGGGCGGTCGCTGCAGCAGCAGGCGGGCATCGCCGAACCCGAGCCGACGGTAGAGCGTCTCACCGGCGACGCTGGAGTGCACCGCGGTGCGCTCCGCGCCGAGTTCGTCGGCGATGTCGAGCAGGGCCGTGACCAGGCGTCCGGCGACGCCCCCGCCGCGCAGGTCGGGGTGCACGTAGACGGTCTGCAATTCGGCGGTCACGCGTCCGCGCGGCCGGTGCGGCGCCGGCGGCCGCGGGTGCACGGCGAGCCACGCCATCCCCAGCACCTCCCCGACGCGCTCCGCGACCACGCACCGGTGCGAGTCGGCGTGCTCGGCGGCGAAGGCCGACATTGCCTCGCGGTACTCGTCGGGCGTCACCGTGGGCACGGCGCCGTCTTCCTCGACGCTCCACCGCCAACGCAGGTCGGCCACCGTCGGCATGTCCTCCGGCCGGGAGGCACGGATCACCACGTCGTCCATGCCCCCACCCTGCCACGTGGCGCGGCTGCGGCGGGGCCGACCCGCGCCTCCCGTCCGGCGCTCTGCCGCGGCCCTGCCGCTGCACGCGGTCTCCGACACGGAACGCGTCGTTCGACAGGTGCGGTGTCGCACGATGCGCGCGCACCCGGTGCAGGCGCATCCTCCGACGTTGCACGTGACGATCGACCGGCGCGATGTCGGCCCGTACCCGTGCACCGACGTCCGCGTGAGCGAGCGGGTGCTCGTTACTTCTTGGCGCTGAGCTGCTCGATGATCGCCTTCGCGACGTCGTGCATCGTCAGACGACGATCCATCGACGCCTTCTGGATCCAGCGGAACGCCTCGGGCTCGGTGAGGCCCATCTTCTCGTTGAGCAGGCCCTTGGCGCGGTCGACGAGCTTGCGGGTCTCGAACCGCTCGACGAGGTCGGCGACCTCGGCCTCGAGCGTGATGATCTGCTGGTGACGCGAGAGGGCGATCTCGATCGCGGGGAGCAGGTCGTTCGGGGTGAAGGGCTTCACGACGTAGGCCAGGGCACCGGCTTCGGTCGCGCGCTCGACGAGGTCCTTCTGGCTGAACGCCGTGAGGAGGACCACCGGAGCGATGTGGTTCTTGGAGAGCTTCTCGGCAGCGGAGATGCCGTCGAGCTGGGGCATCTTGACGTCCATGACGACGAGGTCCGGGCGCAGGTCGGTCGCGAGCTGGACGGCGGTCTCACCGTCGCCGGCTTCCCCGACCACGTCGAACCCGTTGTCGCGGAGGATCTCGACGATGTCGAGACGGATGAGCGACTCGTCCTCGGCGACGACGACGCGACGCGGTGCTGCGGGGGTTGCTTCTGTGTCACTCACGACCGAGAGCCTACTAGACGGAGCGCGTGGCTTCCGTCAGCTGTGGATGCGCGGTTCGACGAACTTCTGTACGAGTGGCGGGACGCTCGGTGCGCCCAGCCCCGCACGCCGTGAGCGACCTTGTACGAGTGGCGGGACGCTCGGTGCGCCCGGCCCCGCACGCCGTGAGCGACCTCGTACGAGTGGCGGGACGCTCGGTGCGCCCAGCCCCGCACGCCGTGAGCGACCTCGTACGAGTGGCGGGACGCTCGGTGCGCCCAGCCCCGCACGCCGTGAGCGACCTTGTACGAGTGGCGGGACTCGAACCCGCACGCCGTGAGGCAGAGCATTTTGAGTGCCCCGTGTCTACCGTTCCACCACACTCGCGAGGGCTCCAGGCTAGCAGGGCCCGGCCCCGCCCCCGGTCCTCACACCGGGGCGAGCGGTTGCAGCGCTCCCTCGGGCAGCTCGACCCGGACGGCGTCGCCCGCGCGGACGACGCCCCCCGTCACGACGACGCCCATCACGCCGCCCTTGCGCTCCACGGTGCCGTCCTCCGCCCGGCCGAGGACCGCGCGCAGCAGCCCCGGGTCGAAGTCGTTGATCTGCTGGCACGGGTTCCGGAGCCCGGTCACGCGCACACAGGCCGCGTCACCGAGGTGGAGCAGGGCCCCGGTCGGCAGTCCGAGCAGGTCGACGCCGCGGGTCGTGACGTTCTCCCCCATGTCCCCCGGCACGACGGTGTGCCCGGAGGCGGCGACCTCGTCGAACACCTCGGCGTGGAGCAGGTGGACCTGCCGCAGGTTCGGCTGTGACGGGTCCCTGGCGACGCGGGAGCGGTGCTGCACGGCCGTCCCGGCGTGCGCGTCGCCGTCGACGCCCCACCCCGCGACGAGGGTGATCTCCTCGACGACGGGCTTGCTGAAGCGGTGCTCGGCGTCGCGGCTCACCGCGACGATCCGTCCGTTCTCCTGATGAGCGCTCACGTCCCCATCGTGGCAGACACCGGGGCCGGAGCGACACCCCGGTCGGCGCCCGACCCGGGGTCGACGGCGCGGGTCGCGCGGGGCAGGCGGAGCACGAACCGCGCGCCGCCGAGCGTCCCGTCGTCGTCGTGGACGAGCGTGCCACCGTGGGCGACCGCGATGCCGCGGGCGATCGGCAGGCCGAGTCCGGCACCACCCGACCGGACGTCCCGCGACTCCCCCAGTCGGACGAGCCGGTCGAACACGCGCTCCCGGTCGCCGACGGGGATGCCGGGCCCGTCGTCCTCGACCACGAGCGTCGCCTCGTCGGCGTCCGTGCCGAGGGTCAGCCGCACCGTCCCCGTCCCGCCCGTGGCCCGCGCCGCGTTGTCGACGAGGTTGCCGAGCACCTGCGCGAGTCGGTCGGCGTCGACCTCGACCGGGACGGGCTCGGTCGGGAGTCCGGGGTGCATGGTGATCCCCGGCAGCCGGAGCTCGAGCCGGTCGACCTCGGCGCGCAGCCACGGGACGAGGTCGGTCGGCCGCCGGTCGAGCGCGATCCCCCGGTCGAGTCGCGCCATCGTGAGCATGTCGTCGACGAGGCGCGCCGCGCGGTCGGCCTGGCGGACGACGTGCACCGCGAGCACCTCGGTCGTCGCCGGGTCGTCGCCACCGCTCCGGACCAGCGTGTCCGCCGCTGCGCGGACGCCGGCGACGGGCGTGCGGAGCTCGTGTGCGGCGTCCGACAGGAAGCCCCGGACCCGTTCCTCAGCGGCCACGGCCTGCGCCTCGGCACCCTCGACGGCGTCGAGCATCTCGTCGAACGCGGCGGCGACGCGGCCGATCTCGGTGTCCGTCCTGGCAGGGCGCAACCGCCGACCACGGTCACCGTCGGCGATCGATCGGGCCGTCGCGGTGACCTCGTCGAGCGGACGCAGCGCGCGCCGCACGACCAGGACCACTCCGACGACGGCGACACCCAGGAACACCGCGGACGCACCGCCCATCACCCAGCCGAGCTGCGTCAGGGTCTCCTGCACGTCGCGGGTGCCGGCGGTCAGCGTGATGCGTGTGCCGTCGTCGAGGACGGACCGGAGTGTGAGCACGCCGTCGTCCTCACTGGCACGCGACGACACCACCGTCGCACCGGAGGACGCCGATGCACCGGAGGACGCCGTCGCACCGGAGGACGCCGACGCACCCGACGACGCCGTCGCACCGGACGACGCCGTTGCACCGGCGTCGGCAGCCCCGGTCGAGCCGCTGGAGGACGACCGGTCGCGAGGCGCCGGACCCGGGAGCTGCCCGGGGTCGGGCGGTCCGGAGCGCAGCTGGTCGGGTGTCGGCCCGGCCTCGACCGCGGCGCCGTCGGGCTGCACGATCCGCACCGAGAGGCCCTGCGCCGACAAGCGGTCGGCGAGGTCGTCCGCGTCGAGCACCCCCACGAGTGCGGCAGCGGCGGCAGCCCGGTCCCGCAGTCGGTCCTCGACCTGTGCACGCAGTCGCGCGCCGAGCACCGCCTCGACCGCGACGACGAGCCCGGCCAGCAGCACCGCGAGCAGCACGAGCACCGCGACCACGGTCCGCAGTCGCAGCGAGGACGTGCGCAGCCGTCGGTCGACCGCGGTCACGCCGCGCCCCGGTCGACGGAGAGCCGGTACCCGAGCCCGCGGACCGTGTGCACGAGCCGGGGACCGTGCACCTCCATCTTGCGGCGGAGTGCGCTGAGGTGGACCTCGACCAGGTTCGGCGCGATGTCCTCGTAGCCCCACACCTGCGTCGTGATCTGCCCCTTGGAGACGGTCCGGCCACGGCTCTCGGCGAGGAACCGCAGCAGCCGGAACTCGGTGGCCGTCAGGTCGAGCAGGACGCCGGCGCGTCGCACGGTCGCGCCCTCCGGGTCGAGCACGAGGTCGCCGACCTCGATCACCGACGGGACCCGACCGCGGCGGCGGAGCACGGCCGTGACGCGTGCCACGAGCTCGGCCATCGCGAACGGCTTCACCACGTAGTCGTCGGCCCCCTCGGCGAAGCCGCGCAGCCGGTCGTCGAGCTCGTCGCGGGCGGTCATCATCACGACGGCGGCGTCCGACCGCGTCCGGATCCGTGCCGCGAGCAGGATGCCGCTCGGTCCGGGCAGCATCCAGTCCAGCAGGACGAGGTCGGGAGCGGCGCGGTCGAGGTCCTCGGCGATCGCCCGGCCGTCGGTGGCCTCGGTCACGACGAACCCCTCGGCGCGCAGGGTCGCGGCCACGGCGGTGCGGAGGGAGTCGTCGTCCTCGACCACCAGGACACGTGCGGGTGCGTTCACGGCGGACACGGTAGGTGGGCACTGCCCGCAAGCAGCATGGAGGACGCTGGACGAAGCCTGTGCTTCAGTCCTGCTTCAGGTTCGAGCTCGACCGTCGTCCTCGTCGCCGGACCGCCCCGGTCCGCCGACACCGACACGGAAGGCACACCATGCAGGACGAACGACACGACCAGCCCGTCACCGCGCCCGACCGCCGTCGGCGCACCCTGCGTCGCGTGGGGATCGGTTCCGCGGCCGCCGCGGCGCTGCTCCTCGGCGGGCTCGGCGTCACCGCTGCCGTCGCGGACGGCTCCGGCGCACCGAGTGCCACGAGCGCACCGACGGGAGCGCCGAGCGGCGCACCGAGTGGTGCACCCTCCGGTGCTCCCACGCCGGGCACGAAGGGTGCCCCCGGTCCCGGCGCGAAGGGCGCGGAGGGCGCCGCTCCGGCTCCGGGCTGCGTGGCAGCTCCGCCCGCGGCCGGCGACGCCCCGAAGCCGAAGGACGGCGCCGTCCCCGCCCCGCCGGAGGGCGCGGACGCCCCGAAGCCGCCCACGGGCTCCGACGCGCCGAAGCCGAAGGACGGGAACGCGCCGAAGCCGGAGGAGAGCGACGCACCCACGCCGCCGAAGGGCACGGACGCCCCGGAGCCGCCGCAGCCGGACCGGGACGGCGGCACGGACGGCTCTGCCACCCCGGCACCGACCTCCGGGTCCTGAGCGGGACGACCCGGTGCGGGAGGCGCGCGTCGTCGGCCGGACGGTCGACGCGTGGCGCGCCTCCCGGCCGGGCCGGGTCGCCCGTCACGATCCGTCGAGCGCCTCGATCGCCGCCACCAGGGCCGACCGACGCGGCGACCGCGGCGGCAGGACCGCGAGCAGCGCGCGCAGCACCTGCGCGTCGGCGGCGCCGTCCGCCGTCCGCGCCCACGCCTGGAGCGCCTCGACGCCGCCGTCGGCGACGAGCGCCTCACGGAACCGCGTCCTGACCCGGTCGCGCAGGTCGTCGACGCCCGGCGAGACGGAACCGGGCAGGACCGGGCCGACGTACCGGTCGACGGCCTGGAGGCGCGCCCCGCGGTCGAGCGCGGACAGGACGGAGTCGACGTCCGTCCGCAGCCCCTGGAGTCGGTACGGTCGCGAGGTCACCGTCGCACCGGGGGCGTGCGCCGCGAGCACGCGACGCAGGCGCACCACCTCGGCACGGAGCGTGGTGACGGCACCGCGGTCGCCGTACACGGCGACCGCCAGGTCCGCCGCCGCGAGGCCGCCGGGCGTCGATGCGAGCACCGCGAGGATCTCCGAGTGCCGTTCCGACAGCCGGACCGTGCGCCCGTCGGAGGTCAGTGTCGCGGTGTCCGAGCCGAGGAGGGCCAGTCCGACGGCCGGACACGGCGCACCGCGGCCGCGTCCACGGGGCACGTCCCCGGTCGGTCCGGGGGTGCGGAGGCCCTGCACCGCCCGGAGTGCCAGTTCCGCCTCGGCCACCGCGGCCGTGGCGACGAGGAGCGGCAGGGTGTGGCGTTCGACCGCGCGCGCGTCGCCGGTGATGTCGAGCGCCCCGACGACGGCGCCGGTCGGGTCGTGGAGCGGCACCGCCGTGCACGAGAAGGCCTTGACGGCGGTCGCCCAGTGCTCGTCCGCGTGGATCTGCACCGCCCGGTCGAGCCGCAGGGCCGTACCGGGCGCGCTCGTGCCGGCGCGCTCCTCCGCCCAGTCCGCACCCGGCAGGAAGCCCATGTCCTCGGCTGCGCTGCGGGCGGGACGCGCGCCGTCGACCCAGACGAGACGCCCGGCGGCGTCGGTGACGGCGACGACGCACCCCGCGGACCGCACGTCGTCGAGCAGCAGCCGCCGCACCACGGGCAGTGTTGTCCCGAGCGGCCCGTGGCGGCGGAGCGCGTCGAGCTCGTCGGGCCCCAGCGCCAGCGACGGCCGGTCGTCCGGGTCGACCCGGGCACAACGACGCCAGGACGCGGCGACGAGCGGACGGAGCCCCGCGGGTGCGCGCATCGGGCCTCCTCGTGACGAGACGTCCGCCGCGTCGTCGCGGTCGACGGGGTCAGCCTACGTCCGGTGGTCCGCGGGGACCAGACCGAGGTCGTCGAGCTCGTCGTCGGTGAGCATGCGCGACCGCGTGAGGAACCGCTTGCCCTCCGGCACCTCGAGCGAGAAGCCCGCGCCCCGACCGTCGACCACGTCGATCGTCAGGTGCGTGTACTTCCAGTACTCGAACTGCGCGCGTGACATCCAGACCTCGACGGGGCCGGCACCGTCGACGTCGAGCGCGCCGAGGAGCACGTCGGCCGGCCCCGTCCGGAACATCCCGACCGGGTAGCACATCGGGCTCGACCCGTCGCAGCAGCCGCCGGACTGGTGGAACATGAGCGGCCCGTGCCGGGCGGCGAGGGAGCGCAGGAGCTCCCCCGCCGCCGGCGTCACCGCGACGCGCGCCGCGGCCGGGCGGTCCGGGTCGGGCATCAGAAGAAGCCCATCGGACCGTCGGCGTACGACACGAGCAGGTTCTTCGTCTGCTGGTAGTGCTCGAGCATCATCTTGTGGTTCTCGCGCCCGATGCCGGACTGCTTGTACCCGCCGAAGGCCGCTCCGGCCGGGTACTGGTGGTAGGTGTTCGACCACACGCGACCGGCCTGGATGTCACGCCCGGCGCGGTAGAGCGTCGTCGCCTCGCGGCTCCAGACCCCGGCACCCAGCCCGTAGAGGGAGTCGTTGGCGATCCGGATGGCGTCGTCGTAGCCGTCGAAGCTGGTGAGCGCGAGCACGGGGCCGAAGATCTCCTCCTGGAAGATGCGCATGGCGTTGTCGCCCTCGAAGACGGTGGGCTGCACGTAGTAGCCGCCGGACAGGTCACCGCCGAGGTCCGCCCGCTCGCCGCCCGTCAGCAGCTTCGCCCCCTCCTGCTTCCCGATGTCGATGTAGCTCAGGATCTTCTCGAGCTGGTCGTTCGACGCCTGCGCACCGATCATCGTCGCCGGGTCCAGCGGGTGTCCCTGCTTGACCGCGCGCACCCGGTCGAGCCCGTCCGCGACGAACCCGTCGTAGATCTCGCGCGCCACCAACGCCCGGGACGGGCACGTGCAGACCTCGCCCTGGTTGAGGTTGAAGAACGCGAACCCCTCGAGGGCCTTGTCGTAGAAGGAGTCCCGCTCCTGCGCGACGTCGGCGAAGAACACGTTCGGGCTCTTCCCGCCGAGCTCGAGCGTCACCGGGATCAGGTTCTGCGAGGCGTACTGCATGATGAGCCGGCCGGTGGTGGTCTCCCCCGTGAAGGCGACCTTGCGGATGTCCGGGTGCTGGGCGAGCGGCGCGCCGACCTCGATGCCGAACCCGTTCACGACGTTGAGGACCCCGGCGGGCACGAGGTCGCGGATCAGTTCCACCAGCACGTGGATCGATGCCGGCGTCTGCTCCGCGGGCTTGAGCACGACGCAGTTGCCGGCGGCGAGGGCGGGCGCGAGCTTCCACACCGCCATGAGGATCGGGAAGTTCCACGGGATGATCTGCCCGACGACGCCGAGCGGTTCGTGGAAGTGGTAGGCGACGGTGTCGTGGTCGATCTCCCCCGTCGAGCCCTCCTGCGCGCGGATCGCCCCGGCGAAGTAGCGGAAGTGGTCGACGGCGAGCGGGATGTCCGCGCCGAGGGTCTCGCGGATCGGCTTGCCGTTCTCCCAGGTCTCGGCGACCGCGAGCTCCTCGAGGTGCGCCTCCATCCGGTCGGCGATCCGGTTGAGGATGCCGGCGCGCTCGGCGACGCTCGTGCGCGACCAGGCGGGGAAGGCCCTCCAGGCGGCCTCCACCGCCCGGTCGACGTCGGTCGAGTCCCCCCGGGCGACCTCGGTGAAGACCCTGCCCGTCACCGGCGTGGGGTTCTCGAAGTACCGGCCGCCGGCGGGCGGGACGTACTCGCCGCCGATGAAGTGGTCGTACCGGGAACGGTAGGAGACGAGCGCCCCGTCCTCGCCGGGTGCGGCGTAGGTCGATGGCGATGCTGCGATGGTCATGGTGGACACCTTTCGACGACGCTGTCGGTGGCGCTGGTCCAGCACCTGCGGCGACGGTACGACGCCGGGGGTTGCAAGCGATTGCGCCGGGTGGCGACCCCGGGCGCCGGCGACCGCCCCGGGCGCCCGTGACCTCCCCAGAGCGCCCGCGGCCTCCCCCGGACACCGGCGACCGCCCCCGGGTACCGTCGGTGTCCTCGCGGACCGAGCGGAAGGGGCACCCGTGGACTCTCGCGCCGTGCGGTCCTTCCGTGCGTTCGTCGTCGCCACGGCCGTCGTCGCGATCGTGCTCGGCATCGTGGCCGTCGTCTGGCCCGCGCCGTCGATCGTGCTCGTCGCCCTCGTCTTCGGCGTCTACCTCGTGGTCGCCGGCACGATGCGCGTGGTCGCCGCGGTCCGCGGGCACGGGACGTCCGCGGTGTGGCGGTGGACGGCGGGTGCCGTCGGCGGGCTCGTCGGGGTGGCGGGACTCGTCGCGCTCCTCGCTCCCGCCGTCCCGCTCCTCGTCTACGCGGTGCTGGCCGGGGTGGGGTTCCTCGTGGAGGGCGTCGCCGCGCTCGTCGGTGCCGTCGTGGGCCACCCCGGTTCCTCGCGATCGCCGACCGTGGTGAGCGGCCTGCTGTCGTGCATCGGCGGCGTGGTCGTGCTCGTCGCGCCGGCGCTCGCGCTGTCGGTCTTCACGGTGTTCTCCGGCATCGCGCTGATCGGCGTCGGCGCGGCCGCGCTCCTCCTGCTGCCGCCGCGCGCTGCGGTCCGCCGTGAGGCGGTCGGCACCGGTCGCACCGACCGGCGGTGAGGGTCGCCAGCCCCGACGACCGGTGACCGCCGACCGGGTGCAGACTCCGCGCTGCCGGTCCCGAACAGCAGGCCTGGCCGGGTGACGGCTACGCGCTGCCCGTCCCGAACAGCAGGCCGAGGCCGTACGTCACGACGGCGGCGCCGAAGCCGATCGCGAGCTGGCGCAGCGCCCGCCGCAGCGGCGACGCGCCGCTGAGCACGCCGACGACCGCGCCGGTGCCGAGGAGCGCGATGCCGACCAGCACGGCCGCGAGCACGATCGCCGGCCAGCCCTCGAGCCCGAACAGGTACGGCAGCACGGGGATGATCGCGCCCGAGGCGAAGAAGCAGAAGCTCGACACCGCCGCACTCGTGCCGCTCCCCACCGCCTCGTGGTCGTCGGTCGCGGCGGCTGCCGTGACCGTTCGACCGCCGAGGACCTCGGCCGCGTGCTCCTGCGCCGCGGCCTCGTCCATGCCCCGGGCCCGGTAGACCAACGCGAGCTCGTTCGCGTCGACGTCGAGGTCGGCCACCGCGCGCCCGGCCTCGGGGTGGGGTGCGGAGGCGTCGAGCAGCTCGCGTTGGGACCGCACCGAGACGTACTCCCCCGCCCCCATGGACAGCGCGCCGGCGAGCAGCCCGGCGATGCCGCTGAGCAGCACGAAGTGCCGATCGGCGCCCGAGGCACTGATGCCGATGATCAGCGCGAGGTTCGAGACGAGTCCGTCGTTGGCGCCGAACACCGCTGCGCGGAAGGTGCCGGACAACCGCATGCGCCCGCGGTTCGCGAGGCCGCGGACGACCTCGCCGTGGATCCGCTCGTCGGCCGCCATGCGCGCGGTCGCGTCGTCGTCGTCGGCGTAGGGCGAACGGTCCTCGGCACGCTGCATGAGCGCCAGGACGAACACGGAACCGAACCGCTTCGCGAGCGCGGCGAGGACGCGGGTGCGGAGGCTGCCGCGGAGCGGCCGCCCGACGTCGTCACCGAGCAGGTCGAGCCAGTGCTGCTCGTGCCGGCCCTCGGCGTCGGCGAGTGCGGCGAGGATCTCGCGTTCCTCTCCGGTCCTGCGGGTCGACAGGTTCCGGTAGACCGCGGCCTCCGCCCGCTCGTCCGCCAGGTAGCGGCGCCAGCGGCGGACGTCCGCTGCGGTGGGTGCGGTGGGGCGGTCGTCCTGGAGGCTCACAGCACCGATCCTGCCCGCTCGGCCCGACGCGCGGTCGCGCCGCACCGCGGGTGGCCGGTTCCTGCGTGTCGAGACCGCCGCGGACCGGGCGAGACGCCGCCGTCCCCACGAGACGCCGCCGTCCCGACGAGACGCCGCCAGATCCGGCGGCGTGTCGCTCGCTCCGGCCCGTCTCACAGCGACGCCGGCGTGTCGGCACGCCGGTGACTCGACGCGACGCACGGGCGGACACGCGACAGGGCGCGGACCGGAGGTCGTGCGCGGTGTTGCGCCGTGCCTCCCGTCCGCGCCCTGTCGGCGTGGTGACCGGGTGCGGTGACCGGGGTCAGTCCCGCACGTAGGCGGGAGCCGCCTCGGCGTGCGCGTCGCCGACGCGGTGCACGCGCAGGTCGTTCGTCGAACCCTCGAGTCCGGGGGGCGAACCGGCCGTCACGATGACCCGGTCGCCGGGGGCGGCGAGGCCGTTCGCGAGCAGCACGTCGTCGACCTGCGAGAACAGCTCGTCGGTGTGCGTCTTGCGCTCCACGAGGAACGAGCGGACACCCCAGGTGAGCGCCATGCGGCGACGCGTGGCCTCGTTCGGGGTGAAGGCGATGATCGGCAGGCCGTGGCGCAGTCGGGACATGCGGCGGGCCGAGTCGCCGGACTCGGTGAAGACGCAGAGGTACGACGCCTCGGTGAACTCGGCGATCTCGACCGCGGCGAGCGTGATCGCGCCACCGAGCGTGCGCGGCTTCGTGCCGAGCGGCGCGATGCGCTCGAGGCCGTGGTCCTCGGTCGACTCGACGATGCGGGCCATGGTGCGGACCGTCTGCACCGGGTACTCGCCGACGCTGGTCTCGCCCGAGAGCATGACGGCGTCCGCGCCGTCGAGGACGGCGTTCGCGACGTCGGAGGTCTCGGCGCGGGTCGGGATCGGCGACGAGATCATCGACTCGAGCATCTGCGTCGCGACGATGACCGGCTTCGCCATGCGACGGGACAGCTCGACGGCGCGCTTCTGCACGATCGGGACGGCCTCGAGCGGGAGCTCCACGCCGAGGTCACCACGGGCGACCATGATGCTGTCGAAGGCGTCGATGATCTCCTCGAGGGCGTCGACGGCCTGCGGCTTCTCGACCTTGGCGATGATCGGGAGGCGCTTGCCCTCCTCGTCCATGATCTCGTGGGCGCGGACGACGTCCGAGGCGTTGCGGACGAACGACAGCGCGATGAGGTCGGCGCCCTGACGGATCGCCCAGCGGAGGTCCGCCTCGTCCTTCTCGCTCAGCGCGGGGACGTTGACGGCGACGCCGGGCAGGTTGATGCCCTTGTTGTTCGAGACCGTACCGGCGACGACGACCTCGGTGCGGACACGCACGCCGTCGGTGTCGAGCACGCGCAGGCGCACACGGCCGTCGTCGATGAGCAGCGGGTCACCGGGCTTGACGTCCTGCGGCAGGCCCTTGAACGTCGTGCCGCAGATCTCCTTCGAGCCGGGGACGTCCTCGGTCGTGATCGTGAAGACGTCACCGACCGCGAGCTCGTGCGGACCGTCGGCGAACTTCGCCAGACGGATCTTCGGACCCTGCAGGTCGACGAGGATCGCGACCGGCTTGCCGAGGTCCTCCGCGGCGCGACGGACGTTCTCGTAGTTGGCCTCGTGGACGCTGTAGTCACCGTGGCTGAGGTTGAGGCGGGCGACGTCGACGCCCGCTTCGATGATCTCCTTGACGGTCTCGTAGTCCGACGTAGCCGGACCGAGCGTCGAAACGATCTTTGCGCGTCTCAATGGATTCCTTCGTGTGGTGGGTGGTGCCGGTTTCCGCGCTGTGGGGCCGCGCGGAACGAGAGCAGGCCACCAGCACCCTATCGAGTGCCGGTGGCCTGCTGCTCATCGGTGGACCGGTGTTCCGGGGGCGTTCACGGCGTCAGACCGTGAGCGCGCGGTCGGTGGCCTTGACGGGCGCCGGCAGGATCGTCGAGCCCTCGAGGTACTCGTCGACCTTGGACGCAGCCGCGCGTCCCTCGGCGATGGCCCAGACGATGAGCGACTGGCCACGGCCGGCGTCGCCCGCCACGAACACGCCCGGCTCGTTCGTCGAGTAGTCGGCCTGGCGCGCGACCGCGCCCGACACCGTGGCGGGGAGCCCGAGCTGCGGCTCGATCGTGTCGGTCTCCGGACCGGTGAAGCCCATCGCGATGAGCACCAGGTCGGCGGGGATCTCGCGCTCCGTGCCCGCCTTCGGCACGCGCCGGCCGTCGAGGTACTCGGTCTCCGCGACCCGGAGCGCGCGGACCTCGCCGGCGGCGTTGCCGAGGAACTCGACGGTCGACGCCAGGAAGTGCCGCTCGCCGCCCTCCTCGTGGGCGCTCGTGACCTCGAACACCGTCGGGAACATCGGCCACGGCTGCTCGGACGGACGTTCGAGCGGCGGCTGCTTGCCGATCGCCAGGTTCGTCACGCTCAGGGCGCCCTGACGGTGGGCCGTACCGATGCAGTCGGCGCCGGTGTCGCCACCGCCGATGACGACGACGTGCTTGCCCTCGGCGGTGAGCTGGTTGTCGACGGTGGTCCCCGCGTTCGCCTTGTTCTGCTGGACGAGGTAGTCCATCGCGTAGTGGACGCCCTCGAGGTCGCGCCCCGGGATCGGCAGGTCGCGCGGCACCGTGGCGCCCGTCGCGACGACGACCGCGTCGTAGCGGGACTTCAGGTCGTCCCAGGTGATGTCGACGCCGATCTCCACACCGGCGCGGAAGCGGGTGCCCTCGGCCTGCATCTGGGCGAGGCGCGCGTCGATCTGGCGCTTCTCCATCTTGAAGTCCGGGATGCCGTAGCGCAGCAGGCCGCCGATGCGGTCGTCGCGCTCGTACACGGCGACCGTGTGCCCGGCGCGCGTGAGCTGCTGGGCGGCCGCGAGACCGGCGGGGCCGGACCCGACCACCGCGACGGTCTTGCCGGTCAGGCGCTCCGGCGGGTGCGGGGTGACCCAGCCGTTCTTGTACGCCTCGTCGATGATCGAGACCTCGACCTGCTTGATCGTGACCGGCGGCTGGTTGATGCCGAGCACGCAGGACGCCTCGCACGGGGCCGGGCAGAGCTTCCCGGTGAACTCCGGGAAGTTGTTGGTCGCGTGCAGACGCTCGATCGCCTGTCGACCCTCACCGCGCCAGGTCAGGTCGTTCCACTCCGGGATGAGGTTCCCGAGCGGGCAGCCCTGGTGGCAGAAGGGGACGCCGCAGTCCATGCAGCGACCGGCCTGTCGCTTCAGGGCACCGGACTCCTGCTGCTCGTAGACCTCCTTCCAGTCCATGAGGCGCACGGGCACGGGACGGCGGGGCGGGAGCTCGCGCTCCTGCACCTTGAGGAAGCCCTTCGGGTCAGCCATGGTTCGCCTCCTGCTCTGTCTGGGTCTGGACGGGGGTGTGGGTCTGCGTGTCCGCGTCGGTCGGGATGCGCGTCCGCACGGCGTCCCGGGTCGTGTCAGCCACCGGTGACCTCCAGGATGCGGTTCCAGACGACGGTGCCGTCGGGGTCGAGGCCCTCGTCGACCGCCTGCTGGCGGGTCGCGAGCACGGCGGCGTAGTCCCGCGGGAGCACCTTGACGAAGTCGCCGAGGTCGCCGGAGTCGAGCAGGTCGCCGGCCACGGTCGACCCGGTCTCGGCGAGGTGCTGCCGGAGCAGGTCGGTGACGATCTCGACGTCGGCGCTGTCCAGTTCCTCGAGCCGCAGCTCACCGGTCGCCAGCGCGTCGGCGTTCACGTGTTCCCGACGGAGGCCGCGCACGTACGCGGTGCCGCCGGACATACCGGCGCCGAGGTTGCGTCCGGTCTCGCCCAGGATCAGTGCGAGCCCGCCGGTCATGTACTCGAGTGCGTGGTCGCCGACGCCCTCGACGACCGCGGTCGCGCCGGAGTTGCGGACGAGGAAGCGCTCGCCCACGATGCCGCGGATGAACATGCTGCCCTGGGTCGCGCCGTAGCCGATGACGTTGCCGGCGATGACGTTCTCCGACGGTTCGAACGCCGACTCGGTGTCCGGACGGACGACGATGGCGCCGCCGGACAGGCCCTTGCCGACGTAGTCGTTGCTGTCCCCGACCAGGCGGAGCGTGATGCCGGAGGGCAGGAACGCACCGAGGGACTGCCCGGCCGAGCCGCGCAGCGTGATGTCGATCGACCCGGCGGGCAGGCCGTGCTCGCCGTGCCGCAGCGTGACCTCGTGGCCGAGCATGGTGCCGACCGCGCGCTCCGTGTTGCGGATCGGCAGGTCGAGCGCAACGGAACCACCGTGCTCCAGCACGTCCGCCGTCTGCTGGACGAGCTGCACGTCGAAGTGCTCGTCGAGCTCGTGGTCCTGCTCACGCAGGTGGCGTCGGGGCTCGTCGCGGCCGAACTCCGGTCCGTGCAGCACCGGCGCGAGGTCGAGACCGGAGGCCTTCCAGTGCTCGACGGCACGGTCGGTGTCGAGCGCGTCGACCTGCCCGATCGCCTCGTCCAGCGTGCGGAAGCCGAGCTCGGCGAGGAGCTCCCGGACCTCCTGCGCGATGAACTCGAAGAAGTTGACGACGAACTCCGGCTTGCCCGTGAAGCGCTTCCGGAGCTCCGGGTTCTGCGTCGCGACGCCGACCGGGCACGTGTCCAGGTGGCAGACGCGCATGAGGATGCAGCCCTCGACGACGAGCGGAGCCGTCGCGAAGCCGTACTCCTCGGCGCCGAGCAGCGCCGCCACGACGACGTCACGGCCGGTCTTCATCTGCCCGTCCACCTGCACGACCACCCGGTCGCGCATG
Organism: Curtobacterium sp. ODYSSEY 48 V2; assembly: GCF_023712625.1. NCBI lineage: Bacteria > Bacillati > Actinomycetota > Actinomycetes > Micrococcales > Microbacteriaceae > Curtobacterium > Curtobacterium sp. ODYSSEY 48 V2. Next base: position 57,953 of record NZ_JAMAXX010000005.1, read on the forward strand.
CCGTTCAGCATCAGGGTCTGCTGGGTCTCGGCGAGACCGATCTCCCACGGGGTGCCCGCGTGCTTCAGCGAGTTGAGCGGGGACGCGCCGGTGCCACCGTCGTGGCCCGACACGAGCACGACGTCGGCCAGCGCCTTCGTCACGCCCGCTGCGACCGCGCCGATGCCGGACTGGCTCACGAGCTTCACGTGGACGCGCGCGGCCGGGTTCGCCCGCTTGACGTCGAAGATCAGCTGCTTGAGGTCCTCGATCGAGTAGATGTCGTGGTGCGGCGGCGGCGAGATGAGTCCGACGCCGGCGGTGGCGTGCCGCGTGCGGGCGACCCACGGGTACACCTTCGTCGGCGGCAGCTGCCCGCCCTCGCCCGGCTTCGCGCCCTGCGCCATCTTCAGCTGGATGTCGGTCGCGTGCGTCAGGTACATGCTCGTGACGCCGAACCGACCGGAGGCGACCTGCTTGATCGCACTGCGACGCTCGGGGTCGAGCAGACGCTCGACGTCCTCGCCGCCCTCGCCCGTGTTCGAGCGCGCACCGAGGCGGTTCATCGCGATCGCGAGGGTCTCGTGGGCCTCTTGTGAGATCGACCCGTAGGACATCGCGCCGGTGTTGAACCGCTGCACGATCGACTCGATCGGCTCGACCTCGTCCAACGCGATCGGCTTCCGGACGCCGTGACGGAACCGGAACAGACCGCGGAGCGTCATGAGCTCCTCGGACTGGTCGTCGACCGCCTGCGAGTACTCGCGGAAGATGTCGTACCGGCGGGCACGGGTGGCGTGCTGGAGCCGGAACACCGTGTCCGGGTTGAACAGGTGCGGCGGACCCTCACGGCGCCACTGGTACTCGCCGCCGGTCTGCAGCCGCTCGTGCGACAGCACGGCGCCGTCCTGCGGGTACGCCTGGGCGTGCCGCTCGGCGTTCTCCTTGGCGATGACCTCGATCCCGACGCCACCGAGGATGGACGACGTCCCGGTGAAGTACCGGTCGACGAACTCCTGGCTGAGCCCGACCGCCTCGAACGCCTGGGCGCCGGCGTAGCTGGACACCGTCGAGATGCCCATCTTCGACATGATCTTGAGCACGCCCTTGCCGAGCGCCTTGATGACGTTCCGGACGGCCTGCTCCGGGGTGATCCCGGTGATCATCCCCGAGCGCACGAGGTTCTCGCAGGTCTCCATGGCCAGGTACGGGTTGATCGCCGAGGCGCCGTAGCCGATCAGGGTCGCGACGTGGTGGACCTCGCGCACGTCGCCGGCCTCGACGATGAGGCCGACCTTCATGCGCTGCTCGGTGCGGATGAGGTGGTGGTGCACCGCAGCGAGCAGCAACAGGCTCGGCACGGGTGCCTGCTCGGCGTTGCCGTCACGGTCGGACAGCACGATGAACTGCTTGCCCGACTCGATCGCCTGGTCGACCTCGTCGCAGACCGCGGCGATGCGCTTCTGCATCGCCTTCTTGCCCGCGTCGACGCGGTACAGGCCCTTGATCGTCACCGTCAGGTGCCGACCGGACTCCGTCTCGAAGTGCTGGATCTTCGCGAGCTCGTCGTTGTCGATCACCGGGAAGTCGAGCACGATCTGCTTCGCGTGCTCGGGGCCGGCGCTCAGCAGGTTGCGCTCCGGCCCGAGGCCCATGCCCATCGAGGTGATGACCTGCTCGCGGATCGAGTCCAGCGGCGGGTTCGTCACCTGCGCGAACTGCTGCGTGAAGTAGTCGAACAGCAGGCGCGGGCGCTCGGAGAGCACGGCGATCGGCGTGTCCGAGCCCATCGCGCCGAGGGGCTCCGCACCCGTCTGCGCCATCGGGCGGAGGAGGATGCGGACCTCTTCCTCCGTGTAGCCGAACGCGCGCTGTCGCCGGGTGACCGACGCCGGGGTGTGCACGATGTGCTCGCGCTCCGGCAGGTCGCTCAGGTTGATGCGCCCCTCGTCGAGCCACTGCGCCCACGGCCCCGCGGTCGCCAGCTCGCGCTTGACCTCGTCGTCCTCGATGATCCGCCCGGCCTCGGTGTCCACGACGAACATCCGACCCGGACGCAGGCGGCCCTTGCGGACGACCTTGCCCGGCGGCACGTCGATGACGCCCGTCTCCGAGCCCATCACGATGAGGCCGTCGTCGGTCACCAGGAAACGCCCGGGACGCAGGCCGTTGCGGTCGAGCGTCGCGCCGACGACCGCGCCGTCGGTGAACGTGATGGCCGCCGGGCCGTCCCACGGCTCCATGAGCATCGAGTGGTACTCGTAGAACGCCCGCAGGTCGGGGTCCATCCCGACCTGGTTCTCCCAGGCCTCCGGCACCATCATCGACACCGCGTGCGGCAGGCTGCGGCCGGTCAGCGTGAGCAGTTCGAGGGTCTCGTCGAACGACGCCGAGTCGCTCGCGCCCGGGCTGACGATCGGCAGCAGCGGTGCGAGGTCGCCGAGCAGCTCGCTCTCGAGCTGCGACTGGCGCGCCCGCATCCAGTTCCGGTTGCCGCGGACGGTGTTGATCTCGCCGTTGTGGGCGAGCGTCCGGAACGGTTGCGCCAGCGGCCACGACGGGAAGGTGTTCGTCGAGTAGCGGGAGTGCACGATCGCGAGCTTCGAGGCGAAGCGCTCGTCGCTGAGGTCCGGGTAGAACGGCTCGAGCTGGAGCGTCGTGACCATGCCCTTGTAGACCATGGTGCGGCTCGACAGCGACATGAAGTAGACCTCGACGCCGTGCTCCGCGCGCTTGCGCAGCCGGAAGGCCTGCCGGTCGAGGGCGATGCCGCTCCAGGCGGCGCCGTGCACGTCGTGTCGGGTGGAGGCGACGAACAGCTGCTCGAACGCGGGCATCGCGGCGCGCGCGAGCGTCCCGAGGACCTCGGGCCGCACCGGGACCGCACGCCACCCGAGGACCTTCAGGCCCTCCTCGCGGGCCAGGCGCTCGACCGCACCCTTCACCGCGTGGCGCTCGTCCTCGTCGACGGGCAGGTAGGCCGTCCCGACGGCGTACTCCCCCGCGGCGGGCAGGTCGAACGGCACCTCGTCGCGCAGGAACGCGTCCGGCACCTGGCACAGGATGCCCGCGCCGTCACCGGTGCCCGCGTCGGAACCGACGGCGCCGCGGTGCTCGAGGTTCCGGAGTGCACCCAGCGCGGCGTCGACGATGTCGTGCCCCGCGGTACCGCGGAGCGTCGCGACCATCGCGAGGCCGCAGGCGTCCTTCTCGTTCGCCGGGTCGTACGCACCGGTCGCCTCGGGCACGGCCGAGAATCGTCGGTGCGCCGGCTGCAGGGAGCGCGTCGAACGGGGGGCAGGGTCTGGCTGGAGCGCCATGGGGAACCGTCCTCACGAGGGAGTGGAACAGGGACGTCGGTGGCCCGGTGGTGCGTTCCGCCCGAGCGGGCGGACCTGGTGCCCGTGCGCGTCGCCGTGGAGGGTGCGCAGACGACGCGCGAGGTGGCGGGGCCGCTCGTGGCGACCCGACCGTTCGGATGGTGCCCCGCGGCCGGCGGGTGCCGTCCGAGGAGCCGGTGCTGCCGGTCGCGGAGTTACCGCGCGCGGCCTGCTGCTGGGACCGGATCGGCGTCGTCGGCGACCGCCGGAGCGTCGTCGTCGTGTTCCGACCAGGTGTCGTCCGAGTCTACATCGGAGGACCGACGCGGCTCGCGACCCGGCAGGTACGGGCTGGGCTCGTTGCCGGTGTGCCGACGGGTCTGCACGAGGAAGATCACGATGCCGAGCAGGATCGCGGCGAAGGACATCCAGACGTTCGTGCGGATCCCGGCGAAGGTCTCGCTCGTGTCGACGCGGATGGACTCGAGGACCGAGCGACCGGTGCCGTACCAGATCAGGTAGAGCGCCATGACCTTGCCCCACTGCAGCCGGAAGCGCTTGTCGAGCAGCAGGATCACGACGACGCCCACGACGTTCCAGATGATCTCGTAGAGGAAGGTCGGGTGGAACAGGGTGCCCTCGGGCAGCCCCTTCGGGAACGCCGCGTTCGACGACTCGATCTCGAGCCCCCACGGCAGGCTCGTCGGCATGCCGAAGAGCTCGTGGTTGAAGTAGTTGCCGAGGCGACCGAACGCCTGGGCGAGCAGGACGCCGGGAGCGATCGCGTCGATCAGGGTCGAGAAGCGCAGGCCCACCTGACGGCACCCGATGTACGCACCGACCGACCCGAGGATGAGCGCGCCGAAGATGGCCAGCCCGCCCTCCCAGATGTAGAGGAACGAGAGCGGGTCACGCCCCGGCCCGAAGTAGTCGCTGACGTGGCTGAACACGTGGAACAACCGACCGCCGATGATGCCGGCGGGCACCGCCCAGATCGCGATGTCGATGATGATCCAGCGCTCGACCCCGCGGGCGTTGAGCCGCCGGTTCGCGAGCACGACGGCCGCGACGATGCCCAGCAGGATGCAGATCGCGTACGCGTGGATGCGGAAGTCGAGCGGCAGCGACCACCCGAAGACGTCGCGCAGCCAGGCGGTCAGGTCGAAGTACTGCCACGCGGTGCTCGGGCTCGGGATGCTCAGGAGGGGCATGGAGGTGCTGTCGCCTTTCGGTGCTGGACGGCCGCGGTGCCGCTGGAGGGTCGGCCCCGCTCACTGTAGCGCGGGAACCGCGCCGACCAGGAACGGGGTGGTTCGACCTGTGGGAACTGGGAGCACGGTGCACGGGAGGCGCGGGGCCGGTGCGCCGGTCGACCCACCGACACCGCGCCTCCCGTCCGGACCGGTGCTCGCCTCAGCTGCGCGCGGCGCCCCTGGTCAGGTCGGCCGCGCGGTCCGCGACCCCCTGCACGCCGAGGTCGGCGAGGGCGCGCACGAAGGCGGACCCGACGATCGCCCCGTCGGCGTACTCGAGGACCTCGCGCACCTGGTCTGCCGTCGAGATGCCGAGGCCGACGCACGTGCGCTCCACACCGGCGTCGCGCAGTCGCGACACGACGGTGCGGGCGGCGGTGTCGACGCCGACGCGGGCGCCGGTGACGCCCATCGTCGACACGGCGTAGACGAAGCCGCGGCTGGAGCGGACCGCCTGTTCCATGCGGGTGTCCGTCGAGGACGGCGCCGCGAGGAAGACCCGGTCGAGCCCGGTGCGCTCGGAGGCGTCGATCCAGGCGCGACCCTCGTCCGGGATGAGGTCCGGGGTGATGAGCCCGGACGCCCCGGCCGCGACGAGGTCGTCGGCGAACCGGTCGACCCCGTACCGGAGCACCGGGTTCCAGTAGGTCATGACGAGCACGGGCACGTCGACACGGCTCGTGATCTGGTCGACGGCGTCGAAGACCTGCGCGACACGGAAGCCGTTCGCCAGGCTCTCCTCCGCGGCGCGCTGGATCACCGGACCGTCCATCACCGGGTCGGAGTACGGCAGGCCGAGCTCGATGACGTCGACGCCGTTCTCGGCGAGGGCGACCGCCGCGTCCACGCTCGTCTGCAGGTCGGGGAAGCCGGCGGGCAGGTACCCGACGACGGCTCCGGCGCGCTCGGCGTTGGCGGTGTCGATCGTCGTCGCGACCGAGGTGGAGGGACCGGGGTTCGTCACAGCTGCACCGCGTTCTCGTCGAGGATGCCGAAGTAGCGACTGGCGGACGCGACGTCCTTGTCACCACGTCCGGACAGGGACACCAGCACGACGCCGTCGGGGCCGAGCTCCTTGCCCAGCTTGATCGCCCCTGCGAGCGCGTGCGCCGACTCGATGGCCGGCAGGATGCCCTCGGTCCGGCCGAGCAGGCGGAAGGCCTCCATCGCCTCGGCGTCGGTGATCGGCGAGTACTGCGCGCGGCCGATCGAGGCCAGGTAGGCGTGCTCGGGACCGACGCTCGGGTAGTCGAGGCCCGCCGAGATGCTGTGGCTCTCGATGGTCTGGCCGTCCTCGTCCTGCATGAGGTACGACATCGTGCCCTGGAGGACACCGGTGCGCCCGAGCGAGATGCTCGCGGCGTGCCGCCCCGTCTCGATGCCGTCGCCGCCGGCCTCGAAGCCGTGCAACCGGACCGACTCGTCGTCGAGGAAGGCCTCGAAGATGCCCATCGCGTTCGAGCCGCCGCCGACGCACGCGGCGACGGCGTCCGGCAGGCGACCGATGCGGTCGAGGACCTGCTGTCGGGCCTCTTCGCCGATCACCTTGTGGAACTCGCGGACCATCTCCGGGAACGGGTGCGGCCCCGCGACGGTGCCGAGCAGGTAGTGCGTCGAGTCGACGTTCGCCACCCAGTCGCGCAGCGCGTCGTTGATGGCGTCCTTCAGCGTGCGCGAACCCGTCTCGACCGGGATCACCTCGGCACCGAGCAGCCGCATCCGCGCCACGTTCAGTGCCTGGCGCTCGGTGTCGACGGCGCCCATGTACACGACGCAGTCCATCCCGAAGAGCGCAGCGGCGGTGGCCGTCGCGACGCCGTGCTGCCCGGCTCCCGTCTCGGCGATGAGCCGGGTCTTGCCGAGCCGCTTCGCGACGAGGGCCTGACCGAGCACGTTGTTGATCTTGTGCGAACCGGTGTGGTTGAGGTCCTCGCGCTTGAGGATGATCCGGGCACCACCGGCGTGCTTCGCGAACCGCGGCGCCTCGGTGATGATCGACGGGCGGCCGGTGTACTCGCGCTGGAGCGTGTCGAGCTCCTCGCGGAACGCCGGGTCCGCCCAGGCCGCGCGGAAGGCGGTCTCGAGCTCGTCGAGCGCGAGCACGAGCGACTCGGGGACGAAGCGTCCGCCGAAGTCGCCGAAGTACGGGCCCTGCAGGTCACGGAGTGAGGTCACGGTGGGTCTCCCGGGGTGTTCGGACGCCCCGGTGTGCGGGGCGACCGGTGGGACGGTGTCGGTCAGGCGCGCGGGCGGCCGGAGCCGTCCGCGGCGGCGATGAACGACGCGAGGGTGGTGGCGGGGTCCGCGCCCGTGACGAGCGCCTCCCCCACCAGGACGACGTCGGCACCCGCTGCGCGGTAGTGGGCGACGTCGGCGGGCCCGGCGACGGCCGACTCGGCGACGCGCACGACCCCGTCGGGGATGCGGTCGGCGAGGGAGCCGAAGAGGTCGCGGTCCAGCGAGAAGTCGGTGAGGTCGCGGGCGTTGACGCCGAGGATCCGCGCGCCGGCGTCGAGGCCACGGGAGACCTCGTCACCGGAGTGGGCCTCGACGAGCACGCGCATGCCGAGCTGCTCGGCGAGCTCGTGCAGCTCCACGAGCTGTCGCTGCTGGAGCGCCGCCACGATGAGCAGCACCAGGTCGGCACCGGCGGCGCGGGCCTCGAGCACCTGGTACGGGTCGGCGATGAAGTCCTTGCGGAGCACCGGCAGCGACACGCGCGCCTTCACCGCCTCGAGGTCGGCGAGGCTGCCGAGGAACTTCCGCCCCTCGGTGAGCACGCTGATCGTCGACGCTCCGCCACGCTCGTAGTCGGCGGCGAGGGCGGCCGGGTCCTCGATGGGCGCCATGGAGCCGCGCGACGGGCTCGCGCGCTTGACCTCGGCGAGGATCTTCACGCGGTCGCCGGGCGACAGGAAGTCGAGGGCGTCGAGCGGCGACGCCACCCGGTCCAGGTCGCGCTCGACGTCCGAGAGCGGACGGTCGACACGACGGGCGGCGGCGTCCTCGAGCGCGCCCGCGACGAGGGTCTCGAGCACGTTCGGCACGGGACTACTCCGCGTGGTGCTTGGCGACGTACTTCGGACCGTTGACGCCGTAGCCGGCCTTCGCCATCACGGCGCCGACGACGAGGCCGATCACCACGACGACGGCGGACGCCCAGACGCCCCACGCCAGGTCGAACCAGAAGAACAGCGTGCCTGCCGCGAAGCCGATCAGCATGATCACGACGGCGGTCCAGGCGGCGGGCGAGTGGCCTTCGCCGAGTTCTGCGGGCTCAGTGTTGCTCACGGTGCTCCTCGTTCTGCTCCGGCGCCGTCGTCCGATCGGCGCCGATCCGATCCTACCGTGTCGGTCGTGGGCGGTTCCCCCACCGCACCGTCCCCGGCGGTCGGGTCGTCACCGGCGCTGAGGTCGTCCCAGTCGGTGATCGCGTCGCGCTGGGTCGGCGCGGCCGCACGGGCGTCGGCGGCGGCCCCGGCGGTCGCCGCGGCGTACTTCCGGGTCGGCCCGGGCCACTGCCGCTGCACCACGAACACGACGATCCCGAGCACCACGGCGAGCACGCCACCCGCGATGCCGACGGCGGGCCACGCGGTGACGTCGACCCGGTCGACGACCTGGCGCACCGCGCCGGTGTCGCTGACGCCCGCGACCTCGCCCACCGCGCCCTTCGACGCCGCGACGGGGTCCGCCAGGGCGCCGATGCCGGTCGCCACGACGGCGATGCCGAGCAGCACCTCGACGGCCGCGAGCACGACGCGCAGCACACGGCCGGCGATCGTCAGCGCGAGGAACAGCGCCAGGCTCGCGATCGCGAGCGCCGTGTACTGCGGGACGACCGCGGCACCGTCCGCCACCACGCGCGGCACCACCGCGGTACCGGCGTGCAGGTGCACCGTGAACCACGTCTGGGTCCACGACAGCATCACGATGCCGGCGACCGCGAGGCCGGCGACGACGACGAGCGGGCGGGAGCGCCGGGCCGTCACGCGCGCACCTCGCGCATCCGGTTCGCGGTCGCGACCGCGCGCAGCGGGGCGGCCGCCTTGTTCACGGCCTCCTCGTGCTCGGTGCGCGGGTCGGAGTCGGCGACCAGGCCGGCACCGGCCTGCACGCGTGCGACCCCGTCCTTGATGAGCGCCGTACGGATGGCGATCGCCAGGTCGGCGTCACCGGCGAAGTCGAAGTAGCCGACCACGCCCGCGTACGCCCCGCGCTTCGCCGGTTCCAGCTCGTCGATGATCTCGAGCGCACGCGGCTTCGGTGCCCCCGACAGGGTGCCGGCCGGGAAGGTCGCGCGGAAGACGTCGATCGCCGACGCCCCCGGTCGGACCGATCCCTCGACGCTCGACACCAGGTGCATGATGTGGCTGAAGCGCTCGACGGTCATGAACTCGGTCACCGCGACGGTCCCCGGCTCGCACACCTTCTGCAGGTCGTTCCGGGCGAGGTCGACCAGCATGAGGTGCTCGGCGCGCTCCTTCGGGTCGGCGAGCAGCTCGTCACCCAGGCGGACGTCCTCGACCGGGCTCGCGCCGCGTGGGCGCGAGCCGGCGATCGGGTGGGTGATCGCCCGCCCGTCCTGCACCTTGACCAGGGCCTCGGGCGAGGCGCCGACGATCCAGAAGCGCTCGTCGGCGCTGTCCGCCAGCGCGAGGAAGTACATGTACGGGCTCGGGTTCAGTGTCCGGAGCACCCGGTAGACGTCGAGCGGATCGGCGGTGACGTCGTGGTCGAACCGCTGCGAGACGACGACCTGGAAGACGTCACCGTCGCGGATGAAGTCCTTGGACCGCTCGACCGCGGCCATGTAGTCCTCCGGCGACGTCCGGTGGCGCGGGGTCGGCTCGGCGATCTCGAACGCCTCGGCGACCGTCGCCGCGCTCGGCTGCACCAGGTCCGCCTGCATCCGGTCGAGCCGGGACTGCGCGTCGGACCACATCGTGTCCGGGTCGTCGGTGCCGTCGTTGAGGACGCTCGCGACGAGGAGCACGAGGCCGGTGCGGTGGTCGAGCGCCGCGAGCTCGGACACGAAGGCGAGGGCCTGCCCGGGCACCTCGAAGTCGGCCGCGGGCACGTTCGGCAGGTGCTCGAGCTGCCGCACGGCCTCCCACCCGATGAACCCGACCGTGCCGCCGACCAGGGGCGGGGTGCCGGGAACGCGGGGCGTCGCCCACCGGTCGTGCAGGCGGGCGAGGACGTCGAGGGGGGCACCGTCGAGCGAGCCGACGGCCCGCGACGCCGGGATGCCGGTGTCGATCCAGGACGCCCGGTCGCCGTCCTGGGTCAGGACGCCGAAGCTCCGGACGCCGACGAAGGACCAGCGCGACCACAGGCCGCCCTGGCCGGCGGACTCGAGCAGGAACGAACCGGGGCGACCGTCCGCCAGCTTGCGGTACACACCGACCGGCGTCTCGCTGTCGGCGTAGAGCGCGCGGACGACGGGGACGACGCGGTGCCCGTCGAGCAGGTCGTCGAAGGCCTGCCGGGAGGTCGTGCGCGGCTCCTCCGCGCGGCTCGCGCCGGTCATCGGATCGCCTCCGCGGTCGTGGTCGCCGACGTCGGGCCAGTCGCGTCCGTCCCGGCCTGCGCCGGCGCGGCCTGCACCGGCGCGGTCGCGGTCACGGGCTCGAGCGGGTCGACCTCGAAGCAGCTGTGCGCACCGGTGTGGCAGGCGGCCCCGACCTGCTGCACGGTGACGAGCAGCGTGTCGTCGTCGCAGTCGAGTGCGGCAGCCCGGACGTACTGCGCGTGCCCGGACGTGTCGCCCTTGCGCCAGTACTCCTGTCGGGAGCGCGACCAGAAGGTCACGCGGCCCTCGGTCAGGGTGCGGCGGAGGGCTTCGCGGTCCATCCAGCCGAGCATGAGGACGTCCTTCGAGGACTCCTCCTGCACGACTGCGGGGAGCAGGCCGTCCGCACCGAACCGTGCGCGGTCGAGGACCGCTTCCGTGCTGGTGCTGGTGCTGTCGGTCATGAGACTCCTAGCCTACGGCGGGGTGTCGGCGGACGGGGTGTCAGCGGACGGGCTGGCCGGCGGCGCGCAGCGCCGCCTTGACGTCCCCGATGGTCATCTCGCCCCGGTGGAAGACGCTGGCAGCGAGCACGGCGTCCGCGCCCGCCTCGACGGCCGGGGCGAAGTGCTCGAGGCGACCAGCGCCTCCCGAGCCGATGACCGGGACCGACGACACCGCACGCACCGCGGCGATGAGCTCGAGGTCGAAGCCGTGCTTCGTGCCGTCCGCGTCGATCGAGTTGACGAGCAGCTCGCCCGCGCCGCGCTCGACGCCCTCGCGTGCCCACGCGATCGCGTCGAGGTCGGACTCGGTCCGTCCGCCGTGGGTCGTGACGACGAAACCGGAGGGCATCCGGTCCGAGCGCTTGACGTCGAGCGACAGCACCACCGCCTGCGCGCCGAAGCGGTCGGCGATCTCGCTCACGAGCTCCGGCCGCGCGATCGCCGCGCTGTTGACGCCGATCTTGTCCGCGCCGCACTGCTGCAGGCGGGAGACGTCGTCGACGCTCCGGACGCCACCGCCGACGGTGAGCGGGATGAAGACCTGCTCCGCCGTGCGCGTCACCGTCTCGTACATGGTCGCGCGGTTCTCGACCGTGGCACCGACGTCGAGGAAGGTCAGCTCGTCGGCACCCTGCTCGTAGTAGCGGGCCGCGAGCTCGACCGGGTCGCCGGCGTCCTGCAGGTCGAGGAAGTTGACGCCCTTGACGACGCGACCGCCGGACACGTCGAGGCACGGGATGACCCGGACCGAGACGCCACCGGCGACACCGGCCGCGCCGCTGTCGGGTCCGGTCACGTCGGCTCGCACCGCGTCGTTCACAGGCGTGCGGCGTGGATCGGGCTGACCAGGATGGCGCGCGCACCGAGGTCGTACAGCGCGTCCATGATGAGGTTCGCGTCCTCGCGCGGGATCATCACGCGGACGGCCGACCAGTCGCGGTCGTGCAGCGGGGAGACCGTCGGCGACTCGATGCCAGACGCCACCGCGGTGGCCTGCTCCAGCAGGTCGGTCGGGATGTCGTAGTCGAGCATGACGTAGCCGCGGGCGACGAGCACGCCCTGCAGGCGGCGACGCAGGACGTCGATGCCCGGGATGCGCTCGTCGGTCGAGATGAGCAGCGCGGTCGACTCGAGGATCACCGGACCGAAGATCTCGAGCCCGGCGGCACGGAGCGTGCTGCCGGTCGAGACGACGTCGGCCACGGCGTCCGCGACTCCGAGTCGCACGGCGCTCTCGACGGCGCCGTCGAGCTTCACGAGGGTCGCGGTCACCCCGTGCCGGGCGAGGAACTCCCCTACGAGACCCGGGTAGCTGGTGGCCACGCGGACGCCGTCGAGGTCCTGCAGTTCGGTGAACCGGCCGGGCGTCCCCGCGAACCGGAAGGTCGAGTCGGCGAAGCCGAGCGCGTCGACCTCGTGCGCCGCCGACCCGGAGTCGAGCAACAGGTCGCGGCCGGTGATGCCGACGTCGAGTGCGCCGGAGCCGACGTACGTCGCGATGTCGCGCGGGCGGAGGAAGAAGAACTCGACGCCGTTGCGCTCGTCGAGGAGGTGGAGCGCCTTCGGGTCGCGGCGACCGGCGTACCCGGCCTCCTTGAGCATCTCGGAGGCGGTGTCGGACAGCGAACCCTTGTTGGGCACGGCGATGCGGAGCATCAGGTGGTCTGCTTTCTGCTGGAGGTCGGGACGGCTGCGGGTCGCGGTGGCGCTCGGTGAGCGCGACACGCGTTCCTACAGATGTCGCCAGACGTCCGCCGGGGTGAGCCCCTTCGCGACCATGAGCACCTGGAGGTGGTAGATCAGCTGCGAGATCTCCTCCGAGGTGCGCTCGTCGCCCTCGTACTCGGCCGCCATCCAGACCTCGGCGGCCTCCTCCACGATCTTCTTGCCGATCTGGTGCACGCCGGCGTCCAGTTCGGCGACGGTGCCGGAGCCCTCGGGGCGCGTGCGCGCCTTCTCGGTCAGCTCCGCGAACAGGTCGTCGAACGTCTTCACGGGGACCAGGCTACCGTCCTGCGCGGCTGCGCCGGACGCACCGTCCGGACGGGAGGCGCCGGTCGCCCCCGGCGCGCCGCCCACCTGGGCGGTCACGCGCGTGCCGCCGCAGCCGCCTCGCGCAGGTCGGCGATGCGCTGCGCGGGCTCACCGCCGTAGACGGCGGATCCGGCGACGAGCGTGTCGGCGCCGCTGCGGACCGCCTCGGGCACGGTGTCGACCGCGATGCCGCCGTCGACCTCGAGCCAGACGTCGAGCCCCGAGGCGTCGACCGCGGCACGGGCGTCGGCGAGCTTCGGCATGACCGAGGGCATGAACGACTGCCCGCCGAACCCGGGCTCGACGGTCATGAGCAGGATCATGTCGTACGCGTCGAGGTGGTGGAGCACCTGCGTGATCGGGGTGCCGGGCTTCACGGCGACGGCGGCGCGGGCACCGTTCGATCGGATCGCCGCGGCGGTCGCCACCGGGTCGTCGGCGGCCTCGAGGTGGAACGTGACGCTCGAGGCGCCGGTCTCGGCGTACTTCGGCGCCTGGGTGTCGGCGTCGGTGATCATGAGGTGCACGTCGAGCGGCACCGGCGAGACGTCCTGCAGGCGCTGCACGATCGGCAGGCCCAGGGTGAGGTTCGGCACGAAGTGGTTGTCCATCACGTCGACGTGCACCATGTCGGCGCTCTCGATGCGGTGCAGCTCCCGCTCGAGGTTGGCGAAGTCGGCGGACAGGATGCTCGGCGAGATGCGGATCGTCACCCGGCAACCCTACCGAGCGCCGCTGCCCGTCCAGACGGCGGTCTCCCACTCCAGCGGGGCTCCCGTGTCGGAGAACGGGACGAGCGGCACGGTCGGGAACTCGCGCAGGACACCGGTGAGCTGCGTCGCGGTCCCCAGTCCGCTCCGGACACGGAGGTACTGCACCAGGGTGAGCTGCCCGTACGTGCGGTTCATCGATGCGCGTGCGGTGTCCAACGAAGGGTCGGCGCCGACCGGGGCCAGCTTCGGTCGGATGGCGTACGCGCGGTTGAACAGGCGTCCGTGGTGGGCACATGCGTTGCGCACCACGTTGAGCGCGCGCAACCACGAGGTCAGCTGCGGTGCTCGGAGACCGAACCGTCCGCTCAGCTCGGTCTGGACGCTCGGCGGCGCGAAGCCGAGCAGCCTCGAGACCGTCCCCCAGTCCATCACCTCGACCGCGGCCCACACCGGCAGGACTCCCCCGTACCAGGACCGGTGGTGCTCGACGAACTCCTCCCGGCTCCTGGCGACCTCACCGCGGTGCCGCTCCAGCCAGTTGCGGTGGCCGTCGCCGGCGCGTGCCAGCGGACCGAGCAGATCGGGACGCAGATGGGCGCTCGGGTGGAGCCACCCGAGTGCGTGCCCCAGCGCGGCTCTCAGTGCGAGCTCGACCGGAGCGAGGGCGTCGAACACCGTCGTCCGCAGACGCTCGTCGAAACGGTGGAGCGCGAGGACGTCCTCGAGGTGGGTCCCCGGGCGGAAGCGATCACCCCGCGCACCGCCCGTGGTCTCGCGGAACGCGTACCAGTAGCCACTCAGCCGGTAGTAGTTGACGAGGCGCAGTTCGCGGACGGCGGCGTCCTCGTCGGGCACGTGCATCCCACGTCCTCGCAGGAGTGCCACCTGCTCTCGGTACGGCCGGAACGGCTTGGGTTCCACAGCAGGCCTCCCCCGGGCCGAGAACGCAGAGGACCGGCCCTGGACCTGCTCTCGCAGGCGGAACCGGTCGTGTTCCTCCAACATATCAGATCGTTCCTGGGCCGACAACCCGCGAGCAGACGCCGAGGTTGCGTGTTGCGGAAGGGGTCAGGGGCGACGACGGAAGAGGGCGACGAACATGGCGTCGGTGCCGGTCCGGTGCGGCCAGAGCTGCACCGTCGGACCGTCGGCGACCTGCGGGTCCCGGGCCGCCACCGACCGGACCACGCCGGCGGTGTCGAGCTGGTCGAGCACGTCGCCGTGCCGCTCCAGGAGCGCGTCGACCTGCCCGCGCGTCTCGGCCAGGTGCGGCGAGCACGTGACGTACGCGAGCGTGCCACCCGGCGCGAGTGCACGGACCGCCGCGTCGAGCAGCTCGGCCTGCAGCGCCGCGAGTTCGGGGACGTCCTCGGGCTGCTTGCGCCACCGCGCCTCGGGACGCCGACGGAGCGCGCCGAGGCCGGTGCACGGAGCATCGAGCAGGATCCGGTCGAACAGCTCGTCGCCCGGCTTGCCGAAGCGCCGTCCGTCGCCCTCGACGACCGTGACGGTGTCGTCACCCGCCACGGTGGACAGGGCCTTGCGCACGAGTCCGGCGCGGGCGGGCACGAGCTCGTTGGCGACCAGGGACGCTCCGCCCTGCGCGGCCTCGGCGGCGAGGAGCGCGGCCTTGCCCCCGGGCCCGGCGCACATGTCGAGCCACCGCTCCCCCGGACGGACGGCGGACGACCGCGTGAGGGCGAGGGCCGCGAGCTGCGACCCCTCGTCCTGCACCCGGAGCCGACCGGCGGCGACACCGGGGACCCGTGCGGGGTCGCCGGTCGTCCCGCGGATGCCGACCGGGGACACCGGGCCGGCGTCGGCCCCGGCGACCCGGCCGGGAGGCGCGGTGCCGGTCTCGTCGTCAGCTCCGGCTCCGTCGTCGGTGCGGGGCTGCTCGTCGGCTCCGGCCCCGCCGTCGGCTCCGTCCCCGCCGTCGGCTTCGGGCCCGCCGTCCGCTCCGGATCCGTCCTCGGCAGCGGTCGCCGTCGCGGTGCGGACGTCCTCGTCGGTGGCGAGCCCGGGCAGCGCGACGAGCTGCACGCGGGGCGCGACGTTGTCGGCCGCGAGCAGGGCAGCGAGCTCGTCCCGCGACCGCTCGGCCGCCAGGGCGTCACGGAGTGCGGCGACCACCCACGACGGGTGCGACCAGCGGGTGGCCAGCAGCGCGTCGCTGCTCCGACCCTCGGTGACCAGGGCGTCCCACTCGTCGTCGGTCTTCGCGGCGACCTTGCGCAGGACCGCGTTGACGAAGCCGGTGGCCCGGCGGGCGCCGATCTCGCGTGCGAGCTCCACGGTCGCCGAGACCGCCGCGTGCGTTGGTGTGCGCATGCCGAGCAGCTGGTGCACGCCGAGGCGCATCACGTCGAGCACGTCGGACTCGATGTTGTCGACCCGGCGACCGGATGCGACCCCGACGATCGCGTCGTAGCGGCCGAGCATGCGGATCGACCCGTAGGTGAGCTCGGTGGCGAAGGCGGCGTCGCGGGCGGACAGACCGGCGCGACGGATGCGCGTGGGCAGGAGCAGGTTCGCGTAGGCGTCGTCGACCTGCACCGCGCGGAGCACGTCGAACGCGACCCGCCTGGCGCTGGTCGGACGGGGGCGACGGTCGCCGCGCGACCGCCGGGAGGACTGCTGTGCGGCGCTCACGAGAGCACCACGCCCTCAAGCGAGCCGAGGCCGCGTGCCCACGCAGCGCCGTCCATCGCCTTCTTGCCGGCGGGCTGGACCTCGGTGAGCACGAGCGGGACGTCGGCCGTGCCGACGAGGAGTCGTCCCTCGACCAGTGCGAGCGCACCGGGCGCGAGGTGCGGGGCGGAGGAGGCCGCGCCTCCCGGCAGGAGCGCGCTGCGGAGCAGCTTCACCCGCGTCTGGCCGAGGTGGGCGAACGCGCCGGGCTCGGGCGTCACACCGCGGACGCGGGCACGGACGGCCACGGCCGGCTCCGTGAAGGCGACGTGCGCGTCGTCGGCGGTCGGCTTCGGGGCGAGGGTCACCGTCCCGGACTGCTCGGTGGCGACCGCGCTGCCGTCGGCCAGGGCGTCGACGACCCGCAGGACGGTGTCCGCTCCGGTCTCGGCCATCGCGGCGAGGACGTCGCCGCTGGTGGCGTCCGGGTCGATCGTGAACGGGTCGGCGGCGTACACGGGACCGGCGTCGAGCGCCTCGACGAGCTGGAAGACGGTCGCGGCGGTCCGGGTGTCGCCCGCCATCACGGCACGCTGGACGGGTGCGGCGCCGCGGTACGCCGGCAGCTCGGAGAAGTGCAGGTTGACCCAGCCGAGACGTGGAGCGTCCAGGGCGGGACGACGGAGGAGCGCACCGTACGCGACGATGACGCCGAGGTCGGCCTGCAGTTCGACCAGCTGCGCGGTGACGGCGTCGTCCACCCGGGTGGCCTCGATGACGGGCAGTCCGAGCTCCTCGGCGACCTGCGCCACCGGGGTCGGCGTGAGGACACGCTTCCGACCCTGGGGTGTCGGGGGTCGGGTGAGGACGGCCGCGATCTCGTGGTCGGAGGCGGCGAGACGTCGGAGGGTGGGGACGGCCGCAGCGGGGCTGCCGGCGACGACGAGACGCATGGGGTCCATCGTCCCACGGCCGACGGTGTCCGACGCGCGCGGGACGCTGCCGGCCGGGAACGGACTGCGAGCGGGCTGGGTAACGTCCGGACCATGAGTGACGTCACCACCTCCACCAACCGCTACGCCGGCTCGTCGATCCAGAAGGTCGCGCTCGTCGTCGGCATCGTGTTCCTGCTCGTCGGGATCGCCGGGTTCGTGCCGGGGCTGACCTCCGGCGACCTCGGCGGTGCCGGGCACCACTCGATGGCGATGCTGCTCGGGATCTTCCAGGTGTCGGTCCTGCACAACATCGTGCACCTGCTGTTCGGCGTCGTCGGCCTCCTCGCGGCGAACCGGGCGACGGGGTCGCGGATGTACCTCGTGATCGGCGGCGTCGTCTACTTCGTGCTGTGGGTCTACGGCCTGTTCACGGCGGGCACGATGTCCGGCGCGAACTTCGTCCCGCTCAACTGGGCGGACAACTGGCTGCACCTGGTGCTCGCGATCGGCATGGTCGCGCTCGGCGTCGTCTTCCCGCGGGAGCGCCGCCGTCCGGTCGGCGCCTGACCCGGGGCCGAACCCGCTGGACGCAACGTCGGCGGCTCCTCGCAGCGGTACTCCCCTGCGAGCGGCCGCCGTCGTTGCGTTCCGCGGGAGGTCGTCAGGCGTCGACGGCGGCGCGGGCCCCGACGAAGGCGTCCACGCAGCGGCGCACCTGCTCCTCGGTGTGCGCCGCGGAGAGCTGCACCCGGATCCGGGCTCTCCCCTGCGGCACCACCGGGTAGCTGAACGCCGTCACGTAGACGCCCCGCGCCTGCATCTCGTCCGCGATCCGCGCGGTACGGCCGGCCTCGTGGAACATCACGGGCACGATCGGGTGCTCCCCCGGCAGCAGCTCGAAGCCCGCGTCCGACATGAGCGTCCGGAACGTCCTGGCGTTGGCTGCGAGCCGGGCGCGGGCGTCGTCCGACCGTTCGACGAGGTCGAGCGCCGCGACGGTCCCCGCCGCGATCACCGGCGCGAGCGAGTTCGAGAACAGGTACGGGCGTGAGCGCTGCCGCAGCAGGTCGACGATCTCCCGGCGCGAGGCCACGTACCCGCCGGACGCCCCGCCGAGCGCCTTGCCGAACGTGCCGGTGTAGACGTCGACGCGGTCCGCGACGCCGCACAGCTCGGGGGTGCCCCGCCCGTGCTCGCCGACGAACCCGACGGCGTGCGAGTCGTCGACGATGACGAGTGCGTCGTACCGCTCGGCGAGGTCGCAGATCTCGGCGAGCGGCGCGATCGAGCCGTCCATGGAGAAGACGCCGTCGGTGACCACCGCGCGGAACCGGGCGGACGAGGCGGCGGCGAGCTGCGCCTCCAGGTCGGCCGTGTCGCGGTTGCGGTACCGGAACCGCTGCGCCTTCGAGAGCCGGATGCCGTCGATGATCGACGCGTGGTTGAGCTCGTCGGAGATGATCGCGTCCTCCGGGCCGAGCAGCACCTCGAACAGCCCACCGTTCGCGTCGAAGCACGACGAGTACAGGATCGCGGCCTCGGTGCCGAGGAAGCCGGCGACCCGACGCTCGAGGTCGAGGTGCAGGTCCTGCGTGCCACAGATGAACCGCACGCTCGCCACCCCGTAGCCCCAGCGGTCGAGGGCGTCCTTCGCCGCGTCGACGAGGTCGGTCGAGTCCGCGAGCCCGAGGTAGTTGTTCGCACAGAAGTTGAGCAGGTCGGTGCCGTCCGCCGCGATCGCCGCACGCTGCGGACCGGCGATGCCGCGCTCGCGCTTCGTCAGCCCCGCGGCCTCGATCCCGGCGAGCTCCGTCGCCAGGTGGTCCTTGATCGCGCCGTACATCAGGTCTCCGTCCAGTCGATGACGACCTTGCCGCCGTCCGCGCTCGCCGCCGCGGCGAACGCTGTCTCCCAGTCGCGCGCCGGGTGGCACGCCGACACGATCGAGCCGATGCGCTCGCGCAGGACCGCACTCGTGGCGAGCATCGAGCTCATCGCCTGCCACGTCTCGTACATCTCACGGCCGTAGATGCCCTTCACCGTGAGCATGTGCGTGACGACCTTGGCCCAGTCCACCGCGATCGGGCCGCTCGGCAGCCCGAGCATCGCGATCCGCCCCCCGTGGTTCATGTTCTCGACCATCGCGGGCAGTGCGGTCGGGGCGCCGGACATCTCGAAGCCGACGTCGAAGCCCTCGCGCATGCCGAGCCGCTCCTGAGCCGCACGGACCGTGGCCGCCCCGTCGTGACGCACGTCCACCCCGAGGTCGGCGCCCATGCCCTCCGCGAGGCGCAGCCGCTCCGTGCTGACGTCCGTCCCGACGACGAACCGCGCACCGGCGTGTCGGGCCACCGCGATCGCCATGAGGCCGATCGGTCCGCACCCGGTGACCAGCACGTCCTCGCCGACCAGGGGGAACGCGAGCGCGGTGTGCACCGCGTTGCCGAGCGGGTCGAAGAGTGCGCCCACCTCGGGTTCGACGGGACCGTGGTGGACCCACACGTTCGTGCCCGGCAGCGTCAGGTACTCCGCGAACGCGCCGTCGCGCTGCACGCCGAGGCCCTTCGTGCGGATGCACATCTGCCGACGCCCGGCGCGACAGTTCCGGCAAGTGCCGCAGACGACGTGCCCCTCGCCGGACACGAGGTCGCCGACGGCGACGTCGCGCACGGCGGCGCCGACCTCGACGACCTCGCCGGAGAACTCGTGGCCGGGCACGAGCGGCGCGGTCACGGCCGATGCGGCCCAGTCGTCCCACCGCTCGATGTGCAGGTCGGTCCCGCAGATCCCGGTCCGCAGCACGCGGACGAGGACCTCGTCCTCGGTCGGGGCCGGCACCGGCCGGTCGGTCATGATCAGTCCCGGACCG
Source organism: Curtobacterium sp. ODYSSEY 48 V2 (assembly GCF_023712625.1). Lineage (NCBI taxonomy): Bacteria > Bacillati > Actinomycetota > Actinomycetes > Micrococcales > Microbacteriaceae > Curtobacterium > Curtobacterium sp. ODYSSEY 48 V2. The sequence goes on from NZ_JAMAXX010000005.1 coordinate 77,708, forward strand.
GCGTCCGGCTTCCAGAGCGCCCGCATCGGCGTCACCTCGTCACTCCGTCGTGCGTGTGGTGTGGTCGTCGGCGGCTCGTGGCCACCACCGACCAGCCTGGCACACCGTCCGGACGGACGGGAGGCTCGGTGCGCGCCCGGCGCGTCGTGGCACCTCGTCCGCGTGGGCGCGTCCGCGGCGGGTCAGACCTCGGTGAACGGCTCGGCGTCGTCGAGTCGCACGCGCAGGGTCGGCGCCGCGCGACGTCGGTTGCCGCCCGGGAGCACCCGGCGCGTCGACGAACGGCGGATGACCTCGGCCTTGAGCGTCGCCGCGACCTCGGCCCCGTGCGCGTAGGCGAAGCGCACGATCGCACGGACCGTCCCGGGCACCGGGTCGTCGGGTACCGGAACCGGCCCGAGCACCGCCCCGACCACCGCGTCACCGAGGGCCTCGACCGCCTCGGTCACCGCCTCGTCCGTACCGGTGAGCGTCGCCACCCGGACGGCCGGCGGGAAGTGCAGGGCCCGTCGGTCGACGAGCTCGTCGTGCGCCGGCCCGTCGAGCCGCCAGAGGGCCATCGCCGTGGCGAGCTTGCCGCCGATGCCGACGAGGTACACCTCGGCGCCGGGTGCGCCCTTGGCAGCGGCGTTCGTCCAGAAGCGGAGCACGTCCTCCTGCACCCGGAGGCCCTCGCGGGCCAGGAGCCGTTCGCCGTCGAGCAGCAGTACGCACGCGTACCCGCCCGGCGCGCTCGGCTCCGCGCCGCGTGTGGCGACGACGACCGCGGGGCGGGCGGGGACCTCGTCGAGCGGTCGGGAACCGTCCGCCACCACGATCCGGGTGCCGGGGAACGCCCGGCCGAGCTCGTCGGCGGTCCGCTGGGCCCCCTGCCCGACGGGCTTGAGCCGCCCGCCGCCGCACGTCGGGCACCGGAACCCCACGGCGAGGGCACCGCAGAACCGGCACTGCGGGGTCGCGTTCCGGTGCGGGCTCCCCAGGGGGCCGCCGCACACCCGGCAGTGCGCGCGTTCCCCGCAGTCGGCGCAGACCAGCCCGGTGCCGAAGCCCGGGTTGGCGACCTGCACGAGGACGGGCCCGTGCTGGCTTGCCTCCCGCGCGGCGCGCCACGCCGTGCTGGGGATGCGGGCCTGGGCCGCGAAGCCCTCGGCACCCGCCTGCTGCGCGGTCGGGATCACCTTCGGCGTCGGTACCCGGTACGGCGCGAGCTCCTGGAGCCAGTGCAGCTCGACGAGCCGCTGGACGTCGGTCGACCTGGCGTGCGCGACGAAGAGGAGTGCGGCGCCGGACTGCGCGGTCCGCACGAGGGCGACGTCGCGCGTGTGCACGTACGGGGCCCGGGGCTCGACGAAGGACGCGTCGCCGTCGTCCCACATCGCCACGAGCCCGAGCTCGGACGCCGGTGCGAACGCCGCGGTCCGGTTGCCGATCGCCACGACGGCGTGCGTCCGCGCCTGCAGCAGCGCCTTCGCACGCTGCCCGTTCGTCTGCTTGGCGTCGAACCGGACGACGCGCTCCGGCGGGAGCACCGCGAGGAGCGCGCGTTCGAGGTCCGTGACGTCGCGGAAGTCCGGGACCGCGAGCACGGCCGACTGCTCGCGGGCGACGACGTGCGACGCCGCCTGCGCGAGCGTCGCGGCCCAGCCGGGCACCCACACGGGGTCATCGGCGGTCCCGAGGTCGACGGGGTGGGGCACGGCGTCGACCGCAGCCCGTCCGTGGTCGGCGAGCAGGGCCTCCAGGACGCCCTCGGCGTAGCCCGTCACCGGGGTCGGCTCGACTGTCGGCGGTGACCACGAGGTGTCGCGGGCGAGCCAGGCCTTCTCGGCACGGACCTGACGGGTCGGCACGGCGAGCCGGAGCACGTCGGAGGCGACACCGGCGGCGCGGTCGGCGACGGCACGCGCGAGCGTCCAGATCTCCGGGGCCAGCACGGGCACCGCTGACACGACCTGTTCGACGGGACTGAGCTCCCCCGGCCAGTCTCCCTCGGAGACGACCTCGACGACGTACGCGTCGGACATCCGGGCGCCGGTGCGCAGCGGCACCTTGACCCGGACCCCCGGCACGCAGTCGTCCTCGAGCTCGGCCGGCACCCGGTAGTCGAACAGACGGTCCAACTGCGGGAGCGGCGAGTCGAGGACGACGCGCGCGACGGTGGTCACACGGTGCCTAGACGGCGGCGGTGACGAGTCCTGCTGCGGCGCGGAGCTCCTCGACGCGGTCGAGCTGCTCCCAGGTGAAGCCCGGCAGCTCGCGGCCGAAGTGGCCGTACGCCGCGGTCTGGGCGTACCGGGGCTTGAGCAGGTCGAGGTCGCGGATGATCGCGGCGGGACGCAGGTCGAACACCTCGGTGATGGCGGCCTCGATCGTGGCGTCGTCGACGTGTCCGGTGCCGAACGACTCGACGTACAGACCGACGGGCTTCGCGCGGCCGATCGCGTAGGCGACCTGGACCTCGAGCCGGTCCGCGAGCCCCGCGGCGACGACGTTCTTCGCGACCCAGCGGAGCGCGTAGGCGGCCGAGCGGTCGACCTTCGACGGGTCCTTGCCGCTGAACGCGCCGCCACCGTGGCGGGAGGCCCCGCCGTACGTGTCGACGATGACCTTGCGTCCGGTGAGTCCGGCGTCACCCTGCGGGCCGCCGATCTCGAAGCGACCGGTCGGGTTCACGATCACGTCGACGTGCGACGAGTCGAGGTCGACCAGGTCGAGCACCGGACGGATGACGTGCTCCGTCATCTGCGCGGTGAGCTCGTCGAGCGTGACCGCGGGCGAGTGCTGCGTGGAGAGGACCACCGTCTCGACGGTCTTCGGCACGACGCCGTCGTAGCCGACGGTGACCTGGGTCTTGCCGTCCGGGCGGAGGAAGTCGAGCTGCCCGCTCTTGCGGACCTCGGCCAGCCGCTCCGCCAGGCGGTGCGCGAGCCAGATCGCGACGGGCATGTACTCGGGCGTCTCGTTCGTCGCGAAGCCGAACATGATGCCCTGGTCGCCGGCGCCCTGGCGGTCGAGCTCGTCGAGGCCCGCACCGGACCGGCTGTCGAGCGACTCGTCGACGCCCTGGGCGATGTCCGGCGACTGCGCACCGATCGACACCTCGACACCGCAGGTGCGGCCGTCGAAGGAGACCTCGGACGAGTTGTACCCGATGCCCGTGATGACGTCGCGGACCAGCTTCGGGATCTCGACGTAGCCGGACGTGGTGACCTCGCCCGCGACGTGCACGAGCCCGGTGGTGACCATCGTCTCCACGGCAACGCGCGCGTGCGGGTCGACCGTGAGCAGCGCGTCGAGGATCGTGTCCGAGATCTGGTCGCAGATCTTGTCGGGGTGCCCCTCCGTCACCGACTCGGACGTGAAGAGGCGCAGGTTGGTGCCGCTCACCGGGGTCAGTCGGTGGGCTGCTGCTGCTTGGTGACGGTCAGCTTGTCCTCGTTGATCTCGTGCAGAGCAACGGACAGCGGCTTGTCGTCGATCGTCGAGTCGACGAGCGGACCGACGTTGTCGAACAGCGACCCCTCGTGCAGGTCGGCGTAGTAGTCGTTGATCTGACGGGCGCGCTTCGAGGCGAAGATGACGAGCGCGTACTTCGACTCCACCTTGGCGAGCAGGTCGTCGATGGGCGGGTCGATGATGCCCTGGGGGTTGGCCATGGTGTCTCCTGTCGGCTGCGGGTGCGTGGGGCGCGGGTCCGACCGGATCGGACCGCCCGACCGCGGTCGGGCTGCGCGGGCGCGACGCCGAGGAGGCGCGCGCGGGTGCGCCGTGTCAGGGCGCAGAGAACAAGTCTACGACCTCGCGTGCCGCGGTGCCGACATCCGAGTTCACGATGCGCACGTCGAACTCGTCCTGCGCGGCCAGTTCGACCTTCGCGGTCTCGAGTCGGCGTGCCTGTTCCTCGGCGGACTCGGTCCCGCGACCGATGAGCCGCCGGACGAGTTCCTCCCACGTCGGCGGCAGCAGGAACACGAGCACGGCCTCGGGCATGGCGTCGCGGACCTGCCGAGCACCCTGCAGGTCGATCTCGAGCAGCACCTTGTCGCCGGCGTCGAGCGCGCGGTCGATCGGCGGCCGTGGCGTGCCGTACCGGTAGGAGTTGTGCACCACGGCCCACTCGAGCAGCTCGCGGTCCCGGATCATCCGGTCGAACTCGGCGTCGTCCACGAAGTAGTAGTGCACGCCGTCGACCTCGCCCGGGCGGGGCTTCCGGGTCGTCGCCGACACGCTGAGGTCCACGTCGGGGAAGTGCTCGCGGATGTGCGCGCTCACGGTGCCCTTGCCGACGGCGGTCGGTCCGGCCAGCACGACGAGCTTCGACGCACCGCGCTTCCGGCCGCGGGCGGCGAGCCAGTCGGCCAGGGCGGAGCGCTGCCGGGTGCCGAGCCCGCCGAGCCGCTTCGACGGGGCGATGCGGAGCTCCCCCATCACGGCCTCGGCACGCGCCGGGCCGATCCCGGACATGCTCGTGAGCAGGTCGCGCACGCGCAGCGACTTCTCGGCGGGCAGGTCCGCGTCGGACCACGCGGCGCGAGCGACCTCGAGGGCGCTGCGCTCCCCCGACGCCACCTGCGCCTTGACGGCAGCACGGGCGCGCCGGGCGGCGACCGCCGCGCGGGCGGCGGCGACGCGGTCGACCTCCGGCGGGTTGCGGTGCGCGGGCAGGTCGCTGCGGTCCGGGGTCCCGGAGCCGGGCGTCTGGCCCGTGGGCGTCTGGTCCGTCACGCGGCGGCCCCGAGTGCGGCGTGGATGCGGTCCACGCGGTCCTGCACCAGCGCGGCGACCCCGTCCGGGCCGTCGGTCAGCAACCCGCGCGACTCGTTCACCAGGACCTGCTCGGCTCGCACACCGTACCGGGCGCGCAGGTCCTCGATCCGGGCACCCTGGGCACCGAAGCCCGGGGCGAGCACCGGCGCGTTGCCGATGGCGCCCGCGTCGATGCCGAAGTCGTCGAGGTCGAGGGTGGCGCCGAGCACGAGCCCGACGTCCCCGAGCGGCTGCTCGCCGCCGGTCCGGTTGTCGTCTGCCACAGCAAGGACGATACCGGCAGCGACGGACCGTCCGGCACGCGGCCCCTCGGCGAGCACGGCCGTCTGGAGCACGCGCGCCTCCGGGTTGCTCGTCGCCGCGAGCACGAAGACGCCCGCACCGTTCCGTCGGGCGACGTCGACCGTGCCGGCGAGGGACCCGTACCCGAGGTACGGCGAGACCGTCATCGCGTCCGCCCGGAACGGCCCGTCGCGGTCGAGCCACGCGAGCGCGTAGTCGTCGCCGGTCGAGCCGATGTCGCCCCGCTTCACGTCGGCGACGACCAGGAGGCCCGCATCGCGTGCCCGACGCAGGGTCGCGTCGAGCGCGCGGTAGCCGGGGACCCCGGCCGCCTCGAAGAAGGCGATCTGCGGCTTCACGATCGCGGCGCGGCCGGCGGCCGCGTCGACCAGGGTCGCGCCGAAGGCGGTGAGGCCCTGCTCGTCGCGGCCGAGCCCCCACGCCGCCAGGGTGGCGGCGTGGGGGTCGATGCCGACGCACAGGGGGGAACGCTCCCCCACGGCGGCGGCGAGGCGGACACCGAAGGAGGCCGGGCCTCCCGTCCGTCCGTCGCTCACCAGGTCGCGCGCTCGAGCGCGTAGTCCTGCAGGCTGCGGGCGCTGAGCGGGGTGCCGATCGTCTCGATCGCGGCGACGGCCGCACCGAGCTGCGCGATCGTCGTGAAGAGCGGCTTGTCCGCGGCGACCGTGGCCGCACGGATCTCGTAGCCGTCCGCACGACCGGCGGCGCCGGAGGGCGTGTTGATGACGATGTCGACCGCGTCGCGGGCGAGCAGGTCGACCACGCTCTCACCGCCCTCGCTGTACTTGCCGACCAGGGTGACCTCGATGCCGTTGCGGCGCAGGACCTCGGCGGTCCCCTCGGTCGCGGTGATCGTGAAGCCGAGCTGCTGCAGGCGGTGCACGGGCAGGACGACCTGGCGCTTGTCGGTGTCCGCGACGCTCACGAAGACCGTGCCGCTCGTCGGCAGGCCGCCGTACGCGGCGTCCTGCGACTTGAGGAACGCCCGCGGGAAGTCGCGGTCGATGCCCATCACCTCGCCCGTGGAGCGCATCTCGGGGCTGAGCACCGAGTCGACGACCTGGCCGTCGTGGGTGCGGAAGCGGCGGAAGGGCAGCACGGCCTCCTTGACGGCGACCGGTGCCTGCGGCGGCACCGAGGAGCCGTCCCGCTCCGGCAGCATCCCCTCGGCGACGAGCGCGTCGATCGAGGTGCCGGTCATCACGCGGGAGGCCGCCTTGGCGAGCGGGATGCCGAGTGCCTTCGACACGAACGGGACCGTGCGGCTGGCGCGCGGGTTCGCCTCGAGGACGTAGAGCACGCCCGCACCGATCGCGAACTGCACGTTCAGCAGGCCCTGCACGCCGATGCCGCGGGCGATCTTCTCGGTGGCCTCGACCACGCCGCGGATCTCCGCCTTGCCGAGTCCCACCGGCGGCAGGGTGCAGGCCGAGTCGCCGGAGTGGATGCCGGCCTCCTCGATGTGCTCCATGATGCCGCCGACGTAGAGCCGCTCGCCGTCGAAGAGCGCGTCGACGTCGATCTCCACCGCGTCGTCGAGGAACCGGTCGACCAGCAGCGGCAGGTCCGGACCGATGATCGCCTGGTCGGCCATCCGGTCGAAGTAGTCCGCCAGGGCGGCCGGGTCGTAGACGATCTCCATGCCGCGTCCGCCGAGCACGAAGGACGGGCGGACGAGGACCGGGTAGCCGATCTCCTCGGCGACCGCGGTCGCGCTCGCGAGGTCGTGGGCCGTGCCGTTCCGCGGTGCGAGCAGCCCGGCCTGCTCGAGGATCGCGGCGAACTGGCCACGCTCCTCGGCGGAGTCGATCGCGCTCGGGGTCGTGCCGAGGATCGGGATGCCGGCGGCCTCGAGGGGCTTCGCCAGGCCGAGGGCGGTCTGCCCGCCGAGCTGGACGACGACGCCGACGAGCTCACCGGAGGCCGCCTCGGCCTCGATGACCTCGAGGACGTCCTCGGTGGTGAGCGGCTCGAAGTAGAGCCGGTCCGAGGTGTCGTAGTCGGTGGAGACCGTCTCGGGGTTGCAGTTGATCATGATCGTCTCGTAGCCGGCGTCGCTCAGTGCGAACGAGGCGTGCACGCACGAGTAGTCGAACTCGACGCCCTGACCGATGCGGTTCGGGCCGGAGCCGAGGATGACGACCTTCTTCCGGTCGCTCGGGGCGACCTCGGTCTCCGCGTCGTACGACGAGTAGTGGTACGGCGTGAGGGCCGGGAACTCACCGGCGCAGGTGTCCACCGTCTTGAAGACCGGGCGGATGCCGAGCGCGTGACGGGCGTCGCGTGCCTCCTGCTCGGAGATGCCGCGCAGGGACGCGATCTGGGCGTCGCTGAAGCCGTGCTCCTTCGCCCAGCGCAGGGTGTCCGCGTCGAGCGTCTCCGCCGCACGCACCTCGTCGGCGACCTCGTTGATGAGGACGATCTGGTCGATGAACCACGGGTCGATCTTCGTGGCCTCGAACACCTCGTCCGCGGTGGCGCCGGCGACCAGGGCCTGCTGCACGGTCACGATGCGGCCGTCGGTCGGCACCTGGGCCTTCGACAGCAGCGCGTCCTTGTCGAGCTCGGCCGCCGGGGTGTCCCAGTGGAAGCTCGACCCGCGCTTCTCGAGGCTCCGCAGGGACTTCTGCAGCGCCGTTGCGTAGTTGCGGCCGATGGCCATCGCCTCGCCGACGCTCTTCATGGTGGTGGTCAGGGTGGCGTCGGCCGCCGGGAACTTCTCGAACGCGAACCGCGGGGTCTTCACGACCACGTAGTCGAGCGTCGGCTCGAAGCTCGCCGGCGTCACACGGGTGATGTCGTTCTCGATCTCGTCGAGGCGGTACCCGATCGCGAGCTTCGCGGCGATCTTCGCGATCGGGAAGCCGGTCGCCTTCGACGCGAGCGCGGACGAGCGCGACACGCGGGGGTTCATCTCGATGACGATCAGGCGCCCGTTCGACGGGTCCACGGCGAACTGGATGTTGCAGCCGCCGGTGTCGACACCGACGCGACGGATGATGTCGATGCCGATGTTCCGCATGTTCTGGTACTCGCGGTCGGTCAGCGTCAGCGCCGGGGCGACGGTGATCGAGTCGCCCGTGTGCACGCCCACGGGGTCGACGTTCTCGATCGAGCAGATCACGACCGTGTTGTCGAAGTTGTCCCGCATGAGCTCGAGCTCGTACTCCTTCCAGCCGAGGATCGACTCCTCGAGGAGCACCTCGGTGGTCGGGCTGGACTGCAGGCCGTCGCCGACGAAGCGGACGAGCTCCTCCTCGTTGTACGCGAAGCCGGAGCCGAGACCACCCATCGTGAAGGACGGCCGGACGACGAGCGGGTAGCCGAGGTCCTGCGCGAACGCCTTCGCCTCGTCCAGCGTGTGCGCGATGTGGCTGCGGGCGACGTCGGCACCGGACTCGAGCACGAGCTCCTTGAAGAGCTGGCGGTCCTCGCCGCGCTGGATGGCGTCGACCTTGGCGCCGATGAGCTCGACGTCGTACTTGTCGAGGATGCCCTCGGAGTCGAGCTTGATCGCCGCGTTGAGCGCCGTCTGCCCGCCGAGCGTCGGCAGGACCGCGTCCGGGCGCTCGATCTTGATGATCTCCTCGAGCGAGGCGCTCGTGATCGGCTCGATGTACGTCGCGTCGGCGAAGTCGGGGTCGGTCATGATCGTCGCCGGGTTCGGGTTGACGAGGATGACCCGGACGCCCTCGGCGCGGAGGACGCGGCACGCCTGGGTGCCGGAGTAGTCGAACTCGGCGGCCTGACCGATGACGATCGGGCCCGAGCCGATGACGAGGACGGAGTTGATGTCTGCGCGCTTCGGCATCAGTTGCTGCTTTCGTTCTGCGCGGCCGACGCGCCGGCGTCGGTCGTCGGGTCGGCTGCGGGGGTCGTGGCGGTGGCGGTCGCCGCGTCGAGCGGCTCCCCGTCGCGTCGCGCACGGACCAGGTCCGCGAACCGGTCGAACAGGTACATGGAGTCGTGCGGGCCGGCCGCCGCCTCGGGGTGGTACTGCACGCTGAACGCGGGCACGTCGAGCGCGCGGAGGCCCTCGACCACGTCGTCGTTCAGGGAGTAGTGCGAGACCTCGACCCGCCCGAACCCGGCCGGCGACTCGAGCACCTCGCCCAGGGGCGCGTCGACCGCGAAGCCGTGGTTCTGGCTCGTGATCTCGACCTTGCCGGTGGCGGTGTCGAGCACGGGCTGGTTGATGCCGCGGTGGCCGAACGGCAGCTTGTACGTGCCGAAGCCGAGCGCGCGACCGAGGAGCTGGTTGCCGAAGCAGATGCCGAAGAACGGGCGGCCGGTCCGCAGGGACTCCTGCAGCAGGGACACCTGCGCGTCGCTCGCGGCGGGGTCACCCGGGCCGTTCGAGTAGAACAGCGCGTCCGGGTCGAGCTGCTGCAGCGCCTCGGACGTGATGTCCTGCGGCACGACGTGCACCTCGAACCCGCGCTCGGCGAGGTAGCGGGTGGTCGAGGCCTTGACACCGAGGTCGAGCACGGCGAGCCGGCCGATCTGCTCGCCGACGGCGGGGACCACGTAGGTCTCCGGGGTCGACACGATCGACGAGAAGCTCGCGCCGGTCATCGCGGCCTGCTCGCGCACGGCCCGGAGCTGCTCCTCGGCGGACAGGTCCGCGTCGGCGCCGCTGAACACGCCGCCCTTCATGGCGCCGGCGTCGCGGATCCGGCGGGTGAGCGCGCGCGTGTCGATCCCGGAGATGCCGACGATGCCGTCGCGCACCAGGTGGTCGTCCAGCGTCGCGTTCGCGCGGTGGTTCGACACGACGCGGCTGGGGTCGCGCACCACGTACCCGGCGACCCAGATGCGACGGGACTCGGGGTCCTCGTCGTTGACACCGGTGTTGCCGATGTGCGGCGCGGTCTGCACCACGATCTGTCCGGCGTAGGACGGGTCGGTCAGCGTCTCCTGGTAGCCGGTCATGCCGGTGGCGAAGACGACCTCTCCCAGGGATCGGCCTCGGGCGCCGTACGCCCGTCCGTCGTAGCGGGTGCCGTCCTCGAGGACCAGTACGGCCCGTTCGCGTGTCATCAGTTCGTCCCTTCGCCCGCGGTGTGCGGGTGTTCGTGCGTCGTCGTCAGTCCCTGCAGGGCGGCGAGTGCTGCTGCGCCGCCCTCCGGGAACCGGAAGTAGGTGTCGAGGTCCGTCGCTGCTGCGGCGCCGGTCGCCGTCCATCGCAGACGGACCAGTCCCCCGGGTTCGACCACGCGGTCGATGGCCGCGGTGGCCCGGTCGGCGCCGCGGACGGCGGTCGCGGCGATCCACCGGTCCTCGGCTCCGGCGTGGTGCAGGACCACGCCGGTGTCGTGCACGGTCACGCCGCCGCGGCCCCGGAACCCGAGACCGCCTGCCGTGATCCGCTCGAGCGGCGCGTCGGCGCGGGTCGTCGCGACCGTGAACCCGTCCCACGACCCGACCGCCGGTCCCAGCCCGGTCGGGACCGGGACCGGAGGCACGGCTGCCGTCTGCGCGCGGGTCCGGGTCCGCCAGGTGCGCGCCATCGCGACGAACAGCGCGGCCACCAGGAGCAGGATCGCCGCTCCGGTCAGCCAGCGCAGCGCGTCGCCGCTCACCGTGTCACCGCCCGGCTCACGCGGACGCCGCCTTCGTCGACCGCGCCGACGGGGTCGCGGCTGCGGCCGCGGCGACGGTCTCGGTGTCGACGAGCACGCCGTCGAGCAGCGTCGGGTAGCCGTGGTGGAAGGTCGCGACCACCCTGCCGGGCAGCCGCATGCCGAGGTACGGCGAGTTCTGCGACTGGCCGTGCAGGTCGTCGACCGAGAACTCCCGCACCGCCGCGGGGTCGTACAGCGTCAGCTCGGCGGGGGCACCCTCGGTGATGCGCTGACCGTGCCCCTCGACCTGGCCGATGCGCGCCGGTGCCTCGGACAGCACGCGGGCGACGTCGGCCCAGTCGAGCCGGCCGTCCTCGACCACGGCGGCGTGCACGACGCTCAGCGCGGACTCGAGCCCGACCATGCCGTTCGCCGCGGCCGGCCACTCGCAGCACTTCGCCTCGGCGGTGTGCGGCGCGTGGTCGGTCGCGACGATGTCGATCGTGCCGTCGGCCAGTGCTCCGCGCAGCGCGTCGACGTCCTCGCGGGAGCGCAACGGTGGGTTCACCTTGTACCGGGCGTCGTACCCGGGTGCGCCGTCGATCCCCGCGATGAGGTCCTCGGTCAGGGTCAGGTGGTGCGGTGTGACCTCGGCGGTGACGTCGATGCCGCGGGACTTCGCCCAGCGGATCACCTCGACGCTGCCGGCGGTCGAGACGTGGCAGACGTGCAGCCGTGCGCCCACGTGGTCGGCGAGCAGGACGTCGCGGGCGATGATCGCCTCCTCGGCGACGGCCGGCCACCCGGCGAGCCCGAGCTCCGACGAGAGCCGGCCCTCGTTCATCTGCGCGCCGATCGTCAGCCGGGGCTCCTGCGCGTGCTGTGCGAGCACACCGCCGAAGCCCTTGACGTACTCGAGCGCCCGGCGCATGAGGAGCGGGTCCGACACGCAGGAGCCGTCGTCCGAGAACACCCGGACCCGGGCGCGCGAGGTCGCCATCGCGCCGATCTCGGACAGGTGCGTGCCCTGCAGCCCCTGGGACACCGCGCCGATCGGGCGGACCGTCACGTACCCGGCGTCGTCGCCGAGCGCCTGCACCTGCTCGACCACACCGGCGGTGTCGGCGACCGGCGACGAGTTCGCCATCGCGTTCACCGCGGTGAAGCCGCCGGCTGCCGCGGCCCGCGAGCCGGTCAGGACGGTCTCCGACTCCTCGGAGCCGGGCTCACGGAGGTGCGTGTGGAGGTCCACGAGCCCGGGCAGGGCGAGCAGACCGTCCGCGTCCACGACCGTCGCGCCGACCGTGTCGAGACCGGAGCCGACCGCGGTGATGCGTCGTCCCTCCAGGCGGATGTCGGCACGCGAGCCGTCGACCAGCTGGGCGCCGCGGATGAGGTGGGCGGTCATGCGACGGGCTCCTTCGGTTCGTGCTCGCCGGTCAGGGCGAGGTACAGGACGGCCATGCGGACCGACACGCCGTTGGCGACCTGCTCGACGACGGTCGAGCGCGGGTCGTCGGCGGCGACGCCGGCGATCTCCAGGCCGCGGTTCATCGGGCCCGGGTGCATGATCAGCGTGCGCTCCGAGAGGGCCGCCGCCCGTGCCGCCGTCAGGCCGAAGTGCCGCGTGTACTCGCGCGGGTTCGGGAAGAACGCGTCGTTCATCCGCTCCTGCTGGATGCGGAGCAGCATCACGACGTCCGGGTCCTCCCCGAGGGCGGCGTCCAGGTCGTGGTGCACGGCGGCGCCGAACGGACGGTCGACCGCGGGCAGCAGCGTGGGCGGCGCGGCGAAGGTCACCTCGGCACCGAGCGTGCGCAGCAGCCAGGCGTTGCTCCGGGCGACACGGCTGTGCAGGACGTCGCCGACGATCGCCACGCGGACGCCGTCGAGCGCCCGGCCGCGGCTGTCGGTGCCGTGGATCCGTCGGCGCATCGTGAAGGCGTCGAGCAGGGCCTGCGTCGGGTGCTCGTGCGTCCCGTCACCGGCGTTCACGACCGGGACGTCGATCCAGTCGGCCTCGGCGAGGACCCGCGGGGCTCCCGACGCCGGGTGGCGCATGACGATGCCGTCGATGCCCATCGCACCGAGGGTCTGCACGGTGTCCTTCAGCGACTCGCCCTTCGAGACGCTGGAGCCCTTCGCCGCGAAGTTGATGACGTCGGCGGAGAGCCGCTTGGCGGCTGCCTCGAACGAGATGCGGGTCCGGGTCGAGTCCTCGAAGAACAGGTTCACGACGGTCTTGCCGCGGAGGGCCGGGAGCTTCCGGACCTCGCGGGTGTTGACCTCGGCCATCTCCTCGGCGACGTCGAGGATCCGGACGGCCTCGGCGCGCGACAGGTCGGCGGTGGAGAGCAGGTGCTTCACGGGGCGACCCCCTGCTCGTGCTGCGGCGTGTGCTGCGGCGTCTCGTGCTGCTCGATGACGACCTCGTCGGTGCCGTCCGTCTCGGTCAGGCGCAGCGTGACCCGCTCGTCGGCGGCCGTCGGCAGGTTCTTGCCGACGTGGTCCGCCCGGATGGGCAGTTCGCGGTGGCCGCGGTCGACGAGCACCGCGAGCCGCACCGCCCGGGGCCGGCCGATGCCCTGCAGGGCGTCGAGCGCTGCCCGCACGGTGCGACCCGAGTAGAGCACGTCGTCGACCAGCACGACGACCTTGCCGTCGATGCCGCTCGTCGGGATCGTCGTGCGGTGCGGCGCACGACCGATGCCGTGGCCGAGGTCGTCCCGGTGCATCGTGACGTCGAGCGTGCCGAGCCGCTGGTCGCGGTCCGCTGCCCACTCGGGTTCGATGACGGCCAGGACGCGGTCGAGCCGCTCGGCCAGGACGGCACCCCGTGTCGGGATGCCCAGGAGCACGAGGTCCGAGGCGCCGTGGTTGGCCTCGAGGATCTCGTGCGCGATGCGTGTCAGAGCACGCGTGATGTCGGGGTGTTGCAGGACCGTTCTGGTGCCCACGCCGACCTCCTTCCCCGCCTCACCGGACGGACTTAAAGGATGCTGACGTGGACAACCCTACTCGGACTCCTGGTCCCCCGCGACAGTCCGACCGGACGGTGCGGCAGCCTCGTCGGCGCTCCGACCGGACGGTGCACGGCCGCCCGCGACGGCGCCGAGGACGCCGTTCACGAAGCCGGCCGAGTCCTCCGTCGAGAGCGACTGCGCGAGCTCGACCGCCTCGGCGATCGCGACCGCGTCCGGGACCTCCGGGTTGTACCGGAGCTCCCAGACGCCCATCCGGAGGATGCAGCGGTCGAGGACGGGCATGCGGGCGACGGACCACCCCTGCGCGTGCTCGACGATCACCTTGTCGATCGCCGCGCGGTCGTCGTCGATGCCGGTGACGATCTGCCGGGCGTAGTCCCAGCTCGAGGCGCGCTCGGGCTGGTCGAGGTGCCGTACCGTCTCGGTCGCCAGGACGTCCGCGATCGGGAGCTCACGCACCTCGGCGACGTAGAGCATGTCGAGGGCGCGCTTGCGGGCCTTCGAACGAGCACTCATGTGGTCGGCGCCTAGTTGTTGACGCGGCCGAGGAAGCTGCCGTCGCGCGTGTCGATCTTCACGGTGGTGCCGTTCTCCAGGTACAGCGGCACCTGGATGCGGTGACCGGTCGCGATGATGGTCGCGTCCTTCGTGCCACCGGAGGAACGGTCGCCCTGCAGGCCCGGCTCGGTCTCGACCTCGGTGACGATCGACGTCGGGAGCTCGATGTACAGCGGGTTGCCCTCGTTCATCGCGATGGTGACCATGGCGGACTCGAGCAGGTAGTTCTTGGCGTCGCCGACGACGGTCTCCGACACGGGGACCTGGTCGTACGTGTCGGTGTCCATGAAGACGTAGGACTCGCCGTCCTGGTACAGGTACTGGTAGTCGCGGCGGTCCACGGTCGCGGTGTCGATCTTCGCGCCGGCGTTGAACGTGCGGTCGACGACCTTGCCCGAGACGACGTTCTTGAGCTTGGTGCGGACGAAGGCGCCGCCCTTGCCCGGCTTCACGTGCTGGAACTCGACGACCGACCAGAGCTGCCCGTCGATGATGAGAACGGCGCCGTTCTTGATGTCAGTGGTACTCGCCATGGGTCTTCCGTTCGATGGTGTTGTGAAGGTCTCCCGGACGTGCGTCCGGTCCCGGCGACGGCGGGGTGTGCCCGCGCCAACGCCCCGTCGAGTGTAGCGGACGGGCACGGACCGGCCGGGGCGGGGCGCAGTGCGGGCGGCGGCGTGGCTGCCCGGCCGGCCACCCGTGGGTCACCGCCGGCGTCGAGCCCGCCACGCGTCGATCGCGGCCCACACCAGCAGCACCACGGCGGTACCGCCCAGGATCCCGCCCGCGGCGCCGGTCGAGAGCACCGCGGTCGGCCGCGCCGGCGAGGCGAGGTACACGATCGCCAGCACGCCGGCGCCCGCTCCGAGCAGGACGAGCAGGACGCGCCGGACCAGACCGGAGACCACCTCGCGGTCCCGCCGGTCCGAGAACAGCCGGATGTTCACCGCGAACCTGCCGGTCTCGAGCGCCTCGGTGATCCGGTCGACCCGCCGGGGCAGCTTGCGCGCGGCCGACACCACGCCGAAGAGCTCACGGACCGCGAGGTCCCGGACCGCTCGCGGTCGGAGCTGGTCGCGGATCTGCCGCCTGGCCAGGTCGCGGGACTCCTCGAGCAGGTCGAACGACGGCGCGAGGCTGCGCAGGGTGCCCTCGAAGATCGCCAGCGCGCGGGCCGCGGCGACGAAGTCCGGCGGCGGCTTGAGCCGGTAGCGCCCGAACACGGCGACGGCGTCGTCCACCGTCTCGACGCCGATCCGTGCACCGGGCCCGAGCTCGTCCGCGACGAACGCGGCGATGTCCCGGCGGAAGTCCGGCTCGTCCTCGACGTCGCGCACCGGGGCCATGCGCATCACCGCGTCCGCGATCCGCTCGGTGTCGTCCTGGATGTAGCCGGCGAGCAGGTCCTGCACGGTGCTCCGCAGGCCCGGGTCGAGCCGACCGACGGACCCGAAGTCGATCAGGGCCGGACGGCCGTCGGGCAGCAGCACGACGTTGCCCGGGTGCAGGTCAGCGTGGTAGATCCCGTCGAAGACGATCTGCCGGAGGAAGGCGTCGAGGACGGCCCGCATCGGGGCGTCGAGGTCCTGACCGCCCCCGGCGGCCCGGACCGCGCTGAGCGTCTCGCCCTCGAGGAACTCCATCACCATCACCCGACGCCCGGAGAGGTCGCGGTACGGCTCGGGGTAGGCGACCGCGTCCGGTCGGGCGCTCCGCGCCTGCGCCGCACGCAGTGCGGTGAGGTTCCGCATCTCCGACGTGAAGTCCACCTGCCGCACGAGGTCGTCGGCGTACTGCTGCGCGACGTCCGCGACGCCGACCTGTCGTGCCTCGGTGCTCGTCCGGGCCAGGAACCTGACGACCCGCAGCGCGATGTCGACGTCGCGCCGGACCGCGGCGTCGATCCCGGGTCGCTGGACCTTCACGGCGACGACGGTGCCGTCACGGAGGGTGGCCCGGTGCACCTGCGCGATGGACGCAGCGGCGACCGGTCCGGTGTCGAAGGACGCGAACACCTCGTCGACGGGCGCGCCCAGCTCCTCCTCGAGGAGCGCCGCGACCTCGACCGCGTCGGCGGGGCGGACGCTGCGCTGCAGGTGCGCGAGCCCCTCGGTCCACTCGTCCGGCAGCAGGTCGTCGCGCGTCGACAGGAGCTGTCCCATCTTCACGAACCCGCCGCCCGCCTCCTCGAGGGCGCGACGCAGGTGCTCGGCCTGCCGCCGCCGCAGGTCCGACGTCTCCGGGTCGCGTGAGAAGTCGAGCCGTCGGAACGGCACCAGTTCGTGGCGCCGGGCGATCGACAGGAGTTCGGCGAAGCGTCGGGCACGGGTACGCAGGCTGCCGACGGCGGCGTCCTGCTGGCCGAGGTCGCTCAGGCGGGGCGGGGTGGGCACCGCACCAGTCTGCTCCCCGGGCCTGCGGGCCTGCCCCGTCCCTGCACAGCCGGGAGGCACGGTTCACCGCCCACAGGTCGGCTGACCGGACGCGTCTGGTCGGCTCCGCTGCGCGACCCTCGTTGCATGGACACTGCACTCACCACCGCCGCGATCGCTGCGACGGCGTCGATCGCCGCAGCCGTCGTCAGCTGGTTCGGCGCGTTCCAGGCGCGACGCACCGCGGTACGCCACCACGCCTGGGAACGGTTCACATGGGCGCTCGAGCAGCGTCCCGGTGACCGTGCACACGACATCTCGATCGCTGTGCTCCGGCACCTCGCGACCGTAGCGTGGTGGTCGAAGGCCGACCGCCGGCTGGCGCACCGGGCACTGCGCCGACAGTCGCAGAGCGGCTACCGAGCAAGCACACCCACAGGAGAGGACCTCGGATGATGCGGATCTTCAAGCCACTCCCCGACGCGCTCGACCCTGACCGCGACGACGACGAGTACTGGGCGTGGGAGAACGGCGCCACACTCGACGAGTTCCGCGAATGGGAGCGGACCGGTGTGCTCACCCTCTCCATGCGGCTCAGGTGGTGGTGGCGTCGGACTCGTCCGACGCTCCGCTGATCTGGCGGGCGGACCCGCTAGACGCCGACCTCCTGGTACGCGGTGAACAGCAGGTGGTCCTCCGGACCCTCGAGGGTGGCGGGCTTGCCGACCCCGTCGAGGATGATGAAGCGCAGCATGCCCGCTCGTGCCTTCTTGTCGCGCCGCATCGTCGCGAGCAGGCCCTCCCAGCGACCGAGGCCGTAGGTCGTCGGCAGCTCCAGCGACTCGAGGATCGAGCGGTGCCGGTCGACGGTGGCGTCGTCCAGGTGGCCCGTCAACCGGGCGAGCTCCGCGGCGAACACCATGCCGACGGACACCGCCGCGCCGTGTCGCCACTGGTAGCGCTCGGCGTGCTCGATCGCGTGCCCGAGGGTGTGCCCGTAGTTGAGGATCTCCCGACGCCCCTGCTCGGTGAAGTCCTCCGACACCACTTCGGCCTTCAGCGCGATCGCGAGCTCGACCACGCGGCGGAACTCGGGCGTCGTCGGGTCGGTGACGCGGGCGACGTCGGCCTCGATGACGTCCAGGATCTCGGGGACGGCGATGAAGCCGGCCTTCACGATCTCGGCGAACCCGGTGAGCACGTCGTTCCGTGGCAGCGTCCGGACGAGGTCGAGGTCGGCGACCACCGCGCGCGGGTGGTGGAACGCCCCGACCAGGTTCTTGCCCTCGTTGGTGTTGATGCCGGTCTTGCCGCCGACGCTCGCGTCGACCAGCCCGAGCACGCTCGTCGGCATCGCCAGGAACGGCACCCCGCGCAGCCACGTCGCCGCGACGAACCCGGCGAGGTCGGTGACGGCTCCCCCGCCGAGCCCGATGACGGCGTCGGTCCGGGTGAAGTCCGCCTGTCCCATGACCTGCCAGCAGAACGCGGCGACCTCGACGCGCTTGGCGGCCTCGGCGTCCGGGACCTCGGCGATCAGTGCGTCGAGACCGGCTTCGACGAGGACGGCACGCAGCTCGTTCGCCCGCGCTCCCAGGGTCGGTGCGTGCACGATGAGCACCTTCGCAACGCGGGGTCCGAGCAGCGACGGGACCGAGCCGGACAGGTCGTTGCCGACCACGACGAGGGACCCGCCCTCGCCGCCGACCCGGATCTCGGTGGTGCCCTCGGGCAGGTTCGACGCGGTCACGGTGTCCCTCCGGTGGTGTGCTCCTGGTCGGAGCCGATGTGCTCCTCAGCGGAGTCGGTGCGCTCCTCGGCGGAGCCGGTGCGCTCCTCGCCGGAGCCGGTCTGCTGCTCGGTCACCCACGCGACGACGTCCCGGACGACGTGCGACATCGGGCGGCGCGACGTGTCGAACGTCGCGTGTGCGAGCTCGGCGTAGGTCGCCGCCCGCTCGTCGGCGATGGTCTGCCACGCGTCGATCCCGCCCTGCGCGAGGAGCGGCCGGTCGGTCCCCGCGATCCGGGCTGCGACGGCCTCGGGTGACACGGTGAGCAGCACGACCCGGGCGCCACGCAACGCAGCACGGGTGTCCGGGTGCGTCACGGCTCCCCCACCGACGGAGACCACACCGCCGGTCGCGACGGCTGCGCGCACGGCCTCGGCCTCGAGCGCGCGGAACGCCGGCTCACCGCGGTCGGCGAAGATCCCCGGGATCGGGCCGTGCTCCCGCGCGATCACGCGATCGGTGTCCGTGAACGGCACGCCCAGGGCCTTGGCGACGCGCTTGCCGACGCTCGACTTGCCGGCCCCCATCGGCCCGATCACGACGACCGGCGCACCGGTGCCCGCGGGACCGCCGGTGGTCGACGCGTCGGCGCCGCTCACCGGACGGTCGTGGGCTCGGCCGCGCGCGACTCAGCGCCGTCCGTCCGGCGGGTGCGCAGGGTCTCCGGCAGGGCCGCGAGGTACGCGTCGAGGTTGCGCTTCGTCTCGGTCAGGCTGTCGCCGCCGAACTTCTCGAGCACGGCATCGGCGAGCACGAGCGCGACCATGGCCTCGGCGACGACGCCCGAGGCCGGTACCGCGCAGACGTCGCTCCGCTGGTGGTGGGCGGCCGCGTCCTCGCCGGTGGCGACGTCGATGGTGTGCAGGGCGTGCGGCACGGTCGCGATGGGCTTCATGCCCGCGCGGACGCGGAGCACCGTCCCGGTGGACATGCCGCCCTCGGTCCCGCCGGCGCGGTCGCTCGTCCGGACGATCTCGCCGTCCTCGCGGTACAGCTCGTCGTGCGCCTCGGACCCACGGCGTCCCGCGGTGGCGAACCCGTCGCCGACCTCGACGCCCTTGATCGCCTGGATGCCCATGATCGCCGCGGCGAGCCGCGCATCGAGACGACGGTCCCAGTGCACGTGGGAGCCGAGCCCCGGCGGGACGCCGTAGAACAGGACCTCGACGACCCCGCCGAGGGTGTCGCCGTCCTTCTTCGCCGCCTCGACCTCGGTGACCATCCGCGCGGAGGTCTCCGGGTCGGCACAGCGGAGCTGGTCCTCGTCCAGGCGGTCGACGTCGTCGGGCAGGGGCAGCGGCGTGCCGTCGGGCACGCGGACGGTGCCGACCTGCAGGGTGTGGGCGATCGAGCGGATGCCGAGCTCGGCCAGGAAGGACTTCGCGACCGCGCCGAGGGCGACCCGCGCCGCCGTCTCGCGAGCGGACGCGCGTTCGAGGATCGGTCGGGCCTCGTCGAACCCGTACTTCTGCATGCCGACCAGGTCGGCGTGTCCGGGACGCGGTCGGGTCAGGGGCGCGCTGCGACCACGGGACATCTCGGTCGACTCGACCGGCTCGGGGCTCATGACCTCGACCCACTTGGGCCACTCGGTGTTGCCGATGCGGATGGCGATCGGGCTGCCGAGCGAGTACCCGTGGCGGACGCCGCCCGAGACGTGGAGCTCGTCCTGCTCGAACTTCATCCGCGACCCGCGCCCGTAGCCGAGCTTCCGACGCGCGAGGTCGGCGCGGATGGACTCGAACGACACCGGGACGCCCGCGGGCAGGCCCTCGAGCATCGCGATGAGTTCGGGTCCGTGGGACTCACCAGCGGTCAACCAACGAAGCATGTCGACCATCCTCCCACAGGGTCCGGTCGTGCGACGCGACCGGACCGCCGCGGGCCTACTGGTACTCGGGGTGTGCGCGGAGCCAGGCCTGGAACTGCTTCACGGCCACCTGGTGCTCCGCGTACGTGTCCGAGAAGACGGTCTCACCCGTGTCGAGGTCGACCGTCACGAAGTAGAGCCACTTCCCGTCGGCCATGTTCGTGACGGCCTTGATGGCCAGGTCGCCGGGGTTCGAGATCGGTGCCGGGGGCAGACCCTTGTGCACGTAGGTGTTGTACGCGTTGCCCGCGTCCGCTCGCTCCTCGTCGGTCGTGGTCACCTTGTGCGTGTTGCCCGTCCCGTAGGCGACGGTCGCGTCCGACTGCAGCGCCATGTCGATGTCGAGCCGGTTCTGGAACACCCGCGCGACCTTCGGGTAGTCGGCAGCCAGGCCGGCCTCCTTCTGCACGAGCGAGGCGAAGACGACGACCCGCTCCTGGTCACCCTCGGCCACGCCGGCGGCGGCCAGGTGCTCCTTCATCGTGTCGACCATCGACTGGAAGTACTGCTTCGCGGTCCACCCGGGGTTGATCGGGTACGTCGCCGGGAAGAGCCATCCCTCGAGCGTCGTCACGCCGGACGGGAGCCCGTACGCCTGCACGTCCTTCGCCGCTGCACTGACCTCGGCCTCGGTCAGCCCCGCCTTCGAGACCATCCCCGCCTCGATGTCCTGCAGCGCGGTCCCCTCGGGGATCACGATCGAGGCCTGGACGCGGTTGTCGGAGTCCTTGAGCGCGTCGAGTGCGGCCTTCGAGCTCATCTCCTTCTTGAGCTCGTACGAGCCCGGCTGGAACGAGACGTCCGGTGAGGTCAACAGCAGCTTGTAGAACACCTTCGAGCTCTTCACGACACCGCTGCGCTGCAGGGTCTTCGCGACGTCCTCGCCGATGTCGCCCTGCTTGATGGTCACGGTGACCTTGCTCGTCCCGTCGCCGGTGTAGTCGTCGGGCTCGCTGGACCCGCCGATCGCACTGAGCACCTGCTGCACCTTGGGTGCGGCGAAGGCGTACGCGCCGACGCCGCCGCCCAGGACGAGGGCGACGATCACGATGCCCGCCACGAGCGGGCCACGTCGCCGCTTCGGCCGCGGTTCGCGTGGCGGCCGGGAGGCTCCCCCGCCTCCGGCACCACGCCCACGTCCGCCTCCGGTACCGCCGGTTCCCGGGTCGGCTCCGGCAGGCCCGCCCGCGGCGGCAGCGGAACCGTCGACGACGCCCGCGTCACGCGTGGCCCGGCCCGGGCCGGCCTCGGCCCGCGCCGCACGCACCGCCTGCGCATCGGGCGCCCGGAGCTCCCCGGTCAGGAGTGCTCGGACGTCCGGGTGGAGCTCGTCGTCCGACCGCGCGACCGGGGCGTCCGCCGGCGATGCCGGTCGCGTCGCCGCCGTCGAGGGCTGCGACGCCGGGTCCTGGTCCGCTGGACGACGACCGTCGGTGTCCTCCGCCGGCGCCCGCCGCGCCCGCTCGGACTCGGCTGCCTCGGCAGCACGCGCCTCACGACGGGACATCGGTCGGTCGGGCTCGGCGTCGGGGTCGGTGGGGCGACGTCGCCGCCCTGCGTCGTCACCGGGCGCGATGATCGCGTCCCAGTCCAGGTCGTCTGCCAAGGGATCCTCGGTCTCTCGGGTCGGGGGCTCCACCTGGGCCCCGTCGGTCCGGGAACGACGGTCTCCCGACCCGTCCCGGGGCCGGTCGGTCAGGGGAGCGTTGCGCCGGGAGCGGCGCTGGACGCACGCTCGTGGTCGAGCGCGTGTTGCAGGATGATAACAGCGGCCGCTTGGTCGATCACGGCGCGGGACTTCTTGGTGTTCTTCCCGGCCTGGTGCAGACCGCGCTGCGCCGTCACCGTCGAGAGCCGTTCGTCGACAAGCCGTACGGTCCGGTGCTCGGCCAGCCGCTCCGCGAAGCCCCTGGCATCGGCGGTCGACGGGGTGTCGTCACCCGACATCGAGAGCGGCAGCCCCACGACGATCTCGAGCACGTCGTACTCGTCGGCCAGTTCGACGATCCGGCGCACGTCGGTCGCCTGGGCCCGGGGCACCGTCTCGACCGGGGTGGCCAGCAGGCCGTCGCGGTCGCAGACCGCGACGCCGATGCGGGCCTTGCCGACGTCGACGCCGAGCCGGCGGCCCGGACGCACCGGCACGATCAGCCCGCCAGTCGTGCGGTCACGGCGCGCAGCGCCGCGGGCAGCGCCGCCGCATCGGTGCCACCGCCCTGGGCGAGGTCGGGCTTGCCGCCGCCACCGCCGCCGAGGACACCGGCTGCCTCCTTGGCGAGGGGACCCGCCTGCATGCCGGCCGACCGCGCCGCGTCGTTCGTCGCGACGATCACCACGGGCTTGCCGCTGATCACGGCACCGAGCACCACGACCGCGGCATCGTCCCCGAGCTGACCGCGCACGCCCGTCGCGAGGGCACGCAGGTCGTCCCCGGACTGCAGGCCGTCGACCGTCTCGGCGACCACGGTGACCGCGCCGACCGTCTCGGCCCGGCGTGCGATCGACGGCACCCGCTGCTGCAGGTTGGCGGACTCGAACTCGGCGATCCGCTTCTGGGCGGTGCGCAGGTCCTCCATCAGGCCCTGCACGCGGGTCGGCAGGTCCTCACGGGGAGCCTTCAGCGCACTCGAGAGCTGCGACACGATCGTCCGCTCGACGGCCAGGTCGCGGAAGCCCTCGAGTCCGACGAGGGCCTCGACGCGACGGTTGGTCGAGCCGACGCTCGACTCCCCGACCAGGTTGACGAGGCCGACCTGCGCGCTGGAGGCGACGTGGGTGCCACCGCAGAGCTCGCGCGACCACGGACCACCGATGTCGACCATGCGGACCTCGGCGCCGTACTTCTCGCCGAACAGCGCCTGCGCACCGAGCGCCTTGGCCTCGTCGAGCGGCAGCACGCGCGTCTGCACCGCGAGGTCCGAGCGGATCGCCGCGTTCACGACCTCCTCGATCTCCGAGCGGGTGGCACCGGAGACCGGCTGCGACCAGGAGAAGTCGAGGCGCATGTAGCCCGACTTGTTGTACGAGCCGGCCTGCAGGGCCTCCGGTCCGAGCACGTCGCGCAGCGCCGCGTTGACCAGGTGCGTCGCCGAGTGCGCCTGGGTCGCGCCGCGGCGGTACTCGCCGTCGACGACCGTCGTGGCGGCGTCACCGACGCCGACCTCGCCGGAGCGGACCTGCACGGTGTGGCTCCAGAGCCCGGCGACCGGGCGCTGCACGTCGAGCACCTCGAGGTCGAAGCCGTTGCCGACGATCGACCCCTGGTCGGCGTCCTGACCGCCGGACTCGGCGTACAGGGACGTCTCACCGAGGATCACCTCGGCGATGTCACCGGCGACGGCGCGGTCGACGCTGACGCCGCCCACGATGATGCCGAGCACGGCGGACTCGGCCTCGAGCGCGTCGTAGCCCAGGAAGACCGTCTCGCCCTTCGCGCGGAAGGCGCTGTAGACACTGAGGTCGGCGAGGGCGGTCTTCTTGCTCTTCGCGTCGGCCTTGGCGCGGGCACGCTGCTCCGACATCAGGGTCTCGAACGCCCCGCGGTCGACCCGGACGCCGGCCTCGTCCGCCATCTCCATCGTCAGGTCGATCGGGAAGCCGAACGTGTCGTGGAGGAGGAACGCGGTGTCGCCGCCGATCGAGGGGGCACCGTCCTGCTTCGCGCGCTCGACCGCGACGTCGAGGATCGTGGTGCCCTGCGCCAGCGTGCGGAGGAACGTCTCCTCCTCCGCGTAGGCGATCCGGGCGATCCGGTCGTAGTCACCGGCGACCTCCGGGTAGGCCTCGCGCATGGCGTCGCGCGACGCCGGGAAGAGCTGCGGGAAGGTCGCACCCTCGACGCCGAGCAGGCGCATGGCGCGCACCGTGCGGCGGAGCAGACGGCGGAGGATGTACCCGCGGCCCTCGTTCGACGGGGTGACGCCGTCCGCGATGAGCATGAGCGACGATCGGACGTGGTCGGCGATGACCCGCATCCGGACGTCGTCCTCGTGCACGGCGCCGTACTGACGGCCCGAGATCGCTGCGGCGCGGTCCAGCACCGGACGCACCTGGTCGATCTCGTACATGTTGTCGACGCCCTGCTTGATGAAGGCGACGCGCTCGAGCCCCATGCCCGTGTCGATGTTCTTGTTCGGCAGTTCGCCGGTGATCGTGAAGTCGTACTTCGACCGGACGTCGGCGATCTGGTACTGCATGAACACCAGGTTCCAGATCTCGACGTAGCGGTCGTCGTCGGTCGCCGGGCCTCCGTCGATGCCGTACTCCGGGCCGCGGTCGAAGAAGATCTCGGAGCACGGGCCGGCGGGTCCGGGCTGCCCGGTCGACCAGTAGTTGGTGTCCTTGCCGAGGCGCTGGATCCGGTCGTCCGGCAGCGACGAGTGCTGCTTCCAGAAGGCGATCGCCTCGTCGTCGTCCTCGTAGACCGTGACCCACAGGTCGTCGGCCGAGAACCCGAGGCCGCCGTCCGACTCCGGCGTCGTCAGGAACTGCCAGGCGTACTGGATCGCCTGCTCCTTGAAGTAGTCCCCGAAGGAGAAGTTGCCGTTCATCTGGAAGAACGTGCCGTGCCGAGGGGTCTTGCCGACCTCCTCGATGTCGTTGGTCCGGATGCACTTCTGCACGCTCGTCGCGCGCGGGTACGGTGCGGGGACCAACCCGGTCAGGTACGGGATGAACGGGACCATGCCGGCGACCGTGAAGAGCAGCGACGGGTCGTCCGAGACGAGCGACGCGGACGGGACGACGGTGTGTCCGCGGTCGCCGAAGAACTGGAGCCAACGGCGGCGGATCTCTGCGGTCTGCATGGTGCTTCCTGATTCAGGTCGGCGGAGGGTGCGTGGGAGCTGGGGCGCGGTGACGCTCAGGCGTCGGTGCGGAGTTCGGCCTCGCGGGAGCGGTACCCGTCGGCGACGGCGTCGGTGAACGCCTTCGTCCTGGCGTTCACGTCCGCGAAGAGGCGGGCGCCGCCGGGTGTGTTCGCGATCCGGTGCGCGGCGGCGAAGCCGATGACGACGCCGACGGCGACGAAGAACAGCTGCTTCACGGTGCCTCTCCCTCTCCCTCTCGCGCACGCGAGCGGTGCGTGCCCGAACGAGTGTAGTGGCGTGGGACGGCCGGGACGCCGAACGGCGGGCCGTCCTCCTGAGAGGACGACCCGCCGTTCGGGCGTGATCCGTGGATCAGCGAGCTGCGTAGTACTCGACGACGAGCTGCACTTCACAGGTCACGGGGACCTCGGCGCGCTTCGGGCGACGGACCAGGCGGGCCTGGAGCTTCTCGATCTCGACCTCGAGGTAGCCCGGGACCTTCGGCAGGACCTCGAGGTGACCACCGGCAGCGGCGACCTGGAGGGGCTCGAGGGACTCGGAGCGCTGCTTGACGTGGATCATCTGGCCCTCCTTCACGCGGAAGGAGGGACGGTCGACGAGCTTGCCGTCGACCAGGATGTGACGGTGCACGATCAGCTGGCGCGCCTGCGCGGTGGTGCGGGCGAAGCCGGCACGCAGCACGAGGGCGTCGAGGCGCTGCTCGAGGAGCTCGACCAGGTTCTCACCGGTCAGGCCCTTCGTCTTGCGGGCCTCTTCGAAGACGATGCGGAGCTGCTTCTCGCGGATGCCGTACTGGGCGCGCAGACGCTGCTTCTCACGGAGGCGGACGGCGTAGTCGCTGTCCGCACGACGGCGGGTACGGCCGTGCTCACCGGGGCCGTAGGGGCGCTTCTCGAGGTAGCGGGCCGCCTTCGGCGTCAGCGGGATGCCGAGCGCGCGCGAGAGGCGGGTCTTGCTGCGGGTGCGTGACTTGGTAGACACAGGGTCCTTTTCTCTGTCTGAACTGAATGACTCGCCGGACACGGCACGCACTCGTGCGCGCGGTCCCGGCGACGGGATCCAGAGGGATGAGCCTGTGGGATCGGACGGCTACAGTCCGAACCTCTGTCCCCGTCCCGCCGGAGCGGGACTCTGTCCTCGGCGCAGCCGCACGCGAGGACCAGGACGTAGGCCCGTCAACGATAGCAGCATCGAGAGGCCCGGAGAAGCACCGGGCGTCACTCGCCGCGGGTGATCTTCCGGAGTCGCTCGAGCCGGGGCCCGACCTCACGCTCGTACCCGTTGCCGGTCGGCGTGTAGTACTCCGTGCCCTCGAGGGCGTCGGGCAGGTACTGCTGCCGGGCGACCCCGTGCTCGGCGTCGTGCGAGTAGACGTAGCCCTTGCCGTGCCCGAGCCGCTTCGCGCCGGGGTAGTGCGCGTCGCGCAGGTGCGCCGGGACGACGCCCATCCGCCCGGCCTTGACGTCCGCCACCGCCGCGTTCACGCCGTTGTAGGACGCGTTCGACTTCGGGGCCGTCGCCAGGTAGACCACGGCCTCGGCCAGCGGGATGCGCCCCTCGGGCATCCCGATGAGCTGCACCGCCTGCGCGGCCGCGACGGCGATCGGCAGGGCCTGCGGGTCCGCCATGCCGATGTCCTCGGACGCCGAGATGATGATGCGCCGTGCGATGAACCGCGGATCCTCGCCGGCCTCGATCATCCGTGCGAGGTAGTGCAGCGCGGCGTCGACGTCGCTCCCCCGGACCGACTTGATGAATGCGCTGATGACGTCGTAGTGCTCGTCGCCCTGTCGGTCGTACCGCAGCAGGGCACGGTCCACCGCGGCGGCCACCGTGTCGGCGTCGACCAGCGGCACCCTCTCGACGTCGTCGAGGGCGACGTCGAGGGCGACGTCGTCGCGCGGTTCGTCCTCGTCGTCGTCCGCATCGCCGGTGCGCGCCGCGATCGCGGAGGACGCGGCGGCCTCGAGCGCGGTGAGGGCCCGACGCGCGTCGCCGGATGACAGCCGGACGATCGCCGAACGAGCGTCGTCCCCGAGGACGACCGAGCCGCCCAGGCCCCTCGGGTCCTCGACTGCCCGGTCCACGAGCATGCCGAGGTCCTCGTCCGTGAGCGGCTTGAGGGTGAGCAACAGGGAACGGGAGAGCAGCGGGGAGATCACGGAGAACGAGGGGTTCTCGGTCGTCGCGGCGATGAGGATGACCCACCCGTTCTCGACACCGGGCAGCAGCGCGTCCTGCTGGGCCTTGCTGAAGCGGTGGATCTCGTCGAGGAACAGCACGGTGGTCGAGCCGTACAGGTCGCGGTGCGTGAGGGCCTTCTCCATGACCTCGCGCACGTCCTTCACGCCGGCCGTCACGGCCGAGAGCTCCACGAACTCGCGACCGGACTGCCGCGCGATCGCCTGTGCCAGGGTCGTCTTGCCGGTGCCGGGCGGACCCCAGAGGATCACCGACACCCCGCCGGGGTTCTCACGCGTCCCGGTGGCGAGCTGCACCAGCGGACTGCCCCGCCCGAGCAGGTGCTGCTGCCCCGCGACCTCGTCCAGGCTCGTCGGACGCATCCGCACCGCCAGCGGGACGGACCCCTGAGCCAACCCGGCGCGACCACCCGTCGTGGGCGCGCGCATGCCCGATCGATCCGCTGCCATGCTCCGATGGTAGGCCGGACCGCCGACGTGCTGCGTGCCTCCAGGCCGGGCGTCCCCCGCGGTCCGCTACGCTCGTCGGCACAGTCGACGAGAGGTCCGATCAGCACCGTGGCACCGAAGAACCAGGCGCGCGACAACCGCGAGGCGCGTGAGCGGCTCCGTCTGTACCAGGCCCGACAGGGCCTGCACGACCGGCAGCGACGCCGGAGGGTGCGGGACAACGTCGTCGGCGCGGGTGTGCTCGTGCTCGTGGCGGCGCTCGCCACCGGGTCGCAGCTCGCCTTCGCAGGATCGCGGGCCGGCGATGCACCGGACGCGAGCGCGAGTGCCACGTCCACCCCGACCCCGTCGGCGAGTGCGACGGCCGGCAACACCGGGAAGGTGCCGAGCAAGGGCATCGCGGACGGGGCGACCTGGACCGGCACGCTGACGCTGAACAAGGACGTCGAGCTCGGCATCGAGCTCGACGGCGCGGCCGCTCCGCAGGCGGCGAGCGTGGAGATCGACCTCATCCGGAAGCAGTTCTACGAGGGCACCACCTGCCACCGGTTGGCCGACAGCGCCGACTTCCGGTTCCTGCAGTGCGGCTCGGCGAACGGGGACGGCACGGGTGACGCCGGGTTCCAGTACGGCCCGCTCGAGAACGTCCCGAGCGACGGCCGCTACGCCGAGGGCACGCTGGCGATCGCGCGCGGCGCGTCGCCGTACTCGCAGTCCACGCAGTTCTTCATCGTCTACGGCGACACGACGCTCGACGCGTCGACGGGCGGCTACACCGTGGTCGGCAAGGTCACGAGCGGGCTCGGCGACCTGGAGCGCGAGATCACCTCGAAGGGCATCGCGTCGGCGGGGTCCGACGGCACCGGCGAGCCGGAGGTCGCCACGACGATCACCGGCGCGACCATCCGGAAGGACGGCTGACCGGACCGGGTCGCCGCGGACCCGGGTCCGCGGTCGTCCACAGCCCGCACGTCCCACTGGCCCCCGCGCCCCTCCGGTGCAATAGGCTGACGACCTGACCGTGCCGACGGGGACGTCGGTGATGCACGACCACGATCGAGGCGAGACCTGTGGGACCTGACGAAGCAACGACCTGGGGCCGGGTCGACGAGAACGGGACGGTGTACGTCCGGTACGACGACAGCGAGAAGGCTGTCGGCGAGTACCCGGACGCCACCCCGGACGAGGCCCTCGCGTACTTCGCGCGCAAGTACGCCGACCTCGAGGGGCAGGTGAAGATCGCCGAGCAGCGCGTCCAGCGTGGCGCCTCGGCGAACGACGTCGCCCGGACCGTCGAGCACCTGCGCACGCAGGTCGCCGAGGCCCGGGTCGTCGGCGACCTGAAGTCGCTCGAGAACCGTGTCGCGAGCCTGTCGGAGCAGGTGGGGTCGCTCACCAAGGAGCAGCAGGCGCAGGCGCAGCAGGCGCTCACGGACGCGCTCGCGTACCGCGCGTCCCTGGTCGAGGAGGCCGAGTCGCTCGCCGCCGTCGACCCGGCCCGCGCGCAGTGGAAGCAGATCACCGCGCAGCTCGACGACGTCTTCGCCCGCTGGCAGCAGCACCAGCACGACGGTCCGCGCCTGCCGAAGAACGACGCGAACGACCTCTGGAAGCGCTTCCGTGCCGCCCGCTCGACGGTCGACCAGCACCGCCGTGCCTTCTACTCGGAGCTCGACGCGCAGCACCGCGACGCGCGGAACCGCAAGCAGGAGCTCGTGCAGCAGGCCGAGGCGCTCGCGACCCGCGGGACGGACGGCATCCCGGCCTACCGCGAGCTGCTCGACGACTGGAAGCGGGCCGGGCGCGCCGGCAAGCGCCACGACGACGCACTCTGGGCACGGTTCAAGGCAGCCGGCGACGTGCTGTTCGAGCAGCGCCACGCCGAGGCCGCCGTCGAGAACGAGGAGTTCAGCGCGAACCTCGTCGCGAAGCAGGCCCTGCTGACCGAGGCCGAGCCGCTGCTGCAGCAGACCGACCGCGTCGCCGCACGCCGGACCCTGACGGACATCCAGCGCCGGTGGGACGAGATCGGCAAGGTCCCCCGCGGCGACGTCCGCCGGATCGAGGACCGCCTGCGCGCGGTCGAGGACCACGTCCGGAGCCTCGAGGACGAGCACTGGAAGGCCTCGGACCCGGAGCGCAAGGCGCGACAGTCCGGCCTCGCCAGTCAGCTCGAGGACGCCATCGGCAAGCTCCAGGCCGAGCTCGAGGCCGCACAGGCCTCCGGTGACGCCCGCAAGATCACGGCGGCGCAAGAGGCCCTCGACGCCCGCAAGATCTGGCTCGACGCCCTCGGGAGCTGATCAGCACCGCGCAGGACGCCCCGTGACCGTTGATCGGTCGCGGGGCGTCCTGCGTGGCAGCGTGCTGCGTGCTGCGTGCTGCGTGCTGCGTGGCCGAGTCTCGGGCTGAACGACGGTGCTCGTGCTCGGACGCGCGAGACGTGTCGCTCAGGCCGAGACTCGCCCTCGGTTGGCCGAGACTCGCCCCTGGCCGGCCGAGACTCGCGCGGGGCTGGCCGAGACCCGCGCGGGGCGCGCCGAGCCCGGCGTCAGACCGGCGCGGGCAGTCCGAGCAACAGCCGGATGTCGAGGTCGTCCTGCCGCATCTGGGCCGCGAGCTCGTCCATCGACGAGAACGCGACCATGCCGCGGACGAACGACACGAACAGCACCGAGATGGTGTCCCCGTACAGGTCGATGTCGACGTCGAGCAGGTGCGCCTCGATCTGCTTCGCCGGGACGCCCTCGAACGTCGGGTTGTTGCCGACGGACACCGCCGCCGGGTACACCGTGCCCTCGTGCAGCACGCGAGCCGCGTAGACGCCGTCGGCCGGGACGAAGCCCTCGCACGCAGGGTCGAGGTTCGCCGTCGGGTACCCCATGGCCCGACCACGCTGGTTCCCGTGCACCACCGTGCTCCGGACCGCGTGCTCGCGCCCGAGCAGACGGGCAGCCTCGGCCACACGTCCGTCACCGAGCAGCTCGCGGATCCAGGTGGACGAGACGCGTCGCTCGTCAGCGGGGCGCACGTCGTCGCGCAGGTCGACGTCGTCGATGAGCTCGACGCGGAAGCCGTGCTGCTCCCCCAGTCGACGCAGGAGCGCGACGTCGCCGGCACCGCGGGCGCCGAACCGGAAGTCGCTGCCGACGAACACGAGCTCGGCGTGCAGGGTGCCGACGAGGATCTCGGAGACGAACGCCTCGGGGGCCTGCGACTGCAGGTCCTGGTCGAAGCGCAGCAGGAGCATGGCGTCGACCCCGATGCCCTCGAGGAGCTCGCGTCGCTGCGGGGTGCTCGTCAGCGCCGGCGGAACCCGTTCGGGGTCGATGACGCTGAGCGGGTGGCGGTCGAAGGTCACCACGGTGGACACCAGCCCGCGCTCACGGGCGGCGCGTTCGAGGTGCGCGATCACCGCCCGGTGTCCGACGTGGACGCCGTCGAACTTGCCGATGGTGACCGCACTCGGTCCGAAGCCCTGCGCCACGTCGGCGACGTCGTCGTAGTACTGCACGTCGATCCCTACTCGCCGACCGTCGCCGACGCGGCAGCGGGTCCGGCGACGGCGGTGCGGTGGTGCTTGCGGAGCCACCAGAGCCCGGCGATCGGGAGCACGAGCGGTGCGAAGAGGTAGCCGAGGCCGTAGTACGACCACACGGTGTCGTCCGGGAAGAGCTGACGGTCGAGGAGCGACAGGGTGCCGACGACCAGCACGCCGGCCATCTCGAACCCGATGGTCACGCAGGCGACGCGGTACCAGGCACGGCCGGGGGCGATGAGCGCGATCATCGCCACGATGTAGACGACGGCGGCGACGGCGCTCAGCGTGTAGGCGAACGGTGCGAAGGAGAACTTCTCGATGATCTGGACGACGCTGCGCCCGGTCGCCGCGAGGGCGAGGATGCCGTACACGGCGATGAGGACGCGGCCGATGCCGGTCGCGAGGGAGGATCTGTTCGCCACGGCGACGAGTCTACCGACGACGGGTGACGCGCGCGGACGAGCGGGCACCGGCGACGACGGCGGGCTCAGTTCAGCGCGAACCAGATCTGGTACATGCGGTAGACCATCACCGCGACGGTGAACGCTCCGGCACCGAGCACGACCGTGCTCCACTTCGTCCGGTCGATCAGGGCCCACAGGATCGCTGCCGGCGGCACGAGCAGCACCGACACGGCGTACACCCCGAACTCGAGCGCGTTGCCCTGCGGCGGACTGCCGACGGCGGGGAGGACGAGCGAGACCACGCCCTGCGCCAGGAGCAGCAGCTCGATGAGGGCGAGGGACCCGACGGTGTAGTCGTTGGGCTTCCAGCCGAGGAACCCGACGACCACGGCGAACAGCCCGGCGACCACGGCCACCGCCAGCTGCACCCACATGAACCACTCGATCACGCGCGCGCTCCGTCCGTCGTCGTCCCGACGGTCGCCGGGGCCGGGAAGTTGGTGATGACCCGCAACCGACCGCGCCGCACCGAGACGAGGCCGACCAGCCGGTCGTCGTCCTGCGCGACCGCAGCGACCGGTCCGTCGTGGTCGGGGTGCTCGACCGCGACCCGCTTGCCGTCCGTGAGGTCCTTCGCCGCGGCTGCGTCGAGCGTGACGACGTCGAACAGTCGACGCGCGACGTCCGCCGGGCGTGCCAGGGCCGCCGCGACGTCGACCGATTCGTCCTCGAGGTCCACCGCGTCCGCGACGGCGAAGGGGCCGACGGCGGTGCGGCGGAGCGCCGTGAGGTGGGCGCCGGTGCCGAGGGCCGCCCCGACGTCACGCGCGAGCGCCCGGACGTAGGTGCCCGAGGAGCAGTCGACCACGACGTCGAGGTCCACGACGGGGACCGCTGCACCGTCGACGGTGACGGTGTGGTCGTCGCGGCCGGTGACCTCGAAGCGGGACACCGTGACGGTGCGGGAGCGCAGCACGACCTCCTCGCCCTTCCGGGCGAGGTCGTAGGCCCGTCGCCCGTCGACCTTGATCGCACTGACCGTCGAGGGCACCTGGTCGATCACCCCGCGCTGCGCGGCGACCGCACGCTCGATGGCGTCGTCGGACACGTCGGCGTCCGTGACCCCGACGGCTGACGTCGGCGTGCCGTCCGCGTCGTCCGAGTCCGTCCCGACGCCCAGTCGGATCGTCGCCGTGTAGGTCTTCCCGAGTCCGACCAGGTGCGTGAGGAGCCGGGTGGACGGTCCGGCGCCGAGCAGCAGCAGACCGGTCGCCATCGGGTCGAGGGTGCCCGCGTGGCCGATCTTCTTCAGGCCGAGGCGCCGACGTGCGATCGACACCACCCGGTGACTGGAGATGCCCTGCGGCTTGTCGACGAGGAGGATGCCGTCAGGCGGGGTAGCGAGCACCGGACGAGGGTACCAGCGACGTGCGTCAGCCCGACCTGCCCGGTGTGGTCAGCAGGCGTCGTTCCACTCGCGACGGGGGTGGTCCGGGTCCGTCACGTCGAGCACGGCCGAGGCGGCGATCTTGACGTCCGCGCGACGCTCGAGGCGGCCGTCCTCCTGCTCCACCCACAGCGACCAGCGCCAGAGCCCCCGCGGACCCGGTGCGAGCAGTCCCTGCCCGTGCACGACGAGCACGCCCTCCCCCGCCCCGGTCGTGCGGAACGGCGTCACGACGTCGGCGCGGAGGACGTCGAGGTCGGCGGACGGCGCAGCGGCAGCCATCGCGGACACCCCCTGCTGCTGGAAGGCCCCGACGAGCGCCGCGGCGACCCGTTCGAGGTCGGTGCCGTCCTGCCCGTCGATGCCGACGACGGTCCGGTTCGTCCCGACCTGCGCGATCACCTCGCTCGCGATCGCGGCCATCGTGTCGGTCTCCTGCGGTGCCCAGCGTGCCATGCACCCACCGTAGGCTGTCGTGGTGAACGCGAGCGGAGCCTCCCGACCGGCTGTGGAGAACCCGACGGACCGGAGCCGTCCCGACATCGCGTCCCCGCTGGTGGCCTGGTTCCGCGCCGAGGCCCGCGACCTGCCGTGGCGGCGGCCGGGGTTCCCCGCCTGGGGCACGCTGGTGAGCGAGATCATGCTGCAGCAGACGCAGGTCGCGCGGGTCGTCCCCCGTCTGGAGGCGTGGCTCACCCGGTGGCCGACGCCTGCGGACCTCGCGGCGTCACCCCCCGGCGACGCGGTCCGCGCGTGGGACCGGCTCGGCTACCCGAGACGGGCGCTCGCACTGCACGCGGCGGCGACCGTGATCGCCGAGCAGCACGACAACGTGGTCCCGCGCGACGTCGACGCGCTCCTCGCCCTGCCCGGCATCGGTGACTACACCGCCCGCGCCGTGGCGGTGTTCGCGTACGGCGACCGGCACCCCGTGGTCGACGTGAACGTCCGCCGTGTGCTCGCGCGTGCGGTCCTCGGCGAGGGCGAGCCCGGACCGGCGAACGCGAAGCGGGACCTGCCGCTCATGGACTCGGTGCTCCCCGAGGACCGCGACACCGCAGCGGCCACGAACGCCGCGGTGATGGAGCTCGGCGCGCTCGTCTGCACCGCCCG
This sequence comes from Curtobacterium sp. ODYSSEY 48 V2, assembly GCF_023712625.1. Lineage (NCBI taxonomy): Bacteria > Bacillati > Actinomycetota > Actinomycetes > Micrococcales > Microbacteriaceae > Curtobacterium > Curtobacterium sp. ODYSSEY 48 V2. Next base: position 111,903 of record NZ_JAMAXX010000005.1, read on the forward strand.
TTCCCCCGCGTGCGACGCGTGCCCGATCGCCGACCGGTGTGCCTGGCGGGCTGCCGGGTACCCGGAGCACGACGGGCCACGGGCGCCGAAGCAGGCGCGCTTCGCCGGCAGCGACCGCCAGGTGCGCGGTCTGGTGATGGCCGAGCTGCGGGCCAGCGACGTGCCCGTCACGCGCGACGAGGTCGACCTGGTGTGGCCGGACGCCGAGCAGCGAGCCCGGGCGCTCGCGTCCCTGCTGCGCGACGGACTCGTGACCGGCGACGACGCGTCCGGGTACCGACTGCCCGACGCTTGACGGCCGTCGGGCCCGCCGCCTGACGCCCCCGTCCGCCCCGTGGCCGCCCGTCGCACGACGACGGCCGCCGGACGGGGTGTCCGGCGGCCGTCGTGGTGCTGCGGCAGGTCAGGCGCGCTCGTCGCGCTCCTCGTCCTCGTCCTCGTCGTGCTTGTACGGGTCGGCATCACCGGCGTACTGTGCGCCGGCCGACGCGGCGCGCACCTGCGCGTCACGCTGCTGCGCCTGGACGAGCAGGTCCTCCATGTGCGCCGACGTCTCGGGCAGGGCGTCCGCGATGAACTCCAGCGACGGGGTGAGCCGCGCCGTGATGTTCTTGCCGACCTCGCTGCGGAGCATCCCGGTCGCGGCCTTGAGCGCGGCGGCCGAGTCGGCACGCTCCTCGTCGGTGCCGTAGACCGTGTAGAACACCGACGCGTGCTGCAGGTCGCCCGTCACGCGGACGTCGGTGATCGTGACGAATCCGAGGCGCGGGTCGCGCAGCCCCTTGTCGAGCCGCCGTGCGACGACTTCCTTGATGCGGTCCGCCATCTTGCGAGCGCGCTGCGGATCGGCCATGGGTGCCTCCTGGGGCAGGGAATCTACTGGTGGAACGGGACGGACCCCGCCCCTCCCGAGGGAGGAGCGGGGTCCAGGATAGCCAGGCGTCAGTCGCGCGGCTTCTCGACGAGCTCGGTGGTCTCGATCTCGTCGCCGATCTGGATGTCGTTGTACTTGCCCAGACCGATACCGGCCTCGAAGTCCGTGCGGACCTCGGTGACGTCGTCCTTGAAGCGACGCAGCGACTCGATGGCCAGGCCGTCGGCGAGCACCACACCGTCACGGATGACGCGCGCCTTGGCGTTGCGCGTGATCGTGCCGGAGCGGACGATGACACCGGCGATGTTGCCGAACTTCGAGGAGCGGAACACCTCGCGGATCTCGGCGACACCCGACTGGACCTCTTCGTACTCGGGCTTGAGCATGCCCTTGAGGGACTGCTCGATGTCCTCGAGTGCGTTGTAGATGACCGAGTAGAAGCGCACGTCGATGCCTTCGCGCGCCGCACGCTCGCGGGCCTTGACGTCCGGGCGGACGTTGAAGCCGACGACGATCGCGTTGTCGATCGTGGCCAGGTCGATGTCCGACTCCGTGATCGCACCCACACCGCGGTGCAGGATGCGGAGCTGGACGCTGTCGTCGACCTCGATGTCCAGGAGCGACTGCTCGAGTGCCTCGACGGCACCGGAGACGTCACCCTTGATGATGAGGTTGAGCGAGTCGACCTTGCCCTCCTCGAGAGCACGGGTGAAGTCCTCGAGCGAGATGCGCTTGCGGGCCTTGGCCAGCTGGGCGTTGCGCTCGGCCGCTTCACGCTTCTCGGCGATCTGGCGGGCCGTGCGGTCCTCCTCCGTGACCAGGAAGGTGTCACCGGCGCGCGGCACCGACGACAGACCCTGCACCTGGACCGGACGGCTCGGCGTCGCGGCCTTGACCGCCACACCGTTCTCGTCCGTCATGGCACGGACGCGACCGTAGGCCGTGCCCGCCACGATGGCGTCGCCGACGTGCAGCGTGCCGGACTGGATGAGCACCGTCGCGACGGAACCGCGACCCTTGTCGAGGCGGGCCTCGATCGCGACACCGCGGGCGTCCTTGTCGGGGTTCGCACGCAGGTCGAGACCGGCGTCCGCCGTGAGCAGCACCGCGTCGAGCAGGTCCTGGATGCCGACGTTGTTGCGCGCCGACACGTCGACGAACATGACGTCGCCGCCGTACTCCTCGGCCACCAGGTTGTACTCGGTGAGCTGCTGCCGGACCTTCGCCGGGTTCGCGCCCTCCTTGTCGATCTTGTTCACCGCGACCACGATCGGCACGTTGGCCGACTGCGCGTGGTTCAGCGCCTCGATCGTCTGGGGCATGATGCCGTCGTCCGCCGCGACCACGAGGATCGCGATGTCCGTCACCTGCGCACCACGGGCACGCATGGCGGTGAAGGCCTCGTGACCCGGGGTGTCGATGAACGTGATCGGACGCTCGATGCCCTCGTGCTCGGTGACGATCTGGTACGCACCGATGTGCTGCGTGATGCCGCCGGCCTCGCCCTCGACCACCTTCGAGTTGCGGATGGCGTCGAGGAGTCGGGTCTTGCCGTGGTCGACGTGACCCATGACGGTGACGACCGGGGGACGCTGCTGCAGGACGGAGTCGTCCTCGTCGGCGTACTCGGCGTCGATGTCGATGTCGAAGCCCTCGAGGAGCTCGCGGTCCTCGTCCTCCGGCGACACGATCTGGATCTTGTAGCCGAGCTCCTCGCCGAGGACCTCGAACGTGGCCTCGTCCAGCGACTCGGTCGCCGTGGCCATCTCACCGAGGTGGAACAGCACGGTCACCAGGTTGCCGGGCATGGCGTCGATCTTGTCCGCGAAGTCCGAGATGCTCGCACCGCGACGGAGTCGCACGACCGTGTTGCCGTCGCCACGAGGGACCTGCACACCGCCGAGCGACGGCGCCTGCCGCATCTCGTACTCGGCGCGCTTCGTCCGCTTCGACTTGCGGGCACGGCTCTTGCCGCCACCGCGACCGAACGCACCGGCGGTACCACCACCGGGGCCACGACCGCGGCCACCGCCACCGGCGGGACGCGGACCGCTGAACGCCGGGCGCGGGAAGCCGCCACCGGCACCACCGGCACCACCCGGACGACCACCGGGGCCGCCACGACCGCCGCCCTGGCCCGGGCGCTGCCCGAAGCCGGGGGCACGGTTCGCCTGACCGGGGCCACCCGGTCGCGGTGCGCCCGGACGGGGCACGCCGGGACGCGGCGGGGCCGGACGCGGGATGCCGTTGCCGCCACCGGGACCGCCGGCGGGACGCTGACCCATGCCCTGGTTGGACGAGTACGGGTTGTTGCCGGGACGCGGCGGGCGCGAGCCCATGCCCTGGCTGGACGCGTAGGGGTTGTTGCCCGGGCGTGCGCCGGGCTTCGGACCGCCGGGCTTGGGACCGGCTGCGGAGCCGGGCTTCGGCGCACCGCCCGGCTTGACGGCGTCGCTCTTCGGAGCGCTCGCGTCGTCGCCGGACTGCTCACCCGACGCTGCCTGCTCGGCAGCGGCGGCCTTCTCGGCAGCCGCGGCCTTCTGTGCAGCCTCGGCCTCGGCCTGGCGCTGCGCGACCGACTTCGGCGCGGCGGGCGTCGGGGTCTCGGCGACGGGCGCCTCGACCTCGGGCTCGGCCTTCGGCGCGGGAGCCGGACGCGCCGGACCCGGACGGGGACCGCCGGGCTTCGGGGCGCCGGACCGCGGGGCAGCGGCCTTCGCGGGAGCGCTCGGGCTCGCCGAGGCCGCGGGCTTCGACGCCGTCGAGGCGCCGTCCGCCTGCAGCGCAGCACGGAGCTTGCGCGCGACGGGGGGTTCCACACTGGAGCTGGGACCCTTGACGAACTCGCCGAGTTCCTTGAGCTTCTCCATTGCGGTCTTGCTGTCGACACCGAGTTCGGATGCGATCTCGTGTACGCGTGGTTTTGCCACTGTTCTCCTTCACGGGTCCCACCCCGCGAAGGGGGCAGGACTCAATGGATGACGGGTCTCACTTCGAGCCGCTCATCAGTTGTCCATAAGCCGTTCAGCCTGTTCTGTCGTGTCCCGGTGACGCGCCTGCTCTTCGGCGCTGAGCGCCTCGAGGTAGTCACGTACCGCTGACGTGTCCGGTTCACGGTCGAGCCGGAGCGCGCGGCGGTAGGCCCTGCGCTTGACGGCCTGATCGTGTGCTTCGACGGTCGGGGTGAGCCAGGCTCCCCGCCCCGGCATGACTGCCTTCGGGTCCGCCACGACGCGACCGTCGCTCAGGGCGACGACACGGAGGAGGGAGGACCGGGGAGCACGACGACGACTGCCGATGCATGTTCTGACGGGAACCACCATACTCCTTGCCTCCGACCACCGCGATCCGGCGCGCCCGGACGGGCCACGCCACCAGCGAAACGGTGCCGGGCGACGAGCGTCGCCCGACACGGTCGTGTCCTACTCGTCGCCGTCCAGGATCGAGTCCGGCTGGATGTCGATGCGCGCACCGGTCAGCTTCGCGGCGAGACGGGCGTTCTGCCCTTCCTTCCCGATCGCGAGCGACAGCTGGTAGTCCGGCACCAGGGCACGGACCGCCTTCGTCGACGCGTCGAGCACGAACGCGCTCGTGACCTTCGCGGGCGACAGTGCGCTCGCGACGAACGAGGCCAGGTCGGACGAGTAGTCGACGATGTCGATCTTCTCCGCACCGAGCTCGGTCGTCACGGCGCGGACGCGCGCACCGAGCTCGCCGATGCAGGCGCCCTTCGCGTTGACGCCCGGCTCGTTCGCCTTCACCGCGAGCTTGGTGCGGTGCCCGGACTCACGCGCGATCGACGTGATCTCGACCACGCCCGACGCGATCTCGGGGACCTCGAGCGCGAAGAGCTTCCGGACCAGGCCCGGGTGGGTGCGCGAGACCGTGATCTGCGGGCCCTTGGCACCGCGGCCGACGCTCGTGACGTAGACGCGGATGCGGTTGCCGTGCTTGTACTCCTCGCCCGGCACCTGCTCCTCGGGCGGCAGGATCGCCTCGACCGTGCCGAGGTCGACGTGCACCATCTTCGGGTTCGGACCCTGCTGGATCACGCCCGCGACGATGTCGCCCTCCTTGCCACGGAACTGGCCGAGGATCTTGTCGTCGCCGATGTCGCGCAGACGCTGGTTGATGACCTGCTTCGCGGCGAAGGCGGCGATGCGGCCGAAGTCGCTCGGCTGGTCGACGGCCTCGCCGACGACGGTGCCGTCCTCGTCACGCTCCGGCACGTAGACGGAGACCTCGCCGGACTTGCGGTCGAGCTCGACACGGGTCTGGGCGTCGACGGGCTCGTCGTTCTCCGCGCGGTGCTTCTGGTACGCCGTCAGGATGGCGGATTCGATGATGCGGACGAGTTCGTCGAACGGGATCTCCCGCTCGCGCTCCATGAGTCGCAGGACTGCGAGGTCGATCTTCACCGAGGTGCCTCCGTGTTCAGCTGAGTCGCTCCTGCGGGTGGAACTGCGCAGAAGTCGGCTACAAGCGTACCCCAGAACCACGAGACGGACCGGAGGCGCGGTGCCGGTCGACACCGCGCCTCCAGTCCGTCAAGGAGTCGCGATCAGATCGCGCGGACCGCCTCGAGCAGCTCGGCCACCGGGACGTCCCGACGCTCGCCCGAGCGGCGGTCCCAGAGCTCGACCACACCGTCGGCGGCGTTCCGCCCGGCGACGACGACGACCGGGACACCGAGCAGCTCGGCGTCGCGGAGCTTCACGCCCGGGGAGACCTTCGGACGGTCGTCGTACACGACGTCGTACCGCTCGCCCTCGAGGCTGTCGATGAGCGACGCAGCGAGGTCGTACGCGACCTGGTCCTTGCCCGTCGCCACGACGTGGACGTCGAACGGCGCGACCTCCTTCGGCCAGGCCAGGCCCTTCTCGTCGTTGTGCGCCTCGGCCAGGATCGCCATGATGCGCGTCACGCCGATGCCGTACGACCCCATGGTGACCGTCGCGAGCTTGCCGTTCTCGTCCTGCACCTTGAGGTCGAGCGCCTCGGCGTACTTGCGGCCGAGCTGGAAGACGTGACCGATCTCCATGCCGCGGGCGGTCTCGAGCGGGCCGGAGCCGTCCGGAGCGGGGTCGCCCGCACGGACGTCGGACACCTCGGCGACGCCGTCCGCGGCGAAGTCGCGACCCATCACGAGGCCGGAGACGTGGACGCCGCGCTCGTTCGCGCCGGTGATCCAGCTCGTCCCCTCGACCACGCGCGGGTCGACGAGGTAGCGGATGCCCGACGGGCTCGCGGAGCCGAGCACCTTCGGGCCGATGTAGCCCTTCACGAAGACGCCCGGGTGCTTCCGGAAGTCGTCGTCGCCGGCGGCCTCGACCTCGGCCGGTGCGAAGGCGACCTCGGCGCGCTTCAGGTCGACCTCGCGGTCACCGGGCAGTCCGACCACGACGACCTCGCGGGTGCCGTCGAGGTGGGTCAGCGCCAGCACGACGTTCTTCAGCGTGTCAGCAGCGGTCCACGGTGCGCCGTCACGCGGGGCGACCTCGTTCGCGTGGGCGACGAGTGTGTGGATCGTCGGCGTGTCGGCAGCGGGCAGGAGCACGGGCTCGGGCTGCCCCGCGATCGGCAGGGCGTCGGGGACGGGCGTGACGTACGCCTCGACGTTCGCCGCGTAGCCGCCGGCGCTGCGGACGAAGGTGTCCTCGCCGACGCCGATCGGGTGCAGGAACTCCTCGGACTTCGAGCCGCCCATCGCGCCGGCGTCGGCCGCGACGATGACGTACTCGAGGCCCAGGCGGGCGAAGATCTTCTCGTAGGCGTCGCGCATCACCTGGTAGCTGCGGTCGAGCCCCTCGTCGGTGAGGTCGAACGAGTACGCGTCCTTCATCGTGAACTCGCGGCCGCGGAGCAGACCGGCGCGCGGGCGGGCCTCGTCGCGGTACTTGTCCTGGATCTGGAACAGCGTGACGGGCAGGTCCTTGTACGAGCCGTACAGGTCCTTCACGAGGAGCGCGAACATCTCCTCGTGCGTCGGCGCGAGCAGGTAGTCGGAGCCCTTGCGGTCCTGCAGGCGGAACATGCCGTCGCCGTACTCGGTCCAGCGGTTCGTCGCCTCGTAGGGCTCGCGGGGCAGCAGCGCCGGCAGCAGGACCTCCTGCGCACCGGCGGCCACCATCTCCTCGCGGATGATGTCCTCGATCTTGCGCCGCACCCGCAGGCCGAGCGGGAGCCACGCGAAGATGCCCGGGGACTGACGGCGGACGTACCCGGCGCGGACGAGCAGCTTGTGGCTCGTCACCTCGGCGTCGGAGGGGTCGTCGCGGAGCGTGCGGAGGAAGAGATGGGAGAGCCGTGTGACCACGGACGCAAGCCTAGCGGCGCGCGTCCGACGACGGCGTCTCAGGTCGTCGTGACGACCTGCGGGGTCCCGGTGGCGGCGTCCGGACCCATCTCGTCGGCGATGCGGTTCGCCTCCGCGATCAGCGTCTGCACGATCTCCCGCTCCGGGACGGTCTTGACGACCTGCCCCTTCACGAAGATCTGTCCCTTGCCGTTGCCGGAGGCCACGCCGAGGTCCGCCTCGCGCGCCTCGCCCGGACCGTTCACGACGCAGCCCATGACGGCGACGCGCAGGGGCACGGTCATGCCCTCGAGGCCCTTCGTCACGTCGTTGGCCAGCTGGTAGACGTCGACCTGTGCACGGCCGCAGCTCGGGCAGGAGACGATCTCGAGCTTGCGCTCACGCAGGTTGAGCGACTGCAGGATCTGCAGGCCGACCTTGACCTCCTGTGCAGGGGGCGCGGACAGCGAGACGCGGATGGTGTCGCCGATGCCCTCGGCGAGCAGGATGCCGAACGCGGTGGCGCTCTTGATCGTGCCCTGGAACTCCGGCCCGGCCTCGGTGACACCGAGGTGCAGCGGCCAGTCCCCCGCGGCGGCGAGCTGGCGGTAGGCCTTCACCATGACGATCGGGTCGTTGTGCTTGACCGAGATCTTGAAGTCGTGGAAGTCGTGCTCCTCGAAGAGCGATGCCTCCCACACGGCGGACTCGACGAGCGCCTCGGGCGTGGCCTTGCCGTACTTCTGCAGCAGGCTCGGTTCGAGTGACCCGGCGTTGACACCGATGCGCAGCGAGACCCCGGCGTCCTTCGCGGCCCGGGCGATCGCACCGACCTGGTCGTCGAACTTCCGGATGTTGCCCGGGTTCACACGGACCGCGGCGCACCCGGCGTCGATGGCCTGGAAGACGTACTTCGGCTGGAAGTGGATGTCGGCGATGACCGGGATCTGCGACTTCTTGGCGATGATCGGCAGTGCGTCGGCGTCGTCCTGGCTCGGGACCGCGACGCGGACGATGTCGCAGCCGGACGCCGTGAGCTCGGCGATCTGCTGCAGCGTCGCGTTGATGTTCGTCGTCGGCGTCGTCGTCATCGACTGCACGGAGACCGGGGCGTCACCGCCCACGAGGACCTTCCCCACCCGGATCTGCCGCGACTTCCGACGCGGGCTCAGGGTTTCGGGGACTTTCGGCAGACCGAGGTTCACTGCTGGCACGGGTGTGACTCTACGCGCTCCCGGTGACGTCACACCTGGTCGGTGACCAGGTCCGCCCCGCGGTCCACGACCGTGATGAGCGGCCCGTACAGCCGCATGAGCGCGAGGGCACGCTCGTGGTCCTCGTCGCTCGCGCCGGCGCACGCGTCGGCGACGACCGTGACGGTCGCTCCCGCGTCCGCCGCAGCCAGCGCGGTGGACACGACGCAGCAGTCGGTGGACACCCCGGTGAGCACGAGGTGCGGGTGCTCGCCGACGACGGCCCGGAGGCCCGCTCCCCACTTGCCGAACGTCGGCTCGGTGACGACGGTGTCGCCGTGGGCCGTCGCCGCAGCCGAGAAGGGGGCGGTCAGGTCGTACAGGGGGTCGGTGTCGGGCACGAGCGCGAACGACCACTCGCGGTAGTAGGGCACCCACGCGCCCTGCGGGCGCTCGGGCGCGACGAACCGGGTGAACACGGTGCGCCCGGCGAACCGCGGGAGCAGCCGTCGCGTCCCGGCAGCGGCGTCGTCGTACCGCGGTGTCGCCCACGGGCTGTCGCCGGTGAAGACCTCCTGCAGGTCGATCGCGACGAGCCAGGCATCGGTCGGGACCGTGACGCTCATGCGTCGTGCTCCTGGCGGCGGATCGTCCCACGCGCCGTGAGCAGCGTGCCGGCGAAGCCGACGACCAGGGCGACGAGGACCCCGAGGTTCGCGTACGCCCAGGCGCCCTCGCGGCCGCCGAGGCCGAACGGTCCCAGCAGGTACCCCTGCCAGTTGAGCCACGCGGGCACACCGTACGTGTTCGTGACGAGTCCCCAGCCGAGCACCGTCCCGAGCAGGACGAGCCCGATCGCGGCCCAGCGCACGTCCCCGTAGCGACCGCGCACGTCGTCGAGCTCGCCGTCGGCGTAGGCCCGACGCCGCAACACCACGTCGGCGACGAACACCCCGGCCCACGCGGCGATCGGGACGCCGAGCGTGACGAGGAACGCCTGGAACGGCGAGATGAAGTCCTTCGCGAAGAAGACGACGTACACGGCGCCGGCGACCATGAACACGCCGTCGACGCCCGCCGCGACCGGCCGCGGGATCCGCACGCCGGCGCTGAGCAGCGCCAGGCCCGACGAGTAGATGTCGAGCACGGCACCGCCGACGAGTCCGAGGATCGCCACGAGGGCGAACGGCACGAGGAACCAGACCGGCAGGATCGTCGTCAGCGCGCCGATCGGGTCCGCGCCGATCGCGCCGTTCAGGTCCTTCGACGAGCCGGCGAGCAGGACGCCGACGACGACGAGGACCGCGGGCGCCAGGGCGCCGCCGAACGTCGTCCACCAGACCACGCCGCCCGTCGAGGACGTCCGCGGGAGGTACCGCGAGTAGTCCGCCGCCGCGTTGACCCAGCCGAGGCCGAAGCCCGTCATCACGAGCACCAGCGCGCCGATGACGTTCTGCGCGCTGCCCGCCGGCAGGGCGCCGAGGGTGCCGAGGTCGATCGAGGGCACCGCGAGGACGACGTACACGACGGTGAGCACGGCGGTCACGACGGTGATGACGGTCTGCAGGCGCATGATCACGTCGAAGCCCGCGATCCCGGCCCCGACCACCAGGGCCGCCACGACGACGAGGGCGACGAGCTTCGTCACCACACCGTCGTCCCAGCCGAGCTCGCGGAACACCGTCGAGGTGGCGAGCACCGCGAGCGACGCCAGTGCGGTCTCCCACCCGACCGTCAGGACCCAGCTGAGGAACGACGGCAGCCGGTTCCCCCGCACGCCGAAGGCCGCGCGGCTCAGCACCATCGTCGGAGCCGACCCCCGCTTGCCCGCGATCGCCACGATGCCGCACAGCAGGAACGAGAAGGCCACCCCGACGACGGACACGATCGTGGCCTGCGCCAGGGAGATGCCGAAGCCGAGGACGAACGAGCCGTAGCTCAGCCCGAGCACCGACACGTTGGCGGCGAACCACGGCCAGAACAGCCCGCGCGGGCGCCCCTTGCGGTCGGACTCGGCGATGACGTCGATGCCCTGGCGCTCGACGGCGCGGACCTCTGGCGCGGTGCTCATGCGCCGAGCGTAGTGGGCAGCGCGACCCGCGTGCGCGAGCGGCCGCGCTACCCGAACAGGTTCACGGGACGGACGATGTCGGCGTAGATGAGCAGCGCGCTCATCCCGGCCAGCAGCACCACGACGACCATCGTCAGCGGCATCGACTTCGCCAGGTCGATCGCGCCCGGGTCCGGCTTGCCGACGAGCACGTACGCACGGCGCTTCACGGCCTCCCACAGCGCACCGGCGATGTGCCCGCCGTCGAGCGGCAGGAGCGGCACCATGTTCAGCACGAACAGGCCGATGTTGAGCGAGGCGAGCAGCCCGAGGATCGTGTACGCCTTGTCGACCACCGGCACGCCGCTCATCGACGAGACCTCGCCGATCGCCCGACCGACGCCGACGACCGACACCGGGCTGTCCTGCGACCGCTCCTGCGCGCCGAAGGCCGCGTTCCAGACGGCGACCAGACGCTGCGGGAGGTCGATGATGAGGTGCGCCGACGCGGCGATCTGCGCCCCGGTCGCGGGCAGCACCGCCGCCGGCGACTGCCGGACCAGCGACTGCCCGATGCTGACACCGACCACGCCCACGCGCTGGGTCTTCGTCGAGCCGTCCGCGTTCTTCGCGACCGTGCCCTGCTCGGTGACGACGTCGCGGGTCGCGAGCTGCGGCGTGACCTCGAGCGTCCGCCGCTGGCCGTCACGCTCCACGACGACGCTGACGCTCTCCCCTGCCGACCGCTGGAACACACGGGACACCTCGGCGATCGTCGGGTCCTGCTGCCCGTCCACCGCGAGCACGACGTCGCCGTCGCGGATGCCCGCCTGCTTCGCGGGCGATTCGGCATCCCCGGCGGCGCAGGTCGTCGCGCTGCTCGACGGCAGCACGCAGTCGACGCTCGACGTGAAGGTGGTGGTCGGCGCGCCGAACCCGCACAGCAGCACGCCGAACAGCACGATGCCGATCACCAGGTTCATGGCGGGCCCCGCGACCATGACGATGATCCGCTTCCACGGCGTCAGCCGGTAGAACGCGCGGGAGTCGTCGCCGCCGGAGTCGGCGATCTGCTCCGCGCTGGCCTGGCGGGCGTCCTGCACGAACGCGCCGTACATGCCGGTGTTCGTGATCGCGTTCGGCCGGCCCGATGCACGCGGCTTGAGCATGCCGACCATGGAGATGTACCCGCCGAGCAGGATCGGTCGGATGCCGTACTCGGTCTCCCCCCGTCGGAAGGACCAGATCGCCTTGCCGAAGCCGAGGGAGTACTGCGTGACCTTCACCCCGAAGAGCTTCGCGAACGACAGGTGTCCGAGTTCGTGGAGTCCGATCGAGACCAGCAGGCCGACGATGAAGACGACCACGCCGAGGACGAAGAGGAGCACGGATTCGACGGTCACCGTCAGAGGGTACGGGACCCTTCCCATGACGGAGCCGAACGCGCCCTGAGAGGTCTGCCGTGCCTCCCGGCCGGCCTGGAGGCACGGATCACCGTGGGCGCACCCGTCGCGCGACCGCGCGGCGGGCTCGCGACGCCCGGGTGCGTCAGCGGGCCAGCAGGCGGTCCGCCGTCACGCGCGCCCAGCGCTCCGCCGCCAGGACGCCGTCGAGGGAGGACTCCCCCGCGGTGTGCTCGTCGACGACGCGACGGACGGTGTCGACGATGTCGAGGAAGCCGATCGCACCCGCGTGGAACGCGGCGACCGCCTGCTCGTTCGCCGCGTTGAAGACCGCCGGGAAGGTCCCACCCAGCACGCCCACGTGCTTGGCCAGGTCGACGGCGCCGAACGCCTCGGCGTCGAGCGGTTCGAACGTCCAGGTGCTCGCGGTCGTCCAGTCCAGCGGGACCCCGACGCCGGGCACCCGGTCCGGCCAGGCGAGGCCGAGCGCGATGGGCAGCCGCATGTCCGGCGGTGAGGCCTGGGCGATCGTCGACCCGTCGACGAACTCGACCATCGAGTGCACGATCGACTGGGCGTGCACGGTGACGTCGATGCGGTCGTAGGGCACGCCGAACAGCAGGTGCGCCTCGATGACCTCGAGCCCCTTGTTCACCAGCGTGGCGGAGTTCGTCGTCACCACCAGGCCCATGTCCCACGTCGGATGCGCGAGGGCCTCGGCCGGGGTGACGTCGCGCAGGCTCTCCCGTGAGCGTCCGCGGAACGGTCCGCCGCTGGCCGTGAGCACCAGGCGGCGGACCTCCGCGTCGGAACCGGAGCGCAGCGCCTGCGCGATCGCGGAGTGCTCGCTGTCGACGGGCACGATCTGCCCGGGACGGGCGGCGGCCTGCACGAGCGCACCGCCGACGATCAGGCTCTCCTTGTTCGCCAGGGCGAGCGTCGCACCGGACTCCAGCGCGGCGAGCGTCGGACCCAGGCCGACGGAACCCGTGATGCCGTTGAGCACGACGTCCGCCTCGACGCTCCGGACGAGGCGTTCGGCGTCGGCCGCGCCGAAGGCGGTGTCACGGACGTGGAACCGCTCGGCCTGTTCGGCGACGAGGGCACGGTTCGTGCCGGCGGTCAGGCCGACGACCTCGAAGCGGTCGGGGTTCCGGGCGACGACGTCGAGGGCCTGGGTGCCGATCGAGCCCGTGCTGCCGAGGACGACGATGCGACGCCTGGTCGGCACGGGTCAGCCCTTGGCGAGGACGTCGACGACGAAGACGAGGGAAGCGTCCTTCGGGATGCCCGAGCCCTCGGGCGGGTTCGAGCCGTAGGCGTCCTCGGGCGTGGTCACGATGAGGACCTGGGACCCGACCTTCTGCCCGACGAGCCCGGTGACGAAGCCCTTGATGAGCGAGCCCTCGGAGACGGTGAAGGTGGTCGGAGCACCCTTCGACCACGAGGAGTCGAACTCCTTGCCGTCCGCCAGGGTCACGCCCTTGTACTGCACGAGCGCGGTGTCACCGTTCTCGATCGTCGCGCCGTCGCCCTGCTTGAGGACCTCGACCTCGGTCTTCGACGGGGCCGTCGCACCGGACGGGATCGTGATCTCCGGCTCGCCGCTCGCCTTGTCCTCGACCGTGGGCAGCGACGGGTCCTGCGTCTGCGGCGTGCCGGTCGCCTTCGTCGGGGTCTGCGCGACGACGTCCGCCACGACGACGATCTCGCCGCCGGTGTTGAAGCCGAGCGCCGACGACTCACCGACCACCGCGACGCGGTCCCCGACCTTCGTGCAGGCGAGCAGCGCGCCGAAGCCGGTCCCGCCGACGGAGAGCACCTGCGGGTTCCCCTGGTCGAACCCGACCGCGCCGAGCTTCGAGGCGTCCGAGGCCTTGTAGACGGCGTACGACACCTGGGCGAACTCGCCGCTCTTGAGCGCCTTGCCCGAGCCCTGCACCACCGTGGTGGCCTGCGGGGTCTCCGCGCTGAGGCCCTTGTCGAAGGTGACCTTCGGCGCCTCCGACCCGGCGACCGCGCCGGTGACCGCGATGCGCTTCGACGCCAAGCCCGACTCCGGGCACGACGAGATGGGCGTCGCCGTGGCGCTGGCGGACGCGCTGGGCGAGGCCGAGGCGTCACCCGAGCCGTTCCCGGAGCAGGCGGCGAGTCCGAGCACGACGGCTGGGACGATGGCGATCGGGAGCAGGCGGAGACGCTTCACGAGGCCCTATCCTGCCGCACGCACCTTGGTGACGGGCGTGTGGTGGACGGGGAACGCCACCGAGCGCGCGATGAAGCACAGGCGGTTCGCCTCGGCGTGGGCGGCCTCGACGTCCGCGACGCGGTCGGCCTCGAGCACGGTGACGACGGGGTGGAGGGTGACCTCGGTGACCTCGCCGGTACCGTCGCGGTGCACGTCGAGCGAGGCCGTCGCCGTGTCCTCGTAGTCGACCACGGTGAAGCCCCGCTGCACGGCGACGTACAGGTAGCTCATCATGTGGCACTGGGCGAGGGCGCCGAGCAGCATCTCCTCGGGGTTCCACCGGTCGCGGTCGCCGCGGAACGCGGGGTCCGCCGAACCGGCGATGGCGTGCTTGCCCGGCGCCGTGACCTCGTGGTCGCGGCCGTAGTCGCGGTAGCCGCTCGTCCCGGTGCCGCGGTCACCCGTCCAGCGGACGGAGACCTCGTACGTGTGGTCGGTCACGGTGCGCTCCTTCGTGCGTGCTGCTGGGTGCTGGACGTGGCGCCTGCCGGCCCCTCGCTACGATGACGGCATGACGGTGAGCCACGACGTCCGCACAGACCGCCATCCTCTCACCGCCGAGGGCTCCGTCGAGCTCGCGGTGCTGGACCGGAACGGCTTCGACGAGAGCCGGCACGTCGGTGCCGGCGTCGTCGTCGCGGCCGACGGGACCGTGCTCGACGCCGTCGGCGACGTGACGGCGAGCGTGTACCCCCGCTCCACGATGAAGCCCTTCCAGGCCCTCGCCGTCCGTCGCGCCGGCGCGGTCTTCAGCGACGACGAGCTCGTGCTCACGACGGCGAGTCACGCCGGCACCGCTGCGCACCAGGCCCTCGCGCTGCACATGCTCGAGTCCTTCGACCACGTCGAGTCCGACCTGGGCTGCCCGCCCGACCTGCCGTTCGACCGGGCCACCGCCCGCACCATGGACGGCCCGCGGCGCCTGGCGATGAACTGCTCGGGCAAGCACGCCGGGATGCTCGCCGCGTGCCGGGTGAACGGCTGGGACGAGGCGACCTACCTCGACGTGGCGCACCCGCTGCAGCAGCGGGTCCGGGAGACCGTGGAGGCGTACACCGGCGAGACCGTCGACGTCGTCGGCACGGACGGCTGCGGCGCGCCCGTGTTCCCGCTCACCCTGCAGGGGCTCGCCCGTGGGTTCGCGGGTGTCGTCGCCCGTTCGGACTCGGACACCGCGGCACTCGTGGACGCCGTGCTCGACCACCCGTGGGCGATCGACGGTGTGGGTCGGGCGAACACGGTGACGATCGAACGACTCCGGGTGCTCGCGAAGTTCGGTGCCGAGGGCGTGATGGTGATGGGGCTCCCCGGTGGAGCGGCGGTCGCGGTCAAGACGCTCGACGGGTCGCAGCGTGCCGGGACGCTCGCGGCGCTCACATTGCTCGAGCGGAACGGCATGGTGGACGCCGCGGGCGTCGCCGACGTGCTGGCCGCCACCAGCGAGCAGGTGCTCGGTGGCGGCGTGCCGGTCGGTGCCGTGCGCGCGGGGGCCGGACTGCGCTGACCGCCGGCTGCCCGACACGGCACGGTCACCCTGCGACGAGCTCGTCGACGGGATCCCCGGCCAGCAGCGGGAGCACGGGCTCGAAGGACGGCGCCACGCCGTCGCCGTCGCCGTCGTTCCACAGCCGGCACCCGTGCCGCGTGACCTCGATGACGCGGTCCCGTCGACGCGGGAGCAGGTGGACGCCGGGGACGAGCACCACGGTCGCCTGCACCCTGCCGAGACCGTCGTGGCGCACGGCGACCGCGGTCCCCGTCGGTGTCGGACGCACGCCGGGCGGCGCTCCGGACTGCGGACCCGCATCGGAGACGATCCGCACGCCGGCGTCCGCGCTCCCCGCCGCACCGGCTGTCCCGTCGATGGCGGACGCGGCGAGCTGGGCGCCGAGCGCATCGAACACCGCCCGCGCGAACGCCCCGACGCCGAGGACGACGACGTGGGACGGCGACCCGGGGTCGGCGCGGATCCGCTCGGCTCGACCGTCGGGTCCTCGTCCGAGCACCAGCCCCTCGACGACGGCGCCGCCGACGCCGACGCCGGAAGCGTGCGGGTCCGGGGTCCACGACGACGCCCCGACGGCGTCGCTCAGCGCGTCGTCTCCGCACACTGCTGGTGCGGCGACTGCTGATCCGGAGACTGCTGATCCGGCGACTGCTGGTCCGGAGACGGCATCCGCCGGCATGGTGACGACGACCGCGGGCGGAGGATCGGCACCGGTGCCCCGGACCGTCAGGGCGTCGAGCACCGCGCAGCTCGCTGCGGCGACGAGCAGCACCGTCCTGGCGACCACCGGGAGGTCGGCGACGACCCCGACGAGCAGCAGCACCACCGCCGGACCGACCAGGCAGCAGCGGGCGACGAGCGGGGACACGGACCGAGACTGACAGCCCCGCGCGCCCAGGATCGGACGCACGGGGCTGCTGGTGGAGACCGGGTCGCGGTCGCTGCCCTGTGGAGGAACGGCCGGCTGCCCGTCAGGGCTACTGCACGAGGAAGAACTGCTCCCCGATGTCGACCCGTGCACCGCGCTCCACGCGGTAGCGACGCCCGGCTTCACAGCGGCGGATGCTCCCGTCGATGTGCCGGATCACCGTGCCGTTGCCCGAGTGCCGGTCGGACACCCAGAGGTCGTCGCCGTCACGCCCGAGCTCGAGGTGCGTCTTGGACACCGACTTGCCGGGGTCGTGCACCGTGAGCAGGTCGTCGAACCGCTCGCCCGGCTGCGGTCGGGGCAGCCGGCCCAGCAGGCCCGTACCGTGCACCGCCGTGCGCTCCCCGGTGCTGAAGTGCAGCACGAACGGCGCGTCCGAGGTGGTCTTGACGACGATCCGCGTCTCCTCGACGTCCTCGTCGGGGTCGGGGTCGGGGTCGCCGCTCGACGGCACCGTCGTGGACCCGACGGGCGGGAGGACCGGGCCGGTCGCCCCCGGGATCGGGGGCAGCGGCGCGGCACGCGGGACCGGCGGCAGGTCGGGACCGACGGCGCCCTGCGCCGAGGACGGCAGGGCCGGCGAAGCGGGAGCAGGCGGGACCGGTCCTCCGTCGTGTGCGCTCCGGTGCCCGCCGGGCGCGGCCCCCTCGTCGTCGGCGAGGTGGCGGCCCGGCCCCGCAGCGGGCTCGTCCGACCGGTCCTCGTGCGCCTGGTCCGCGTCGGGCCGCTCGGCGTCGGGACGTCCAGCGTCGGGCTGGCCGGCGTCGGGCTGGCCGGCGTCGGGCTGGCGGGTGTCGGGCTGTCCGGCATCGTGCTGTCCGGCGTCGGACGCCGCACCGTCGCGGTGCTCGGTGCCGGACCCGGCGTCCTCGGGGACATCCGATTGCGACGCGTGGTCCGTGGAGCCCGGCTCGGCGCCGCCGTCCGCGGAACCGGGGTCCGAGGGCTCGTCGTCCACACGGATCTCGTCGTCGGCCGCCCAGTCGGGTCGCGCCAGGGGCAGCGGCACGACGGGCCCGGTGAAGGCAGCGGTCACGGTCGGACGGACGGCGCCGCACTCCGCGCAGAAGATGTCGTCGGGTTCGAGGGCGTGGCCGCACACCGGGCAGGTGGCCGGACCGTTCCCCGGAGCGATCAGGGGCGTCGGTGCCGGACGACGGTCGACCAGTGGCTCCACGACGGCGGTGTCGCCGGCACGGGGACGTTCGTCGGCGGACGGGTCCTCGACCTGGTCCTCGACCGGCGGCTCGGCTGCCGCGCCTCCGCGGCCCACCCACCACGACGGTCGCGACGGAGCTGCCGTCGGCTGCTGTGCGACGGGCGGCGCCCACACCGGGGCCGTCGGCGGCGCCTCGGGCGCAGCGGACGGTGCCTCGGGCACGGGGGACGGCGTCCCGGAGCCGGACAGGTCCCCCGGGGCCGGCGCGAGACGGGTTCGTTCGGTGTCGGCCTCGTCGTCGGCGGAGGACCCCGTCGGGGACGACGGGTACGCGTCGGGATCGAGGGGCGGCTCCGGCTCCGGCTCCGACGCACCGGACCGCTCGTCCGTGCGGTGCTGCTCGTGCGTCCACCGGTCGTCCCCGACGCGGTCCGACCGACCCGGGTCGACGCCTTCGGGGCGCAGCCACGACGGATCGTCCGCCGGAGCTGCGGGAACGGCCGGGACCACAGGAGCGGACGGTGCGGTGGGGCGAGCGTCCCCGGTCGCGCCGGAGCGCTGCCGGTCCTCGCCGATGAGCCACGCACGGGTCGCGGGGTCGAGCGTCGCCTCGGGCAGCCAGGCCTCGGCGGCGGGATCGGGACGGCGGCCGTGCTGGTCGGGTTGCCGGAGCGGTGGCGGCGGGGTGTCGTCCACGGGCGCAGCCGGCGCGGGCCGACGGTTCGCCGAGACGTTCACCGACCGCCCGCACTCACCGCAGAAGATCGCCCCGTCGGGCAGCATCGAGCCGCAGTGTTCGCATCTGATCACGGTTCGCCTCTGTCCTCACTCGGCCGTCCACGACGCTCGCCGGCCTCCGGCCCATCGTAGTCACCGGCCCCGGGACGCCCCTGGTCGTGGCGATCGGTGCCGGACGGACGCATCGCACCACTCGGCCTCCGCCGAGTCGCCGGACGGCGTCGACCCCACCACCCGGCGGAGCGGAGGGACCGCAGCGACACGGCCGCCCGCCAGCGCTGGCGCCGCGTGCGGTCATCGGCCAGGCTCGCGATGGCCTCGTCCGTCGCTGACCACATCCGGTCCGCGGTCGCCGCGTCGACCGCCCCGGGTCCGAACACACTGCGGTCCGCCAGCGCGGCGAGTCCGGTCCCGCCGCGGCCGGGCGCGCCGGCGACCACCTCGCGCCGCGTCGCTGCGCCCGGCACCTCGTGCCCGCGGTCGAGCAGCGCGTCCCGGTACTCCTCCCACGCGCCGGTGACCCGGGCACGCGGTGTCGGGGCGCGGCGACGTCGACGTCGGCGCAGCCGTTTGCGCAGCAGCACCACCGCGAAGGGCAGGAGGACGAGCGCGAGGAACCCGAGGGTCGCGAGCACCCACGGCAGGGCTGCGAGCAGCACCTGTAGCCACAGCGGCGGGACGGGCGGTGTCTCGCGGTCGCTCTGCGGCGGGGCCTGCTGGTCCTGGTCCTGCTGCTCGACGGGCGGCGGTGGGACGACGGTCTCCGGGCGCGTGACGGGTTGCGGCGTCTGGTCCTGCTCGTCCGGGATCTCGCGGAGGACGGGGTTCGGGTCGAGGGTGACCCACCCCCACTGCGCGGTGTCCACCTCGACCCGCGCGGTCACGTCCGACCCGCGCAGGGTCGTGGCCCCGCCCGACGGACCGGCTGCCGCCGAACCCGGATCCGACGAGGACCTCCGGACGTCCCCGCCCGGGGTGAACCCCATCACCACCCGCGACGGGAACCCGATCTGCCGGGCCATCAGCGCGGCGGCGACCGCGTACTGCTCCTGGTCACCGATCATGACCGGCGCGGTGAGGAGCTCCTGGATCCGGTCAGCGCCGTGCCCGGACCGGCTGGACCGGTCGTCGCCGACGCCGTGGCTGACGTACCCGGTGCTGGTGAGCCACCGGACGGCCGCGACGAGCTCCTCGCCGGGCGTCCGTGCGTCCGCAGTCGTCGACTCGACCCGCTCCCGCACCGCGTCCGGCACCCCGGTCGCCGACGGCACGTCGGCGGTCCCGGGACGCGCCGAGGCGAGCTGCTCGTCGTCCGGCTGGTCGGGCAGCACGGCCTCGAGGTCGTAGCGTGTGTCCGTCCCCACCCCGCCGACCACCGCACCGGTCGACGTCGCGCGGTCGTAGAAGAAGGACCGGCGATCCTGCTCGGCGTCGGCCCCGCGGAACGTCACCGACTCCAGGTCGCCGACGGTGGGCAACCACACGCCGCGGTAGGCGGCGACGTCCACCCCGAGGCGCACGTCGCTGCCGCGCACGTTGCTCACGTCCACGGTCGTGGGGACCCGTTCGAAGGTGCCGGAGGCCGAGGACCCGTCGTCGCCACCCACACGGAAGACGACACCGTCGTACGTGTCGAGGGTCGCGATGCGCACGAACCCGCCCTGCGGCAGCCCGGTGACGCGCAGCTGCGGTGCGTCGGCAGCACCCGGTTCCTCGTACGACCGGAACGCGCTGAGCGGGCTCACCTCGTCCCGCGGGTCGAACGGTCGCACGACGTCGGTGCGCGCGACGCTCCGGCCGACCGTCGGCGGGGCGACCGACCCGAGACCGGTCGCGACGACCGCAGCGGCCAGGACCGTCCCGGTGCCGACGAGCGCCGGACGCGCGACGGACCGCCACACCGGCACACGGGCGCCGACGGTCGTCGCCACGGCGACGGCACGGCGTGCGTGCCGGACCGTGAGCGCCCACACGAGCGCGATCCCGCCGAGGCCGACGGCGGTCGCGACCGACAGGTCGAGACGGCTCGGACCGACCACGACGCCCGCTGCGAAGAGGACGAGCGCCGGGATGCTCGCGGTCTCCGGCCGGGAGGCACGGATCGCCACGGTCACGGCCGTCACCGTGGCGACGAGGGTCGCCACGAAGTACGGGACGAGCAGCGACTCGTAGGACCCGACCGGCAGGCTGACGGTGACCAGCCGCTTCCAGTCGAGCGCGACGCCGGCGAAGAGGTCGACGAGTCCGGGTCCGGTCGGCAGCAGCCCCGCCGACTCCCCCGGGACCGCGGCGGGCACCCCGGTCACGGTGAAGACGGCCACGGTGAGGACGCCGACGACCGCCGCCGGCAGCCGACCCAGTGCACCGGTCAGCGCGACCGCGGTGCCCGCGACCACAGCGGTGACGCCGGCGGTCACCATCGACCCGTCCCGGTGGACCGGCCACCAGGCGGTGCTCGCCACGGCGAGCAGGAGCCAGACGACCAGGGTGCCGCCGACCGAGCGGACCGGGGCGCGCCGGCGAGCCGCTCGGCGCGTGGCGCGGCGGCCCCTGGTCGGGCCTTCGAGCGGGGGTGCAGCACTCACGCGGCGGCCGCCGTCCGGTGCAACGCCTGGCGGAGGTCCTCGAGGTAGCCGATGGTCAGGACGGTGAGCCCTGCCACCCGGAGCACCCGGGGCTGGGCCTCCGGTTCGCAGGTGACGGCGACGACCTCGACCCCGACGGGGAGGCGCGTGGCGGCGAGCCGGAGCGCGGGGAGCCCGACCGTCGACCCGACGACCAGGAACGCGACGGAGATACCCGCCGTGTCGTTCCCGACGATCCGGGCGACCTCCGCGACGGGCAGGCACGCGTCGGACAGCCCGACGGTCGCGAACTCGTCGAGCAGGCGGGTCGGCGTGACGGTGGCGAGCCGGTGCACCGCGTAGGACGGCCGCTTCGCGTACTCCGACGTGCGCTCGGACACCACGACCGAGACGTCCCGTCCGTCGCGGACCGCACGAGCCCCGAGTGACGCGGCGGCGCTCACCGCCAGCTCGAACTCGTCGTCGTCCGCGAACTCGGCCCGACGGCTCGCGAGGGCGACGACCAGGTGCGAGCGTCGGGTGTCCTCGAACTGCCGCACCATGAGCGCGCCGGACTTCGCGGTCGACTTCCAGTGGACGGTGCGCGGGTCGTCGCCCGGGACGTACTCGCGGACGGCGTGGAAGGCGATGTCCGCCGGGGAGAGGTCGGTCGTGGCCTGCCCCTCGAGGTCGCGGACGAGTCCCGTGCTCGTCGACGGGATCGCGATCGTCCGCGGGTGCACGATGACCTGTTCGCGGGCGGTCCACACGACCTCGCGCCGCACCAGCCCCACCGGGTCGGCCCGGACGCCGGTGACCGGTCCGACGTCGAGCACCCCGCGCCGGACCGTCGGCACGGGTACCTGTTCCTCGAACACGCCACCCGGGGCGACGGTCGGCACGGCGACGTCCACGAGTCCGTCGCCGACCGGCAGCTCCACCGTGGTCGGGACCGACGGCAACCGGGCCGGGTTCTCCGCGGTGACCACGACGCCGGCGTCGTCGCCGACCGCCACACGGTGCTGCGGCAGACGCATCCGGACCACGAGCCGGGTCCGCCCGACGAGGGCGACGGCGGCCACGACGGCGAGCACCGCCCCGGCGAAGCCCACGACGACGACCTCGCGCAGACCGAAGCGGTACCCCACGGCGAAGGCGACGACCGTGACGACGGCGACCGTCCAGCCCAGACCGGTGACCACCGCGGCGACCTCGCCCCACAGACGCCGCACGGTCCTCCAGGCCGTCGCCCACGCCTTCGCGACCCCGACGACGGCGTCGGCGGCGACGCCCTCGCGGTCACCGACGAGCCGGGTGCGCACGTTCGTGAGCCCGGCGACCGTCGTCGTCCGCTCGGCGGCGACGGAGCCGCGACGGGACCTCGTGCTGCCGCGTCGCGTCCTGGTGCTGCCGGGACGGCGGTCGGTCACGACGCCGCTCGGTCGGCGGGCGGCGGGGTCTCGACGAGGAGCTGCGCCACGACGCTGGTGGCGCTGACCCCGTCGAACTCCGCCTCGGCGTCGAGCACCAGGCGGTGTGCCAGCACCGGGACGGCCAGGGCCTTGACGTCGTCCGGCGTGACGTAGTGGCGGCCCTGCACGGCGGCGTACACGCGTGCGGCACGGATCAGCCCCATGGCACCGCGGACGCTGACGCCGAGTCGGACCTCGCTCGCGGCGCGGGTCGCGTCGACCAGGCGTGCCACGTAGTCGGCGATCGTCGGGTCGACGTGGACCGTGCGGGCGAGTGCGGCCATCTCGGTCACGGTCGCTGCGGGGACGACGCTCGGCAGCGGCACCGAGGCGGACGGCGCCGACGACGTCTCGAGGATCCGCACGGTGGCCGCGTGGTCCGGGTAGCCGATCGAGGTGCGCACGAGGAACCGGTCCAGCTGGGCCTCGGGCAGGCGGTACGTGCCGGCCTGCTCGATCGGGTTCTGCGTGGCGATGACCATGAACGGGGCGGCCAGGCGGTGGTTCACACCGTCGACGGTCACCGTCGACTCCTCCATCGCCTCGAGGAGCGCGGACTGCGTCTTCGGGCTGGCCCGGTTGATCTCGTCGGCGAGGACGACGTTGGCGAACACCGGCCCGCGGTGGAAGTCGAACTCCTGCGTGCGCTGGTCGTACACGCTGATACCGGTGATGTCGCCGGGCAGCAGGTCCGGGGTGAACTGGATCCGGTTGGTCGACCCCTGCACGCTCTGCGCCATCGCACGGGCGAGGCTCGTCTTGCCCGTGCCGGGGACGTCCTCGAGGAGCAGGTGTCCCTCGCTGAGCATGGTCGTCACGGCGAGGCGGATGACGAACGTCTTCCCGAGGAGCACCTGCTCGACGTTGGTCACGATCCGTCCGGCGACGTCGGCGAACCAGGCGGCCTGCTCGGGGGTCATGCTCATGCGGTGGGGTCCTCGTTCTGGTGGTGGGATCGCTGCCGGGTCGTGACCCTAGCCTGCGGAGGAGGTACTCGGGTCGGTGCCGGACGGCGGGTCGGACGTGCCGGCGTCCGGAGTGGTGACGGCGCCGCGAACACCGGTCGGGTCCTGCTGCCCGTTCACGGTTGCCTGCACCACGATCGCGCTGGAGCCTGCCGGGACGGCATCGCCCGTGGTCCACGCCTTGCCGGTCTCCGGGTTCGTGTCGGAGCAGCTCTCGCTCCCGAGCAGCCCGGGTCGGCAGTACGAGATCCGGTAGCCGTCCGGTGCGATGCGCCCGTTGTTGTCCGGCGGGTTGATCACCGGCGCCTGCCCGACGACCGCGCTGACCACGGTCGCCCGCGTGGTGAACGCGGTGGCGGTCGCCGGGGCGCTCGACGCGCAGTACTGTCCGTCGGTCGCGCACGCGGTGAACACCACGCTCGTCTCGAGCCCGTAGCCTGCCCCCGCCCCGAGCGACGCCGACCCGCTGAAGCGCACGCGGGGACCGCCGCCCACCGAGTAGTAGAGGTAGGGCGTGGACGCCTGCGCGGTGGCGCGGAGGCCGACCGCCCCGTCGGAGTCGGGCCCACCGGCCGGTTCGACCGTGCCCGTCGGGGCGTCGGGCGTCTGGTAGCCCTGCACGCTGGCCGGCTGCGACGCCGTGCAGAAGAGCCCGTTGTCGGCGAGGGCGACGTAGCGGTACTGACTCGTGATGCGGTCGTTCGCGGACGAACCGTTCCAGACCTTCTCGGCTCCGGCGGTCGAGCACCCGGACGGGATCGGGGTGGACGCCGCGTACTTCGCGATGCGCCAACCGGGGGTCCCGCCGGCCCAGTCGGCCTCGGACGCGCTGAGGGCGACCGCGGTCGTCGATCCGTCCGGCTGTCCCGTGGCCGACAGCTCCGGCGTGCCGGGGGCACCGACGGCCGAGCCGGTGGCCGACGCGTCGTTCCACTGCACCGGGCTGCCGTCGCGGTCGGCGGCGTTCCGGGCGGAGACCCGCACCGTGTACTCGGCGCCGCTCTGCGCGCCCGGGAAGGAGGTGCTCGTCGCGGTCCCGACGTTCTTCGTCGTCGACAGTCCCGGCCCCTGGACGGACACGACGTAGTTCGAGACGGACGACCCGCCGTTCGGCGTCGCGACACGGTCCCACGCGACGTCGAGCTGGTCCGGCGTCGCGCTGCTCGGCGTGACGCGCACGCCCTTCGGCGCTGCCGGGACGAAGTCGGCGCTCATCGGCGCGGACTGCGGCGAGGGCTCCGAGTCGCCGACGGCGTTCCGAGCGACGACGGAGAAGCGGTACGACGCGGACGGGTCGATGCCCGTCAGGGTGCAGACCGTCGCGGTGCCGCAGTCCTTCGCGACGCCGTTCGTCCCCTGGACCCGGTAGCCGGTGATCGGTGCGTTGTTCGCCTGCGGGGTGGCCCACGTCAGCGTCAGCTGGCCACCCTGGAACGTGCCGGTCCGGGTGGGCGCGCCCGGCGCGTCGGGGGTGTCCTGGACGGCGATGGTCACGTCGCCCCAGACGTACCGGGACGGGTCGTCCGTCGCGTCGGCGACCTGGTACTGCAGGTGCGCGTCGACGGGTTGGGCACGGTCGCCGACGGTGACCTGGAGCCGCGACCGGTCGGCGCTGGGCGTCACGCTCACGCCGGCGGAGAGACCGCCCGAGAGTCCGCGGATGGCGACGACCCGCAGCCGCTGGTCGGGGAACGGGTTCGTCGCCTGGTCGTTCGACAGGACGTCGATGGTCGCGGTCGTGCCACGCTCGACGACCGCCCGGTCCGCCCCGGGCTGCACGAGCGGCCTGGTCGAACCGACGATGCCGACCCGAACCACCCCGGCGCGACCGGCGTTCGCGTCGTCCGACACCCCGATGCCGATCGAGGCCGTCGTGTCCTTCCGGGCGTCCTCCGCCACCGAGATCCGGAGCTGCTGGCCCTGCACGGTCGCGGTGGTGCCGGCGCCCGGGCGGCTGACCACCGAGTACCGGAGCTCCCGGAGGTCGTCCGGGTACGGGTAGTCCGTCAGCTTCGTCAGGTCGAGGGTGCGGGAGTCACCGGGCTGCAGGTCGATCGACGACCCGGTGAACGCCGGCGGCTGGTTCGACCGGGGTGTCACCTTGATCGGGAGCACGAGCGTCGCGACGCGGCCCTTGCCGCCGTTCGCGCTCGACCCGTCGGTGACCTCGAACGAGATCGACGCGTTGCCGTAGTACAGCTTCGAAGACGTGAACTGCAGCGTGGACCGGTCGACGACGAGGTCCTGCCCGTTCGCGTGCGTCGCCTTGACGGTCCCGCGATCGGTGATCTGCGCGGTCCGTCCGTTGGCCGTGACCACGTAGCGGTCGAGCGGGATGCGCACGGTGGCCTCGCTCTTCACGGTCACCGCGCCCACGCTGCGGTCCACCTGCGGCAGGGCGTCGTCGAACCCGGGCACGTGGACGAACCCGTAGGCGACGACGTCGGGGTGGTCGCTCCGGGTGACGGAGAACGGCACGACCTGTGACGCGTCCGTCAACCGGATCTCGATCCGACGGTCGCTCGTGACCCGGGCGGTGTCGCCGTACCCATCGACCACCCCGACCTCGAGGCGGGAGGTCGACCCCTCGGCGAAGAAGACGTTCTGCAGGACGTCGACGGTGACGCTCTCGCGACGCAGGATGTCCTGCAGGTCGAGCGTGGTGTCCTCGACCTCGGGACGAAGCGGCGGGGCGTCGCGGTCGACCGTCACCGTCAGGAACGCGGTGCTGGAACCGCCGCTCTCGTTCGTGACGGTGTAGAGCACCGCGAAGTCGCCCTCGGTCGCCGAACGCGGTGGCGTGACCCGGACCTGGCTGCGGTGGAGCACCTCGGCGGTGACCCCCGGGGCGGTCGGCTCGGCCGCGGTGACGGACAGCTGCCCGCCCTCCGGGTCGGAGTCGTTCTGCAGCACGCGCACGGTCACGGACCCACCGGGGCGGATGGTGACGTGGTCGGCCTGGGCGACCGGGTTCGATGCCTGCTCCGCACGGGGGCTGATGCCGACCCGGACCGTGCCGGTCGCGCGGGCACCCAGCGCGTCGACCACCGTGTAGGTGAACTCGTCGGTCCCGGCGGAGTAGTCCCCGGCGTCGTAGGTCAGCGCATCGGCGGTGACGTCGCTGACCGAGCCCTTCTCGGGGTTGTCGCCGACCCCGACGAGCTGCACCGAGTCGCCGTCCGGATCGGTGCCGTTCAACGGCACGGTGATGCGCACCGCCTGCCCCGCGACCGCGCGCGCCGTCACGGTCTTCGGCACTGGCGGGTTGTTCGTCGCGGCGTCACGCTCGCGCACCGAGATCGAGACGGACGCGTCCGCGTACTGCCCGTCCGGACCGTGGACGCGGTAGACCGCGGTGTGGTTGCCGGGTGTGTCCGGGGCGAGGTACCGGAGCCGGTCGCCGGACACGAAGAGCAGCCCGCCGTCACCGGGCACGTTCTGCACGAGCTGCGGGTCGAGCGTCAGCGGCTCGCCCTCCGGCTGGGTGTCGTTCGCCAGCACGTCGATCTCGGCGACGTCGCCGACCCGCACCGTGGCGGAGTCGGACTGCGCGACCGGCGGCTGGATGCGGTCCGGTTTCGGGATCTCGACGACGGTGATCGTCCCGGTGGCGCTGGCCAGACCGTTCGACTCCGTGTACGCGAAGGTCACCGGTGCGTCGAGCGGCGCGGTCAGGGTGACCCGTACGACGTGCTGGTCGAGGATGCTCGCCTCGACCCCGCTGCCGCGGCCGGGGCCGTCGAGCGCCGTGACCATGAGCACACCGCCGGCCGGGTCGGTGTCCGTCGCGGTGACGTCGGTGTCCTTCGTCGAGAGTGTGGTCACGAACACCGTCTTCGGCGTCGTGATCGGTGGCGTCGAGGCGTCGGGCGGAGCGAGCACGGAGACGCGCACGACGCCGCTCGCGGTCTTCGTGCCGTCCGTGACGGTGTACTCGAGCTGGTGGTCCCCCGCTCCGGCCCCCTGGACGCGGAACGTGCCCGCGTCGTAGGACGGGGTGACCGTCAGGCCGCTCGACGAGGAGACGCTGGTGAGCGTGACGGCCCCGTTGCCCCCGCGGACGTGGTCGAGCGGCGTCACCGTGAACGCCTTGCCCGCGTAGCCCTGCACGGCGAACGCGTCGGCGCGCAGCGGCACGCTCCCCTGGGCGGCGACACGCACGGTCATCGATCCGCGGCCGGGGTCGCGGCCGTCGCTCACGACGAGCTGGACGCTGCGGTCACCGGTGCGACCGCTCGCGTTGCGGAAGTCGAGCAGCCCGTCCGGTGTCGTGGAGACGCGGTCGCCGTCCGCCGAGGCGGACTCCAGGTAGACCGGGTCGCCGTCGGGATCGACCCAGTCCGACAGCACGTCGGTGACGACGTGCCCGTTCTGCACGACGTCCGCCGAGGTGCTCCGGACCTGCCGCGGTGGCTCGTTCTCGGACTCGGGGCGGACGGTCACCCGGACGGTTGCGCTGGCCGACCCGCCGTTGCCGTCGGTGATCGTGTACGGGAACGAGAGCGTGCCGCTGGCCTCCGCCGTGAGCGAGACCTGGAGCCGTTGGCCGTCACCGACGACGGCGACGCTGCCCTGGCCGTCGGGGACGTCGCCGACCTCGCTGATGACGAGTGGGTCGCC
Source organism: Curtobacterium sp. ODYSSEY 48 V2 (assembly GCF_023712625.1). Classification (NCBI taxonomy): domain Bacteria; kingdom Bacillati; phylum Actinomycetota; class Actinomycetes; order Micrococcales; family Microbacteriaceae; genus Curtobacterium; species Curtobacterium sp. ODYSSEY 48 V2. Next base: position 139,919 of record NZ_JAMAXX010000005.1, read on the forward strand.
GTTGGGGTCGTAGTCGTTGAGGAGCACCGGCAGGCTGGTCGTGCGACCCGGTCGTGCGCCGAGGTCGTCGTCCACCGCCACGGGCGGCTTCTGCTCCTTGTCCACCTGCGGGTCGTCGTCCGACACCCGTTCCTGCTGCCGCTCGTCGTCCTGGTCGACCAGGTCCGCCCAGTTGTCGATGAGCTGTCCACTGCGGCCGATGGCCCACGACCGCCCACTGCGCGGGTCGTTCGCCACGACGGTGTCGCCGTTGTGCACGATCTGCAGGTCGTCGGCGTCGGCGGTCTGCGCGAGCCGCTGGAGGCCGGTGCCCCGACACGAGTCCATCGCCTGTCCGCCCGCCCACGCGGCGTAGGTGCAGGAGCCGACGACGGTCGGTCGTGCCGCTCGACCCGACACCCGGAGCGCGGTCCGGTCCACCTGACCGGAGGCGGAGACGCGCACCAGCCCGGCCGTACCGGCGACGAGGACCGTGGACGAGGAGTCCGAGGACCGCTGCAGCGCGGGCGATCCACCGACGCGGTCGCCGAGGTCGACGCTGTCCCCGTCGACCGAGAGCTGCCCCGAGGTGCGGTCGAGCACGGCGACGTGGTCCCCGAAGGACGCCACCTGGAACTCGTGGCTGCGGTCGAACCGGACCTCCCACCGCCGCTCGACGGTCAGCTCGGTGCCGACGTCGACGAGGGAGGCGCGGCCGGTGCGCGGCGAGTACACCGCGACCCGCTCGTCGGAGGCGTCGAGGACGGCGTCGGCGCCGAGGCTCAGGTCGGCCTTCGTGGACGCGTCGAAGTCGGACAGCTCGGCCGCCGGGGTCGCCCAGAGCTCGCCCGTGTCGCCGTTCCCGACCACCGCGGTGTCCCCCGCGAAGAAGACCTGCGGCGAGCCCGCCGGCAGCGTCACGGCATCGCCCACGGCGGCGTCGGCGACGTCGACCTTCGCGACGGTGCCCTTCGTGCCGTCCACGCTGTACACCTCGGAGCCGCGCTGCACGACCGAGAGGTCGTCGCTCGGGGTGTCGACGGCGGTGTTGAGCTCGAGCACGCCGGTGTTCGCGCGCCCGACGGCGCCGTACTCCGCCGACGGCACCCAGACGGTGCCGTCCCCCAGGTCGACCCGTTGGGTGTGGTACCCCGTGGACACCACCGCGGCGGTCGCGACGACGGCGCCGACGAGGATCGACGCGCAGGCCGTCACCGCCGCGGAACGGTGCTCGGCGAGGAACGCCCGGATCACCCGGCGCTCCCGATCGTGCCGCACTGTTCGGGACTCGCGGCCCCCGTCCTGCCGTCCCGGTTCACCGCGACCGTGATGCACTGCTCGGTACCGGGGTCCCCGGACACGACGAAGGTGGTGCCGGTCTGCTGGCTCGTCGCGCCGGCTGACGTGATGACGTAGGTGTCCCCGGCACGGAGCCCGGGATCGTCCCAGCTGAAGGACACCGAGTCGCCTCCCCCGCGTGCGGTCACGTCGCGCACCGTCGGGACGGACCCCGTGCCGGCGCGCGTCACGAGCAGGACGCTCACCACGGCGAGGGCCGCGACCACGACGACACCGGCCGCGCCGGCGACCACGAGGGTCGAGCGCTTCCGGCGACGCGCGATCGTCGCCGACCCGGTGCGGTGCACGGTGCCGACGCTCTGGACGCCGACCGACGTCCCGCCCTGCACCGCCCGCCGTGTCCGTCGGCGGGCCGCCACACGCGAGGGTGCCTGCAGTTCCCGCACGACGGTCCGGTCGCCCTCCGACGACGGGGTGGCCACCGCCCACGACTCGACCGCCACGTCGGCCGGGGTCTGCGGGATCCCGAGCTCCGCCTCGACCTGTTGGAGCCCGCGGACGAACTCCATCACGGTGGCGGGACGAGCAGCCGCACGACGGGCCATCGCCGTCGCGAGCAGCCGTTCGAGCGACGGGGGCACGTCGGTCCGGCCGGTCGACCCCACGCCGCCCTTGTCGATCCGGTCCATCAGGTCTGCCGCCGAGTTCCTGCCGCCCGGGACCTCGAACGGAGAGCGCCCCGCGAGCAGCGAGTACACGGTCGCTGCGAGCGAGTAGACCTCGGACTGGACGGTGCCGCGGGACTCGTCCCCCAGCACCTCGGGCGCGGACCACGGGATGGACATGCCCACCGGCTCGTCGGGGTCGGCGCTGCCGATGGTCGCGGCGATGCCGAAGTCGGAGAGGACGGGGCTGCCGTACGCGGTGCGCAGGATGTTCGAGGGCTTCACGTCTCGGTGCAGCACACCCTCGCGGTGGGCCGTCTCGAGCGCGGAGCCGATGCGGACACCGACGGCCAGGACCTCGGACACGGGGAGCGGCTCGCGTCGGTAGCGCTGGCTGAGCGACGACGAGCACAGCTCCATGACGAGGTAGGGACGGCCGTCGGCCGCGATGCTCGCCTGGAACACCGTGAGGATCGCGGGGTGCGTGCTGAGCCGCGCCATCAGGTTCGCCTCGGCCTGGAACATCTGCCGCACGCGCTCGTCCACGACCTCGTCGAGGAGCACCTTCACCGCCACCTGCCGGCGTGGCATGTCCTGCTCGTAGAGGAAGACGTCGGCGAAGCCCCCGGAGCCGAGGACGTGGACGGGGGTGAACCCGGCGATCACCGGCGGGTCGGACGGCAGGCGTCGAGCCATCAGCGTCGTTCCCTTCCCCGGCCCGCGGCCGGCCCTTCCGTTCGTCGCGGCCAGGCCATTCTACGAAGGGCGATCCGACGGCCGGCGGCCGCGGGCGTCCCTGTGGAGGGCGGCCATCCCCCACTTCGGGGGTGGTCGTACGGGTGCGACGCTCAGTGGCGCGGCAGGGTGTCCTCGACGTCGGAGTCCTCCGGTGCGGCGTCGACCTGCACGACCACCACGGTGACGTTGTCACGACCGCCGGCGACCACCGCGTCGCCGACCAGACGTTCCGCCAGTGCCTGTGCCGCGGGAACCCGGGCCGCGATCCGGGCGATGCCGACGTCGCCGAGCTCCTTGGTGAGGCCGTCGGAGCAGACGATGTAGCGGTCCCCCGCGCGGAGCGGCAGCGTCCACCAGTCGGGCTCCGGGGGCTCGCCGAAGCCGACTGCCCGCGTGATGACGTTGCTGTCGGGGTGCTGCTCGGCGTCCTCGGCCCGGAGCAGCCCGGCGTCGACCATCTCCTGCACGACCGAGTGGTCGATCGTCACCCGACGGAGCGCGCCGGACTCGATCCGGTAGGTGCGGGAGTCGCCGACGTTGAAGACCAGCGCTGCCGGCTGCCCGTGGGACGCGACGAGTGCGACCCCGGTCACGGTCGTGCCGGCGCCGAGGGCGTTGCCACCGGCAGCGCGCTCGATGTCGGCGGTCGCGAGCAGCAGCGCGCGCTGGATGTCCTGACGGCTGGTGAAGGCACCGGTGGTGACCTGGTCGAGACGACGGACGACCGCGTCGCTCGCCCGGTCACCCGCGAGGTGTCCGCCCATGCCGTCGGCGACCACGAAGAAGGGTGCGCCGACGAGGTAGCTGTCCTCGTTGTGGTCGCGACGGCGACCGACGTCGGTCGCCGCTCCCCACGAGAGCGTCAGGGGTGTGCCGGCAGCGCCGGGGACGTCGATGGCGTGCTCGGTGGCAGCTCGGCCGAGTTCGGTCACGGTTTCAGGGTCGCTCTCTGGGAGTGGAGGGGCGTGCCGACGGTGGGTCCGTCACGGGGCCGGCGGGAACGGTGGGAGGCCGTCGTCCGGTCCGGCCCGGAGGTGCGGCGACAGGACCTCGATGACGTTGCCGTCACCGATCTCGACGAGCGTACCCGTCAGGACGACGATCGATGCACCCGCCGTCATCCGGAACGGCGCGGCGCCGGGAGGGCGGACGACGGTCCCGTTCGTCGACCGCAGGTCCGCGACGACGGCGGCCTCGCCCTCGGCGTGCAGCAGCACGTGCGACGACGACACGTGGCCGCTCGGCGACGGGACGGTCACCAGGACCGGCCCGCCGTCGACGACGACGCGCGGCGCGGCGGGCCGACGACCCACCACCAGGGGCCGGTCGAGGCGGACCACCCGGCCGCCGACGCGGACCGACGGGGTCCGGCGGACGACCGGCCGGTCCCCGGCACGTGGTGCTGCCGCTCCGGGCGGCGCCACCGGTGGTGGGCCACCGGGTCGAGCGCGCAGGACCGTGTCCTCGTCGGACGGCCCGGCCCCCGGTCGCGCACCGCGCCCGGGCCGGACGACCGTGTCGCCGTACGGGTCGCCGTACGGATCGTCGTCGAGGGCACCGTCGGCGGCCGCAGCGGCGGCGCCGAGGGCACGGAGGCCGGCGCTCCCCGTGCGGGACGGGTCACGACCTGCGTCGGTCGGCGACGGTCGGGCACCGGGGCGCGCACGGATGACCGTGTCGTCGTCCTCGCGCACCGGTTCCCGCACCATGGTCATCCCACCGTAGACGATCCGGTCGACCCCGTGGGGGTGCCCCACGCCGGTCCGTGGCCGGACCGGACCGCGCGCAGGACCAACCACCCGAAGGGGTCGTCCGGTCGGGAGTCGAGGGCGTGCCGGGCACGGACCTCCGCACGGGCGGACGACCCGAGCGCCCAGGCGCACCAGGCGCCCAGCGCCAGCGCACCGGCCGCCCCCACCGCGACGTCGCCGCCCGGGGCTCCGTCCGCACGCCAGGTCCGCCATGCCGAGGCACACCGGTCGCCGGCCAGCCGGAGTCGCGCGCGGTCCGGCTCCGGACCCGACCCGCCGAGCGCGGGCGGCGTCGGATCGCGGAACGGGTCGAACGGCACGACCGTCCGGGGGTCCGGCCGGTCACGCGCGGCCAGGAAGCCGACCAGCGCGAAGCGGGTCGCGAGGGCGCCGCACGCCGTCGCGACCGCGACCGCCTGCGGTCGGGCGAGCGCTTCCGCGCCGGTGCCTCCACCGGTCGCCGCCTCCGGCGCCACGAGGGCGACGCAGGCGGCACGCAGCGTGACCGCGGCCGCGATCTCGCGCGGGTAGCGCACCAGGGTGGGTGGGAGTCCGTGTCTCGTCGAGGTCATGCACGAGATCGTGACGGGAGGAGCGCCTCCAGACCGGCGCGCCCCGACCCGTCTGTGGACGGCCACGGCCGTCCGGGAGGTTGTGCAGGAGCGAGCGCTGCTCCGCCGTCAGACCCGCGCGGGCTCGAGGCTCTCCGCGACCAGGTCCCAGCCGTCGTCGGTCCGCTCCACCACGACGCCGTGCTCGCCCGCCCACCGCAGGAGCGATGCCGGGTCGCCGACGTCCGCACCGGTCCGTGCGAGCAGCGCGGTCAGTCGACCCTTCGCCGTCTTGTTCCAGTGGTTGAGCGCCCGACGTCGTCCGCCGCCGTCGACACTGACCACCCGCAGGACGACCGCGTCGTCCACGGGTCCGAGCGACCGGTAGCCCTCGGAGCGCAGGTCGAGCACGAGACCGCCGGTCCGAGCGCCGAGCACGTCGCTGGACGGTCCCGGCCAGTGCTTCGCGAGCCGGAGCGCACCGAGCCTCGAGTCGTGCGAGAGCCGGTACGCCGGGATGTGGTCGCCCGCACCGATCGGTCCGAACATCGCGGACTGGACCAGCACGTGGTCCGTCCACCAGCGACGTGTGGCGTCGTCCGCGCCCGTGGCGTCGAGCGGGTCGTAGAGCACGCCCGTGTAGCGCTCGACCGCCGGCAGTGTCGGCGCGGTGTCGAGCTCGAGGTTGCGGAGGCGCTCGGCCACCGACTTCGGTCCGAGCTTGAGGGCCGTCCGTGCCGTGGACTCCTCGGAACTGACGGAGCGGGCCGCGGTGATCACCGCTGCCCGCTCGTCGGCCAGTTCCGGGAAGGACAGCGCACCCAGGTCGAGGGTGCGTGCCGTGTCCCCGCCCTCCCGCTTCGTCTCGGACGGCGGGAGGAGGACGGTCAGTCCGGTCAGGATGCCAGCGCGGCCTGCCGCGCCACGATCGTGACCGTGTCGTGCTCGACCGACAGGAAGCCGTCCTCGGCGTCCGCCGTCACCGTCGAGCCGTCGGCCCGGGTGATGCGGACCTGGCCCTGCGCGAGGGTGGCGAGCAGCGGCTCGTGCCCCGCGAGGATGCCGATCTGGCCCTCCGTCGTGCGTGCCACGACCATGGTGGCGTCGCCCGTCCAGACCTCACGGTCCGCCGAGACGACGCTCACGGTGAGTGCCGCCATGTCAGCGGTTCTCCTTCTGGATCTGCGCCCACTTCTCTTCGACGTCGTTGATGCCACCGACGTTGAAGAAGGCCTGCGTCGCCACGTGGTCGAACTCGCCGTCGGCGATCGCGCGGAAGGACTCGATCGTGTCCTTGAGCGGGACCGTCGAACCCTCGACACCCGTGAACTTCTTGGCCATGTAGGTGTTCTGCGAGAGGAACTGCTGGATGCGACGAGCGCGCTCCACCGTGATCTTGTCCTCTTCGGAGAGCTCGTCGACACCGAGGATCGCGATGATCTCCTGCAGCTCCTTGTTCTTCTGCAGGATCTGCTTGACGCGCGTCGCCGTCTCGTAGTGGTCGGCACCCAGGTACCGGGGGTCCATGATCCGCGACGTGGAGGTCAGCGGGTCGATGGCCGGGTACAGACCCTGCGACGCGATCTCACGCGAGAGCTCGGTCGTGGCGTCGAGGTGCGCGAACGTGGTCGCCGGAGCCGGGTCGGTGTAGTCGTCGGCCGGCACGTAGATCGCCTGCAGCGAGGTGATCGAGTGACCACGCGTCGAGGTGATGCGCTCCTGGAGCACACCCATCTCGTCGGCGAGGTTCGGCTGGTAGCCCACCGCGGACGGCATGCGACCGAGCAGCGTCGAGACCTCGGAGCCGGCCTGCGTGAACCGGAAGATGTTGTCGATGAAGAGGAGCACGTCCTGCTTCTGGACGTCGCGGAAGTACTCCGCCATCGTCAGCGCCGACAGGGCCACGCGCAGACGCGTTCCCGGCGGCTCGTCCATCTGGCCGAACACGAGGGCGGTCTTGTCGAAGACACCCGCCTCTTCCATCTCACCGATGAGGTCGTTGCCCTCACGGGTGCGCTCGCCGACACCGGCGAACACCGACACACCACCGTGGTCCTGCGCGACGCGCTGGATCATCTCCTGGATGAGGACCGTCTTGCCGACGCCCGCACCACCGAAGAGGCCGATCTTGCCACCCTGCACGTACGGCGTGAGGAGGTCGATCGACTTGATACCGGTCTCGAACATGGTGGTCTTCGACTCGAGCTGGTCGAAGGCCGGCGCCTTGCGGTGGATCGGCCAGCGCTCGGTGATCTCGAGCTTCTCGTCGGTGTTGAGCACGTTGCCCAGCACGTCGAAGACCTTGCCCTTGGTGACGTCGCCGACGGGGACCGAGATCGGGGCGCCCGAGTCACGGACCTCCTGACCACGGACCAGGCCGTCGGTCGGCTTCAGCGAGATGGCGCGGATCAGGTCGTCGCCGAGGTGCTGCGCGACCTCGAGGCCGATCTCCTGCGACGAGTCACCGATGGTGATGGTCGTGTACAGGAGGTTGTACATCTCCGGGATGGCGTCGTGCGGGAACTCGATGTCGACGACGGGACCCGTGACACGGGCGATCCGGCCGACACCGGGCGCCGACGACGTCTCGACCGCGGTGGTGGCGGTGTCGGTCATGGCTGGTGCCTTCCTGAGGGGTTCTGTCCGCGAGCTTCGCGGACCACTACTTCTTCTTCGACGAGAGGGCGTCGGCGCCGCCGACGATCTCGGAGATCTGCTGGGTGATCTCGGCCTGACGCGCGTTGTTCGCGAGACGGGTGAACTCGCTGATGAGCGAGTCGGCGTTGTCACTGGCGGACTTCATGGCCTTCTGCCGGGCGGCGTGCTCGGAAGCGGCCGACTGCAGCATGGCGTTGAAGATGCGGCTCTCGATGTAGACCGGGAGCAGCGCGTCGAGGACGGCGTCCGCATCGGGCTCGAACTCGTAGAGCGGCAGGGGCTCACCGTTCGACGGCTCCTCCACACCCTCGACGACCTCGAGCGGGAGCAGGCGCACGACCTGCGGCTCCTGGGTCGCGAGGCTGATGAACCGGTTGAAGACGATGTGGATCTCGTCCACGCCGCCCTCCGCCGTGTCCTGGAGGAACTTCGACACGACCGCGTCGCCGATCTCCTTCGCCGTCGAGAACTCCGGCTGGTCCGTCCCGCCGATCCACTGCCGCTCGGACGGGCGCTCGCGGAACGCGAAGTACCCGACCGACTTGCGACCGACGAGGTAGAACACGACGTCCTTGCCCTCGCTGCGGAGCAGGGAGGCGAGCTCCTCGCCCTGCTTGAGGACGTTCGAGCTGAACGCGCCGTTCAGGCCGCGGTCCGAGGTGAACAGCACCACGGCTGCGCGGGTCGACGACTCGGGCTCGGTGGTCAGCACGTGGTCGACGTTCGAGAACGTCGCCACGGCCGACACGGCCCGCGTCACGGCCCGCGAGTACGGACCGGACGCGGCCATGCGCGCCTGTGCCTTCTGGATCCGCGACGCCGAGATCAGCTCCATCGCGCGGGTGACCTTCTTCGTGGTCTTCGCCGACTTGATGCGCTGGCGGTAGACCCGGACCTGTGCCGCCATCTAGCGACGACCCTTGACGATCTGCTCCTGGTCGACGTCCTCGGCCTGGGCCGCGTCGAACGACTCCGAGCCGAGCGTCTTGCCGTCGCTCGTCTGGAAGCCCTTCGTGAAGGCGTCGATCTCGCGGTCCATCGCGGCGACGGTCTCGTCGCTGAGCTGGTTCGTCTCACGCAGGGTGGTCAGGACGTCGGAGTTGCGACGCAGGTGCTCGAGCAGCTCGGCCTCGAAGCGGAGCACGTCGGGGACGGGCACCTCGTCGAGCTTGCCGTTCGTGCCGGCCCAGATCGAGACGACCTGCTCCTCGACCGGGTACGGCGAGTACTGCGGCTGCTTGAGGAGCTCCGTCAGGCGCGCACCACGGTCCAGCTGGCGACGCGACGCCTGGTCGAGGTCGGACGCGAACATCGCGAACGCCTCGAGCGAGCGGTACTGCGCGAGCTCGAGCTTGAGCGTGCCGGAGACCTTCTTGATCGACTTGACCTGGGCGTCACCACCCACGCGGGACACCGAGATGCCCACGTCGACGGCCGGACGCTGGTTCGCGTTGAACAGGTCCGACTGCAGGAAGATCTGGCCGTCGGTGATCGAGATCACGTTGGTCGGGATGTAGGCCGAGACGTCGTTCGCCTTGGTCTCGATGATCGGGAGACCCGTCATCGAACCGGCACCGAGGTCGTCGGACAGCTTCGCGCAACGCTCCAGCAGGCGGGAGTGCAGGTAGAAGACGTCACCCGGGTAGGCCTCACGGCCCGGCGGACGACGCAGGAGGAGCGACACCGCACGGTAGGCCTCGGCCTGCTTCGACAGGTCGTCGAAGATGATCAGGACGTGCTTGCCGCCGTACATCCAGTGCTGGCCGATGGCCGAACCGGTGTAGGGGGCGAGGTACTTGAAGCCGGCCGGGTCGGAGGCCGGGGCGGCGACGATGGTGGTGTACTCCATCGCACCGGCGTCCTCGAGCGCACCCTTGACGGAGGCGATCGTGGAGCCCTTCTGGCCGATGGCGACGTAGATGCAGCGGACCTGCTTGTCCTCGTCGCCCGACTCCCAGTTGGCCTTCTGGTTGATGATCGTGTCGATCGCGATGGCCGTCTTGCCGGTCTGGCGGTCACCGATGATCAGCTGACGCTGACCGCGGCCGACGGGGATCATCGCGTCGATGGCCTTGATGCCGGTCTGCAGCGGCTCGTGGACCGACTTGCGGGACATGACGCCCGGGGCCTGGAGCTCGAGGGCACGGCGACCCTCGGCCTGGATCTCGCCGAGACCGTCGATCGGGTTGCCGAGCGGGTCGACCACGCGGCCGAGGAAGCCGTCGCCGACGGGAGCCGAGAGGACCTCGCCGGTGCGGGTGACCTCCTGGCCCTCCTCGATGCCGCCGAACTCGCCGAGCACGATGGCGCCGATCTCGTCCTCGTCGAGGTTCTGCGCGAGACCGAGGGTCCCGTCCTCGAAGCGGATGAGCTCGTTCGCCATGACGCCGGGCAGGCCCTCGACGTGCGCGATGCCGTCGCCCGCGTCGGTGACGTGCCCGACCTCGGCCGTGGAGGCCTTCGTCGGCTCGTAGTTCGAGACGAAGTCCTTCAGGGCATCACGGATCTCATCGGGGCTGATGGTGATGTCTGCCATGGGATTTTCCTTGTTGGTTTCCGGGGCCCTGCGGCTCCGAGAGGGTGATGCTGCCCGGTGAGGGACAGTTCCCGTTGTGGACTTGGAGGGGTCGGCTTCGACGGTACGCTCAGCCGGCCAGCTGGAGCCGGAGCTCCGACAGGCGCGTGGACACCGTGCCGTCGATGACGTCGCCACCGACCTGCACACGCATCCCGCCGACGACCGCGGGGTCGACGACCTGGTTGACGCTGATGTCCTTGCCGTACCGCTCGCTGATGCCGCGGGCGACGCGAGCCGCCTGACCGTCCGAGAGCGGGGCCGCGGTGGTCACCGTGGCGACGAGCTTGCCGGCCTGGTCGGCCACGATCCGCGAGGCATCGCGGACGATCTCACCGATGCGGCGGCCGCGGGGCTGCTGCACGAGGTGCTCCAGGATCGCGGTGGTCTGCGCCGAGACCTTCGAACCGACGAGCCGCTGGACGAGCGCAGCCTTCTCCGACGGGCTGCCGAGCTTCGTGCCCAGTGCCAGCTCGAGCGCCGCGTCCGAGCGGACGGCGGTCTCGAAGGAGAACAGCTCGGCCTCGATCGACGTCTCCGACGATGCGGTTCCGGCGACGGCGCGGATGCCCGCGTCCTCGACACCCGCGAGCAGGTCCGACGGCGAGGACCAGCGCGAGCCGGCCACCGCGGTCAGCACCGCACGCGTCGCCTCGGACTGACCGGCGAAGACGCGGTCGATGAGGACCTTCTTGCCGACGACGTCCGCGGTCGGGTCCGCCAGCAGTCCGAGCAGCTGGGACGAACCGGCGATCGCACGCCCGGTGGAGAGGATCTCGATGCCCGTGGCGAGGTCGACCGACCCGCCGAGGTCAGCGAGGACCGCCCGCGTGGACGAGAGTGCGGACCGCGTGGCGCTCCGCATGCTCAGCGCTCCCCGGCCGGCTGGCCCTGGGACGCCTCGAGGTCGGCGATGAAGCGGTCGACGACCGCAGCCGACTTCGCGTCGTCCCGCAGGGACTCACCGATCACACCGGAGGCGAGGTCGAGGGCGAGGGTGCCCACCTCGCTCCGCAGCGACTGGAGCGCGCTCTGCCGCTCGGCCTCGATCTGCGCCTGGGCGTTGGCGGTGATGCGTGCTGCATCTGCCTGCGCCTGCTCGCGGACCTCGTTGCCGATCGCGGTCGCGTCGGCACGGGCCTGCTCACGGATGCGCGAGGCCTCGGCACGCGCGTCGGCGAGCTGCTTGTTGTACTCGTCGAGTGCAGCGGCGGCCTGCTCCTGAGCGGCCTCCGCCTTCTTGATGCCACCCTCGATGGCCTCGGTGCGCTCATCGAGCATCTTCGTGATGCGCGGCGTCACGACGCGCCACATCACGAGGAAGATGATGACGAAGGCCACCGCGGACCACACGATGTCGTACACCGGTGGGATCAGCGGATTGTGGGTCTCCTCCGCCGCGATGATGAGTGCAGTCTGCATCGAGAAGCCTTAGTTGGTGAAGATGAAGTACGTCGCGATACCGATGAAGGCCAGGGCCTCCGTGAAGGCGATACCGATGTACATGAGGGTCGTCAGACGGCCCTGGAGCTCGGGCTGGCGAGCGACGGACTCGATCGTCTTGCCGACGACGATGCCGACGCCGATGGCCGGACCGATCGCAGCGAGGCCGTAGCCAACCGTCGCGATGTTGCCGTTGATCTCCGCGAGAACGGTCGTTGCGTCCACGTGTTTTCCTTTCGAGTGCGGCCCGACGGATGTCGTGCCGTATGGGGGTCAGAAGGGGTCGGTCAGTGCTCGTCAGCCAGCGCGAGCTGGATGTACACAGCGGTCAGCAGCATGAAGACGTACGCCTGCAGCAGCGCGACGAGGATCTCGAAGAAGCTGAACGCGATGCCGAACGCCAGGGTCCCGATGCCGAAGAGCTTGAAGAGGCTCTCGGCGTCGAAGAAGAAGAACCAGGTGGCCGAGAAGAAGAGCACCAGGAGGAGGTGACCCACGACCATGTTCATGAGCAGTCGCAGCGTCAGCGTCACCGGACGGAGCACGAAGGTCGAGACGAGCTCGATCGGCGTCACGATGATGTAGAGCGGCCACGGGACACCGGGCGGGAAGAGCGCGTTGCGGAGGAACGTGCCCGGGTGCTTGCGGAGGCCCGCGTAGATGAACGCGACGTACGCGACGATCGCCAGGATCATCGGCATCGCGATGCGGCTCGTACCGGCGATGTTCATGAACGGGATGAGACCCGTGAGGTTCATGAACAGGACACCGAAGAACACCGTGGCCAGGAGCGGCAGGAAGCGCTTGCCGTCCTTCTCACCGAGGTTGTCGAAGGTGTTGCGGCGGACGACGTCGAACGCGTACTCGATGAAGGCCTGTCCGCGGTTCGGGACGAGCTTCAGGGCACGGGTCCCGACGAACGCGAAGACGAGCAGCACGGCCACCGCGAACAAGCGGATGAGGACGATGCGGTCCATCTCGATCGGGGTCCCGGCGAAGAAGATCGGGTCCGGGAAGAACTCGTTGATCGACGGACCATGGAATTCGGCGGCCTTGCTGCTCCCCGCCGCCACGGTGTTGGCCGCGGCGGTGAGGGACAGGGGAAGAGCGTGGGATAGCAGCGCTGTCTCCTGTGTCGGCGCGCGCACACACGGCACGCGATGGTGGACTTTGTGGAGGCTCGTCCGCTCCGAGCGAGGCTCCGGACGCGGACTTCGAGAAGCCTATCAGGTGCGAGAGGCTTCTCGGGCTCTCAGGGCCGTGGGGTGTCGTTCCCAGGATCGACCGCGTCGCCGGGCAGGTGCACCCCGATCGGGATGCGGGCCTTGGCGACCGCCACCACGTCGATCACGAGCGACCCGACGACGCCCGCGATGATCACCACGGCGAGCACCGGGAAGTCCACCCAGGCGCGGTCGCGCAGTGCGAGCAGGACCACCAGGAAGAGCACGAACTTCAGGATCCACGTCCCCATCACGATCCCGAAGAAGGCGCCCGAGATCATCTGCCCCTTCGACACCCGGAGGGCGACGAGCACCGAGACCGCGGTGAGCCCGAGGAACACCACGCTCAGCACCGCGCCGAGCAGGCCACCGGCGAGTCCCGGCGTCCCGGCGACGACGAGCCCGACGACTCCCCCGACGACGGCCAGGCCGACGGCGAGGAGGGCCGCCCAGAGGAGGATCCGGCGGAACACCGGCCGGACGTGGTCGAGGGCGTTCGGTGCGGTCACGAGGGGTCTCCAGGGATCGTTCGGTCGTTGGCGGCGCGGTCGAGCGGGTCGAGGCTGGCGTCGACGACGGTGTTCGAGCGGGTGGCGGCCTGCGCGGCGAACTCCGCGCGCTTCCGGCCGAGCGGGGCGAAGGTGGCGATCGCGCACACGGTGAAGCCGATCGCGACGACGGTGACCACCCAGTACCACTCGACGAAGAGGAACAGCAGGCACCCGACGGCGACGGTGGCCGTCCACGCGTAGAAGATCAGCACGGCGTGGAAGTGGGAGTGCCCCATGTCGAGCAGACGGTGGTGCAGGTGCTTCCGGTCGGCCGAGAACGGCGACTTGCCCGCGCTGAGCCGACGGGTGACGGCGAGCCCGAAGTCGAGGATCGGCACGATCAGGATCGCGAAGGGCAGCAGGATCGGGATGAACGCCGGCAGCAGGGCCTGGCGTGTCGAGATGACCGCGGGGTCGATGTTGCCCGTCACGGACACGGCGCTCGTGGCCATCAGGAACCCGACGAGCAGCGCGCCGGCGTCGCCCATGAAGAGCTTCGCCGGGTGCCAGTTGAGGACGAGGAACCCCGTGCAGGCACCGACGAGCACCGCCGTGAGCAACGAGGGCAGGTTGAAGAAGAACTCCGTCTGCACGACCACGCGGTTGATGAAGAACGTGTAGAGGAAGAACACGCCGCCGGCGATGATCGCGACCCCGGCGACGAGGCCGTCCAGACCGTCGATGAAGTTGACGGCGTTCATCACGAGCACGACCGCGAGCACGGTGAAGATCAGGCTCATGTAGGACGACCCGACTCCGAGCGTGTTGCCGATCGGCAGCGACACGATCGCCACGCCCTGCCAGGCCAGGATCCCCGCGGCGATGATCTGCCCGGCGAGCTTCGTCATCCAGTCGAGGTCCCAGATGTCGTCGGCGACACCGAGCACCACGATGATCGTCGCACCCGCGAGCACCGCGATCACGCGCCCGGGTTCCGAGAACACGAGCCGGAAGTAGTCGGTCCCCGCGATGGAGGGGAAGAGGAACCAGGCCGCCAGCAGCGACACGATCACGCCGAGGTACATCGCGATCCCGCCGAGCCGCGGTGTGGGCGTGCGGTGCACGTCGCGCTCGCGGACCTTCGGGTACCAGCCGTAGCGCAGGCCGAGCTTCCACACGGCCCAGCTGCAGACGAAGCTCACCACGGCCGCGATGGCCCCGGCGAGCAGGTAGTACTTCACGTGACGAGGTCGGCTCCGACGACCCGGACGATGTCCTCGTCGGCGACCACCCCGTGTCGGACGATCGTCAGCTTCCCGCCGGTCGAGAGGCCGGTCGCGTCGACGATGGTCGACCCGGTCGAGGCGGCGAAGCCGTCGTGCACCGCGAGCGGTCCCCCGTCGAGGTAGACCGACACGCTGTCGCCGAGCATCGACTCGGCCCGGTCCACGTCCATCGCGGCAGGGTCTCCGGTCGAGTTCGCGGAGGAGACCGCGAGCGGTCCGACCTCCTGCAGCAGCTCGAGGGCGATGCGCGAGTCCGGCATGCGGAGCGCGACGGTCCCCCGGGTCTCCCCCAGGTCCCAGTCCAGCGACGGTTGCGCGCGCAGGATGACGGTGAGCCCGCCGGGCCAGAACTCGTCGACGAGGTCGCGGACCTGCTGCGGGATCTCGGTCGCCAACGCCTCGAGCGTCGGCGGTCCGGGGATCAGCACCGGGGGCGGCGACTGGCGGGTGCGGCCCTTGGCGTCGAGCAGGCGCTGGACGGCGGTCGCGCTGAAGGCGTCCGCCGCGACGCCGTAGACGGTGTCGGTCGGGACGACGACGAGTTCTCCCCGGCCGAGGGCGGCACGTGCGAGCCGCATCCCGGTCAGGAGCCCGTCGGGGTCGGTGCAGTCGTATCGGGAGGCCATGACTCGACGATGATAGTGCGACACAATGGACGGCATCGTGAACGAGACGCCCGCGCCCCGACTCCTGTTCCTCTTCGACATGGACGACGTGCTCGTCCGGTACGACTGGCGGGTCCGGATGGCGGCCCTCGGCGAGTACACCGGACACTCCTTCGAGGAGCTCCGCCGACGCTGGTGGGACTGCGGCCACGAGTCCCGTGCCGAGGCCGGGCACTTCCCCGACGGGGACGCCTACCTCGCCGCCTTCGCCGAGGCGATGGGCTGCGCGGTGCCCGAGGCGGACTGGGCGCGCATCCGCGGCGCGGCGATGACCGAGCTGCCCGAGCGCATCGAGGCCGTCCGGATCGCGTCCGAGCACGGCCGTGTCGGCCTGCTCACGAACAACGGTCCGCTCGCGGGCCGGTGGATCGGGAGGTGGGCACCGTCGTTGCCGCCGCTCTTCGGCGAGCACCTGGACACGACGAGCAACTTCGGCGCGCGCAAGCCCGAACCCGAGGTGTTCGAACGGGCGCTCGCGCACCACGGTGTGCCCGCCGAGCGCGCGTTCTTCGCCGACGACATGCCGGTCAACGTCGAGGCGGCCCGCGTCGTCGGCATCCACGCGGTCCTGGTCGAGGAGCACACCGACCTGCGCAGAGCGGTCCGCGCCTTCGTCGCAGCCCAGCAGCGGGTCGCCACCGCCTGACCCGTCACGCCCGCGACACGCGACGAGCGCGGTTCCTCGCAGCGCTCTACCGCTGCGCAGATCCGCCGAGGTCGCGTCGTGCGGGCACCGGGACGACGGCCGGGAGGCCCGGAGCCACCCCGCCTAGCGGGTGGCGGTGGTCGTGCGGTCGCGCCCCGTCAGGTCGACGTGCGTCTCCGGGGACCGGAACCCCCGCCGTGCGAGCACGTCGCGCACGCCGGCGCCCTGCTGCTCGGCGTGCTCGATGACGAGGAGCCCTCCCGGGACGAGGAGCCGCCAGGCGGTGTCGGTGAGTGCCCGGACGGCGTCGAGCCCGTCGGGTCCCCCGTACAGCGCGAGCGCCGGGTCGTGGTCGCGGACCTCGGGGTCGACGGGCACCATGTCGTCGGGGACGTACGGCGGGTTCGAGACGACGACCGAGACCGTGCCGTCGAGCTCCGGGAGCGCGTCGGCGAGGTCGCCCTCGACCAGTCGGACGGTGCCGCCGTGCGCGTCGATGTTGCGCCGGGTCCAGGGCAGCGCCTGGGGTGACCGCTCGACCGCGTAGACGAGGGCGTTCGGCACCTCGGTGTCCATCGCGACGGCGATCGCCCCGCTGCCGGAGCCGAGGTCCACCGCCACCGGCTCGGCCACCGCGGTCGCACGCAGTGCGTCGATGCCGAACTGCACGACGCCCTCGGTCTCCGGCCGGGGCACGAAGACGCCCGGCCCGACGGACAGCGTCAGCGCCCGGAAGTGCGCCTCGCCCGTGATGTGCTGCAGCGGCTCGCGGGTGGTGCGACGGGCGACGGCGTACCGGAAGCGCTCGACGTGCTCCGCCGCGATGGCGCCGCCCGTCAGGGCACGGGCCTGCACGGCACCCCGCGACGTGTCGGTCGCCCAGGCGAGCAGGAGTTCGGCGTCGACGCGCGGGGTCGGGACACCGTGCGCGACGAGCGCAGCGGTCGCCTCGTCGAGGAGGCGATCCGCTGCGGACGTGGGTCGGCTGTCGGAGGTGATCCGTGCCTCCAGACCGGGCCTAGGCGTCCTGGTCGCCGATGGCGGCCAGGCGTGCCTCTTCGTCCGCCTGGATGGCGGACCGGACGACGGGCTCGAGCGCACCGTTCATCACGCGGTCCAGGTCGTACGCCTTGTACCCGGTGCGGTGGTCCGCGATGCGGTTCTCCGGGAAGTTGTACGTGCGGATGCGCTCCGAACGGTCCATGCCGCGGATCTGCGACTTGCGTGCGTCCGAGGCGATGGCGTCGAGCTCCTCCTGCTGTCGCGCGAGGATGCGGGCACGCAGGACGCGCATGCCGGCCTCACGGTTCTGCAGCTGGGACTTCTCGTTCTGCATCGCCACCGTGATGCCCGTGGGCAGGTGGGTGATGCGGACGGCGGAGTCGGTCGTGTTGACCGACTGCCCGCCGGGGCCGGACGACCGGTAGACGTCGATCTTGAGGTCGTTCTGGTTGATCTGGACCTCCTCGGGCTCGTCCACCTCGGGGAACACCAGCACGCCGGTGGTCGAGGTGTGGATGCGGCCCTGCGACTCGGTCGCCGGAACGCGCTGCACCCGGTGCACACCGCCCTCGTACTTCAGGTGCGCCCAGACGCCCTGGGACGGGTCGGTCGCGTTCGACTTGATCGCGACCTGCACGTCCTTGTAGCCGCCGAGGTCGCTCTCGGTCCGCTCGAGGAGCTCGACCTTCCAGCCCTTCGTCTCGGCGTAGTGCGAGTACATGCGGAGGAGGTCGGCCGCGAAGAGCGCCGACTCCTCACCACCCTCACCGCCCTTGATCTCCATGATGACGTCGCGGCCGTCGTCCGGGTCCCGCGGGATGAGCAGCCGGCGGAGACGCTCCTGGCGCTCCGACAGCTGCTCCTGGAGCGCCGGGACCTCGTCCGCGAACGCCTCGTCCTCGCGGGCGAGCTCCTGGGCGGCGGCGAGGTCGTCCCCCGCCGCCTGCCAGGCCTCGTACGCGGCCTTGATCTGGTTGAGCTCGGCGTACCGCCGGTTCACCTTCTTCGCGCGGGCCGCATCGGCGTGGAGCGCGGGGTCCGACAGCTGCTGCGTCAGGTCCTCGTGTTCCGCCAGCAGCCCGGCCACCGACTCGAACACGCGTTACTCCTGGTGGCCGTCGTGGCGACCGCCGGTCGTGGGGACCGACTTCTGCACCTGGACCAGGAACTCGACGTTCGACTGCGTCTCCTTGAGGTTGCGGAGGACGACGTCGAGCGCCTGCTGCGGGTCGAGCCCGGCGAGGGCACGGCGCAGGCGCCACGTGATCTTGACCTCGTCGGCGGAGAGGAGCTGCTCCTCGCGCCGGGTGCCGGAGGCGTTGATGTCGACGGCCGGGAAGATCCGCTTGTCGGCGAGGTGCCGGTTGAGGCGGAGCTCCATGTTGCCGGTGCCCTTGAACTCCTCGAAGATGACCTCGTCCATCTTGGAGCCGGTCTCGACGAGCGCGGTGGCGAGGATGGTCAGCGAGCCGCCGTCCTCGATGTTGCGCGCCGCGCCGAAGAACCGCTTCGGCGGGTACAGGGCCGCCGAGTCGACACCACCGGAGAGCACGCGGCCGGAGGCCGGCGTCGCCAGGTTGTAGGCGCGGCCGAGACGGGTGATCGAGTCGAGGAGCACGACGACGTCGTGGCCCAGCTCGACCAGGCGCTTCGCACGCTCGATGGCGAGCTCGGCGACCGTGGTGTGGTCCTCCGCCGGACGGTCGAAGGTCGAGGCGATGACCTCGCCCTTCACCGAGCGCTGCATGTCGGTGACCTCTTCGGGCCGCTCGTCCACGAGCACGACCATGAGGTGCGCCTCGGGGTTGTTCTTGGCGATCGCGTTGGCGATGGCCTGCAGCACGACGGTCTTGCCGGCCTTGGGCGGCGAGACGATGAGGCCGCGCTGACCCTTGCCGATCGGTGCGACCAGGTCGATGATGCGCGTGCTGAGCTTCGCCGGCTCGGTCTCGAGGCGGAGACGCTCGTTCGGGTACAGCGGGGTCAGGTCGTGGAACTCGACACGGGCCGCTGCCTCGTCCGCGGTCTGGCCGTTGACCGAGTCCACCTTGACGAGCGCGTTGTACTTCTGGCGCGCCTGCTGCTCGTTGTCGCGCGGCTGCTTGATCGCACCGACGATCGCGTCGCCCTTGCGCAGGTGGTACTTCTTCACCTGGCCGAGGGACACGTAGACGTCGCTCGGTCCCGGCAGGTAGCCGGTCGTGCGGACGAACGCGTAGTTGTCGAGGACGTCGAGGATGCCCGCGATCGGGATGAGGACGTCGTCCTCGGTGATCTCCGGCTCGAACTCGTCGTTCTGACCGCCGCGGCCGCGTTTGCGGTCACGCTGACGACGACCGCGGCCGGCCTCGGCCTCGTCGGCGTGCTGCTGCTGCTGGGCGTTCTGCTGCTGGCCGTTCTGCTTCTGCTGGCCGTTCTGCTTCGGCTGACGGTCGTCCTGCTTCGCGTCGCCGGACTTCTGCTCGTCCTGCTTGCCGTTCTGCTTCTGCTGCTGACCGTTCTGCGGGCCGGCGTTCGCCTGGCCGCCGTTCTGCTGGCCGCCGTTCTGCTGGCCGCCCTGCTGGTCACCGCTCTGCTGTTCGGTGCCCTCGGCGTTCTGCCCGCGGCCACGACCGCGACCACGGCTGCGACGTCCGCGGCGCGAACCGCCCTCGCCCTGCTGGTCGGCCTGGTCGCCCTGGTCCGTCGCCGAGGTCGGCTGCGCGCCGGTCGCCTCGTCGGTCTCGGGGGCAGCGGCCTGCTCGGCGCCGTCCCGCTGCTGGCCGCCGTCCTGCTGGCCGGCGTCCTGGTTCCCGCGGCGGCCGCGGCGGCGACCGGACTGCGCGGCCTCCTCCGCGTCCTTCTCGGCACGGACCTGGTCGAGTCCCGCGAGCAGGTCCTCGGTGCCGGTGTGCCCGTGGTTCGTGTGCTCCGCGGCCGAGGTCTGCGCGGTGTTCACCGTGCCGGCCGAGGAGGCGCGGCGCGAGCGGCGACCGCGGGGCTCCGGAGCCGACTCCGTCTGGTCGGCTGCGGCGTCGTCGGCGGCCGGCGAGGTCGCCGGTGCGGCCAGCGTCGGCTGCTCGGCGGGGGTCTCCTGCGCCGCGGGTGCGGCCTCCGCGGCGGCGGGTGCCTCGTCGGCCGGCGTCTCGGCAGCGGGGGCGGCGTCGTCGGTCGCGGGGCGCTTGTCCTCGATCGACGCGATGAGGTCGCCCTTGCGGAGCTTCGAGAGCCCCGTGATGCCGAGCGAGGAGGCGATGCGCTGGAGCTCCGGGAGACGGAGCGCGCGCAGGTCGCTGGGGATCTCCACCGGGGTGGAGTCGTTGACGTTCGTCAAGGTCGGTGTTTCCTTTCGAACCGCAGAACGCGGAGAGTTTCCACCGTCCCGGCGCATGGGTGCGCTGCGACCGCCGTTCAGACGACGGACCGGGATTCGGTGATCTGAAAGAGAGTGCCCCCGCGCACCGGACCCTGCGCCAGCGCCGACGGATCCGGTTCGGATCGGTCTGTGCGCCTACGCTGGATCGGCTTCGAGCGCCGAGTGCGGCACCACTGTAGCACCACCGAGGTCCACGGCCAGCATGAGCGCCCGCCAGTCGGACTGCGCGTGTCGCGCCACCAGGTCGGCCGCGGTGAGGCGCTGTGCCGGGTCGCTGCCCAGCACGAGCAGGCTCGGCCCGGCGCCGGAGACCACCGCGGCGAGCCCGTGCTGCCGCAGCAGACCGATCAGTGCATCGGTCTCCGGCATGGCGCTCGCACGGTACGACTGGTGCAGCCGGTCCTCGGTC
This sequence comes from Curtobacterium sp. ODYSSEY 48 V2, assembly GCF_023712625.1. NCBI lineage: Bacteria > Bacillati > Actinomycetota > Actinomycetes > Micrococcales > Microbacteriaceae > Curtobacterium > Curtobacterium sp. ODYSSEY 48 V2. The sequence goes on from NZ_JAMAXX010000005.1 coordinate 160,655, forward strand.
GCGGCGAGCAGCAGCTCCGGGCTCTGGATGAGGGCGGCGACGAGCAGCGCCGAGCGCGACACGTTGAACGCGGCGTCCTCGTGCGGCACGCTCGCGGGCTGCAGGGACCGCGCGAGCTTCGTCGAGAGCGTCGACGTCGGCACGAAGACCACCGGCGAGACGCCTCGGTGCACCAGCAGGCGCTTGACCGCGGGACCCTCGGCGGTCATCCACGCGATCGTCAGACCACCGAAGAGCGCCGGAGCGACGTTGTCGGGGTGGCCCTCCATCTCGGTGGCCAGGGTGAGCAGGGTCGACGCGTCGAGGTCGACGACCCCCTCGAGCAGGCCGCGGGCCGCCATCAGCCCGGCGACGATGGCGGCGGCCGACGAGCCCATGCCGCGGCCGTGCGCGATCGCGTTCACGGCGTGCAGCTCGAGTCCGGGCTGCTCCACACCGGCGTGCTCGAGGCCACGACGAACGGCCTGCACCACGAGGTTCGACTCGTCGGTGGCGACCTCACCGGCACCGACGCCCTCGACGATCACGGTCGCGCCGGGCTCCGGGCGGACGCGGACGACCACCTCGTCGTAGACCGACAGCGCCAGCCCGAGCGAGTCGAAGCCCGGGCCGAGGTTCGCGGAGGTCGCCGGGACCCGCACACGGACCGCCCGTCCGGCCGGTACAGCGCTGCGGGCGGTCACGCCCTCCCCCGGTCCGGACGAGCGGTCGACGCTCACGCGGAGCCGACCAGTCCGAGCACCTCGGCGACCGACTTCGTGTCGACCGGGACGCTCGTCGGTGCGACCTCGCCGCCGTCCTCCGTGCGGAGGGCCCACTGCGGGTCCTTCAGGCCGTGGCCGGTCACCGTGATGACGACCTTCGCGCCCTGCGGCACGACACCGGCGTCCGCACGCTCGAGCAGCCCGGCGACGCCGATGGCCGACGCGGGCTCGACGAAGACCCCGACCTCGGCGGACAGGATGCGGTGCGCGGCGAGGATGCCCTCGTCGGTGATCGCACCGAAGTAGCCGTCGGTCTCGTCACGCGCCTCGAGCGCGTACTGCCACGACGCCGGGTTGCCGATTCGGATGGCGGAGGCGATGGTGTCCGGGTGGCGGACGACCTCGCCCGAGACGATCGGGGCGGAGCCGGCGGCCTGGAAGCCGAACATGCGCGGCATCCGCGTCGAGCGGCCCGCGGCGACGTCCTCGCGGTAGCCGCGGGAGTACGCGGTGTAGTTGCCCGCGTTGCCGACCGGCAGGAAGTGGAAGTCCGGGGCGTCGCCCAGCACGTCGACGACCTCGAACGCGGCGGTCTTCTGCCCCTCGATGCGGTCGTTGTTCACCGAGTTGACCAGGTGCACCGGGTAGTTGGCGGCGAGGTCGCGCGCGATGTCGAGGCAGTCGTCGAAGTTGCCCTGCACCTGCAGCAGCTGGGCGTCGTGCGCGACGGCCTGGCTGAGCTTGCCCATCGCGATCTTGCCCTCGGGCACGAGCACCGCGGCGGTGATGCCCGCGTGCGTGGCGTAGGCGGCCGCCGAGGCGCTGGTGTTGCCGGTCGACGCGCAGATGACGGCCTTCGCGCCGTGCTCGACGGCCTTCGAGATCGCCATCGTCATGCCGCGGTCCTTGAACGACCCGGTCGGGTTCATGCCCTCGAACTTGACGTACACGTCCGCGCCGGTGCGCTCCGACAGGCGTCGGGCCGGGATGAGCGGCGTGCCGCCCTCGCCGAGGGTGACGACGGGCGTCGCCTCGGTGACGTCGAGACGGTCGGCGTACTCGCGCAGGACTCCCTGCCACTGGTGGGCCATCAGGCTCTCCTTGTTCGGTGTTGTGCAGTCGGGTTGCTGACGGTGCGGGGCTAGGCCCCGACCACCCGCAGGACGCTGGTGATCTCGACGACGACGTCCTCGCTCCGGAGCGCGACGACCGTGGCGGCCAGGTCGGACTCGCGGGCGAGGTGCGTGCCGATGACGAGGTTCGCGGTGCCGGCCGTGCCGTCGCCCGGGTCGGTCGCGGCGGACTGCTCGACGGTCTCGACGCTCACGCCGTGCTTCGCCAGGACGCCGGCGACGGTGGACAGCACGCCGGGGGCGTCGGCCACGTGCAGCGTGATCTGGTAACGGGTGCGGACCGTCCCGATCGGGAAGACCGGCAGCGCCGACTGGGTCGACTCCGCGATGCCGGGGCCGCCGATGACGTGACGACGGGCGGCGGACACCAGGTCGCCGAGCACGGCCGACGCGGTCTCGACGCCACCGGCACCGGCGCCGTAGAACATCAGGTCGCCGGCGGCCTCGGCCTCGACGAACACGGCGTTCTTCGCCCCGTGCACACTGGCGAGCGGGTGCGACTCCGGCACGAGCGCCGGGTAGACACGGGCGCTGACGCCCTCGACGCCGTCCTCGTCGGTCAGGCGCTCGGCGGTCGCCAGGATCTTCACGACGTAGCCGGCCTTCCGCGCGGCGCGGACCTGCTCGATCGTGACGGCGGTGATGCCCTCGCGGTGCACGGCGGCCAGGGGCACGGAGGTGTGGAACGCGAGCGAGGCGAGGATGGCGGCCTTCTGCGCGGCGTCGTAGCCCTCGACGTCGGCGGTCGGGTCGGCCTCGGCGTACCCGAGCTCCGTGGCGGTCGCGAGGGCCGCCTCGAAGGTCGAGCCCTCGCGGTCCATCAGGTCGAGGATGAAGTTCGTCGTGCCGTTGACGATGCCCATGATCCGCTCGATGCGGTCGCCCGCGAGCGAGTCGTGCAGCGGCCGGATGATCGGGATCGCGCCGGCGACCGCGGCCTCGTAGTAGAGCTGTGCGCCGACCTGCTCCGCCGCGGCGAAGAGCTCGGGGCCGTGCGTGGCGAGGAGCGCCTTGTTGCCGGTGACGACGTCCGCACCGGACTGCAGCGCCTGGAGCACCAGCGTGCGCGCGGGCTCGATGCCGCCGATCAGCTCGACGACGATGTCCGCGCCGAGGATGAGCGACTGCGCGTCCGTCGTGAAGAGCTCCTTCGGCAGGTCCACGTCGCGCGGAGCGTCGAGGTCCCGCACCGCGATGCCGACGAGCTCGAGTCCGGCACCCGCGCGCGAGGCCAGCTCGTCGCCGTGCTCGAGGAGCAGGCGCGCCACCTGGGAACCGACGGAGCCGGCTCCGAGCAGCGCGACGCGGACGTTGCGGTATTCGATCATGTGGTGCGCATTCCTGTGGGGCGGGCGGCAGCCCGGTCGGGTCGGGGTCAGCGGCGTCAGCCGGCGACGACCCCCGTGTCGCGGGCGAGCAGGTCGTCGATCGACTCGCCACGGACGAGGATACGGGCTGCGCCGTCCGCGACCGCGACGACCGGCGGACGGCCCACGTGGTTGTAGTTGCTGGCGAGGGACCAGCAGTAGGCACCGGTCGCCGCGACGGCGAGCAGGTCACCGCGGTGCACGTCGCCCGGCAGGTACTCGTCGTTCACGACGATGTCGCCCGACTCGCAGTGCTTGCCGACGACCCGGGTCAGCACCGCCGGGGCGTCCGAGCTGCGGGCGAGCCGGGCCGTGTAGTCGGCGCCGTACAGCGCCGGACGGGCGTTGTCGCTCATGCCGCCGTCGACCGACACGTAGGTGCGGGTCGCCGAGGAGCCGTCCTCGGTCTCCAGCGAGACGGGCTTGACGGTGCCGACGCGGTACAGCGTGGTGCCGGCCGGGCCGACGATGTAGCGACCGGGCTCGACGGCGATCTCCGGGACGGGGATGCCCCGCTCGGTGCAGGCGTCGGCGACGATCGTGGCGAGGGCCTCGGCGACGTCCTCGGGCGCGAACGCCTCGTCTGCCTCGGTGTAGTCGATGCCCCACCCGCCGCCGAGGTTCAGCTCCGGGACCGGACCCGTCGCCACGAGTTCGGCGTGCACGTCCATCAGTCGCCGAGCTGCCTCACGGAACCCGGACTCGTCGAAGATCTGGGACCCGATGTGCGAGTGGAGCCCGACGAAGGCGAGCGACGGCTCTGCCCGGACCGCCGCCGCGGCGGCGACGGCCTCGCTCAGGGGGATGCCGAACTTCTGGTCCTCACGCGCCGTGGCGAGGTACTCGTGCGTCGAGGCGTGCACGCCGCTGTTGATCCGGATGCGCACGCGCTGGACCGTGCCGGCGTCGGCGGCGGCACGCGCGACGCGGCCGATCTCCTCGTGGCTGTCGAGGACGATCGTGCCGAGGCCGACCTCGACCGCGCGGGCGATCTCGGCGTCCGACTTGTCGTTGCCGTGGAAGCCGAGCAGCGCGGGGTCCGCTCCCCCGGCCAGCGCGACGGCGAGCTCACCGGCGGTGCACACGTCCAACCGCAGTCCGGCCTCGGTCATCCACGCGGCGACCTGGGTCGTGAAGAACGCCTTGGCGGCGTAGTACACGTGGGCCCGCGTGCCGATGCGGGCGAACGCCTCGGTGAAGGCCGTGCGGACCCTCGACGCGCGTGCCTGGACGTCCCGCTCGTCGACGACGTAGAGCGGGGAACCGAACCGGGCGACCAGGTCCGACGCCGTGATGCCGCCGACGGCGAGCTCACCGTCGTCCGTCCGCGTGGCCGAGGCCGGCCAGATGCGCGCGGTCAGCGCGGAGGCGTCGGCGGGGAACCGCAGCCGCGGCGGGGCAAGGGGGTTGGCGCTCACGGGACCCGATCCTACCGAGCCGCCACGGGCCTCCAGGCCGGTGTTACGCCCGTCGACCGCGGTGGTGACGCGCCGGGATCGACGGCGTCAGCCGCAGTCGCCGACCGTGCGCAGGCCCTGCTCGGTCAGCGGCAGCGAGTCGGCGGTGACCCGGACGGTGGCCTCGGCGGAGGTCACGTCGACGGACCGGACCCGGAGCTGCTCGGGCAGGAACTGCGCTGTGCAGACCTGCACCGGGACGCCCGTGACGCCGGGGATGCGGTCGACCTTCAGGCCGAGGTCCGAGTTCGTGATGCGGACGCTCTGCGGGGTGATCGTGACGCCACGGCCGTCCTGCTGCGCCACCACGTCGCCGGTGGCCGCGTAGCCGATGTCGTACCCGAGCACCGCGGTCGAACCGGACAGCTCGACGCCGCCGTCGACGAGCCGGAGCCGCTCGAACAGCGGGCTGTACTTGGCCAGGTCCTGCACGCTCGTCGCGGCGAGGGTGACGTGGCCGTCGACGTCGTGCACGTCGCCCTTGCCGTCCACCGGGACGTCGCGAGCGGTGACGTCGGCGGCCAGCGGGACCCCGTCGACGGTCAGCCGGTCCGAGGTGATGTCGACCCGGTCGAGCGTGCCCGCGAGCAGCTGCGGGACGACGATGCCCTCGGCGTGCGCGGTGACCTCGCCGGTGGCGCCCTCCGGGAGGGACTGCTCGACCTGGTCGGCGATGATCCGGTCGACGACGCCCCGGAGCACGAACTCCGCGACGACGACGAGCGCGGCGAGCACGAGCACCAGGACGACGAGGACGACGGGCCAGCGACGACGCTTCCGGGAGGGCTCGGTGGCGACGGACATGCGTCCCACCCTGCCAGGTGCTCCCCGCAGCCGGCCTGGAGGCGCGGTGTGCGCCCGGTGTGCGCGCTGCGGCGGCGGGGCGGGGCGGGGCGCGGCTGGGCGGCGGGGCGCGGCGGGGCGAGGCGAGGCGGGGCGCGGTGCGGCGGCGGGGCGAGGCGAGGCGGGGTACGGCGCGCGGGGTGCGGCGCGCGGCGCGCGGCGCGGCGGCCGGGCTGGGAGCGCCCGGTGTGTGTGGCGGCGGGCGGGCGCGGTGCGCGGCGCGACGTGCTCGCGCACAAGCAGAAGCACGTCGCGCCACGAGATCACCTGGCGCGACGTGCTTCCGGTTGTGCGGACGCGTGCTGGGCGCGCCGGCGACGAACCATTGAAACGACATCGAACCAGGCGGATCGCCTGGCTCGATGTCGAGAACGTGGTTCGACGCGACGCGACGCGACGCCGCGCAAGCGCGCGCCGCGCGCCGCGCTACATGCGCTCGGGCGCGCTCACCCCGAGCAGGCCGAGACCGTTGCGGACGACCTGCCCGGTCGCGTCGTTCAGCCACAGGCGCGTGCGGTGCAGGTCCGACACGGCCTCGTCGCCGAGCGGCGTCACCCGGCAGGAGTCGTACCAGCGGTGGTACAGCCCGGCGAGCTGCTCGATGTACCGCGCGATGCGGTGCGGCTCGCGGAGCTCCGCGGCCTGGCGCACCACGCGCGGGTACTCGGCGAGGGCTCCGAGGAGGGCGCTCTCCGTCTCGTGCGTGAGCAGGGACGCGTCGAACGCGGAGCGGTCCACGCCCGAGGCCGCAGCGTTGCGGGCGACCGACTGCGTGCGGGCGTGGGCGTACTGCACGTAGAAGACCGGGTTGTCGTTGGTGCGCTTGGTGAGCAGGTCGAGGTCGATGTCGATCGAGGTGTCGCTCGCGAACCGCACGAGGGCGTAGCGACCGGCGTCGACACCCACGGCGTCGACGAGGTCCTCCATCGACACGATCGTGCCGTTGCGCTTCGACATGCGGAAGAGCTGGCCGTCCTTGAGCAGGTTCACCATCTGGCCGATGAGGATCTCGAGGTTCTTGCCGGGCTCGTCACCGAACGCCGCGCACATCGCCATCATGCGACCGACGTAGCCGTGGTGGTCCGCGCCGAGCATGATGAGGTTGCGCTCGAACCCGCGCTCGCGCTTGTCGAGGTAGTACGCCAGATCGCCCGCGATGTACGCCGGCTGCCCGTCGGACTTGATCACGACGCGGTCGCGGTCGTCGCCGAAGTCGGTCGTGCGGAGCCAGAGCGCGCCCTCGGCCTCGTACATCTTGCCGAGGGACTGCAGCCGCTCGATGGCCCGCTCGACGGCCTTCGACTCGTGCAGCGAGTTCTCGTGGAAGTAGACGTCGAAGTCCACGCCGAAGTCGTGCAGCGAGGACTTGATGTCGGCGAACATGAACTCGACGCCCTCGCGGCGGAAGAGCTCCTGCGCCTCGTCGCGCGGCAGGTCACGCACGTCGGTGCCGGCGGGCAGCGTCGCGATGACCCGCGCGGCGATCTCGCCGATGTAGGCACCGCCGTAGCCGTCCTCCGGCGTGGGCTCCCCCAGCGCCGAGGCGACGAGCGACCGGGCGAAGCGGTCGATCTGTGCGCCGTGGTCGTTGAAGTAGTACTCACGGGTGACGAGGCCGCCCTGCGCCTCGAACACGCGGGCGAGCGAGTCACCGACGGCGGCCCAGCGCACACCGCCCATGTGGATCGGACCGGTCGGGTTCGCGGACACGAACTCGAGGTCGATGGACACGCCCTCGTACAGGTCGCCGTGTCCGAACGCGTCGGCCTGGTCGACGATCGTGCGGGCGATCTCACCGGCGGCGGCGGCCTCGAGCGTGATGTTGATGAAGCCGGGGCCGGCGACGTCGACGGACGCGACACCGTCGAGCTCGGTCAGCTCGCCGGCGATCTCGGTCGCGAGCTCGCGCGGGTTCGTACCGAGGCGCTTCGCGAGCTGCATCGCCGCGTTCGAGGCCCAGTCGCCGTGCGCACGGTTCTTCGGCCGCTCGAGGGCCACGTGGGACTCCCCGATGGTCACGGTGTCGGACGCGCCTCGTCGCTCGACGATCCCGGTCAGGATCGACAGGTACGCGGCGGAGAGTTCGGCAGGAGTCACGAGGGTCGAGTCTACCGGGACGCCCAGGTGCCTCGCGGGCCGGTGCCGGACGGCGTGCAGCATCATGGCTGGATGACCTCCCGCAGCCGTGTCCGGGCGATCACCGTCGCCCTGCTCTCCGTGTCCGCCGCCGTCGCCCTGTCCGGCTGCACGGGCCGGTCCGACGACGCGGCCCCGAGCGCGAGCGCCACCCCGATCGGCACCGCCGTGCGGCAGACGTGCGCCGAGCTGCTGCCCACGAGCGTCCTCGCCGTCTACGGCAAGACCTTCGAGCAGGACACGACCTGGACGCCCGCGAAGGGCACGCCGGCCGCGACGATCGCCCGCCAGCGCGGCCGGGTCTGCCACCTCGTCGCCACCGACGACCCGTCGACGACGATCACGCTCGCCGTGGCGCACCTGCCTGAGAAGTCGCTCACGACGCTCAAGGACGCCCTCTACGAGCGCGGTGGGTCCGTCCCGACCTACCGCGTCGAGGGCTACTACGCGCTGGACGACGGCGTCGGCCGCGCGGACGCCTTCCCGGATCCGTACTGGGTCACCACCGAGTCGACGCTGTACACCGAGCCCGGCGGGGCGCAGCCCGTCGTGGACGCGGTGCGCTCCGTGCTGCTGCCGTCCGCGTCGGCCAGCCCGGCGGGCTGACGGCACCGCAGCCGGACGGGAGGCACGGTGCGGGCCCGTGCCGCGCCTCCCGTCCGACGGTGGCCGCGACACGGACGCGACACGCGCTGTCGGGACCGGCTCGCGTTACCTGCTACGGTTGATCTCACCCACGAGCCCCCATAGCTCAGGGGATAGAGCACTGCCCTCCGGAGGCAGGGGCGGAGGTTCGAATCCTCCTGGGGGCACATCGAGCCCCCGGCGTCATCGCCGGGGGCTCTCCTCGTGCACGGGGTGCGTCGCCCGGTCCGGGGCCACCCGTTCCGCCTCGGGGTGCACCTCGTCCCAGAGCGCGTCGAGCGACAGTCGGACGACGCTCGCGACCGCGGCGATCGTGGCGAACGACGGCGTCGCGATGCGACCGGTCTCGATCTTCCGCAGGGTCTCGGGCGACACGCCCGCATCGAGGGCGACGTCGAGGATCGAGCGCTCACCCCGAGCACGACGGAGCAGTGCGCCGAGCCGGCGACCGCGTTCCAGCTCGGCGGGGCTCAGCGGGAGTCGGACCATGGCGCCGATACTAGTACCGGCCAGACAATACCGGTACGATCATCGGCATGATCGAGATCCTCTCCCCCGCCGAGGTCGACCGGGCCCGTCGCACCGGCGCCCTCGTCGGCACGATCCTGCAGACCCTCCGGGAGCGGACGACGGTCGGCACGAACCTGCTCGAGGTGGACGGGTGGACCCGGACGATGATCGAGGAGGCCGGCGCGATCTCCTGCTACGTCGACTACGCCCCCTCGTTCGGTCGTGGCCCCTTCGGCCACCACGTCTGCACCGCGGTGAACGACGCGGTGCTGCACGGCCTGCCGCACGACCGCGAGCTCGCCGACGGCGACCTGCTCACCCTGGACCTCGCGGTGACCCTGGACGGGATCGCCGCCGACGCGGCGATCAGCTTCGTCGTCGGGCGCGCCGACCCGGCGGACACCGCCCTGATCGACGCCACCGAACGGGCGCTGGCCGCCGGCATCGCCGCCGCGGGCCCCGGTGTCCGGACCGGGGACGTGTCGCACGCCATCGGCGAGGTCCTCACCGCCGCGGGCTACGCTGTGAACACCGAGTTCGGCGGGCACGGCATCGGCTCGACGATGCACCAGGACCCGCACGTGGCGAACACGGGTCGGCCGGGGCGCGGCTACACCCTGCGACCGGGGCTGGTCCTCGCGCTCGAACCCTGGGTGATGGCGGACACGGACGAGCTCGTCACCGATCCCGACGGGTGGACCCTGCGGAGCGCGACGGGGGCGAGGACCGCGCACACCGAGCACACCGTCGCGATCACCGAGGACGGCGTCGAGGTGCTCACCCGTCCCGGCAGCTGACACGGTCGAGGTCGGCCACTGCGCCTCCACGTCAGCGTCTCGGCGCCTCCACGTCAGCGCGAGGCTGGAGCGGTCGCCGCGGATCCGGCGCGGGCTCAGGCGTGGGTGAGCGCGATGAGCGCGACGTTCATGGTGCTGTAGGCGCCCTCGGAGCGCGTGGCCTGTCGGACCCGGCCCCGGAGGACCTCGTAGCGGCCGTCCTGCTCACGGACGAAGCCGATGACACCGCTCGCCGGTGTCGAGACGCGGTGGTAGCCGTCCTCCAGTGGGACGACCTCGGTGCTCGTCGTACGCTCCATCGCTTTCCCCTTCCGCTCGTCGTCGAACGATGGCCTCCACCATACCCCGGTCCGGGGTACAAGTCCTCCAGATGACGGACGTCGCCGGGGGTCCTCCGAGGATCCACCCGCTGTGTGCGTGCTCTGGATAGCATCGGGGCGACGGCGCCCGTGCGGGGGCCGTCGGGGGCGCAACGTGGGCTCCCGGACGACGGATGGAGGACGGATGCGAGCGGCTCACCACGGATCGCGCACCGACGATGGATCGGCCCCTCGGGCGCTCGGTCGGCATCGCGAAGGCCCCCACGCGGCCGTCCGCGGCGCCCGCTCGGCGATCACCCGCGCCGTGGGTCGGATCGGTGCCGTGCTCCTCGCGGCCGGACTCGTGATCACGCCCGCCGCAGCAGCCCACGCGACGGACCCGGTCGACCTGGGCGGCGCCTACGTGGTCGACGAGGCCGGTGCCCTCAGCAGCGGTCAGCGGACCCAGGTCGAACGGGCGGTCCAGGACCTCTACGACCGGACGCAGACGCAGCTCTACGTGGTCTACGTGCCGACCTTCACGAACCCGACCGACCACGCCGCCTGGGGTGACGCCCTGATGGAGCGCAACCAGATCGACTCCGACGCGATCGTGCTCTCCGTGGCGGTCGACGACCGGATCGCCGACATCCAGCAGACGAACGCGACCGCACTGTCGAGCAGCGACGTCGAGTCCGCCTACCAGCAGGACGCCGTCCCGCAGCTGCGGGACGGCGACTGGTCGGGCGCCGCCGTCGCCCTCGCGGACGGACTCGTCTCCTCGCAGGCCCCGCCGGACCTGACCTGGCTGTGGGTCCTGCTGCTCGTGGTCGTCGTCGGTGCGGTCGTCGCCGTCCTGGTGATCCGCACCCGCAACAAGCGACGCACTGCCGAGGCCGCACGAGCGCAGGAGGCGTCCCTCGCCGGGCTCGAGCGCAAGGCCGGCGCAGCGCTGGTCACCATCGACGACGAGCTCCGGACGGCCGAGCAGGAGGTCGGCTTCGCCACGGCGCAGTTCGGCGAGGACGCGGCGAAGCCCTTCGCCGAGGCCGTCGCGACCGCGAAGCGGAACGTGCGGCAGGCGTTCTCCTACCAGCAGCAGCTCGACGACGAGGTACCGGACTCACCGCAGCAGCGCGCGCAGTGGGCGAACCAGATCGTCGCCATCTGCGAGCAGGCGCACGCGTCGATCGACGAGCAGACCGAGGCCTTCGACCACCTGCGGTCCCTCGAGGACGGGGTCGAGGACGCCGCGACTGCCCTCGCCTCCGCGGTCGCGGCAGCGCCGGTCGAGCTCGACGCCGCCCGCCGCGCGCTCGACCGGGTGCGTGGGTCGTACGGCGGCCGGACCCTGGCGACGGTCTCCGACAACGTCGACCAGGCCGACCAGGTCCTCGGCTACGCGACGGAGCGGTCGCAGGCGGCGACCGCGGCCATCGCGTCCGGGGACAAGGGCGAGGCGGTCATCGCCGTGCGCGACGCCCAGCACGCGCTCGCACAGGTGCAGCAGCTGACCGCGAGTGCGACCGGCGCCGAGCGCACCTTCGCCGAGGCGACCGCCCGGGTCCAGGCGATGCGCGCGGACATCGAGGGAGACGTCGCCGCAGCCCGTTCGATGCGGTCCGGCGACCCGGCCCTCGCGGCCGCGGTGACCCGTGCCGACACCGTCCTCCGTCAGGGCTCCGACCCGCGCGACCCGATCGCCGCCGTCGACGCGCTGACGAAGGCGAACACCGAGATCGACGCCGCACTGGCCGCCGCGCGCGGTGCACAGGAACAGCAGCAGCGCGCACGCCGCGCCCTCGACGACGCCCTGCGCGACGCCCGGGCCCGGATCAGCCAGGCGCGCGACTTCATCTCGCTCCGCCGGGGAGCCGTGGGCACGACGGCCCGGACGCGCCTGTCCGAGGCCGAGCGCGCGCTCGACGACGCGGTCGACCTCGCCACGAGCGACCCCGCCCGCGCCCTCGGGGCTGCACGCGCCGCCGAGCAGTACGCCGCCGCGGCGATGGACGCGGCGAACGACGACATGGGCGGATGGCCCGGGCAGGGCGGCGGCGGGAACGGCGCACAGCTCGGTGGCCTCGTGACCGGGATCGTGCTCGGCGGCCTCCTCGGCGGACGCGGCGGCAGCTACGGGGGCGGCTCCTTCGGCGGTGGCGGCTTCGGCGGTGGGGGCTTCGGCGGCGGCGGGGGCTTCAGCGGCGGCGGGGGCTTCGGCGGAGGCGGCGGCGGAGGCGGCGGGGGCTTCTCCGGCGGCGGCCGCTTCTGACACCCGGCACCACCCCCTCGGGACACACGACCACCAGGACCAGCAGCACCACGAGAGACCTTCCACGAAAGGGAACACAATGGCAAAGCAGACGATTCTCGGCCGGATCTCCTCGCTCATCCGGGCGAACGTGAACCAGCTCATCGACGACGCCGAGGACCCGCAGAAGATGCTGGACCAGCTCGTCCGCGACTACACGAACAACATCGCCGACGCGAAGACGGCGATCGCGCAGACGATCGGCAACCTCCGCCTGCTCGAGCAGGACCACGAGGAGGACAAGCGCGCGGCGACCGAGTGGGGTCAGAAGGCCGCCAACGCCTCGGCCGCCGCCGACAAGTACCGCGCCGAGGGCAAGACCGCGGACGCCGACAAGTTCGACAACCTCGCGAAGATCGCGATCGGCAAGCAGATCGCGGCCGAGCAGGAGGTCAAGGACAACGAGGGCCCGCTCGCCACGCAGAACGAGCAGGTCGAGAAGCTCAAGTCCGGGCTGGCCGGCATGGAGCAGAAGCTCGAACAGCTCAAGGCCAAGCGCGACTCGCTCGTCGCCCGGCAGAAGACCGCCGAGGCGCAGTCCAAGGTCAACGACGCCATCGGCAACATCGACATCACCGATCCGACGAGCGACCTCAACCGCTTCGAGGAGAAGGTCCGCCGCGAGGAGGCGAAGGTCCTCGGGCAGCAGGAACTGCAGTCGTCGAGCCTGGACGCGCAGTTCGAGAGCCTGGAGGACGTGGGTCGCGACGCCGAGGTCGAGGCACGTCTCGCCGCACTGAAGAACGGCGGGTCCGCGGGTATCTGACGCGGAACTGCGGACGGCGCCGGACCCGGCTGCCAGACTGAGACGATGCAGTTCCTCGTCGTCGGTCAGTGGCAGGGTTCGGCGTCGTCGCGCGCGATGCGCCTCGGCGACGGAGCACAGGCCATCGCAGCCGATCTCCCCCGCGCCGCCACGACCGTCGTCGACGTGCCGGCCGGCGCGGGCGACCGGCTCGAGACCGCCGTCGCCCGCTACACGTCGGTCCGTGCCGTGGCCGACCGCGTCGCCGAGGAGACCGGCGTCGCGAGCGAACCCGTCCTGGTGGTCGGTGGTGACGGGTCGAGCGTGCTCGGCGCCTCCGTGCTCGTGCGTCCGGACACCGCGTTCGTGCGCATCGCCGGATCGAGCGGCTACCGGTCGCTGAACCGCGCACAACCCGTCGCAGCCGAGACCGCCGTCCTGCGCCTGCTCGTCGACCGCCCGGAGGACCTCTTCCCCGACCTGCCGGTCCTGCACCCGGCCAGGGTCGTGCTCGCCGGGGTCCGCGGAGTCGAGGACGCCGAGATCGCCGCCCTCGACCGGGTCGGGATCACCCACCTCGACGTGGACGCGGCGACGCCGGACGCGATCGCGGTCGCGGTCGGGTCCACCGGCGCCGAGCGCGTCTTCGTCCACGTCGACCTCGACGTGCTCGACCCGGCCGAGGTGGACGGGCTGCTCGAGCCGGTGCCCTTCGGGATCGACGCCTCCGGTCTGGTCGAGCGCATCCAGGCCGCGACGCGGGGACGGCGACTCGTCGGGGCCGCGCTGACCGGCTTCGCACCGGTGGACCCCGACCGAGCGGTCGACGACCTGGGCGTGATCCTGCGTGCGGTCGGTGCCCTGACGACCGCGTCCCGCACCACCGACCGCGGCTGACCGGTCCTCCGCATCCGCGCCGCGCCGTGCACGGCCGACGCCCCGCCGCTCCGCGTAGGTTCGGGAGCATGACGGACTACGACCTCATCGTGATCGGCGCCGGCGCTGTCGGCGAGAACGTGGCGGACTACGCCCACAAGCGCGGCCTGTCGGTCGCCGTGGTCGAGGCCGAACTGGTCGGCGGTGAGTGCTCCTACTGGGCGTGCATGCCGTCGAAGGCGCTCCTCCGCAGCGGCCACGCGGTCGCGGCTGCGAAGCGCGTCGACGGTGCCGCGCAGGCGGTCACCGGGCACGTGGACGCCGCGAAGGTGCTCGCGCGCCGCAACTCCTTCACCTCCGACTACCAGGACGACAGCCAGGTGGCCTGGCTCGAGTCCGCCGACATCGCCCTGATCCGCGGCCACGCCCGCATCACCGGCGAGAAGACCATCGAGGTCGGCGGCGAGACGCACACCGCACGCGCGGCCGTCGCCGTCGTGACCGGTTCGCTGCACCAGCTGCCGGACGTCCCCGGTCTCGCGGATGCGCAGCCGTGGGGCACCCGCGAGGGCACCAGCGCCCAGCAGGTCCCGGAGAGCCTGCTCGTCATCGGCGGCGGCGTCGCCGGCTCCGAGCTCGCGACCGCGTGGGCCTCCCTCGGGTCGAAGGTCACCCTGGTCGCCCGGCACGGGCTGCTCGGCGGCATGGAGCCGTTCGCCGGTGAGCTCGTCGCCGACGCGATGCGGGAACTCGGCATCGACGTCCGCACCGGTGTCAGCCCGACGCGCGTCGACCGCGACGAGCACGGCCTGGTCACCACGACGCTCGACGACGGCACCACGGTCGTGACGAGCGAGGTCCTCGCGGCGACGGGTCGGAAGGCGCACACCGCCGACCTCGGCCTCGACTCCGTGGGGCTCACCCCGGGCGACTGGCTGCAGGTCGACGACACGATGCTCGTGCAGGGCACCGACTGGCTCTACGCCGTCGGCGACGTCAACCACCGCGCACTCCTCACCCACCAGGGCAAGTACCAGGCACGCGCCGCCGGCGAGGCCATCGCCGCACGAGCGCAGGGCCGCCCGGTGCACGCCGAGCCCTGGGGCGCCCACGTCGCGACCGCCGACCACGCAGCCGTCCCGCAGGTCACCTTCACCGACCCCGAGGTGGCGAGCATCGGCCTGACCGAGGCCGCGGCACGCGAGCAGGGCATCGACGTCCGCGCGGTCGAGTACGACCTCGGTGCGATCGCCGGCTCGGCGCTGCAGGCCGACGGCTACACCGGCCGGGCGAAGATGGTCGTCGACGAGTCCCGCGGCGTCGTCGTCGGCGTGACCTTCGTCGGACAGGACGTCGCCGAGATGCTCCACGCGGCGACGGTCGCGGTCGTCGGCGAGGTCCCCGTCGACCGGCTCTGGCACGCGGTCCCGGCGTACCCGACGATGAACGAGGTCTGGCTCCGCTTGCTCGAGACCTACGGCCGACCGGAGTAGGGGTGCGCAACCCGCTCCTCGACTCCCCCGTCTCGCGCGCCGGTTGGGTGTTCGCGACCGCGGTCGGACTGGCCGTCGGGGTGCCCTTCTCGACCGGGCGGATACGGGTCGAGGACGGGTTGATCGTGTGCACGGGGCTGCCGCGCTGGGCGTTCCGGCGCGGCGGCACGTGCGTCGGGTCGGTGTACCTGACGCGGGACAACGACGGCCCGCGCGTGCTGCGGCACGAACGGGTGCACGTGACGCAGTGGCGTCGCTACGGCATGCTCATGCCGCTGCTCTACGCCCTCGCGGGGCGCGACGCCGCCCGCAACCGCTTCGAGGTGGAGGCCGGTCTCGAGGACGGCGGCTACCGCTGACCGGGTGACCCACCACCGGACGGGAGGCGCACGGCGGGTCCGCCCCGTGCCTCCCGTCCGTCAGGCGGTCCGCTCCGAGCCACCGAGCGGGCCGGATCCGTCACCCTCGTCACCCCGGACCGACGGATCGCACCCGCTCGACGAACGCGAGCGGCATGTCCTGCCCGCTCGGGGCAGGCAGCACCCGCGCCGAGCCGTCGGCGGTCAGGCGACACGCCGGCGTGGCACCACCAGGGGTGTCCCGGTCTCCGGGTCGGGCACGACCACGCAGGGCAGTCCGAAGACGTCCTCCACCAGCTCCGAGGTCAGCACCGCGGCCGGCGTGCCCTGTGCCACGATCGCCCCGTCGCGCATCGCCACGAGGTGCGTCGCGTACCGGGCGGCCTGGTTCAGGTCGTGGAGCACCGCCACGACGGTGCGGCCCGCCGCGTGCAGTGCCGAGGCGAGCTCGAGCACGTCGTACTGGTGCGCGATGTCGAGGAACGTCGTCGGCTCGTCGAGCAAGACGATGTCGGTCTCCTGCGCCAGCACCATCGCGATCCACACGCGCTGCCGCTGCCCACCCGAGAGCTCACCGACGCTCCGGTCGGCGAGCGACACGGTGTCGGTCTGCTCCAGCGCGGCCTGCACGGCGGTGCGATCGGAGCCGGACGACGGGTGCAGCAGGTCCTGGTGCGGGAAGCGGCCGCGGGACACGAGGTCCCGGACGATGATGCCCTCGGGTGCGACGGGCGTCTGGGGCAGCATGCCGACCCGACGGGCGACGGCCTTCGGGCGGAGCGAGTCGATCGGGGTGCCGTCGAGGAACACCGTACCGGCGCTCGGCCGGAGGGTGCGGGCGAACGCCTTCAACAGGGTCGACTTGCCGCAGGCGTTCGGACCGACGATCACGGTGAGTTCCCCGTCGGGCACGTCGACGTCGAGCGACGACACCACGGTCCGGTCGTCGTACGCCAGGGTCAGCCCGCGCGCCCCCAGGGCCGTCGTCGGGACGGGACCACCGGCTCGCCCGGACGGCGCCGGGGCGGACGCTGCCGTGTTCAGTGCTCGGCCTTGCCGTGCCGCCAGTACCCCATGAACGCGACCTGCCGACGGTCGAGTCCGACGCCGCGCACGAGGTGTCGGCGGAGCTCCTTCACGCAACCGGCCTCGCCCGCGATCCAGGCGTACACCGGTCGTTCGTCGAGCGCGGCCGGCACGTCCCAGAGCACCTGCTCGTCGACGTCCACGTCGGCCAGGTCCACGGCGCCGCGCACCGGCTCCGCCACCGAGGCGGCCCCGGTCGTGACCTCGGCGGCCCAGGCGTGCACCTGGTCCGTCATCCGGACCCCGTGCGAGGCACCGTTGCGGGCGATCCACCGCACCTCGACACCGGCGGGTGCGGTGACCGGCAGCCGGTCGGCGTCGGTCGGGACCTCGATGAAGACGTGTCCGACGGTCGCCACGTCGAGTGCCTCGAGGATGGCGCAGATCGCGGGAGCGGCGGTCTCGTCCCCGGCGAGCAGGATCCGGGTCGCGCTCCCCGGCGCGAACTCGGCGGCGCCGCTCGGCAGCTCGGCGGGCGAGGACGGCACGGCCGGACCGACGATGCGGAGCTCGTCCCCGACACGGCACGCCGACACCCACCGCGAGGCCGGTCCGGTGTCCCCGTGCGCCACGAAGTCGATGTCGAGCTCGCGGGCGTCCGGACGGAAGGACCGGACGGTGTAGGTGCGCAGCGGGTTCCGCTCGGCGTCGGGCAGTGCGCGCCACGCGCCGTACCAGTCGTCACCGTCGGGCAGGTCGGTGAACCCGTGTCCGGGGATCGGCAGGACGACCTTGATCCGCTGGTCGAGCCCGACCGCGGAGAAGTCCGCGAGCGCGTCACCGGTGAGCGTCACCCGGACGAACGACGGGGTGAGCGCCGACACGGCCGCGACGCGGACGGAGAAGACTCGGTACCGGGCTGCCACGAGGTACGAGTATGGCATGCCTTACCTAAGGCTTCCAGGGTGCAACGGGGTACCCGACGAGGTGCGAGGATCGGACCCGTGCACGAACCCGACGACGAATTCTCGGACCTGGCCGCGCTGGCGGCTGCGAGCGGCGTGACGGAGCCGCTCCGCGCCTCCCGGCAGGTGGTCCGGACCGACGACGGACGCGAGACCGCGGCGATCCGCTGGGACACGGCGGACGGCCGGGAGGCACGGATCACCTACCTGCACGGGCTCGGCATCGACGCGCACAGCTTCGACCAGACCGCGATCGCGGTCGGGCAACCGGCGGTCGCCCTCGACCTGCCCGGGCACGGCCGGTCGTCCTGGCGGGACGACGCCGACTACGGCGCGAGCGCGACGGCGCCGCAGGTGCTGGCCGCGCTCGACGCCCTCGGGGTCCCGCCGGGCGTGGTCGTCGGCCACTCGCTCGGTGCCATCCTCGCCGCCCGCCTGGCCGCGACCTCACCCGAGCGTGTCACCGGCCTGGTGCTCGTGGACATGTCCCCGGACTTCGCGCAGCGCGCCGTCGACCGCATCGCCCGGGCGCTGGAGGACGAGACGCCGTTCGCATCGCTCGACGAGGTCGTCGACCGCGCCGTCGAGGCCCGCGTCGGGGACGACCGCGCGGTGCTCCTCCGCGAGGCCCGGCACACCACCCGGCTCGGCGAGGACGGCCGGCTCGTCCGCCGGCACCACTTCCCCCACCTGCCCTCGGGCCGGACGGCGTCGGTGGGGCGGTTCGCCGACGCGTGGCCCGACCTCGAGGCCCTCGCCGTGCCGGTGCTGCTCGTCCGGGGTGACCGCGGGTACGTCTCGCCGAAGCTGCACGCCGGCTTCACCGAGCGGCTCCCGGACGCCGAGGTCGTGACGGTGACGGCACGGCACGCGGTGCAGAACCAGGCCCCCCTCGAACTGGCGTCGGCGATCCGGGCATGGGGAGCACGGCACCGGTTGTTGCACGAGGTCCAACAACCGTCATCCGGCCCCGAACGCCGGTAACCTCGTGCGAGCGCGCCGCGACGACCGTCGCCCCACGCGCCCGGAAGGAACCCACAACCCATGAGTCCGCTCCTCCCCCGCCGCGGTGGCCGTGCAGCACGCGTCGCCCTGGCCGCCACCGCGGTCGCCCTAGCCTCTGCCCTGACGCTCACCGCCTGCTCGGGCTCCGACAGCAGCAGCGGTGGCGACGACGCCACCGTGCGCGTCGGCCTCGTGCTCGAGCCCACGAGCCTCGACATCCGCACGCAGTCCGGTGCCGCGCTCGACCAGGTGCTCATCGACAACGTGTACCAGGGCCTGGTGGGCCGGACGGCGGACGGGAAGATCCGCGACGTGCTGGCGTCGAAGCACGAGGTCTCGTCGGACGGGAAGACGTACACGTTCACCCTCCGCGACGGCACGACCTTCCAGGACGGCAAGCCCGTCACCGCCGCCGACGTGGTCTGGTCGCTCCAGCAGGCGAAGGACAACTCGTCGTACGTGGACTCCGCCAAGCTGGCGGGCGTCTCGTCGATCAGCTCCCCGTCGGACGGGGTCGTCGAGCTGCAGCTCGAGGCGCCGGACTCCGATCTGCTCTTCAACCTGACCGGCCGCGCCGGACTCGTGCTCGAGCAGGCCGCGACGAACGACCTCTCCGACAGCGCCAACGGCACCGGACCGTACGAGGTGTCGGCGTGGAAGCAGGGCGACTCGCTCACCTTCAGCCGGAACGACGACTACTGGGGCACCGAGCCGAAGGTCGCGAAGATCGTGTTCCGGTACATCACCGACCCGTCGACCGCCGTCAACGCGATGGCCAACGGCGACCTCGACGTGCTGAACCCCGTCGACGGCACCCTGCAGGGCCAGCTGCAGGGCAACCCGGACATCGAGCTGCACCGCGGGAAGACGACCGACAAGTACACGCTCGCCTTCAACGACGCCCAGGTGCCCTTCACCGACGAGCGGGTGCGCCGGGCGATCCGGCAGGCGATCGACCCGAAGGCGCTCATCAAGGCCATCGGCGGCACGGGCGTCGAGCAGGGCGGACCGATCCCCGAGCTCGACCCCGGGTACGAGGACCTGACCGACATCGACGCGTACGACCCCGACAACGCGAAGAAGCTGCTGGCCGAGGCGGGGAAGACCGACCTGGACCTGACCCTCACCTACGCCAACGTCTACCCGGCGACGATCGGTGACGTGCTGAAGTCGCAGCTCGCCGACGTGGGCATCACCCTGAAGGTGGAGCGGGTCGACTTCGCGACGTGGCTCGACCAGGTCTTCACGAAGAAGGACTTCCAGCTCTCGGTGGTCGACCACGTCGAGGCCCGCGACTTCGGCAACTGGGCGAACCCGGACTACTACTTCGGGTACGACAACCGCGAGGTGCAGCGGCTCTACGCGGAGTCGATCGCCGCGACCTCGCAGACCGAGAAGGAACAGGCACTCCGCAAGGCTGCGCGCATGGTCAGCGAGGACGCCGCCGGCGAGTGGCTGTACACCGCGACGGAGATCACGGCCGTGCGCAAGGGCGTGACCGGGTTCCCGGTCGACGGCGGCAACTCGCGGCTCGACCTGGCCGGACTGGCCGTCCGGTGACCACTGCCCTGCCGGTCGCCGGGCGCTCGTCCGGCGCTGCGCTCCGGGCTCGCGCCGCCGCCCCCGTAGCATCGGACGCGTGACCCGGTTCCTCGTCGGGCGACTGCTGCTGCTCGTCGTCGGCCTGCTCGTGGCGAGCATCATCGTGTTCGCCACGCTGCGCGTGCTGCCCGGCGACGTCGCGCAGATCGTCGCCGGCACCCAGTCGACGCCGGCCCAGGTCGAGCAGCTCCGGCAGCAGCTCGGCCTCGACCGACCGGTCGTCGTGCAGTACCTCGACTGGATCGGCGGCGTGCTCCGCGGTGACCTCGGCCGGTCGCTCGTGACGAACGGCGCCGTCGGTCCGGAGATCGCGCAGAAGCTCGCCGTCACGCTGCCGCTCGCGGGGATGTCGCTCGTGGCCGCCCTCGTGCTCGGCGTCCCGCTCGGGGTGCTCGCCGCGGTGCTGCGCCGTCGGGCCGGCGGTGCGGTGATCGGCTTCGTCGCACAGGCGGTCGCGGCGGTCCCCGTGGTCTGGGCCGGCATGCTCCTCATCGCGCTGTTCGCCGTCACGCTGCACTGGCTGCCGACGCAGGGCTTCCCGCTCGACGGGTGGGACGAACCCGGTCGCGCGTTCTCGTCGCTCGTGCTCCCCGCGCTCACCATCGGCGCCGTCGAGGGTGCCGTGATCCTGCGCTTCACCCGCTCCGCCACGCTCACCGTGCTCGACGCCGACCACGTCCGGACCGCGGCGGCGATCGGCCTGACGCGCACGCGGGCGCTCCTGCGGCACGGCCTGCCGTCGGTGGCGCTCACCGTGCTGGCCGTCCTCGGCGTGCAGATCGCCGGTCTGCTGGTGGGGGCCGTCGTCGTCGAGCAGCTCTTCTCGCTCCCGGGGGTCGGACGGATGCTCGTGACCGACGTCGGGCGACGCGACGTCACGAAGGTGCAGTCGGAACTCCTCGTGCTCACGAGCCTGGTGCTGGTCGTCGGCTTCGCGGTCGACGTCGTGCACCGTGCGCTCGACCCCCGGCAGCGGGAGGTGGGCGAGTGATCCGCCGTCTCCTCGCCCGACCCACCGGCTGCTTCGCCGTCGTCGTGCTGACGCTCCTCGTCGTGCTCGCCGCGGTGTCCCTCGTGTGGACGCCCCAGGACCCGTTCCGCGCCGACCCCTTCCAGCAGTGGGCGTCACCGAGCCCCGCGCACTGGTTCGGCACCGACGCCGCAGGGCGGGACATCGCGAGCTACCTGCTCGCCGGTACCCGGACGACCGTGCTCGTCGCGGTCGGCTCCGGCGTCGTCGCGAGCGTGGTCGGCATCGTCCTGACGGCGATCGGCTCGCTGACCACGAGGTGGGTCCGCGAGGGCACCGCCGTCCTCCTCGACATCCTCGTCGCGTTCCCCACGCTGCTGACCGCCATGCTCCTGACGGCGGTGTTCGGCGGGTCGCTCGGCGTCGTGGTGGTGAGCGTCGGGCTGTCGTTCGGCGTGACGATCGCCCGCGTCGCGCGCGGCGAGATCCGCCGCATCGCCCGGAGCGACTACGTCGTCGCCGCTCGGGCCTCCGGCGTCGGGCCCCTCGGCGTGCTCACCCGCCACCTGGTGCCGAACGCAGCGCCACTGTTCACCGTGCAGCTCTCGCTCGCGATGGCGACGGCGGTCCTCGCCGAGGCCGGCCTCTCCTACCTCGGCTACGGCGCGGGGTCGGACACGGCGTCGTGGGGCAACCTGCTCGCCGACCTGCAGACGTACATCGGCGTGCACCCGTGGAGCGCGACCTGGCCGGGCGCCGCGATCGCCCTCGTCGTCGCCGCGCTCTCGCTGCTCGGTGACGCGGTGCGCGACGCGACCGACCCGCGCCTGACCACCGGCGACCGAGCGGTCACGGGCTCGCCGACTGCGACGGGCACCCCGGCCGGCGACGACCCGGCCCCCGGCGAGCCGACCGACGACGACCCGGCCACCGGCGCCCCGGGCGCAGACCGACGCGCACCGGGCGGCACCACGACGACCCCGGGGGTGACGGCGTGAGCGACCACCGGACCGGACGCGACGGTCTCGAGGTGACCGGACTCACGGTCCGCATCGCGGGGCGGACGGTGCTCGACGACGTGACGTTCACCGTGCCTCCCGGCCGACGCGTCGGCGTGATCGGCGCGTCAGGATCCGGCAAGTCGATGACCTCGCTCGCCCTGATGGGCCTCCAACCGACGGGGGCCGAGGTGACCGGGAGCATCCGCCTCGACGGCACCGAGCTCGTGGGGATGCGTGATCGGGACCGTGCGCGCCACCGCGGATCCGGCATCGGCATGGTGTTCCAGGAGCCCGCGACCGCCCTGGACCCGCTCCGCCGGATCGGTGCGCAGGTGGCGGAACCGCTCCGACTGCACCGCGGGCTGGACCGCCGTGCGGCCGCCACCGCCGCGGTCGCACTCGCCGACGCCGTCGGACTGCCCGACCCCGCCGCGCTGCTCCGCCAGTACCCGCACCAGCTGTCCGGTGGGCAGCGGCAGCGCATCTGCATCGCGATGGCGATGGCCGGCTCCCCCGCCTACCTCGTCGCCGACGAGCCGACGACCGCGCTCGACGTCACCACCGAGGCCCGGATCCTCGAGCTCTTCGAACGGCTCTCGACCGAGCGCGGGACCGGCATGCTCTTCGTGACGCACGACCTCGCGGTGCTCGCCCGCATCGCCGACACCGCCGTCGTCCTCGATCACGGCCGCGTGGTCGAGCAGGCATCGGTGCGGTCGCTGCTCGACGCCCCGCAGCACCCGGCGACGGCGGCCCTCGTCGACGCCGCCCGCGCCACCGCCCGCCGCACCGGAGGCTCCGCATGACCGACGCGCTGCACGCCAGCGGCCTCCACCGCACGTACCGCCTGCCACGCCGTGGCCCCTTCGAACCCGGGCCGGTGCGGACCGCCGTCGACGGGGTCGACCTGACGGTCGCCTCCGGGGCGCGGCTCGGCATCGTCGGTGAGTCCGGTTCCGGCAAGTCGACGCTGGTGCGGCTGCTCGCCGGCCTGGAGGCACCCACCGCGGGCTCCGTGACGGCCGGCGGTCGTCCCGTGGTCGCGTCGGCCTCCGCGGCCGCGATGCGCTGGTTCCGTCGCGAGACCGGGGTGGTGTTCCAGGACCCGTACGCGTCCCTCGACCCGCGGATGCGCGTCGGCGCGATCGTCGCCGAGCCGCTCCGTGCGCTGCAGCTACCGGGTGACCACCGCGCGCTCGTGGCCTCGGTCCTGGAGCGCGTCGACCTGCCCGCCGACGCCGCCGACCGGTACCCGCACGAGTTCTCCGGCGGGCAGCGGCAGCGCATCGCGATCGCCCGTGCGGTGGTGCACTCCCCGCGGATCCTGTTCGGGGACGAGCCGATGAGCGCCCTCGACGTGGTCGTCCGCGCGCGGGTGATCGACCTGTTCCGCTCGCTCGCCGACGACCTCGGGCTGACGCTCGTGCTCGTGTCGCACGACATCGGCGTGGTGCAGCGGCTGTGCGACACCGTGGCGGTGCTCTCCGAGGGGCGGATCGTGGAGCAGGGGCCGGTGTCGCTGCTCGACGACCCGCGGCACCCGGTGACGCGCGCGCTGGTGGCGGCGGCGCCGACGCTGCCGTAGGGGCGCGGCGGTGGTCGGGGGTCGGCGTCGTCGGCGGTCATCGTCGGTCATCGTCGGCGGTCGGCGTCGTCGGCGTCGTCGGCGGTCATCGTCGGCGGTCGGCGTCGGTGGGGGTCGGTCGGCGGGCGTCGCGCGGGCGGAGTGGGCGATGTGGGCGATGCGACACTTCCGCTGTCGTACGACGACCACGGTGTCGCTCGGCCCGACAGCCGCGACCGGGCTCCGGTCAGGACGACAGATGCGCTGTCGTACGACGACCACGATGTCGCGCCATCCTCCCGAGCCGCGACATCGCACGCGTCGATCGACGTGCGCATCGTCGCAGTCGCGACGCGCCGACGCCGGTGACCAGCCCGCGTCAGCCCGGCGTCACCACGTCGCCGGGTGCCGCCGCTGCCACCGCAGCCGCCGCTCGAGCTGCGCCCCGATGGCGAGCAGCACGCGCTCCCCGCCCGGCCGTCCGATGAGTTGCACACCCATCGGTAGGCCCGCCCCGTCCGGGTGGTCGTCGTCCGTCACCCCGACCGGCAGCGTGATCGCGGGCAGCCCCGACACGTTCGCCATCGAGGTCCAGGGCGAGTAGGCGCACTGCCGCCGGAAGTCCTCCTCGGGGTCGTCCCCGTACCAGCCGAGCGGCCGCGGGGTCAGCGCCAGCGTCGGGGTGAGCACGGCGTCGTACGGCGCGAACGTCCGGATCAGCCCGGCCGAGAACGCGTCGAGCGTCGTCATCGCGTCGAGCACCTGCGTCGCGGTCAGCGCACGTCCGCGCTCCACCAGCCACGACACCAGCGGGGTGAGCGCGGACAGGTCGATGCCGGGCACGCGGGGCAGCCCCGCAGCGCCGGACTCCCACGCCACCCGGAACGCCTCGGCGTACGGCAGCCGGGGCATCGCGACGTCCTCGACCCCGTGCCCGACCTCGCCGAGCACCCGCACGGCGGTGTCGACCGCTGCCCGGGCGGCGGGGTCGACCACGACGTCGACGGTGTCGTCCCACGGCGAACCGTCGAGCACGCCGACCACGAACCGCCCCTCGCCGCGCACCGCAGCGGCGGTGAAGGGCCCGTCCCCGACGTCGGGCGTGACCAGCGCGTACGGCGAGGGCTCGGGCAGCCCGGTCGGTGCGACCAGGGCGTCGAGGAGCATCCCGGCGTCGGCGACGTTCCGCGTGATCGGCCCGGCGACGCTCAGCCCGCCGAGGCCGGACCGACCGGGCATCGACGGCACCCGGCCACGGCTCGGCTTCAGTCCGACGAGACCGGTCGCTGCGGCGGGGATGCGCACCGATCCCCCGCCGTCCGTCCCCACGGCCGCGGGCACGAGTCCGGCGGCGACGGCCACGGCGGTGCCGCTCGACGATCCTCCGGGCGCCCGCGTGGTGTCGTACGGGTTCCGGGTGGTACCGATCCGGGTCTCCGACGATGACGACATGCCGAACTCCGGCGAGGTCGTCTTGCCGAGGCTCACCGTCCCCGCTGCGGCGAGCGCCGCCACCAGGGGGTGGTCGGCGGTCGCGGGTGTCACCGGCAGCGCGGCGGAGCCGTGCCGGGTGGGCACACCGGCGCGGTCGTACAGGTCCTTGTCGGCGGTGGGCAGGCCCCAGAGCGGCCGGGAGGTCGGGAGGAGCGTCCCCAGTCGCGCCGCGTGCTCGCGTGCGGTGTCGGCGGTGACGGCGACGAACGCCCCGAGGGACGGGTCGAGCCGCTCGATGCGGGCGAGGTAGTGCTCGGTCACCTCGAGCGCGGTCGCGTCCCCCCGACGGATCCAGTCCCAGAGTTCCTGCGCCGAGAGGTGGTGGAGTTCGAACACGGTCCCCGAGCCTAGGCCTGCAGGTGCACGGCGAGCACGTCCCGCACCGTCGTCCAGTCGTGCGGCCCGTAGCGGTCGTTCGCGACGTGGTGGAGCTCGGCCTCGCCGCTGAACATGCTGACGAAGTACTGCATCCCCTGCCAGGCGGGGAACGGCTCCGCGTCGTCGGCCCGCGAGAGCCGTCGTCCGACGCGTGCCATCGCGGAGAGCGTCCCGGAGGTCCCGGCCCACTGCGTGCGGAACCGGGTGCCGGTGAGCCGCGAGAGGGTGTCGGCGACGCGCCGGGCGGTGACCCGGTCGCCGGCGACCTCGACGACCCGCGGTGCGTCGGGGTCGAGGGCGACGCGCGCGGTGACCCAGGCGGTGTCGTCCTTCGTGGTGAAGTCGAGCACCTGGTCCGGGGACGACCAGTACAGGACGGTGCGACGGTCGAACAGGATCATCGGGGCCTGTCCGGTGAGCATGTCGGTGAACGCGCCGTTCAGCACGGAGGTCGCCCGGATCGGTGCGGCGTCCAGTGTCGCGGCGAACTCGCGGCGCAGCTCGAAGTTCCGGTTCGTCCCGGGGGTGATCGCGCGGTAGTCGGCCGAGTAGTCCGACGGGACGAACCGCGGGACGCCGGCGTCGACCGCCGCGGCGAGCAGCGCGGTCTGTGCGTCGACGACCACGGAGCGGGTGCCGCTCACCGCCGAGACGACGACGTCGACCCCGGCGAGCGCCGTCACGAGTCCGTCGTGGTCGTCGTAGGCGGCGCTGACGACGGAGACACGGTCGGACCGTGCGGTGAGCCGGTCGGCCGCGGGCCCGGTGGCCGAGCGGCTCAGTGCTCGGATCCGGACGTCGGGGTCGGCCGCGAGGAGCGCGTCGACGATGCGGGAACCGAGGTCCCCGGTGGCGCCGGCGACGAGGACGGTGGTGCTGGTCATGCACCCGACGCTACGCACGGGCGTCCGGCTCCGTCCGTCACCTGCATCCTTCGGTGGAACTCCCGGTGGTGCATCCCTCCGCCGGTCGTCCCGACGAACGGTCCTCCCTAGCGTCGGTGTCATGACGAACACGACCGAAGTCCGGCCCGGAGCCGGCACCGCTGCACCCCGTGCGACGGGGGTCCGGGGTGTGGTGTCCCGGCACCCGCTCGCCTCCTTCGCCACCCTGGCGCTCGGCCTCAGCTGGCTCGCGTGGGTGCCCTACATCCTGAGCCCGCACGGCCTGGGCGTGTGGGACCTGCACTTCCCGGAGTTCCTCGGCACGGCCCAGTTCACCGGGATCCTGCCCGGCGCGCTCCTCGGCCCGCTCGGCGGTGCGTTCGTGGTGACCGCCCTCGCCGACGGCCGTCCGGGCCTGCGGCGCTGGGTCGGTCGGCTCTGGCGGTGGCGGGTCTCCTGGTACTGGTACGCACTGGCACTGGTCGGCGTCCCGGCGCTCATCGTCCTGACGGGTCTGCCGTTCTCCGGCGGGAACGTCCAGGCACCGACCGCCCTCGCCCTGCTCGCCCTCGTGCCGGGTCTCGTGGTGCAGCTGTTCACCACCGGCCTGTCGGAGGAGCCCGGCTGGCGCGACTTCGCCCTCCCCCGACTGCAGGACCGCTTCGGACCGCTCGGCGCCGCCGCGGTGCTCGGTCCGCTGTGGGCGCTGTGGCACATGCCGCTGTACCTGTCGGACTGGGGCGGATGGCCGGACGCGCACTGGTCGGAGCCGGTCGTCTTCGCGCTCTTCACGATCACGTTCAACGTCGTGATGTCGTGGGTGTTCAACCGCACCGGCGAGAGCCTGCCGATCGCACTGCTGCTGCACGTCGGCGTGAACAACACCATCTCCACCCTGTGGGCGGACATGTACCCGGGGATGACCGCGGGCACGATGATGCACGGGCTCACGATCGTCTCGACGGTGGCCGCCGCCGTCCTGCTGGTCGCCACCCGGGGCCGGCTCGGGTACGACCGCCGGCCGGGAGGCTCGGACCACCTCCCCGCGTCGACCTCCGCCCGCCTCGTAGGATCGAACGATGGCACCCGCTGAAGCGAGTGCGGCTCGCGTCGCCGCCGACCCCCGCACCGCGCGGGAGGTCAACGGCGACCGTCGCCTGCGCCGCACCGACGTCCTGGTCGCGGTCGCCACCGCCGTCGTCTCGCTCGCGCTGCTGCTCGGGCTGCCGCCGCTGGATGCAGCCGATCCGGACACGCTGGGTCGACCGCTCACGTCCCCGGCTGTCGGGAGCCTGCCGTGGATCGTCCTGCTGCTGGGACTCCTCGGGCAGTCCGCGGCGCTGCTGGCCGCACGCCGGGTGCCGCGCGCGGTGCTCGTCGCCGGCGCCGCGGTCCCGGTGGTGGTGGCCGGTCTCATTCCCGGCGGCAGTGACCTGTTCGGCCTGACGGCGCTTCCCGTCGTCGTCGCCGTCGTCCTCGCCGCCGTGCGGGCGCCGCTCGTCCGGCTGTGGCCGGCGCTCGTCGCCGCCGCGGTCCTCGTGACGCTCGGCACCGCCTGGCACTGGGTCGTCCTGAGCGGACTCGACCGGAGTCGACCGTTCCTCCTCGCGCTCGGAGAAGCATTGCCCCAGGGTGTCACGCAGGCCATCGGGGCCGTCGGGCTCCCGCTCGTCGTGGCGCTCGTGGTGCGGTCCCGGCGCGAGGTCCGGGCCGCGAGGGACGCCGAGGTCGTCGCCCGGACCGCGGAGGCCTCCGCCGCGGTCCGCGAGCAGGACGCCCGGGTCGACGCAGCCGTGTCCCGCGAACGAGCGGCCATGGCGCGGGAGCTGCACGACATCGCGGCCCACCACCTGTCCGGGATCGCCCTCATGTCGGCCGTCATCGACCGGCAGATCGACACCGACCCGACCGCGGCGCACGAGGGCGTCCGTCAGGTGCGGGAGCAGAGCACCGCGGTGCTCGAGGACCTCCGTCGCCTGGTCGGCCTGCTGCGGGACGACGCCCCCGCGGAACGTGCCGTCGAGACCGTCGCGGGCATCGTGGACCTGGTCGAGCGTGCCCGGTACCGGTCGGACGTGCGGCTCGAGGTCCTCCGCGGTGCGCACGAGGTCGCCGAGGGCGTCGGGCCCCTGGCGCAGCTCGCGGCCTACCGCACCGCGCAGGAGGCACTGGCGAACGCCGCCCTGCACGCACCCGGCGCCGTCGTCACGGTCACGCTCGACGACCGTGCAGTCGACCACCTGGAGCTGACCGTCGAGAACGCCGCACCCGCGGTGTCCGCGCCGAGCGCGGACGCTCCCGCTGGACCGGGCGAGCCGACCCCGGAGGGTCCGGGAGCAGGCGGCAACGGACTGCGCGGGATGCGTGAGCGGGCGGACCTGGTGGGGGCGCGCCTCCAGACCGGGACCACACCGGACGGCGGCTGGGTCGTGACGCTGCGACTCGGACGCGAGACGCCCGAGGTGACCCGGTGATCCGGGTCCTGGTGGCGGACGACCAGCCGCTCGTCCGGGCGGGGGTGTCGGCGCTCCTGGCGGCCGAACCGGACGTTGAGGTGGTCGGCGTGGCGGCGGACGGCGGCGAGGCCCTTACGCTCGCACGGAGCACGCGGCCGGACGTGGCGGTGCTCGACATCCGGATGCCGGTCCGGAACGGCATCGAGGTGGCGCGGGAGCTCTGCGCTCCTGACGCGGACCCGGCGGTGCCGGTGCTGATGCTGACGACCTTCGACCTCGACGACCTGGTGTTCGGGGCGCTCGAGGCGGGGGCGTCCGGGTTCCTGCTCAAGGACGCGGAGCCGGACGTCATCGTCGGTGCGGTGCGGCAGGTCGCCGCCGGGAACGGCACGATCGACCAGAGCCTGACGCGGCGGGTGCTGCGGGAGTTCGTGTCGCGGCGGAGCCTGCAGCCGGTGACGGGCGACCGGGCCTCGGAGCTGCTGACCGCGCGGGAGCGGGACGTGCTGCTGCTCCTCGCACAGGGGATGTCGAACGAGGAGATCGCCGAGGCACTCGTCGTCGAGGTCTCCACGGTGAAGTCGCACCTGGCGCGGATGCTGCCGAAGCTCGGGGTGCGCTCGCGCCTGCAGGCGGTGGTCTGGGCGTACCAGAACCGCGTCGTGGCCGTCCCCGAGGGCTAGGGGGCGGTCACCGCCGTCCGGTGCCCGACGCCCCGCGCAGGGCCGACAGCACGGAGGACCGGACCGCGGCGTCGCCGTCGCGGGCCGGGTCGACCAGGACCGCGCGCATCCCCGCGGCACGTGCCCCGGCGACGTCACGCTGCGGGTCGTCGCCGACGAACAGGCACGCGGCGGCCGGCACGCCGAGCTCGTCGGCGACCTGCTCGAACGCGCGTCGGTCCGGCTTGGCCACCCCGATCCGCTCCGACGTGCACACGACGTCGACGAGGTCCGACAGCCCCGTGGCGGCGAGCTTGTCGCGCTGCTGCTCCTCGGTCCCGTTCGTCAGGACACCCACGGCCCGGTCGGCGTCGCGGACCGCGCGCAGGAGCGGAGCACTCCCGGGGAACGGACGCCAGGCGGCCCGGTACGCGGCGAGGTAGCGGCCGAACAGGAGGTCGAGCTCGTGCGGGTCGTGCGGTGGCCGGAGCCCGGCGAGGGGCAGGACCTCGACGAGCCGGGCTCGACGCTGCTCGGCGAAGTCGACCTCCCCGCGTCGCCACCGTTCGAAGTGCCGTTCCTCCGCCTCGGCCCACGCGGCCCGCAGGCGGTCGGTCGCGGCGACACCGAGCGCGCCGAGGAGGTCGTCGACGGCTCGCGCCGCTGCTCCCGCGTGGTCGAACAGGGTGCCGTCGAGGTCGAACACCACGGCACGGACGTCGAGGGTCATCCCCGCACCGCGTCGACGACCCGTCCGACCGCGGCCGCGACGGCCCGCTCGCGCACGGTGGGGTCCTCGTGCTCGGACTCGTGGACGAACGCCGTCGCCCCGCGGGCCGCGCCGCAGAAGTCCACGACGCCGTGCTCGAGCTGCGTCCGCAGTGCCTGCTCGTACCCGTGCCGCTCGTACACCCCGGCGTCGTCCCCGGCGATCGGCAGCAGGTGCACCGTCAGCCGGCCGAGCCGACGGTCGATGCGCCCGTCCTCGCCGACGCCGAAGGCCCACCCGTTCACGAACACCCGGTCGAGCCAGCCCTTGAGCAGCGCGGGCACCGACCACCACCAAACCGGGAACACGAGCACGAGGTGGTCGATCCCGTCGAGGCGCGCCTGTTCGGCCGCGACGTCGGGCGCCGGGTCGGTCCCCGTCCGGTAGGTGTGCCGGTCGGCGGCGGTGAACCGGGGGTCGAAGCCCTCGGCGGCGAGGTCGGCGACCGTGACGGGGCCCGCGCCGGCGGCGTCGAGCGCCGCCTCGAGGCGGTGGGCGACGGCGAGCGTCAGCGAGTCGGGGTCCGGGTGGGCGGTCACGATGAGCGTCGACACGGCTCGATCCTGCCAGCAGCGGGTGCACGGACGCCCCACCGGACGGGAGGCGCGGTGCGGGCCGGCACCGCGCCTCCCGTCCCGGCGGGTGGGGACGACGTCAGTCGTCGTAGCGGTAGAAGCCCTGTCCGGTCTTCACGCCGAGACGGCCGGCGTCGACGTGCTCGCGCAGCAGGCGACGCGGACCCTCCGGCAGGCGCGGGTCCTCGGCCGCGTAGTGCTCCTCGATGTCGAGGACCACGTCGAGGCCGACCTGGTCCATCATCCGGAAGGGCCCGGCCGGTGCGCCGCTGTTCACCTGCCACATGGCGTCGACGTCCTCGGGCGTGGAGACGCCGTCGGCGACGACCGCGAGCGCCTCGCGCTTGATGGCCGCCCAGATGCGGTTGAAGATGAAGCCGGTCGACTCGCGGCGGGCCAGGAACGGGTGGACGCCGTAGCGGGGCAGCGCCTCGAGCAGCAGGTCGATCACGGCGGGGTCGGTCTGGCCGTCGCTCATCAGGTCGACGGCGTTCTGCTGCGGCGGCATGTAGAAGTGCACGTTGAGGACGCGCTCGGGGTGCGCGACCTCGTCGATCACCAGGCGGCTGGCGTACGAGGACGAGTTCGTCGCGAGGATCGTGTCCGCGGCGACCAGTGCGTCGAGCCGTCCGAACAGCGGGGTCTTCAGGTCCAGGCGCTCGGGCACGGCCTCGACGACGAGCCAGGCGTCGACCACCGCGGCCTCGAGGTCCGCCTCGCCACGGACCGTCCCCGCGGTCGCGCCGTCGCGCGCGGCCACGATCCCGGGCAGGGTCTCCTCGACGTACGCGACGGCGGCGGCACGGACCTCCTCGGACAGGTCGTGGATCCGGACCTCGGCACCGCCGCTGGCGAACATCAGGGCGATCCGGCGTCCGAGGGTGCCACCGCCGATCACGGTCACGGGGCGGTCGGCGGTGTCGCGGGGCGGCTGGTAGGGCACGGGTTCCTGCTCTCGGTCGAGTTCGGTACAGTTCGTATTCGATACAGATCGTATCCAAGTTCCGAAGGAGATGGGCATGCGCGCCGACGACGTCCTCCAGCACCTGACCACCCCGCTCGCCGCGCCGGTCTACCCACTCCGGCCGACCCGGTTCACCGGCCGCGAGTACTTCAACGTCGTCTACCGCACCGACCCCGACGCGCTGCGCGCCGTGGTCCCGGAGCCGCTCGAGGTCACCGAACCGCTCGTCCGGTTCGAGGTCATGAAGATGGGCGAGGTCGACGGGTACGGCCCGTACGTCGAGTCCGGGCAGGCGATCCAGGTCGAGCACGAGGGCGAACGCGGCGAGTACCTGCACGCGATGTACCTCGACAATGCGGCCGCGACCCTCGCCGGCCGTGAGCTGAGCGCCTACCCGAAGGTCCTCGGCACGCCGGCGCTCCGCGTCGACCAGGGCGCGCTCGTCGGCACCCTCGACCGCGGGACCGAGCGGGTGGCCACCGCGACCATGGCGTACGAGTGGGAGCCGCTCGCCCACGACGCCGCCCTGGCGGAGATCACCGTGCCGACCTTCATGGTGAAGCTGGTCCCGGACCTTCGGACCCAGCGCCACCTGGTGGCCGACCTCGTCCGCACCGAGATCACCGACGTGACCGTCGAGCAGGCCTGGACCGGACCCGCCCGACTCCAGCTGTTCGCACACGCCCTCGCACCGATGGCGGACCTGCCGGTGCTCGAGGTCGTCCGCGCCTCGCACATCCTGACGGACCTGACCCTCGCCCCGGTGCGCACCGTGCACGACTACCTGGCCGACCGGCACTCGGCCTAGCCTGGAGCCGTGACCGAACCAGCCGCGCCGCGCGCCGTCCGCCGGCGGAGCAGCACCCGGGCGACGCTCATCGCGGCCGCGGAGGCGATCTTCCAGGAGACCGGGTCGACCTCGGTCAGCGTCGAGGCGGTCGTCGCCCGCGCCGGGTTCACGCGCGGGGCGTTCTACTCGAACTTCCGGACGGTCGACGAGCTGTTCTTCGCGGTCTACGAGCAGCAGGCCGAAGCCGTCTTCGCCGTGCTCGAACACGAGCTCGGCGCCGCACTCGACGGGCACCCGACGGTCGACGGGGTCGTGCAGGGCGTCGTGCACGGCCTGCCGCCCGAGGACCGCTGGTACGCGATCCGCTCGGTGCTCACCACGCGCGCCCGGCACGACCCCGAGGTGAACGCCCTGCTCCGCGCGCACACCGACCGGTTCCACGCGACGCTCCAGCCACTCCTCGTCGCAGCGTTGGAACGAGCCGGCCGGGTCCCCACCGTCGACCCGGCGCTCTACACGCGTGCGGTGGTGGCAGCCCACGTCGGGGCGGTCAGCCAGAGCGTGCTGTTCGACGGGACGGACGCGGTGCGGGTCGCGGCGGTCGAGGGGTGCATCCTCGGGCTCACGCGCCCGGCCTGAGCGCCGTCCCGGCCGTGGGACGATTGCCGGATGACCGCCACGCTCGTCGCCAAGGACCTCGCCGGCGGGTACGCCGCCCGCACGCTCTTCGAGGGCCTCGACCTCACCGTCGCCCCGGGTGACGTGATCGGCCTGGTCGGTGTGAACGGGGCGGGCAAGTCCACGCTCCTCCGCCTCCTCGCCGGCGTCGACGAGCCCCTCGCCGGGACGGTGTCGACGAACCCGCCGGACGCCTTCGTCGGCTGGCTCCCCCAGGAGCACGAGCGCATCGCCGGGGAGTCGGTCGCGGCGTACGTCGCCCGGCGCACGGGCTGCGCCGACGCCACGACGGACATGGACCGTGCTGCCGAGGCCCTGGGCGACCTGGACGGCGGCGACGCAGCGGCCGACCGGTACTCCACCGCGCTGGAACGCTGGCTGGCGTCCGGTGCCGCCGACCTCGAGGAGCGGCTGCCCGTCGTGCTCGCCGAGCTCGGGCTGGAGGCGACCCCGGACGGCTCCGGCGTCGGCCCGGACTCGCTGATGACCGCGCTGTCCGGCGGACAGGCCGCCCGGGTCGGCCTGGCCGCCCTGCTGCTCTCCCGCTTCGACGTCGTGCTGCTCGACGAGCCGACGAACGACCTCGACCTGGACGGGCTCGACCGACTCGAGCAGTTCGTCCGGGGGCTGCGCGGCGGTGCCGTCATGGTCAGCCACGACCGCGAGTTCCTCGCCCGATCGGTGACCGCCGTGCTCGAGCTCGACCTGGCGCAGTCGTCGCACCGGCTGTTCGGCGGCGGCTACGAGGCGTACCTCGAGGAACGCGAGATCGCCCGGCAGCACAAGCGCGACGCGTACGACGAGTACGCCGCGACGAAGGCCGACCTGGTCTCACGCGCACGGACGCAGCGCGAGTGGTCGAGCCAGGGCGTGCGGAACGCGATGAAGAAGAACCCCGACAACGACAAGATCCGCCGCCGGGCGGCGAGCGAGTCGAGCGAGAAGCAGGCGCAGAAGGTCCGGCAGATGGAGTCGCGCATCGCCCGGCTCGACGAGGTCGAGGAGCCCCGCAAGGAGTGGCAGCTCGCCTTCACCATCGGCAGTGCCCCGCGGTCCTCGGCCGTCGTCGCCACGCTGTCCGACGCCGTCTACGAGCAGGGCGACTTCACCCTCGGGCCCGTGTCGCTGCAGGTCGCCGGTGGCGACCGGATCGGCATCACCGGCCCGAACGGCGCCGGCAAGTCGACCCTGCTCCGCGCCCTGCTCGGCAGGACGGCGCCGACGAGCGGTTCGGCGTCGCTGGGCTCCAGCGTCGCGATCGGCGAGGTCGACCAGGCCCGCGCGGCGTTCGCGGGCGAGCAGCCCCTCGCCGCGGCGTTCGAGGAGCTCGTCCCCGAGATGACCACCGCCGACGTCCGGACCCTGCTCGCCAAGTTCGGGCTGAAGGCGGAGCACGTCGGTCGCCCGTCCGCTGCGCTCTCACCCGGTGAGCGGACTCGTGCCGGCCTCGCGCTGCTGCAGGCCCGCGGTGTGAACGTGCTCGTGCTCGACGAGCCGACGAACCACCTCGACCTGGCTGCGATCGAACAGCTCGAGCAGGCCCTGGAGTCCTACGACGGCACCCTGCTGCTCGTCACGCACGACCGGCGGATGCTCGACACCGTCCGACTGGACCGGCGCTGGCGGGTCGAGGCGGGTCGCGTCACCGAGGTGTGACGGGACGGCGGGGAGGCCCGTGGTGGACCCGTCGAGCGTCTCCTGAGACACGCTCACGGCCGCGATCTGGTGAACTGGGTGCGGGAGGGGACACATGCGACGCAGGACCTGGGGCATCACGATCGCCGCGGTGGCGGCAGCGACGCTGGCCGCGGTGGGGATCGGCGCGGCCGTGCAGCAGCCGGGACCGGCGGCCACGACCGCCGCACGGGCGACGTCGGTGCCGACCCGGACGGCCACCCCGACGCCGACACCGAGGCCGACGCTGCCCGCGA
The DNA here is from genome assembly GCF_023712625.1 of Curtobacterium sp. ODYSSEY 48 V2. Classification (NCBI taxonomy): domain Bacteria; kingdom Bacillati; phylum Actinomycetota; class Actinomycetes; order Micrococcales; family Microbacteriaceae; genus Curtobacterium; species Curtobacterium sp. ODYSSEY 48 V2. The sequence goes on from NZ_JAMAXX010000005.1 coordinate 196,044, forward strand.
TCCCGGCTGCCGCGTCCGACGCCGAGCTCGCGGCACTCCCCCTGGCGTTCCACGACGCGGTCGTCCCGGAACTCCTCGACGGCAGCACCGTCCGACCGGACAACCAGTGGCAGATCGCCACCCCGAAGCAGCGCCTCGTCGCGCTCTACGCCGCCCCCTCGGCGGATGCGCGCCCGGTCGCCACACTCGCCTCGACGGTCTCCACGATCGAGACGCCCGCAGCGACCGCCGTCTGGGGCCGGTCGGACGGGGAGGACGGCGGCATGGTCCTCGTGTCGACCCCCGCCCGGAACCGCACGCCCGGCGACGGCGGCGACCCGACCGCGCCGAGCGCCACCTTCGCGTGGGCGCGTGCGTCGGACTTCTCGATCGCGTCGGTCGACCGGATGGTCCGCGTGGACGTCGCCGCGTCGACGGTGTCCGTCGTGCACCAGGACGACTCGGTGTCGGCGTCGGAGCCCGCCCGCCTGGGGACCCCGGACGACCCCACACCCACCGCGACCGCGACGTACGTCGAAGCCGCCTACGTCGATGCGCGCGTGACCTACACGCAGGGCAACCCGATCATCCTGACCGGGGCGCACTCGTCACGCATCCCGCAGTACGGCGGCAACGCGGCCCTCACCGCCCTGCACTACTACCCGGACCCGAACGGCAGCTCGCACGGGTGCGTCCGGATCTCCGCGGCGATGACGAAGACGCTGGCCGAGCTGCCCGTCGGGACCGCGATCTGGTTCACCTGACGTCGGTCACCGGCCGGTGGCGAGCCCCAGGCGCTCCACGACGTCGGCGCTCTCCTCGTCGGGCGAGCGCTCGGCCGACACGGTCAGGTGCGCCTCGTCCGGCTGCGGCGGCTCGAGCGTCGCGAGCTGCGAGGCGAGCAACGACGTCGGCATGAAGTGCCCGGCCCGTGCGGACATCCGCTGCTCGACGAGGGCGGGGTCGCCGGCGACGTGCACGAACACCACGCCGGGCGCCCGGAGCACGTCGCGGTAGGAGCGCTTCAGCGCCGAGCAGGTGACGACCCCGGGGGCGTCGTCGGCCAGATGCGACCGGATCCACTCCGCGATCGTCCCGAGCCACGGCCAGCGGTCCTCGTCCGTGAGCGGGGTGCCCTCCTCCATCTTCGCGACGTTGGCGGGCGGGTGCATGTCGTCGCCCTCCGCGAACTCCCACCCGAGCCGCGCTGCGACCGTCGCGGCGAGCGTCGACTTGCCGGAGCCGGAGACCCCCATCACCACGAGGACGCGCGGCTCGGTGCCGTCGGTGCCGACCGGAGCGTCGTCGGTCGCCGCCATCAGAAGAACACCCCCGCGATGAGCACGCCGACCAGACCGATGACGGAGATGAGGCACTCGAGCACCGTCCACGTCTTGAACGTCTGCCCGACCGTGGTGCCGAGGTAGCCCTTGACGAGCCAGAAACCCGCGTCGTTGACGTGCGAGAGGAACACCGACCCGGCGCCGATCGCCAGCACGAGCAGCGAGGTCTCCGGCGTGGACAGGTCGGCTGCGATCGGTGCCATGATGCCGGCGGCGGTGACGGTCGCGACGGTGGCGGAACCGGTGGCGACGCGGACGAGGGCGGACACCACCCACGCGACGAGCAGGACCGAGATGCCGGACTCCTGCACCGCGTCGGCGATCACCCCGCCGATGCCGGTGTCGATGAGCACCTGCTTGAAGCCACCGCCCGCGCCGACGATGAGCAGCACGCCGGCGACCGGGGGCAGCGCGTCCTCGAGGGACTTCGCCACGGCGCTCCGGTCCATGCCGCCGCCGATCGCGAAGAAGACCATGGCGAAGACGGTGGCGATCCCGATGGCGATCATCGGGGTACCGAGGAAGTCGAGCAGCGACACCCAGCCGCCCGCGGCGTCGGGGGCGACCGCCTCGCGGACCGCCTGGGCGAGCATGAGCACGACCGGCAGCAGGATGCCGACGAGCGCGACGGCGAACGACGGGCTGCGCGGTTCGCTGATGACGCGGGTGAAGTCGCTCTTGCCGTTCGGCAGGGACGCGGTGTCCTTCGTGGCGGGGCCGCGACGTGCCTCCCGGCCGGCGTGCGCGGGGTCCGACGGCCCCGAGCCACCGCTGCCGGACGTGCCGGAACCGCGCGAGCCGAACATGGCCGGTGCGGGGATGTCGACCCAGCGGGCCGCGAAGCGCGCGAAGACGGGACCGGCCAGCACGATCACCGGGATCGCCAGGACGATGCCGAACGCGAGCGTCGTGCCGAGGTTCGCGCCGACCGTCGAGACCGCGACGAGCGGCCCGGGGTGCGGCGGCACGAAGGCGTGCATGGTGGAGAGGCCGACCAGGGCGGGCACCGCGATCTTCATGATCGGGACACCGCTGCGCTTCGCGACCAGCACGATGATCGGGATGAGGAGCACCAGGCCGACCTCGAAGAACATCGGGAGGCCGATCAGCGCGCCGATGAGCGCCATCGTCCACGGCAGCGCGGCCTTCGACGAGCGACGGACGAGGGTGTCGACCACGCGGTCGGCGGCCCCGGAGTCGACGAGCATCCGACCGAACATCGACCCGAGGCCCACCAGGATGCCGACGCTCGTCATCGTCGACCCGAAGCCGGTGCCGAAGCTCGTGACCGTCTTGTCGGGCGCCAGACCCGCACCGATCCCGACCCCGAGCGCGCCGATCGTCAGCGCGACGAACGGGTGCACCTTGAGCCAGGTGATCAGCACGATGATGACGACGATGCCGAGCAGCGCCGCGACGATGAGCTGACCGATCGGACCGGACGGGTCGACGGTCTGCGTGCCGCCGCCCTCCGCGGCCAGGACCGTGAGGCCGTGCACCGCGTCGGCCGCCGCGGTTCCTCCGGTGGGTGCGTGAGGCATCTGTGCCCCTTCCTGGAGCCGCTGCCTCGCGGCTCCGTCGCCTTCGTGTGCGTGTCGTACGCTCCGGACGGCCGCTCGGCGCGGCCGCCCCCGGGTGTCCGATCGGGCACCCCAATAATCTGATAAATCAGACTGTACAACGATCTGCCGCGCGGCACCCGCCGTCCGGCGCATTCTGCCGCTTCGATGGAGTCCGCGTCACAGGGACGGGACCGTCACGCGCCGTCCGTCCCGCAGAGCACGACCGGAGGAACGATGACCACCGCCCGCGGCCTCCATGCGCACGTGCTCGAGACCCTCGGCCAGCGCATCGTCGACGGGGTGCTGCCCGCCGGCACCGTCGTCCGACCGGAGCTCGTCGCATCCGAGTCCGGCGTCTCCCGCTCCGTCGTGCGCGAGGCCCTGCGCGTCCTGCAGTCCCTCGGCCTGGTCGAGCCCCGGCAGCGGGTCGGCACGCAGGTGCTCCCCGTGTCGTCGTGGGAGCTCCTGGCGCCGACCGTCATCCGGTGGCGCGGCGCCTCGCCCGCGTACTTCGTGCAGCAGCGGGAGCTGCTCGAGCTCCGTCTCGGGGTCGAACCCGTCGCAGCGGCCCTCGTCGCGGGGAACGCCGGAGCGTCCGACGACTCCGGCTCGCCCGGCGACACCGGCTCGCCCGGTCAGGCGGTCCTGCTCGCGGCGCGGGACATGCTCGACGCCTGGGGCCGGGAGGACAGTCGCGCCTACCTCGAGGCCGACGTCCGCTTCCACCGCGCACTCCTGACCGGGTCGGGCAACGCCGTGTTCACGCACTTCGCCGGCACCGTCGAGGCACTCCTGCGGACGCGGACGTCGGAGTCGCGGGACACCATCTCCCGCTGGACCCGCGACGCCGCGGTCCGTCACGAGGCGGTGGCGCTCGCCGTGGTCGCCGGGGACGCCGCCGCTGCCGGCGAGGCGGCCACGGCGCTGCTGCGCGTGACCCGTGACGAGTTCATCGCCGAGGCGCCGGGCGCCTGACGGAACCGGGCGAGCCCGGCGCAATCGGGCGGACCTGACGGAACCGGGCGTACCTGACGGAACCGGGCGTACCTGACGTTCCCAGAGCACCAGGGACGCCCGGAACGACCAGCCATCGCACACGTCATGGGAAGGATCGGGCAGCCGGGAGGCTCGGGGCGACCCCGCCACGCGCCTCCCGCCCGGCGCCGCCCGACACCGAAGGGCCCGCACCCGTGCAGGACGCCGCAGGATGCTCGAGACGCCGACCGGGTGGCGAGACGCCGCGATCCGGGCGGCGTCTCGCGCACGTCGAGGGCGCTCCGCGCCGACGCCGGCGTCTCGCGCACGTCGGACACCGCCACGAGGGCGCAGCCTCGGAGCGCTCGCGTCAGCGCCCGGCGCGCGCGAACAACCGTGGGCCGCGCAGGCGCAGCCGCATCGTGACGGTGCCGAGCCAGCGGTCGTACTTGTAGCCGACCTTGCCCATGCGGCCGACCTCCTCGAAGCCGAGTCGCTCGTGCAGCCGGATCGAGGCCTCGGCCTGCCGGTCGGCGATCACGGCGATGACCTCGCGGACGCCGGCGGCACGGCACTCCGCGAGCAGCGCCTCCATGAGAGCCCGTCCGAGACCCTTCCCGCCCGACGCGGCACCGAGGTAGATCGAGTCCTCGACCACGTGGTTCGACCGGTCGCGGGGGTTCCAGGGGTCGACCAGGGCGTAGCCGAGGATCTGCCCCGAGGGGTTCTCGGCGACGAGGAACGGCAGCCCGCGCCGGCGCACCTCGTCGTAGCGCTGCTTCCAGCGGGCGAAGGTGAACGCCGACGGGTCGAAGGTCACCGACGAGTTCCGGACGTAGTGCGTGTGGATCTCGCGCACGTCCGGCAGGTCCCGCGGTTCAGCGGCCCGGATCGTGTACGAGAACGTCGCCTCGGCGGGCACGGGCGCACGCAGGTGTCGCGGCAGGACACGACGGCGCTGGTATTCCTCCTCGAGCACGGTCCGAGCCTACGGGCTGCGATGCGCCCGGGGCCATCGCACCACGAGGGGTGTCAGGCGGGGAGCGTCCAGTCGACCGGGTCGGCACCCTGCTCGCGGAGGAGCGCGTCGACCTGCGAGAACGGCCGGCTGCCGAAGAACCCGCGGGAGGCGCTGAGCGGGGACGGGTGCGCCGACGCCACGACCGGGGTGTCGCCGAGCAACGGGCGGACCGACGCGGCCTGCGCGCCCCACAGCACGGCGACGAGGGGCTTCCCCCGCGCGACGAGCGCACGGACGGCCTGGTCGGTGACGGCCTCCCAGCCCTTGCCGCGGTGGCTGCCGGCGGCACCGTCCTCGACGGTCAGCACCCGGTTGAGCAGGAGCACGCCCTGCTCCGACCACGCCCGCAGGTCGCCGTGCGGCGGGGGCGTCACCCCGAGGTCGTCGTGCAGTTCGCGGTAGATGTTCGCCAGGCTGCGCGGGACCGGTCGCATGTGCGGGTCGACGGCGAAGGACAGTCCGATCGGGTGTCCGGGCGTCGGGTACGGGTCCTGGCCGACGACGAGCACCTTCACGTCGTCGAACGGCTGCGTGAAGGCACGCAGCACGACGTCACCGGCCGGCAGGTAGCGCCGACCCGCGGCGACCTCGTCGCGGAGCCAGTCGCCCATCCGGTGCACGTCGGCCTCGACCGGCGCGAGGGCCTCGGCCCACCCGGGGTCGACGAGGTCGCGCAGCGGGTGCGGGTGCACGGGGGTCAGGCGCCCATGGTCGCGACGGAGACGGACTCGTCGCCGGCGACCACACGCCAGACGCTGCCCGTCCCGCGGACCTCGAGCGCACCCTCGCCGACGACCAGCGCGGTGTCCTCGTCGATCGCGAGCCCGGCCGTGACGAACTCCGCCTCGGCCGCCGCGATCAGTCGGGCCAGCGTGCCGGCCTGCACGGCGTGCACGTCGATCGTCAGGTCGACCAGCCCGAGCCCCTCGCGGAGCTCGACCTCGTCGAGGCCCTCGGACGACTCCTGCGGGCAGACCTCGACGCCGCCGATGCGCCACCCGCCCACGAGCGCCCGGTCTGCCGCGACCATCGCACCGGCGGAGTAGCCGAGGTACGGCAGTCCGTCGGACACGAGGAGCCGGATCTGGTCGACGAGGGGCTGGATCGCGTCGAGGTACGCCGGGGTGACCCCGCCGCCGATCACGAGCGCGTCCACGTCGCTCAGGACCGTCGTGGCGAAGACCTCGCCCGCGCCGACCTCGGTCACCAGGACCTCGGCCTGTCGGGCGCCACCGAGGACCTCGGCGATGTCGGCGGTCGACGACGGGGCGGCACCGGACGGGCCGGCCACGGAGAGCAGGGCGATCCGGGGCACGCTCCGGCCGACCGCGGCGGAACGCGCGGCGGCCTCGGCCAGGAACGGGGCGGCGACGTCGGCCGCGACGAGGGGACCCCCGCCGACGAGGTGGATGCTCACGACTCGGCCGTCACCGGGGCGAGGGCGCTCCACGGGAAGGTGATCCACCCGTCGACACGACGCCACACGTGGTCGGGCTCGAGCACGGTGCCGGGCTTCGAGTACAGGCAGGCGCTCCGCACGTCGGCGCCGGCGTTCCGGATGATGTCGACCACCAGGCGCAGGGTGCGGCCGGAGTCGGAGACGTCGTCGACCACGAGGACGCGCTTGCCCGCCAGGCTCGGCGCGTCGAGGGCGGGCGAGAGGATGACCGGCTCGTCGAGACGCTGCTCGACGTCGGTGTAGAACTCGACGTTGATCGAGCCGCACTCCTTGGTGCCGAGCGCGTACGCCACGGCGCCGGCGATGATGAGCCCGCCGCGCGCGACCGCCACGACGACCTCGGGCTCGAAGCCGGACGACAGGACGTCCTTGGCGAGCAGCCGCGCCGCGTCACCGAACTCCAGCCAGCCGAGCACCTCGGGCCCGCTCGTCACGGTCACGGTCGAGGGAGCCTGCGCGGCTTGCCCGGGTTCGCTGCTGATCGGCATCCGCCCACGGTACCGGCAGGGAGCCACCCGCCGCGACCCGCGCCCGGACACCGCGCGCGCCGGGACCGGCGCACGGCCCCGGACGGGCCCGGTGTCAGCTCCGGGGCGTCAGCGGCCCGCGGGCGAGCTTGTGCTGTGCCGACTGCGCGACCGGTCGCACCGTCACCAGGTCGAGGTTGACGTGCGCCGGCAGCTCGACCGCGTGCACGACGGCTTCGGCGACGTCCTCGGCGACGAGCGGCCCCGGCACGTCGGTGTACACCGCCTCGGCCTTCTCGCGGTCGCCCCGGAAGCGCGTCAGGGCGAACTCGTCGGTCTTGACGAGCCCGGGCGCGATCTCGACCACGCGCAGCGGCTCGCCGTTCAGCTCGAGCCGCAGGGCGCCGACCAGGGCGTGCTCGGCGAACTTGGCGGCGTTGTACCCGCCGCCGTTCTCGTAGGCCACGTGTCCCGCGGTGCTCGTCACGGTCACGATGTCCGCGACCCCGGCCGTGGCCGCACGGCGCCGGAGCTGCGGCAGCAGGGCGGCGGTGACCCGCTTCGTGCCGATGACGTTCACCTCGAACATGGCGCGCCAGTCCTCCACGTCGGACTCCTCGACGCTCGCCGAACCGAGTGCTCCGCCGGCGTTGTTCACGAGCACGTCCGCGCCGCCGGCCTCGTCCACCCGGGCGGCGAGCGCCGCGACGGCGTCGGCGTCGGTGACGTCCGTGACCAGGAACGACGCCCCGGTCTCCGCGGCGAGCGCCTCGAGCCGGTCCTGGCGACGGGCGACGGCGAGCACCTGCCAGCCGCGCTCGCGGAACAGCCGAACGGTGGCGGCACCGATGCCGGAGCTCGCCCCCGTGACGACGGCGAGCCGCTCGGTGGTGTCGGGTCGACCGGTGTCGGGACGTGCTGCCATGGCTTCCTCCAGTGGGTGTCGGCACCACCGTACCGACCCGTCGAGGTCACGATCCGGTAACGTGACCGGCCATGACGACGGACGCCGCTCCCCCCGCGCCCTCGGCTCCGGCGACGCCGCTCGAGCCGGGCCGGTCGCCGCGACGCATCCCGATGTGGGACACGGCTCGGTTCGTCGCCGTCACGCTCGTCGTGATCGGTCACGCGATCCAGCGGCAGACGGCCGGCAGCGAGCACGCCCTCGCGCTCTACACCTTCATCTACGCGTTCCACATGCCCGCGTTCGGCGTCATCAGTGGGTACTTCTCGTCGGCGGCGACCCCGACCGCAGAGCGGATGCGGCGGACCTTCACGGACATCGTGGTGCCGTACATCGTCATGCAGACGATCTGGACGGTGGTGCAGGCGATCGTCGAGGGCGGCAAGGAGTTCAACCCGACGAAGCCGACCTGGACGCTGTGGTTCCTGCTCGCGCTGGGGATCTTCCGGCTGATCCTGCCCTACCTGGCGATCCTGCGGTGGCCGCTCGTCTGGGCCGTGGTGCTCAGTGTCGGCGTCGGGTACCTCGACAACGTCGACTCGACGTTCTCCCTGGGACGCGCGATCAGCCTGCTGCCGTTCTTCCTGCTCGGGTGGCAGGTCAAGCAGTGGGGGGTGTTCGACCGCTGGTACGAGGCCCCCCGCCGGGTCGTGGTCCGTCTCCGCGCGGCCGCGGTCGTCGTCTTCGCGGTGTGGGCGGCCGCGTGCGTGCTGTTCATCCCGCAGTTCAAGGGCTTCGACCTGCACCACTGGTTCTTCTACGACGACTCGTACTCCGGGCTCGGCGAGGACGCCTGGTGGGCCGGCAGTGTCCGCCTCGGCCTGGTGCTGCTCGCCACCGTGCTGACGGCGTCGTTCCTGCTGCTCGTGCCCCGCAGGACGGTCTGGCTCACCCGGTTCGGCGCAGCGACCATGTACGTCTACCTGCTGCACACGTTCGTGCTCTACCCGATCCGCGAGTCCGGCGTCCTGGCCGGGGAGCACTCGGCGTGGCCGTACGTGCTGCTCATGGTCGCCGTGGCGTGCGCGGTGAGCCTGTTCCTCGCGCAACCGTTCGTGCGGCGCGGCATGCGCTGGCTGCTCGAGCCGAACGTCGACTGGCTGTTCCGCCGGGAGCCCGTCGAGCGCTGACCGCTCAGCGGGCGAGTGCCCGGAGCGCGACCACGACCTCGACGAGGAAATCGTCGACCTCGTCGCAGTCGTACCCGGACTTCATCCGGGTCCGACGGAAGCGCCAGGTCGTCCACGTCGTCCTGCGAGTACCCGTTCCGGAACACCGTCGGCTGGAACTTCCTGTCCGCCACGTCCTGAGCGCGCACGACGCCCCCTCTCGTCCCGTCCGATCCTGCCAGGCGGGGGCCGACGCGTCCGGCCGGGAGGCACGGCGCACCGCACCGCGCCGCTGCCGTCCCTCGGCTGGTCGCGTCGACTCCACGGACGCGCCACGCACGCGCGTTACGTCGCGAGGCGGCCCCGCTGGTGCCCGCCCCGCCACCTGCGTAGCGTGACGGACGTCGCGACGACGCCCCGGGCCTCCCGGTCGTCCGCGGCGACGCCATGACGGACCGAACCCGACAGGAGCCCCGATGAGCACGAACGACGCAGCCGCCTGGCGGTTCGAGACGACGCAGGTCCACGCCGGCGCGCAGCCGGACCCGACCACCGGCGCACGGGCCACGCCGATCTACAGGACGACGTCGTACGTGTTCGAGAACTCGGACCACGCCCGCGACCTGTTCGCGCTGGCGCAACCGGGCAACATCTACTCGCGGATCATGAACCCGACGAACGACGTCGTCGAGCAGCGCATCGCCGCGCTCGAGGGCGGTACGGGCGCGCTGCTGGTGTCGAGCGGTCAGGCGGCCGAGACGTACGCCGTGCTGAACATCGCGGGGGCCGGTGACCACATCGTCTCGTCGTCGTCGATCTACGGCGGCACGTACAACCTGTTCAAGTACACGCTGGCGAAGCTCGGCATCGAGACGACGTTCGTCGAGGACCAGGACGACCTCGAGGAGTGGCGTCGCGCCGTCCGCCCCAACACGAAGCTCTTCTTCGCCGAGACGATCGGCAACCCGCGGATCAACGTGCTCGACATCGCGGGCGTCAGCAGCGTCGCGCACGAGTCCGGCCTGCCGCTCATCGTCGACAACACGATCGCGACGCCGTTCCTCATCCGGCCGTTCGAGCACGGTGCCGACATCGTGGTGCACTCGGCGACGAAGTTCCTCGGCGGCCACGGCACCGTCATCGGCGGCGTGATCGTCGACGGCGGACGGTTCGCCTGGTCGGAGCACGCCGACCGCTTCCCGGAGTTCAACTCCCCCGATCCCTCGTACCACGGCGCGGTGTTCGCGCAGGCGGTCGGCAACGAGCTCGCCTACGTCGTGAAGGCCCGGGTGCAGCTGCTCCGCGACCTCGGCGCGTCGAACTCGGCGGACACGGCGTTCGCGCTGCTCCAGGGCATCGAGACGCTGTCGCTGCGCATGGAGCGGCACGTGGCGAACGCCCAGGAGATCGCGGAGTGGCTCGACCGGCACCCGGAGGTGGCCTCCGTGTCGTACGCCGGGCTGCCGACGTCGCCCTGGTACGCGGCGGCGAACCGGTACGCGCCGCGCGGTGTCGGTGCCGTGCTGTCGTTCGAGCTCAAGGGCGGGGTGCCGGCCGGCAAGGCGTTCGTCGACGAGCTGCGGCTGTTCTCGCACCTGGCGAACATCGGCGACGTGCGCTCCCTCGTCATCCACCCGGCGTCGACGACGCACTCGCAGCTCACGCCCGAGCAGCAGCTCACCACCGGGGTCACCCCGGGCCTGGTGCGGCTCTCGGTCGGCATCGAGAACGTCGAGGACCTCCGTGCGGACCTCGAGGCGGGGCTCGCGGCGGCGCGGGCCGTCTCGCAGGAGGGCCAGCGGGCGTAGCGCCCCGGCCCGGCCCGTCCCCCTCGCGGAGCACGCGCCGGTGACGCGCCGGGCATGACGTAACACGGCGGAGGTGGGGCGTGCCTCCCGGCAGACTGGACACGATGGACTGGCAGACGATCCCCGAGGACTCGGTCCCGTCCACCCTCGTGCCCGGGACCGAGCTCGGGACGCTCGGCAAGCCGCCCGTGACCGGCGCCTGGCGTCCCGGCGACCACCCCGGCTCCCGGCGGTTCACCGCGCTCGGCGAGCAGTGGGTGCGCGGCGGACGGATCCCGTCGGTGCGGGTGGCCTACGAGACGTGGGGCGAGCTGGACGCCGCGCGCAGCAACGCGGTGCTGCTCCTGCACGCCATGACCGGCGACTCGCACGTCACCGGTCCGGCCGGACCCGGGCACCGCACGGCGGGCTGGTGGGGCGACGTCGTCGGACCGGGCCTGGCGATCGACACCGACCGGTGGTTCGTCGTCGCCCCGAACATGCTGGGCGGGTGCCAGGGCACGACCGGCCCGTCCTCGGTGGCGCCGGACGGCGTCGAGTGGGGGTCACGCTTCCCGTTCGTGACCGTCCGCGACCAGGTCGCGGTCCAGGTGCAGCTCGCCGACGCGCTCGGCATCGACGTCTTCGCCGCCGTCGTCGGCGGCTCGATGGGCGGCATGCACGCGCTCGAGTTCGCGGTGGCGCACCCCTCCCGGGTCGCCCGGCTCGCGGTCCTGGCGTCGACCGCCCAGACCACGGCGGACCAGATCGCCGCGAACTCGCTGCAGCGTGCCGCGATCCAGACCGACCCCGCGTACGCCGGCGGCGACTACTTCGAGGCGGCGGTCGGCGAAGGACCGCACCGCGGGCTGTCGCTCGCGCGGCGGATGGCACTGATGACCTACCGCGCGCCGGACGAGCTCAACGGGCGGTTCGCGCGGTCGTGGCAGAGCGACGTCTCCCCGCTCGGCGACGACGGTCGGTTCTCGGTCGAGAGCTACCTCGACTTCCACGGCAACCGGTTCACCCGGCGGTTCGACGCCTCGTCGTACGTCGCGCTCACGCACGCGATGGACTCGCACGACGTCGGGGCCGGGCGCGGCGGGGTGACGGCGGCGCTCGCGGCGGTGACCGCCAGGACGCTGGTCGTCGGGGTGTCGAGCGACCGTCTGTTCCCGCTCGAGGACCAGCACCGGATCGCGGCGGGGATCCCCGACACGCTGGACGGGGACCGGGCCGCGGTGCTCGACAGCGAGTTCGGACACGACGGCTTCCTCATCGAGCACGAGGCGGTCGGGGCGCACCTGCGACGGCTGCTCGACTGAACGGCCCGGTACGGCCGCGGCACGGGCGCGGCGCGCCCGGCGCACCCGCGGACCGATCTGTCCACGTCCGCGTGCCGAACACCCCACAACGGGTGGGCCGCGTGGAATGATGGCGACGGGTACCCCGCCCGCGGGGTCCGGCGAACCACCGGACCCGACCGAACCGACGTCACCACCAGGACACCGATGGACTTCATCGCACAGGAACGCGACCGCTTGCTGCGGTCGACGACCCGTGTCGTCGGCATCACCTGCGCCCTGGTCTCCGTCGTCGGCATCGTCAGCTCGCTCGCGGTCCCCCTGGTCCCCCTGCTCGGCGCACTCGCCTGCATCGCGGTGCTCATCGCGGCGCTGCTCGTCTTCGGCACCAACGGGTCGGTGTGGTGGACCGCCCTCGCACTCGCCTCGGGCCTCGGGGCCCTCGCGCTCCTGCTGCTCGGTGCCGACCCCGACGTGCGGTCCGTCGTCGCCAGCGCCGTCGTGCCGCTGGCGGCCGGGTCGTTGTCCGCCCCGCTGATGGCGCAGCGCGGCGCGCCGGTCGGGCTCGCGATGACGATCGTCGCCGGTGTCGCGGCCGTCGGCGCCGTCGTCTGGGCCTCGGGCGGCCCGCTCTCCGGCCCGACCGCCGGTGTGGTGCTCGGCTGGGTGCTCGTCGCCGTGGTCTCGGTGTGGATCGCGCGCAGCATCCCCCGCGTCGCCCGGCGCATCCAGAGCATCGGCACGGCGCACCGTGCGGAACGGCAGGCGAGCGAGACCGAGGCGCAGCGACGCCAGGGCGCCCGACTGCTGCACGACACCGTGCTCGCGACCCTCACGCTCCTGGCCCACTCCGGGGTCGGCGTGTCCGAGCAGGCGATGCGCGAGCAGGCCGCCGAGGACGCCAGGCTCCTCCGGCACCTGCGACTCGGCGCGACCCCGCAGCCCCAGCAGTCCGGCGACTACTCGCTCACCCGCGTCGAGGAGTCGCCGCTCGGCCAGACCCTCGAGTCCGTCAAGCAGCGCTTCGGCCGGATGGGGCTCGAGGTCAGCTGGCACGGCACCGGTCAGGTCCTGCTGCCGTCGAACGTGCTCGACGCGTTCCTGCTGGCCCTCGGCGAGTGCCTCGAGAACGTCCGGCGCCACGCCGGCGTCGGTGAAGCGCACGTCACGATCGTCCACGACCAGGAGACCGTCCGCGCGATGGTGACCGACGCCGGTGTCGGCTTCGACCTCGACGCGGTGAGCGCGGAGCGCCTCGGCTACAAGGAGAGCGTCGTCAACCGCCTCCGCGAGGTCGGCGGCGACGCCAAGCTCTTCTCCGCCCCGGGATCGGGCACCACCGTCGTCCTGGAGGCTCCCCGATGACCCGCGTCCCCGAGGACACCATCAACCGCGGGCTCCCGGGCGAGACCGTGCAGCCGGCACCGCGCACCCGTCGCGAAGCGCGCGAGCGCTACCGGGGCAGCGAGCGACGGCAGGCCCGCGGGCTCCCCTCGACCTCGACGGGTGCCCGTTCGCTCCGGCAGGCCGCCAAGCCCGGTGCGTCGCTCGGAGCCGGCTACCTCGGCCTCGGCGCCGCGGTCCTCACCGCGATCGAGGCCGTCGCCGGCATCGTCTTCTTCCTGGTCCGGCTGCCGGACTACGCGAACCCGTGGCTGCCCGCCGGCGCCTGGGCGCTGTACCTGGTCGCGGCGATCGGCGTCGGCCTCAGCCTGATGACCTACGGCGAGCGGCTCACCGGCACCGCGTTCGCGCTGATCTGCGCCGTCCTGGCGTGCGTCGTGACACTCGACTTCGTCGGGATCCTCCCCGAGCACGACATCGCGCACACCGCCAGCGCCTCGGTCGCCGCCGGCTTCGCCCTGCTCCCGGTGGCGACGCTCCGGCCCGCGCGCGAGGTCGCCGCCGCCATCGCGGTGCTCGGTCTCGGGTTCGCCGTGATGGCGGCCGTGTCGACGCCGATCACCCCGGCGACCCTGCCGGGCATCGTTTCGCTGCTGGCGCTCGTGGTGGTCCCGCCGTCGATCGCACTGTTCGTGGTGCACCGCTTCCGCCAGCTCGTGCAGCGCGAGCTGGACCGGGTGCTCGTGCAGAGCAACGTCCAGGCGCCGCAGTTCGCCGTCGGGATGCTCGCGTCGGACGAGCTCGCCCGGCTCGACCTGGCCGCCGAGAAGCTCCTCGACGCCGTCGCGAACGGCTCGGACCCGCTGCCGCTCTCGGACGCCTCGGCCTCCGTCGCCGCGTCGCTGGCGACGGAGCTGCGCCTGCACCTCATCGAGGGACGCCGCGAGACGTGGCTGTACCACGCGATCACGGAGTCCGACCACCTCGGGCGCGCCGTCAGCGTGGCCGATCCGCAGTCCCTCGCCGGGCACCTCGGCCCCGCCCAGCGGGACGGCCTGCTGCAAGCCCTGTGGCAGATGGTCGGCGACGGTCGCCCCGCACAGCCGGGTGCCCCCGTCGTCTCGGTCACGCTCGGTCCGATCGGCTCCGACGGGCACCCGGTGTCCGACGAGCGCATGGACGTCCCGATCGTGTTCGAGTCGCGCGGGACCCCGCGCCGACGCCTCGGCCCGACCGCGTGGAGCGCCCTGCAGCGCATCGGCCCGTACACCGAGTCGTTCCGCGACGGCGTGCTCCGCGTCGTCTCGCACTGCGTCGTCGATCGACACCCGTCGATGTAGACGGGCGCGAACTGCCGGACACCCGGCCGACATCCCCAGCCCGGACGGTCCCGACACCTAGGATCGGCGTGCACCGCCTTCGAGAAAGGACGCCTGATGGCGACTCCAGAGCAACCGATCCGACTCGCACTGGTCGACGACCACCGGATGCTGCTCGGCGCGCTCACGGAGTGGATCCGCAGCGCCGCCGACGACATCACGCTCGTCGCCGCCGTCACGACCTGGCCGGAGCTCCTGACGAGCCCGGCGTTCCCGGTCGACGTGGTGCTGCTCGACCTCGACCTCAAGGACTCGATCCCGGTCTCGCTGAAGATCTCGACGCTCAAGACCGCCGGCGTGAAGACCGTCGTGATGAGCACGTACTCGGAGCCGAACGTCGTCCGCGAGGCCCTCGGCTCCGGCGCTCTCGGCTACCTCGTGAAGAGCGAGGACGCCGACATGATCGTCGAGGCGATCCGTGCCGCGCAGCGCGGCGAGCAGTACGTCTCCGCCGAGCTCGACCTGGCGATCAACAGCGGCGACGTCGGCGGCGTGCCGAAGCTCAGCGCGCAGGAGCGCCGCGTGATGGCGCTGTACGGCGGTGGCGAGCCCGTCAAGAGCGTCGCCTACCAGCTCGGCATCTCCGAGGAGACCGCGAAGAGCTACCTCAAGCGCATCCGCGAGAAGTACCGCGTCGCGGGCTTCGACGTCGGCACGAAGGTCGCGCTGCGGAAGCGCGCGATCACCGACGGCATCATCGTGCAGGACGGCAGCCCGGTCGGGCTGTAGTCGCTCCACACGACGGACGGGAGGCCCGTGGCGACACCGCCACGGGCCTCCCGTCCGTCGTGTGGGTGCGTCGGCTCCGGTCAGGCCGTCGGCACCGGCGCGGTGATCGGCCCGGTCGACGGCGACGACGACCGCAGGGCGGAGCGGCGGTCCGTCCGCCGTTCGACGCCGTAGCTGACCATCGTCACGAGCAGACCGAGCAGCGCGAGGACGATACCGAGCCACGCAGGGGCCAGGAACCCGAACCCGGCTGCGATGACCGCTCCACCGAGCGCCGCGCCGAGCGAGTTGCCGATGTTGAACGCCGAGTGGTTCAGCGCCGCCGCGATGGTCCGCGCGTCGCCGGCGACGTCCATCAGGCGAGACTGCACCGCCGGCGGGATCGCCGACGAGGTCGCTCCGAGCAGGAACGCGCCGAGGAACACCCCCCAGACCCACTGGGCGGTGAAGACGGTCACGAGCAGGGCGCCGATGAGCGCGAGCATCCCGATGTAGATCGTCCGCTTGACGCTGTGGTCCGCCAGGTGCCCACCGAGGACCCCGCCGACGACCATGCCGAGGCCGACCACGACGAGCACGAGCGGCACCGCGGACTCGGGCAGCCCGGTGACGTTCTGCACGAGCGGCGAGATGTACGAGTAGACGGCGAAGAACCCGCCGAAGCCCACCGCACCGAGCCCCATCACGATCCAGAGCTGCGGCGACCGGAAGGCCCGGAGCTCCCGTCCGACGGTCGCGTGCTCGTCGGCGGCGCTCCGCGGGACGAAGGCCGCGACGGCGAGGAACGTCAGGGCGAAGAGCAGCGAGACGACGCCGTACGCGATGCGCCAGCCGGCGTTCTGCCCGATCCAGGTGATGGCGGGCACGCCGACGACGTTCGCGATCGACAGGCCGAGCATCACCATCGCGATGCCCTTGCCGCGCTTGCCCGGCCCCATGATCTCGCCCGCGACGATCGACGCGATGCCGAAGTACGCACCGTGCGGCAGACCGGCGACGAAGCGTGCGACGAGCACGAGCCCGAAGTTCGGCAGGACCGCACTCGCGACCGTGGCGACCACGAAGCCGACGAGGAGCACGAGGATCAGGCCCTTGCGCGGGAACGTGGCGGAGATCGCCGCGATCGTCGGCGCACCCACCACGACCCCCAGCGCGTAGGCGCTGACGAGCCAGCCGGCGTGCGCGACCCCGGCGGCGGGGTCGGCCGCGTACTGCGCGGGGAGCAGGGCTTCGGCGATGTTCGGCAGCAGGCCCATCGCGACGAACTCGGTCGACCCGATGGCGAAGCCACCGAGGGCGAGGGCGATGAGGGCGAACGCGCGCTGCGTCGGCGTGGTGAGCGTCATGCGACCTGTCTGGATCGGGGGGGGAACGGGGGGCGGGAGGACGGAGCTGCGTTCCGGCTCGCTCGCCGGGACATCGGCCGGATCGCCACGCTGCACGGCATGCACACGGTCCCGTTCCCGCCGGCACGCGCACGACGGCGGTACGGCGGTGAGACGGCGACGGGGTCGGTCCGTGTTCGGCGTCGAACGGTCCGAGCACACGTGCAGCGGCCCGGTCCCAGCAGTGTAGACCGCTCCAAACAGCCGACGGAAGACGACGGGCCGAATCGATTCGACATCAGCCGGACGCGCGACTGTGGAGCGAGACCGGCTCCCGCCGGAGGAGCGAGCGCGACAGGCACCGTCGCTGCTCGACGGACCTCAGGCCGCGCGGCGCTCCTCGCGCGCCCCGGCCGACGCCAGCTCGGGCAGCTCGTCGCGGTGCACCCACCCGGACCCGCACTCGGTGCAGCTCGCCCAGGCGTCGCCGGTCTGCTCGTCACCGTCGATGACGACCGTCTGCAGGTCGCAGTCGGGGCACCAGCCGTCGTGCATCATCACGCGCTCCTCGTCGTCGTCCGGGTCGTCCCGAGCCACCGGTGCGGCTCGGTGGAGACCATGAGACACCCGACCACCGACACCGCGGGGAGGCGATCGGCGTGTCCTGCACCTCCCAGCTGGCGTAGCATCGGGCCATGGGGTGGTGGATCGTGACCGGAGTCGTCCTGCTCGTCGCGGTGGGCCTGTGGCTGTGGATGCACCACCTGACGGACCTCGGCGCACGCTCGCGGCAGTACGACGGCAGTGACCCCGAGATCGCCGAGGCGCTCCGCCAGGCCGAGCGCGACAGCAACACCGGCCGCATGTACTTCTGACCGTGGCGACAGGACTCCGGACGGGCCTGGCAGCCCTGGTCACCGCGCTGTGCCTGGTGCTGACGAGCTGCGCCGGGTCGATGGCATCCGGACCTCCCGACTACACCGGGACGTGGCAGCTCGCCGGGCAGGACGACACCGAGCCCGCGCAGTTCGTCGTGTCGGCGGACGGTACCTACACCGCTCGCGGGATCCCGGACGCCCTGGCGTGCCGGACCAGGAACGCCGACACGAGCCCTCCCGGTTGCGCCGAGGGCCGTTCCTCGTCGGACTTCTCCGGGCAGTGGACACTCGCGGACGGCAGCGCACCGGGGATCCGGTTCCGGTTCGCGGACCGCTTCGTCCGCCAGGGGTACCCGACCGATGCCGGACTCGCCTTCTTCACCGGATCGCTCGACGTCCCCCGTCCCGACTTCGTGTTCGTCCGCACACCTGCGCGGTGACCGCGCGGGGCCGATCCACGGTGGTGCGGGCGGCCCGGGGCCGGCTGCTCAGTCGCCGAGCGCCGCCTCGAGCCGCTCGAGCTTGCCGTCGATCTCCCCCGTGTGCCCGGGGCGGACGTCGGCCTTGAGCACGAGGGACACCCGGGTGCCGTACGCACCGACGGCCTCGGTGGCGCGCTTGACGACGTCCATGACCTCGTCCCACTCCCCCTCGACCTCGGTGAACATCGACGAGGTGCGGTTCGGCAGACCGGACTCGCGGACGACGCGCACCGCTGCGGCGACCGCGTCGTGCACGGACCCGTCCGACGATGCCGAGGGACCACCGGACGGAGCAACGGAGAACGCGACGATCATGCGTCCATCCTGCCCCGGTCGACTCCCCCGCGCACCGGCGGCTCGGACACCCGCACCGACGAACGCTCCGGCGAGCGCCGCGCGAGCCGTACCAGCACGACCACCGCCCACACCAGCACGGCGACCTCGAGGACGTTCCGCACGGTGAGCACGAACACCATCCAGGTGTGCACCGCGAGGAGCTCGTCGTAGAACCCCGGGTAGATCACCTGCGTCAGCAGCGCCAGGGGCAGCACCCCGATCGCGACCGGCAGGAAGCGCCGCGCGCTCGGGTACCCGGCGACGAGCCCCCAGACGACGGGCACGGCGTACCACCCGACGTACTGCGGCGACCCGACCTTGTTCACCGCGATCAGCACCGCGACGAACAGCAGCGCGAGGACCGGTGCCACCTCGGTGCGACGGGCGCCCCGCCGGACCGCGAGCAGCGCGAGGACCACGCCGCCGATGACGAGCACGGCCATCAGCGGCGTCGACAGCGCGGCCGCTGCGTGGGTGCCAGCTCCGGACACCTCGAACGTCAGGATCTCGCGGTCGTAGTAGACGGCCGCTCCGGGGACCCCGAGCGCTGCCGCCCACATGAAGGGTGTCGCGAGCGGGGCCTCGATCTGCAGCGCCCGGTCGCTCTGCTCGGTCACGAAGGACAGCAGGTACGGCGCTCCGCCGTAGAGCACGTCGACGAGCACGATCAGCCCGGTCACGACGAGTGCCCCGGTCACGACGGCACTCCGGTGTCCCCGACGCAGCAGCACCAGCACGCCCACCAACGCAGCCGGCCACACCTTCGTCCAGGCCGCTGCGGTGAAGAGCGCCGACGCGACCACCGGACGGGTCACGACGAAGGCGACGCCGACGAGGGCGATCGCGGTGGCCACGGTGTCGATCCGGCCGAGTGCGATGGGTCCGAGCGCGAGCAGGAACACGAGCCACCACCAGACGACCCGCACGCCGAACGCACGGAACCGCCAGAGGAAGGCACAGGCGACGGCGTCGAGCAGCACCATGAGCGCGAGCCAGCCGGTCGCGATCGCCGCGGTGCCGCCGAGGGCCGCAGCGGCCATCGGCACGAGCGCGAAGACCGGGTACACCCAGTCGGAGTCGACCCCGACCCACGAGTGGTCGATCCGCCCGACCTCGATCCACCGTCGGTAGGTGATGGTGACGTCACCCAGCGGCAGGTTCGGCGCGGTCGTGGCGAGCCACCAGAGCACAGCGTGCACCACGACGACGACCACGGCGAGCGAGACGCCCTCGACCCACCGGAACCGCTGCTGCACCGTGCGAGCGTAGCGGGCCGCTCCACAGGCGCTCCTGAGGAGGACGTGTCACCGTTCCCGGGTGAGCACCGACCCGCGCCAGCGTCCCACCACCCGCAAGCCCCTCGTCTGGGCGGGGATCGTCCTGCTCGTCGCGGTGCTCGCCGTCGTCGGCGTCGCCGTCGGCACGAACGTGTACACGTCGAGCGAGAACGCGAAGGCGTCGGCGGCTCCCTCGGTCGCCGCGAGCCGCGCCCCGTCCACGCTCGACACGGCCGACCTGTCCGGCAGCTGGACCGTGGGCGGCGACTCCGAGGCCGGGTACCGCGTGCACGAGGTCCTCAACGGCTCCGACGTCACCGTGACCGGGCGCACGGACAGCGTCACCGGTTCGGCGCGGGTCGACGGCACGACGATCACCGAGGCGACCGTCACGGTGCAGGTCGCCGACATCGCCACGGACTCCGCGCAGCGCGACTCGTACTTCCGCGACTCCGCCCTCGACGTCTCGGCCTTCCCGCAGGCGACCTTCACGCTCACCGGACCGATCACCGACGCCGTCCCGAGCGGCTCGGGCACGACCGAGGTCCGGGCCGACGGGGAGCTCACGCTGCACGGCGTGACGAAGCCGGTCCGCGCCGACCTGCAGATCGGGCTCGACGGCGACGGTGTCGCGGTGTCCGGCACGGTCCCGATCACCTTCTCGGACTTCGGCGTGCAGGCCCCCGACCTCGGCTTCGTGAAGGTCGACGACGCGGGCGCCGTCGAGTTCCTCGTGCACGCCACGCCCGCGTCCTGACGCGTCGGTCGAACGCGACCCGGCCCGGTCACGCGACCCCACGTCCCGACGCGCCCCACCACCGGCCGGGAGGCACGCCGGCAGCCCGCCCCGCGCCTCCCGGCCGGCAGCGGGTCACGTCGCCGACACTGCACGCGTCGATCGACACGCGTCACGTCGGACTGTGCGCCCGCATCGGATGCGAACGCATCCTGCGACACCGCGCGCGTCGATCGACGGGCGCGATGTCGCACGCTGGCCCGCCCAGCCCGGCGCCCGCGCCCGCGCCTGCCCGGCCGCGCGCCCTACCCCCGCGCGTCGCCGTCGACGACCAGGTCCCGGACCACGCCGCTCAGCTGCTCGATCAGCGCCGTCATCGTGAACGGACCACCCCGGGACGCACGACGGGCGGCGATCCCGTGCACGACCGCGGCGGTCGCGGCCAGGTGCGCGAGGTCCGACGGGGACAGCGACGCACCGGACGCCTCCGCAGCGCCCTGCCGTGCGGCGACGAGCGCCCCGAGCACCCCGCCGAGCACGTCCCCCGCGCCGGCCGCCGCGAGCCACGGCGTGGCCGACGACGCCACGAGCCGGACCGACCCGTCCGGTGTCGCCACGTGCGTGTCCGAGCCCTTGAGGAGGACGACGCTGCCGGTCCGTTCCGCCGCGCGCACCGCAGCCGTCGCCGGATCACGCTCGACGGCCTCGCGTGAGGTCTCGAGCACCGGGGCGAGCTCCCCCGCGTGCGGCGTCAGCACCGCCAGCGGTCCGAGGTCGACCAGCGGGATCGCCCCGGCGTCGACGACCACCGGCACGCCGTCGTCCGAGGCGTGCCGGAACGCGTCAGCGGTGGACGGGTCGAGCTCGTCGAGCGAGTCCGCGGAGATCCCGGAGCCGACGAGCCACGCCTGCACGCGACCGACACCCGAGACGACCTCCGGACGGCGGGCGAGCACGTGGTCGGTGGCACGGTCCGGTCCGACGTAGCGGACCATCCCGACGCCGGTGTGCACCGCTGCGTCGACGCCCATCACCGCCGCCCCCGGGTACCGGTCGGAGCCGGTCGCGACGCCGAGCACACCCCGGCGGTACTTGGTCGACTCGCCGTGCGGAGCGGTGGTCCAGGCAGCGGCGTCGGTCGGGGCGAAGGGGGCGAAGTCGTTCACGACCGCCACGTTACGGTGGAGCGCATGAGCCTGTTCCTGCCCGGTCGCGTGGTGGTCTTCGACTACGGCGAGGTGATCAGCCGGACACCGCACGGCGCGTGGGACGCCCTCGTCGCGATGACCGGCGTACCCGCGGACGAGCTGCTGCCGGTGTACCAGGAGCTGCGACACGACCTCGACCGGGGCGACCTCACGGTGCTCGAGTACTGGCGCGCGATCGCGGCGCGGACCGGCCGGCGGTGGAGCCTCACCGAGATCCACCGCTTCTGGGCGGTCGACTTCACGGGCTGGTTCGAAGTGGACCCCGAGGCGCTGGCGATCGTCGAGGAGCTGCACGCCGCCGGGACCCGGCTCGCCCTGCTGTCCAACGCCGGGCGCGACTTCGGCGACCCGTACCGCTGGTCGCCGATGGGCTCGGTGTTCGAGACGGTCGTGGTCAGTGCCGAGGAGCACGTCCTCAAGCCGGACGCATCCGTCTACCGCACGACGTGCGAGCGCCTGGGAATCACGCCCGAGCAGATGGTGTTCGTCGACAACAGGGCCGAGAACGCCGCCGGTGCAGACGCGATCGGGGCGGTCGGCCACCACTTCACGTCGCCGGCCGGACTGCGGACCTTCCTGCAGGACCTGGCGGCACGGACCGACGAAGGAGCACCCGCGTGACGCACGCCCTGTTCGAACCGATCACCATCCGCGACCTGACCGTCCGCAACCGGCTCTGGGTCTCCCCGATGTGCCAGTACTCGGTCGAGCAGCAGGACGGCGTCCCGGCCCCCTGGCACCTCGTGCACCTCGGCGGGTTCGCCAAGGGCGGCGCGGGCGCCGTCGTCGTCGAGGCCGCCGGCGTCGTGCCCGAGGGTCGGATCAGCCCGCAGGACGTCGGCCTGTGGAACGACGAGCAGCGCGACGCCTTCCGGCCGATCGTCGACTTCCTGCACGCGCAGGGCGCCGCCGCCGGCATCCAGCTCGCACACGCCGGGCGCAAGGCATCGACCCACCGCCCCTGGTCCGAGGCCTCGGGCAGCGTGCCGGAGGCCGAGGGCGGCTGGGCGACGGTCGCTCCGTCGGCCGTGGCCTTCGACGGCTACGCGGTGCCGCGCGAGCTCGAGCCCGAGGACATCCGCGTCGTGGCGCTCGCGTTCGCCGCGGCCGCACGCCGCGCGGTCGAGGCCGGCTTCGACCTGGTCGAGCTGCACGCGGCGCACGGGTACCTCCTCCACCAGTTCCTCTCGCCGCTGAGCAACCACCGCACCGACGCCTACGGCGGCTCGCTCGAGAACCGCGCCCGCGCCCTGCTCGAGACGATCGACGCCGTCCGCGCCGAGGTCGGCGAGGGCTTCCCCGTGGTCGTCCGCTTCTCGGCCACCGACTGGGTCGACGGCGGACTCACGGTGGAGGACACCGTGCAGGTCGCCCGCTGGGCTGCCGAGCACGGCGCCGACCTGGCCGACGTCTCCACCGGCGGCAACGTCGCGAAGGCTCCGATCCCGGTCGGGCCCGGCTACCAGGTGCCCTTCGCCGAGACGGTCAAGCGCGAGGCCGGCATCGGCACCATCGCCGTCGGCATGATCTCGACCGCCTTCCAGGCCGAGCAGGTCGTCGCCACCGGCCAGGCCGACGTCGTCATGGTCGGCCGCGAGTTCCTCCGCGACCCGTCCTTCGCCCTGCGCGCCGCCGCCGAGCTCGGCGTGGCGATCGACTACGAGCCGCAGCAGTACCACCGCGCGCGCGTCACGGCGTAGGCCGGCGCACCCAGCGCACCGCGCGCCTCGCGACCGGTCACCGACACCGGTCGGGGGCGCGCGGCGTGCGGGCCGGGAGGCACGGCGCGCTCCCTGTACGTGTTCTCGGCTCCGACGCAGCGCACCCACTACGATGTTGCTCACTGTGGACGATCCTCCGAATTCCGTTTCGCCTTCCCACTCATCCGGCGCTCACTCGGTGAGCAGCCCCGCTTCCCGTGCGTCGGGAGGTGGAGAATGAGTCCCCTCGACATCGTCATGCTGGTCGGCGGCATCCTGCTGACCCTCGGTACCGGTGTCTTCGTCGCCTCGGAGTTCGCGCTCGTGAACCTCGACCGCGCCGAGGTCGAGGCCCGGCGCGACCGCGGCGAGTCCGGCCTGGCGCCCGTCATCGCAGCGCTGAAGGTCACGTCGACGCACCTGTCGAGCGCGCAGCTCGGCATCACGCTGACGACCCTGCTGACCGGCTACCTGCTCGAACCGTCGATCGCAACGCTGCTCGAGGCGCCGTTCCTCGCGATGCAG
Organism: Curtobacterium sp. ODYSSEY 48 V2; assembly: GCF_023712625.1. NCBI lineage: Bacteria > Bacillati > Actinomycetota > Actinomycetes > Micrococcales > Microbacteriaceae > Curtobacterium > Curtobacterium sp. ODYSSEY 48 V2. Next base: position 219,933 of record NZ_JAMAXX010000005.1, read on the forward strand.
CTGCCCGAGGCACTCGTCGAGACCGTCGGCTCGATCGTGGCGCTCGTCATCGCGACGCTGCTGTCGATGATCCTCGGCGAGCTCGTGCCGAAGAACTTCGCGCTCGCGCTGCCGCTCCAGACCGCGCGGCTCGTCGTGCCGCTGCAGGTCGCCTTCACCACCGTGTTCAAGCCCGCGGTCGCCCTGCTCAACGGCACCGCGAACGCCGTCCTCCGGTCGATGGGCATCGAGCCCCAGGAGGAACTGTCCGGAGCCCGCAGCGCCGAGGAGCTCAGCTCGCTCCTCCGCCGCTCGGCGTCGGAGGGCTCGCTCGAGCAGGACACCGCGACGCTGCTCCAGCGCACCATCGCGTTCTCCGAGCTCGACGCGAGCGACGTGATGACCCCGCGCCCGCGACTGTCGACCATCCGGGTCTCGGAGTCGGCGGACGACGTCATCGCGCTCGCGCGCCGCACCGGCTTCAGCCGCTTCCCCGTGATCGAGGAGGACGCGGACGACGTCGTCGGCATCGTGCACGTGAAGCAGGCCGTCGCGGTCCCGCGCGAGAAGCGCCCCGAGGTGCCGGTCGGCGCCCTGATGACCGAGGCCGAGCGCGTCCCCGAGACCATGCCCGGCGACACCCTGCTCGCCGAGGTCCGGAGCCGCGGCTACCAGATGGTGATCGTCGTCGACGAGTACGGCGGCACCGCCGGTGTCGTCACGCTCGAGGACCTCGTCGAGGAGATCGTCGGCGAGGTGTCCGACGAGCACGACCGCGCACGCATCGACGTCGTGCGCTCCCGGAACTGGTTGACCTTCCCCGGACTCCTGCGTCCCGACGAGCTCGAGGACCGCGCCGGCGTGACGGTCCCCGAGGACGGTCCGTACGAGACCGTGGGCGGGTTCATCATGTCCTCCCTCGGACGCCTGCCCGCCGTCGGTGACGAGGTCGCGCTCGACGACGGCGTCTTCCGCGTCGAGCGGTTGGACGGTCGCCGTGTCGACCGCGTCCGCTGGACCCCGACGCACCCCGATCCCGTCCCGACCACCGGCAGCACCGCGACCGCGCAGCGCCCGGCCACCGGGATCATCATCCCCGCCACGAAGGAGGGCTCCCGATGAGCGCCGCGTCCGTCCACGACGGCATGGTCGTCCTCGCCGCCGGTGAGTCCGCGTCGAGCGGCTCCGACTGGTGGGGCATCTTCTGGCTCGTCGTCCTGCTGCTCGGCAACGCGTACTTCGTCGCCGCCGAGTTCGCCGTGATCTCCGCCCGCCGCTCGCAGATCGAGCCGCGCGCCGAGGCCGGGTCGAAGGCCGCCCAGACGACGCTCGCCGCGATGGAGCACGCCACGCGCATGCTCGCCACCACGCAGCTCGGCATCACGGTCTGCTCGCTCCTCATCCTCAACGTGTCCGAGCCGGCCATCCACCACCTGCTCGAGGTCCCGCTCGGACTGACCGGCTGGAGCGTCGAGGTGATCGGCACCGTGGCGTTCGTCTTCACGCTGCTGCTCGTGTCCTTCCTGCACGTCGTGTTCGGCGAGATGGTGCCGAAGAACATCTCGTTCTCGATGCCCGACCGGGCCGCACTGCTGCTCGTCCCGACGCTCTGGTACATCGGCCACGCCCTGCACTGGGTGATCGTCGGCCTGAACGAGACCGCGAACGCCGTGCTCCGTCTGTTCAAGGTCGAGCCGAAGGACGAGGCCGTCAGCGCGTTCACCGTGGAGGAGGTCCAGACGATCGTCGAGCAGTCCCGCCGCGAGGGCACCCTGACGGACGACGGCAAGCTCGCGATGGCGTTCGAGTTCACGGAGAAGAAGGTCAAGGACGTCGCGGTGCCGATGTCCGACCTGGTCACCCTCCCCGAGGACGCCACCCCCGAGGACGTCGAGCGAGCGGTCGCCCAGCGCGGCTTCTCGCGGTACGTGCTCGTCGGCGACGACGGCGACCCGACGGGCTACGTGCACGTCAAGGACGTCATCGACCTGCGTCCGGACGAGTTCGACGTGCCGGTGCCCCCGAAGCGGATCCGGCAGCTCATCTCCCTGTACACGGACATGGACCTCGAGGACGCCCTCGCGACCATGCGTGCGGCGGGCCGTCACGTGGCGCGGGCGTTCGACGCCGAGGGGCGCACGATCGGTGTGCTGTTCCTCGAGGACATCCTCGAGGAACTGGTGGGCACCGTCGAGGACGCGACCCGGCGGCGCTGACCGCGCCGGACGACGGACGGGCGCGCCCAGCTCAGCGGCGACGCGAAGCGTTGCGCGGGGCGCGCCGACCGAGCCTGCGAGGGAGGACGGTGCCAGCTGGCACCGCGCCTCCCGTCCGCCTGTCGGTCCTGGTCGAGACTCGGCCAGGCGGACACGTTCGGGGCGGTGGGACCGCGAAACTGTCCGTGGAACCGAGACTCGGGCGCCGACGGCGGCCCGCCGACGGCCGCGCCCCGCGCCGCTACCAGCTCACGGGGAGCGGCTTGCCCTCCTCGTAGCCGGCGGCCGACTGGATGCCGACGAGCGCCCGCTCGGCGAACTCGGTCAGCGAGGACGCCCCCGCGTACGTCGCCGAGCTGCGGATGCCGGTGGTGATCATGTCGAGCAGGTCCTCGACGCTCGGCCGCTCCGGGTCGAGGTAGATCGTCGACGACGAGATGCCCTCGGCGAAGAGCGCCTTGCGGGCCCGCTCGTACGGGTCGAGGCGCTCGAAGCGCTCCCGCACGGCCTTCGCCGAGGCCATGCCCCAGCTCTCCTTGTAGGCCTTGCCCGCAGCGTCGCGACGGAGCACGCCCGGCGCCTCGAGCGTGCCGGCGAACCACGAACCGATCATGACGGCGGAGGCTCCGGCGGCCAGCGCGAGTGCCACGTCGCGCGGGTAGCGGACGCCGCCGTCGGCCCAGACGTGTGCGCCGAGCGACCGGGCGGCCGCGGCGGTCTCGAGCACGGCGGAGAACTGCGGGCGACCGACGGCCGTCATCATGCGCGTCGTGCACATCGCGCCCGGTCCGACGCCGACCTTGATGATCGTCGCACCGGCGTCGACGAGGTGCGCGACGGCGTCGGCGGTGACGACGTTGCCGGCGACGATCGGCAGGCCGAGACCCAGCGCCGAGACCGTGCGGAGCGCGCGGAGCATGCCCTCCTGGTGGCCGTGCGCGGTGTCGAGCACGAGCACGTCGACCCCGGCGGCGGCCAGGGCCTTCGCCTTCGCGGCGACGTCGCCGTTGATGCCGACCGCGGCGGCGACCCGCAGGCGACCGTCCCCGTCGACGGCGGGCGTGTAGATGTCGGAGCGGATCGCGCTGGTCTGGCTCGTGGTGCCGACGACCCTGCCGTGCCGGACCACGGGCGCGAAGTCGACCTCGGCGGCGGAGAGCACGTCGTACACGTGCCGCGGGGTACCGGCGTCGTCGGCGTCGATTGCCGTCGAGGGTCCGTGCAGCAGGTCACCGATCGTCGCGTCCGCACCCGCGGTGCCGAGCCGCACGGCGGGCACGCAGCCGAGGTACTCCCCCGCCCCGTCGCGGACCACGACCCCGCGACCTGCCACCGGCAGCAGCTGCTCGAGCGCCTCGGCGACGGTGGTGTCGGCGCGCATGTCGTAGGCGGTGTCGAAGTCGACCGGCTGCTCCTTGACCCAGCGGATCGCGGCGTCGAGGTCCTGCAGGTGCATGTCCTGCGGCAGCACACCGAGCCCACCGCGGCGGGCGAGGGTCGCGGCGAGCCGCGGGCCGGTCACCGAGTTCATGTTCGCGCTGACGATCGGGATCGTGGCGCCCGTGCCGTCGTTCGTGGCGAGGTCCACGTCGAAGCGGCTCGTCACCCCGGACCGACTCGGCACGAGGAAGACGTCGGAGTAGGTCAGGTCGTGCGTCGGCCGCGTCTCGTAGAACCTCATGGGTGCCACTGTACGGCTCCGCAGCCGCGCGGACACGCGTGCGGGAGGTCTCCCCGGCGCACCGTCGACGCCGGAGCAGGACCCCTGCTACGCGACACCCGTCGTCGGGTCCACCGGTCCGGTGGGCGGCCCCCGTCCCGACACGCGCGAGCACGGCCGGGAGGCGCGGCGCGCGTCCGACGGTCACCGAACGGTCGGCGCGGAACGGCTAGGCTGGCGGCCAGTGCGGAGCAGGGTTGCCCCGCACGACACACACGAGCATCTATCGACGGAGAGTGGGCGATCGGCTGTGTCGAGCCATCTGACGGGTACGGACGAGACCGCGGGCGAATTCGGGGCGAACGAGTGGCTGGTCGACGAGCTCTACGAGCAGTTCGTCGCCGACAAGGAGTCCGTCGACAAGTCGTGGTGGCCCGTGCTCGAGAGCTACCACCGCTCGCAGACCGGGGGCGACGCCGCCGCCGGCTCGGCGCCCAGCGCACCCGCCCCCGCGCAGTCCTCGTCGCAGTCGACCACGCAGCAGCCCGCCACGGGTGACGCCCCGGGCGAGGCGAGGCCCGCCGGTCCGATCCAGGCGAAGACGACCTCGCGCCAGCCCACCCCGCAGCCGATCCCGGCCGAGGCCAACGACGAGGCCGACGACCACGAGGAGACCCACGAGGACGTGGCGACCCCGCTCCGGGGCATGGCGAAGACGCTGGCCTCGAACATGGACGCCTCGCTCACGGTCCCGACCGCGACCAGCGTCCGGACGATCCCGGCGAAGCTGATGATCGACAACCGCATCGTCGTCAACAACCACCTGCGCCGGGCCCGGGGCGGCAAGATCTCCTTCACCCACCTGATCGGGTGGGCGATGGTGCAGGCGCTGAAGGACTTCCCGAGCCAGAACGTGTTCTACGAGGAGCGCGACGGCAAGCCCTTCGTGGTGGAGCCCGCGCACGTGAACCTCGGCATCGCGATCGACGTCCCCAAGAAGGACGGCACCCGCTCGCTCCTCGTCCCGAGCATCAAGCGCGCCGAGACCCTGACCTTCGGCCAGTTCCTCGCCGCGTACGAGGACCTCGTCAAGCGCGCCCGCGACAACAAGCTCACGCCGGCCGACTTCCAGGGCACGACGATCTCGCTCACCAACCCGGGCGGCATCGGCACCGTGCACTCGGTCCCGCGCCTGACGAAGGGCCAGGGCTCGATCATCGGCGCCGGTGCGCTCGAGTACCCGGCGCAGTTCCAGGGCTCCGCGACGAAGACCCTGGTCGAGCTCGGCGTCGGCAAGACGATCACGCTGACGAGCACCTACGACCACCGGGTCATCCAGGGCGCCGGCTCGGGCGAGTACCTCAAGAAGGTGCACGAGCGACTCATCGGCGAGCACGGGTTCTACGAGGGCATCTTCTCGGCGCTGCGCATCCCCTACAAGCCCATCCAGTGGGCGAACGACATCAACGTCGACCTGGCCCACCGCGTCAACAAGACGTCGCGCGTGCAGGAGCTCATCAACAGCTTCCGCGTGCGCGGGCACCTGATGGCCGACATCGACCCGCTCGAGTACCGGCAGCGCACCCACCCCGACCTCGAGCTCGAGAACCACGGGCTGACGTTCTGGGACCTCGACCGCGAGTTCGTCACGGGCGGCCTCGCCGGCACCACGACGGCACCCCTGCGCGACGTGCTCGGCATCCTGCGCGACGCCTACTGCCGCACCGTCGGTGTCGAGTACATGCACATCCAGGACCCGGAACAGCGCCGCTGGGTGCAGGGCCACATCGAGGTGCCGTACTCGAAGCCGTCGAAGGACGAGCAGCTCCGCGTCCTCGGCAAGCTCAACGAGGCCGAGGCGTTCGAGACCTTCCTGCAGACGAAGTACGTCGGCCAGAAGCGCTTCTCGCTCGAGGGCGGCGAGTCGACCATCGCGTTCCTCGACACCCTCATCCAGCACGCGGCGGGCGCCGGCCTCGACGAGGTCGCCATCGGCATGGCCCACCGCGGCCGCCTCAACGTGCTGACGAACATCGCCGGCAAGACCTACGGGCAGATCTTCCGCGAGTTCGAGGGGTCGTCGCTCCCGGGTTCCGTGTCCGGTCAGGGCTCCGGCGACGTGAAGTACCACGTCGGCACCGAGGGCGTCTTCCGCGCGTCGGACGGCTCGAGCATCCCCGTCACGATCGCCGCGAACCCGTCACACCTCGAGGCCGTCGACGGCGTGCTCGAGGGCATCGTGCGCGCCAAGCAGGACCGCACCCCGCCCGGCACCTTCGGCGTGCTGCCGGTGCTCGTGCACGGCGACGCGGCCATGGCCGGCCAGGGCGTCGTCGTCGAGACGCTGCAGATGTCGCAGCTCCGCGGCTACCGCACGGGTGGCACGGTGCACCTCGTCATCAACAACCAGGTCGGGTTCACCACGCCCCCGGAGTCCGCGCGCAGCTCGGTGTACTCCACCGACGTGGCGAAGACGATCCAGGCGCCGATCTTCCACGTCAACGGGGACGACCCCGAGGCCGTGGCCCGCGTCGCCGAGCTCGCCTTCGCGTACCGCGAGGAGTTCCACCGTGACGTCGTGATCGACCTGGTCTGCTACCGCCGCCGCGGCCACAACGAGGGCGACGACCCCTCGATGACCCAGCCGCTCATGTACAACCTCATCGAGGCGAAGCGCTCCGTCCGCACCCTGTACACCGAGGCCCTCGTCGGTCGCGGCGACATCACGCAGGAGGAGTACGACGAGGCGCACCGCGACTTCCAGGACCGCCTCGAGCGCGCCTTCGCCGAGACCCACGAGGCGCAGACCGGCACGATGCCCGTCATCACGACGGACGACGACGGCGCCGTGGACGGTCTCGAGCGTCCGACGGCCCAGCGTGACGACGCCGAGGTCGAGGTGCACGAGACGGCGATCTCCGAGGAACTCGTCCGGGCCATCGGCGACGCGCACAGCAACCCGCCCGCCGGCTTCTCGATCCACCCGAAGCTGCAGCAGCTCCTCACGAAGCGTACCGAGATGACCCGCTCCGGCGGCATCGACTGGGCGATGGCGGAACTCATGGCGATCGGGTCGGTGCTGGTCGAGGGCAAGCCCGTCCGGCTCGCCGGCCAGGACGCCCGACGCGGCACCTTCGTGCAGCGCCAGGCGGTCTTCCACGACCGGGTGAACGGGCAGGAGTGGCTGCCGCTCGCCAACGTCGCCGAGGACCAGGCCCGCCTGTACATCTACGACTCGCTGCTCAGCGAGTACGCGGCGATGGCGTTCGAGTACGGCTACTCGGTCGAACGTCCCGAGGCCCTCGTGCTGTGGGAGGCGCAGTTCGGCGACTTCGCGAACGGCGCGCAGACCGTCATCGACGAGTTCATCTCGTCCGCCGAGCAGAAGTGGGGACAGCGCTCCGGTCTGGTGCTCCTGCTCCCCCACGGCTACGAGGGTCAGGGGCCGGACCACTCCTCGGCGCGCATCGAGCGGTACCTGCAGCTCTGCGCCGAGGACAACATGATCGTCGCGCGTCCCTCGACGCCGGCGTCGTGGTTCCACCTGCTCCGTCGCCAGGCGTGGGAACGCCCGCAGAAGCCGCTCGTCGTCTTCACGCCGAAGGCCATGCTCCGCCTCCGCCAGGCGACGAGCCCGGTCGAGGCCTTCACGAACGGCTCCTTCCACGAGGTGCTCGACGACGACCGCGTGACCGACAGGGCCACGGTGCGCCGCGTCGTGCTGCACTCCGGCAAGGTGCACCACGACCTCCGCGCCGAGCTCGACAAGTCCGGCGCGACCGACGTCGCCCTCGTCCGGTTGGAGCAGCTCGCGCCGCTCCCCCTCGACGAGCTGCTCAGGGTGCTCGCGGGCTACCCGCAGGCCGAGGTCGTCTGGGCCCAGGAGGAGCCGGAGAACCAGGGCGCCTGGCCGTTCGTGTGCATGAACCTGTCGCCGCACCTCGACGGCCGTCCGCTCTCCGTGGCCTCGCGCCCGGCGAGTGCCGCACCGGCGACGGGCTCGTCGAAGCGTTCCGCGGGTGAGGCCGCCGACGTCGTCCGCAAGGCACTCGGCTGATCCGCCGCGCCCCCTGACGCACGATGCGCCCCGTGGAGACGGGGCGCATCGTTCGTCAGGGCGCGCATCTCCCGGGCACGCAGACGCACCGACGGCGGCGGCAGCAGCGGCGGCCGCACGCGGCACGCAGCAGCACCGACGTGCAGCGCCAGGGGCTGCCCGACGCTACTTCAGCTTCGTGTAGCGGACCCCGGCCTCGTGGTACCCGCGCTTCTGGTAGAACCGGTGCGCGCTGTCCGTGGCGGCGGCGGACACGGCGCTCAGCCGGTGCGCCCCCTGCTCACTCGCCCACGTCTCGAACGTGTCGATGAGCGCGGAACCGGTCCCGAGCCTCCGGGCCGACGGGTCGACCACCAGCAGCAGGAGCTGCGCGGTGGGCTCGTCGCTCGCGTACGACCACGTGACCTGCGCACCCGCCACGGCGACCGCTCGGCCGTCGTCGCCACGGACCAGCCACGTGCGGTGCACGGCCTCGGGCACGAGCCGTTCCAGCCGTGCGCGCATCGCGGACTCGTCGACGACGTGCCCGAGCAGACGGACGAGGGCGGTGACGTCGGCGACGTCCGTGTCGGACCAGGTGGTGATCGACTCGGCGGTGAGGGTCATGGGGCGACCCTACCCAGCGCCGGCGACGTGTGACGACCGCGGACGGTCGCGCCTAGTGCGTCGCCTGCTCCACGCGGATGCGCGCGAGGATCTCGGTCCGGAGCTGGTCCGGCGCGGTCTCGGCGCACGCGCGCTTCACCGTCTCCATGAGGACGACGCCCACGCGGTGCTCGCTCGTGCAGTCCTCGCAGGACTCCATGTGCTCGCGGATGTCCGCGGCGTCCTCGCGGCAGAGCTCGTCGTGCAGGAACTCCTCGAGCTCGGCCTTGGCCTTCGAGCAGTCGCAGCCGCTCATCGTGCGTCCTTCCCGTCGGTGCGACCAGCGGCCGCAGTCGTCTTCCGGCCCCGCCCGCGCATCGTCGCCGTCGACGCTGCGTCCGGGACGATGCCGGTCTCGCGTGCGTGGTCCGCCAGGAGCCCGCGGAGGAGCCGGCGTCCACGGTGGAGACGGCTCATGACCGTCCCCACGGGGGTCTTCATGATGTCGGCGATCTCCTGGTAGGAGAAGCCCTCGACGTCCGCGAAGTACACGGCCATCCGGAAGTCCTCGGGGATCGACTGGAGCGCGTCCTTCACGGCGGAGGACGGCAGGTGGTCGATCGCGTCGGCCTCGGCGGAACGCGCCGAGACGGACTGCGTGACGCTCTCGGCGCCGCCGAGCTGCCAGTCCTCGAGCTCGTCGATCGTGCCCTGGTACGGGTTCCGCTGGTTCTTGCGGTACGTGTTGATGAACGTGTTCGTGAGGATCCGGTAGAGCCACGCCTTGAGGTTCGTGCCCTGACGGAACTGCCGGAACGCCGCGTACGCCTTGACGAAGGTCTCCTGCACCAGGTCCGACGCGTCGGCCGGGTTGCGGGTCATCCGCATCGCGGCGCCGTAGAGCTGGTCCATGAACGGGAGCGCCTGGTCCTCGAACAGGGAGCGCAGTTCGGCCTCGGACACGGTCTTCTCGTCCGCCGGTTCGGCCTCGGGCTCGAGGGCGTCCGCTTCCTCGGACACCGCGTCGAGCTGCGCCTCGGTCTCCTCGACCAGGTCGTGCGGTGCTGCCTGCGGTTCGTCGGTCGTCATCACGGACGAGTCTAGGCCGAGCCCGCCGAGCGAGCCGTCGATCGTCGTCCGCACGGTCGGCAGTGCCGTCCGTGACCGTTCGAGTGTCGCTGTCGCCAATGGTCCTCCCGCGGTGTTCAGTACCCTGGTGAACCGATGGCCCAGTCGACGCATTCCCAGCAGCCCGATCCCTGGATCGCACCCCTCGCCCGCGGACCCCTGCGCGGCGACGTCGCCCTGCCCGGCTCGAAGTCGCTGACGAACCGGGAGCTGGTCCTCGCGGCGCTGGCCGACGGCCCCTCGACCATCCGGCTCCCCCTGCACTCGCGCGACTCCGCCCTGATGGTCGCCGCGCTCCGGCAGCTCGGCGTCGGGATCGACGAGGTCGCCCCCGCGGACGGCACGGCTCCGAACCCGTACGGGCCGGACCTCCGGATCACACCCGCGCCGATGCACGGCGACGTCGCCGTCGACTGCGGGCTGGCCGGCACCGTGATGCGCTTCCTGCCGCCGCTCGCCGCGCTGGCGACCGGCCCCGTGACGGTCGACGGCGACCCGTACGCGCGGAGGCGACCGATGGGCGCGATCATCCGCGCCCTCGCCGACCTCGGGGTCGACGTGACGGACGACGGCGACGGCGCGATGCCCTTCTCGTTCACCGGCACCGGATCGGTCCGCGGGGGCCGTCTCGAGATCGACGCGTCGGCGTCGTCGCAGTTCGTGTCCGGGCTGCTGCTGTCGGCGCCCCGCTTCGACGAGGGCCTGCACCTCACCCACGTCGGCGAGCGGCTGCCGAGCCTGCCGCACATCGACATGACCGTCGCGGCGCTCCGCGCTCGCGGTGTCCGCGTGGACCAGCCGACCGTCGGCGAGTGGGTGGTGCACCCGGGCCCGATCGCGGCGCGCGACGTCGTCATCGAGCCCGACCTGTCGAACGCCGCGCCGTTCGCGGCGGCTGCGCTCGTCGCGGGCGGCACCGTCCGGATCCGCACCTGGCCGACCGACACCACGCAGGTCGGTGCCGACCTCGAGACGCTCCTGCCCCTGTGGGGCGCGACCGTCACGCGGGACGGCGACGACCTCGTCTTCGACGGCGGCGTCGGGGTGGCCGGTGGAGCCTCCCTGCCGGGTGTGACGCTCGACCTGTCCCGCGGCGGCGAACTCGCACCGGCGCTCGTCGCGCTGTCGGCCCTGGCCGACGGGCCGAGCGAGATCACCGGGATCGGCCACCTGCGTGGCCACGAGACGGACCGCCTCGCCGCGCTCGCGGCGGACGTGAACCGGTCGGGAGGCTCGGTGCAGGAACTCGACGACGGCCTGCGGATCACGCCCGCCCGCCTCCACGGGGGTGGCTGGGCCGCGTACGACGACCACCGGATGGCGACCGCGGGCGCCCTCGTCGGTCTCGTCGTCGACGGCGTCGCCGTCGACGACGTCGGCTGCACGGCGAAGACGCTGCCGCAGTTCCCCGAGCTCTGGGCGGACCTGGTGGCGACCGGTGCGGACCACGCTGCGGGCCACCGGACGGGAGCGTGACGCCGTGAGCTGGTGGGACGACGTCGACGGGGACGACACCGACGAGGACGAGCCGTACGGACAGTACGAGTCGAAGGTGCGGATCCGGCCGAACCCGAAGGGCAACCGGCCCCGCACGAAGACCCGTCCGAACTACGACGACGCCCCGACCGGCTGGGTGACGAACGTCGACCGCGGGCGCTTCGGCGTGCTGGTTCCGGCCGGCCAGGACGACGAGCGGGTGATCACGGCGACGAAGGCCCGGGAGCTCGGCAAGAAGTCGGTCGTGACCGGCGACCGCGTGTCGCTCGCCGGGGACGTCTCGGGCGACGCTGGTTCGCTCGCGCGGATCGTCAAGGTCGCCGAGCGGTCGACCCTGCTCCGCCGGAGCGCGGACGACAGCGACGAGGTCGAGCGCGTGATCGTCGCGAACGCCGACCAGATGCTGATCGTCGTCGCGGCGGCGGACCCCGAGCCGCGCCCGCGACTCATCGACCGGTACCTCGTCGCGGCGTTCGACGCCGGCCTGGACCCGGTGCTCTGCATCACGAAGACCGACCTGGCCGACCCGGCACCGTTCCTGGCGCACTTCGCCTGCCTGGACCTCCGGATCGTCACGAGCCGGTCGGACGACGTGCCGTTCGACGCCCTGCACGAGGTGCTCGACGACACGGTGACCGTCACCGTCGGGCACTCCGGCGTCGGCAAGTCGACGCTCGTGAACGCCATCACCGGCTCGACCCGCGCGACCGGCGTGGTCAACGCGGTCACCGGTCGCGGGCGGCACACCTCGTCGTCCTCGATCGCGCTGCGCGTCCGTGACGGTGGGTGGATCATCGACACCCCCGGCGTCCGGTCGTTCGGGCTCGGGCACGTGCAGCCGGAGAACGTCTTCCGGGCCTTCGCGGCGCACGCCGTCCCGGTGCGCGAGCCCGCCGACGGCATCCCGCTCGCACAGGCGCACGACTGGGAGATCGTCGACCGCGTGCACGACGGGGAACTCGGGGCGACCGGCGTCGAGCGGCTCGACTCCTTCCGCGCCCTGCTCACCGGCATGGGTGCGGAGGACCCCGGCGCGGACTGACCCGAGGCGGGGGTCGTCCCGCGCGCGGGGACCGTCGCGCCCGTGGGGACCGACCGGGCGTGGGGGCCGTCGCGTGCGTGGTGACCGTCGCGTGCGGCGCGGGTGTACCGTTGCCCCTCGTGCCCGAAGTTGCAGAACACAACACAGCCAGACCCGAACCGGTCCACCACGGTGACCACGCGGCGGAGCACCCGTCGCGAGCCGACCGTCCCACGGCGGCGATGGCGGCGGTCCTGCACCCCGAACACCTCGGACGGTCGCTGCGGTCCTTCGGGTCGCACATCCTCGTGCCGCTGTTCCTGGCGGTCGGGATGAGCCTCGCCTACCTCGGCGCGTTCCACGCCCCGACCCCGCACGAGCTCCCGGTCGGCATCGTCGGCCAGGGCCCGGAGGCCCAGGTGTTCGCCCAGACCGTCACCGACGGCTCCGACGGCCGGCTGGTCGCGCACGTCGTCGGCTCGACGGCCGAGGCCGAACGGCAGGTCCGGGACCGCGACCTCGCCGCCGTGTACGCGCCGGGGACGGACGGCGCCGTGCTCTACGTCTCCACGGCCGCGAGCGAGACCACCGCGACCGCAGCCCAGAAGGTCTTCCTGCCGATCGCGTACGAGCAGCACCTGCCGTTCACCGTGCACGACGTCGTGCCCACCGGTGACGAGGACCCGACCGGCCAGGGACTCTTCTTCCTGCTCGTCGGCCTGAGCGTCGGCGGGTACGCCTCCGCGATCGCCGTCGCCGCGGCGGCCGCGAAGCTCCGCGCGCTCTGGACGGTCGTCGTCGGCGCCGTCACCGCCGGGGTCGTCGCCGGCATCGGTGTCCTGGTCGCCGGACCGCTCTACGGCGTCATCCCGGACCACCGCTGGCAGGTCTTCCTGTTCGCGTGGCTCTACGACGCCGTCATCGTCGCCCTCGGCGTCGGGCTGCACCCGCTGCTCGGGCGGTGGACCACCCCGATCCTGACGATGCTCTTCGTGATGCTCAACTTCACGAGCTCCGGCGGGATCTTCCAGCCGTCGTTCCAGCCCGGCTTCTTCGCGGCGCTCAACACGTTCTGGAGCGGCGCGGCCTGGCTCGGCGCCGCGCAGGACCTCGTGTACTTCCCCGGAGCGTCGCTGACCCGGTCGGTGGTCGTGCTCGTGCTGTGGCTGGTCGTCGCGGTGCTGCTCGGTGTCCTCGTGCACGGGCTCGCCGCACGCCGGACCCGCATCGCCCGCGAGCGCGCGGTGTCGCGCTACGAGGAGGAGCAGGTCGTCGCGGCCTAGGGCGCTAGCCTGACCTCCGTGGACCTCAGCGCCGACCTGGACTTCGCCCGCTCCCTCGCCGACACCGCCGACGCGATCAGCCTCGAGCGGTTCCGCGCCGCCGACCTGCACGTCACGACGAAGGCCGACAGCACGCACGTCACGGACGCCGACCAGGCGGTCGAGCGTGCCCTGCGCGAGCGCCTGGCCGCCGAGCGCCCGGACGACGCGTTCCTGGGCGAGGAGACGACGGCGGACACCGGTGCCGACGCCCTGAGCGAGGGGCACCGGCAGTGGGTGGTCGACCCGATCGACGGCACCGCGAACTACCTGCGGGGCGTGCCGGTCTGGGCGACCCTCATCGCCCTCGCCGTCGACGGCCGCCCGGTGCTCGGCGTCGTCAGCGCCCCGGCGCTCGGCAAGCGCTGGTGGGCCGCGGAGGGGCTCGGCGCGCACTCGACCGACGGGCCCCTGCGGGTCTCCGGCGTCACGGCCCTGTCCGAGGCGAGCCTCAGCTACAACAGCATCCAGCAGTGGGACGAGGACGACCGGCTCGACGCCCTCGTCACCCTGTCCCGCAAGGTCTGGCGCACCCGGGCGTACGGCGACATGTGGTCGTACATGCTCGTCGCCGAGGGGGTCCTCGACGTCGCGGGCGAACCCGACCTCAAGCCGTGGGACATCGCGGCCCTCGTGCCGATCGTCGAGGAGGCGGGCGGCCGCTTCACCTCGCTCGACGGCGACCCTGGCCCGTGGCACGGCAGCGCCCTCGCCACGAACGGGCACGTGCACGACGCCGTCGTGGACGTCATCCGGCGTCCGTAGCCCCTGGTCGTCCCGACACGGGCGACACCGGGGCAGGGCGGACGCTGCGCCGCGGTGTACCCCGCTTGTCCCCTGCGCGCGGCCCGGCCGACGGTGCCGGACCCCCGGACGGGGGCAGGGACCCCCCGGACTGGGGCCAGGCGAGTCGGACACTCTGCTGACGAGCACTTCGGTGGCGTCCGATGGGCGGGTTATCGTGCTCACGGCTGATCGGACGCACCGGGTTCCCTAGACCCGGACCGTGTCGGGTCCGTCGTCCATTACTCGTCCGAAAACCCTGACCCGAGGGGTGGTCCAGACGATGACTTCATCGTTCCCAGGCGGAACCGAGTGCACCCTCACTCGTCGTCCGCGTTATCTCACCGACAGCCCTGGTGTGCGCTCCGTCGCCGCCTCGCGTCCGTCCGTCGCCACGGTCCCTGCCCGTGACGCCGACTGGATCCCGTCCGTCGCCGTGGTCTCCCGCCGCGCTGCCGACCGGACGCCCACCGCAGTCTCCGTCCCCGGACCCGGAGGCCGGTGAGTCATGGCACTCACCGGTCGCCGTCTCGAGGTCGACCGGATCGCGACCCTCGCTGTACTCCCTCGTGAGTCCGCGATGGTCGTCGTCGGCGACCCTGGTTCCGGGCGCAGCAGCGTCCTCGACGCGGTCGCTGACCGCGTCTCCCTGCCCGTCGTGCGGGTCGGTGTCAACGGGAGCGAGTCCCGCTGGCCCCTGGCCGGCGTGACCTCCCTGTTCACCGCACTCGACGATCCGCGGGCGACCGCCCACATCGCGCACCTGCTGCAGGCCGGTGGCGCGACGAGCGGGCTCGCCGCCGCGCACGACTTCCTCGAGGCCGTGCAGACCCTGACCCTGCCGCCGACGGTCGTCCTGATCGACGACCTCGACCGGATGGACCGCGAGAGCCAGGAGCTCATCGCGTTCCTGGCGGGTCGGCTCGCCGGCACGGCACTGCGCCTGGTCGCAACGGTCCGGACCGTGCCGTCGGACGGTCCGCTCACGGCCCTCCCCGTGCTGCGGCTCGAACCGCTGGCCGCCGACGTGTCCCTCGCGCTGGCCCGGTCGATGGCACCGGAGGGCGCGAACGACGGCGTCCTCGCGATCCTCGCCGCTGCGACGGGCGGCAACCCCGGCGCGCTCCGCGAGCAGTTCGACATGCTCTCGACCGCCCAGCTGACCGGCACCGAGCCGCTCGTGCTGCCGTTGCGCCCGACCGCCACGACCGAGGCCATCGCGGCACTGACCCTCGACGTGGTCGAGGGTGCCGCCGACACCGACACCGACACCGACACCGACGACGCGGGACGTGGTCTGGACGTCCTCGCCCGGCTGTCCCTCGTGCCGGTCGCCAGGACGACCGGATGGGACCGCGACGCCGTCGACGACCTCGCCGACGCCGGGCTCGTCGTCGTGCGCGGCCAGACCGTCACGGTCCGCGACCCGCTGCTGCGGTCGGCCCTGTACTGGCGGATGTCCGCACGCACCCGGCGCACGCTGCACCGCGAGCTCGCCGCGGCGAGCGCCGAGGCGGATCCGCGCGCCGCCGCGTGGCACCGGAGCTTCGTCGACGACGTCCCCGACGTGGTCGCGCTGCTCGACGCCGCCGCGGGCTACGTCGCCGACGGGGCACCGCACGCCGCGGTCGCCCTGGCCGAGCGTGCCCTGCACGTCGGCTCGGGCGGTGAGGACGAGCGGACGGCACTGCTCGCCGTCACCGAGGCGCTGTTCGCACAGCGTCAGCTCGGGCTCGCCGCGCGCTACCTCACCGCGATGCGCCCGTTCCGGCGCGGGTCGGACGAGGTCCGGCGCCTGCGGGTCCTGTACTCCGTGCAGTACCTGCGCGGCGAGACCGTGCACGCGGACGAGCTCCTCGTGCCCGTGGACGCGGAGGCACCCGAAGCCCCCGCGACCGCCGGGCTCCTGGCGATGGTCGCCAGCTTCCGGGCGGAGACGTGGGACCTCGAGCAGGCCCGCGACCTGCTCGCCCGGGTCGAGCAGCTCGCTCCGGTGGTCACCCCGCACACCGCGGAGATCGCCGGCGCCGTGCAGTGCCTCGTCGCCGCGCTCGACGGTTCGCTGCCCGCCGACACGGAGCTCTACGACGGACTCTCGACGGCGCGGCTGATGGCGATGTCCGACCCGGCACTCCTGCTCGTGGCACACGCGCTGAGCCTCGCCGAGCGGTACCGGAGCGCACGTCGCGTCTTCGCGCTCGTCGTCGCCCGCGGGCAGGACACCGAGGCCGTGTGGGTCGAGGGAGCCCGCTACCTGTCCGCCGAGAACGAGCTGCGCTCCGGCAACTTCCGGCAGGCCCTCCGCGCGATCGACGCCTGGGAGGCCGGGAGCGCCCTGTCCGCGCAGCGGCTCCGCGAGCCGTCGCGGGCGGTCGCGGTCGCGTGGCGCCACTTCGCCGAGGGCCGTTCGCTCGAGGCGCTCGAGGTGGTGGACCGGTGCCTGGCGCTCCGCTCCACGGTGCTGCTCTGGGGCACCACGGCCCGGCTGCACGCACTCCGCGGGCGTGTGCTGCTGCTCGACGGTCGTGTCGACGAGGCGGTGACCGCCCTCGAGGCGGCGGACGCCGTCGGCCGGTCGCTGCGCAACCCGACCGTGCTGCGGCACCTCGGCGACCTGGTCGAGGGCTACGTGCGCCTCGGCCGGATCGACGACGCCCGGAACGCGACGGCCCGGCTCGCGGCCGACCACCACGCCCGGCCGTCCCGCTGGGGGGCGCTCGTGCTGGCCCGCAGCCTGGCGCTCGTCGCCGACGACGCCACCCGTGAGACGGCGCGTCGTCGAGCCCTCGAGCTGTTCCAGCCGCACGACTCGCAGTACGAGCGCGCTCGCACCTTCGCCGCCCTGACGGCGGTGGGCACGGACGCCGAGCGGCCCCGCCTCGGCGCCGCCGCCGCGGCCGCGTACGAGGCGGCCGGTCTGCGACGACCGCTGGCGACGCCCGCGCCGACGGCGGTCATGCCGGCCTTCGGCGTGCCGACGTCACTGCGGTCCGGACCGGTGCTGTCCGCCCCGGTCCCCGGGTCACCGCGGAGCGCCCCGGACGCGTCCGTCGTGCTCACCCAGCTGACCGCGGAGGAGCGCGCCGTGGTGCAGAAGGTGACCGAGGGCTACCGCAACCGCGAGATCGCCTCGTCGCTGTTCATGTCCCAGCGCACCGTGGAGCTGCGCCTGACGCAGATCTACCGGAAGGTCGGTGCGCGCTCGCGCTCGCACCTCGTCGCGCTGCTCACCTGATCGCGCGACCCGCGGACGCAGGGCGACCGCTCGACGGACGGGAGGCCCGGTACCAGCTGGTACCGGGCCTCCCGTCCGTCACGCCCGACGTCGGACCGCGAGCCGGCTTGCGGGAGTCCGCACCGACGACACGTCGGGTCGCACCGCTCGCGCGGTGAACCGCAAGAGCCGCTGCGCGGTGTTGTCCCGGCGGACCCGCCGGGCGAGGCTCGTGGTGCACCGACCGTCGTGCCCTTCCCGGAAGGGCCCGTCCGCGGATCACGACCGTCCGGTACCCGAACCGCCGACCCTCCCGGTCCGCCCCCGCCTGATCCGCGGGTGGACCGGCCGGGCGACGGACCCGGACCCGCGGCAGACCCGGCGGCGGTCGGTGCCGCTCCCCGGCACCGGGCCGGTCCACCACCCGAACGGACATCGTATGTGCGGCATCATCGCGGCGCGCGTCAGCGACGACGTGACCCCCTTCCTGCTCGACGGTCTCGAACGGCTGGAGTACCGGGGGTACGACTCCGTCGGCGTCGCGGTGCGGACCGCCGCCGGTCGGATCGCCACGGTCCGGTCGGTGTCCCGCGTCGCGGACCTGCGGGCGGACCTCGCTGCACGGGCGGCCGCGGTACCGGCAGAGGACGCCTCGACCGGGCTCGGGATCGGGCACACCCGCTGGGCGACCTGCGGGACGGTGCGCGAGGAGAACGCGCACCCGCACGCCGACTGCTCCGGCCGGATCAGCGTCGTGCACAACGGGACCGTCGAGAACGCGGGACGGTTGCGGGCGACGCTCGAGCAGCAGGGGCACGTCTTCCGGTCCGAGGTCGACTCCGAGGTCATCGGGCACCTGGTCGAGCGTGCACTCCGCGTCGACCCCGACCTCGTGCTCGCGGTGCAGATCGCGACCGCGCAACTGCGGGGCTCCTGGGCGATCGTCGTGCTCGACGCCCGGGACGGCCGCATGGTCGCCGCCGCGAACCGGTCGCCCCTCGTCGTCGCACGCTCGGCACGGGGTGACTTCGTCGCGAGCGACGTCGGCACCATCGCCCGGTGGTGCGAGACCTTCGTGCCGCTCCGGGACGGCGACGTCGTCGAGCTCGGCGAGGCGTGGAGCTGGTCGTCGGAGGGCATCGCCGTGCCCGTGCCCTTCCCCACCCCGTCCCCGTTCGCCACGACCGCGCTCGACGTCGACCTCGGCGACCACCCGGACCACACGGCCAAGGAGATCGCCGAACAGCCCCGGGTCGTCGCCGACCTGCTCGAGCGCGTCCGGCAGCGCACCGCGGACGGCAGCACCTGGACGGGGCTCGGGCTACCGGCGTTCGAGCGGCTCGCCGTCGTCGCCTGCGGGACGTCGCTGCACGCCGGCCAGGTCGTCGCCGGGACCGCGCGCACCCTCGGCGGCGTGCCCACCGACATCGTCGTCGCGAGCGAGGTGGACCACGCCGTCCTCGGTCGCGACACCCTCGTCGTCGCCATCAGCCAGTCCGGGGAGACCGCGGACGTCCTCCGGGCGCTCGACCGGCTCGACGACCGGTACCCGGTCCTGGCGCTGACGGACGACGTGCACTCGTCCCTCGCCCGCCGAGCCGACGCGGTGCTCGCCTGCCACACCGGCCCCGAGGTCGGGCTCGCCGCGACGAAGACCTTCACGGCGCAGGTGGTCGTCGGCGTGACCGCGGTCCTGTCGGCACTGGTCGCCTCGGGCCGGCTCGAGCCGACCCGCGCCGCAGCCCTGGTCGACGAGCTCTCCGGACTGCCCGAGCGGATGGCGGCCGCCGCCGCGGTCGCAGCCGAGCGCATCCCGCTCCTGGCCGCGACGGTCCGTGACGCGCCCGGGTTCCTGTTCGTCGGCCGCGGGCCCGGGCTGCCCTACGCAGCCGAGGGTGCGCTGAAGGTGGAGGAGCTCGCCTACCGGTGGGCACGGTCCTGCCCCGTCGGTGAGCTCAAGCACGGTCCGCTCGCGCTCGTCGACGACGGCACCCCGGTCGTGGTGGTCGACCACGGGGACCCGCGCATCGCCTCCGCCGTCGCCGAGGTCCGGGCCCGCGGGGGCCTCGTCGTCACGATCGGCCGTGCGGGCTCCGACGTACCGGCGATCACCGACCGCGCGGAGGCCACCGACCTGGCCTGGGGACGGTCGCTCGCACCCTGGGGTCCGGTCGAGGCGGTCGTGCCCCTGCAGATGCTGGCGCGTGAACTCGCGCTGCAGCTCGGTTGCGCGGTGGACAAGCCCCGCGCCGCCGCGAGGTCGGTGACGGTCGAGTAGCCAGGCACGTGCAGCGCAACCGGGTGACGGTGTTCCTCGTCGTCCTGACCGGCCTGGCGGTCGTCGCGACGGTCGTCGTGGTGGTGCTCGTCGTCGTGGACGCCGTCCGCTGACCCGACGGCCCGCGCGGTCAGCGTCCTCTTGGTGGGTGCTGCCATCCTGGCGTCTTGACCGCAGCAGCCCCGCCCCTCGTGTTCGTCGCCGTCCTGGTCGGCGCCGTCCTGCCCGTCGTGCCCCTGGTCGGCCGGGTCGCCCGGATCGCGGGCACCATCGTGCACGAGGTCGGCCACTGCGTCGTCGTGGTGCCGTTCGGCGGACGCATCGACCGGATCGACCTGCACGCCGACGGCTCCGGCGAGGCCTGGGTCCGACTCGGGCGCGTGCCGGCGGCGATCCGCTGGCTGGTCCGGGTCCTCAACCTCTTCGCCGGGTACAGCGCGCCGCTCTGGGCCGGGGTGCTGCTCGTCTCCGGGGTGCTCCAGGGGTCGCGGTGGCTCCCCGTGGTGGTGCTCGCCGTCGTCGGCCTGGTGGCCCTGGCGTTCGTGCGGAACTGGTTCGGCCTGCTCGTCGTGCTCGGTTTCGACGCGCTCGCGCTGTGGGTGGCGGTCCGGCCGTCGGAGGCCACCGTGCTCGTCGTCGCCGCGGTCGGCACCGCGTTCGTGGTGGACGGTCTGCGGTCCCTCGTGCACGTCGCCCGCTGGCTGCTGACCGGCGCCCGGGTGCAGACGGACTTCCACATCGCCGCCGCCGAGATGCGGGTGCCGGCCGTGCTGTGGTTCGTGCTCTTCGTGGCGGTGAACGGGGTGGCGGTGTGGCTCGCCCGGGAGCCGCTCCTCGCCATGTGGGACACCGTCGCCGCCGGGGTCCGCGCGCTGTTCTGACCCGGGGCCGAGGCGTCGGCGGACCGGCGTCGGCAGCCCGGCCGCGCTCCTGCGACATCGCACGCGTCGATCGACCGGTGCGGTGTCGAACGATGCGCACGGACACGACGTCGGCGCACGAACCGACGTCCCACGCGTCGATCGACACGCGTCTCGTCGCGTGCCCGTACCCGTCCGCCGTGCCACGATCGTCGGATGCGCCCCGCCGATGCCCTCGCCGCGCTCACCGACGCGCCGTCGCCCGACCGCGAGCGGTTCGTCGGGTTCGTCCGCAGCACCGGGGACGCTGCACTCGACCGGTCCCTCGGCACGGAGCACCTGACGGCGTCGTGCTTCGTGTTCTCGCCCGACCGGTCCCGCGTCCTGCTCTGCCTGCACCGCAAGGGCCGGTTCTGGGTGCAGTTCGGCGGGCACCTCGAGCCGCGGGACCCCGACCTGGCCGGGGCGGCTCGGCGCGAGGCCCGCGAGGAGTCCGGCATCGTCGGCCTCGAGCTCGACGACGGCGTCGTGGCCGACCTGGACCGCCACGACCTGCACGGCGGCTTCTCCTGCGCGGCGCACTGGGACGTCGGCTTCGTCGCCACGGCGGCCCCCTCCACCCGGACCGCGGTGAGCCACGAGAGCGAGGACGTCCGGTGGTTCCCGGTCGACGCGCTCCCGGATCCGATCGCCCCGGGACTCCCCCGACGCCTCGCCGCACTGCTCGCCGACGCAGACGCAGACGCGAGCACGGCCGCTCCCGCTCGGGGTGGCACCGCCGGCCCGTAACCCGACGCCGCAATGCCCCACCGGGCCGTCCGGCCTGCGAGAGTACCCGCACGACGGACACGCCAGGAGGACCCCATGTCGAACGACGGCCACGGCTTCGCCACCGAGCAGGTGCACGGCGGGTTCCTGCCCGACACCGCACACGGAGCGCGGGTCCCAGCGATCCACATGACCTCGGGCTTCCTCTTCGACGACTTCGAGCAGGCCCGCGAGCGCTTCGCCGGTGCCGACGACGGGTACACCTACACACGGCTGGGCAACCCGACGAACGCCGACGTCGAGCGCCGCGTCGCACTGCTCGAACGGAGCGCCGAGGCGATCCTCGTCGGCAGCGGCCAGGCGGCGGTGACGGTGGCGCTCCTCGGGCTCCTGCAGGCGGGCGACCACGTCGTGAGCGCCCGGAGCATCTACGAGGGCACGAAGGGCCTGCTCCTGCAGAACCTGGCGCGCCTCGGCATCGAGGTCGACTTCGTCGCGGACCAGCGCGACCTCGACGCGTGGGCCCGCGCGGTTCGGCCGAACACGAAGCTCTTCTTCGCCGAGACGATCCCCAACCCGAAGAACGACGTCCTCGACATCGCCGGGGTCGCCGACACCGCGCACCGGGCGGGCGTGCCGCTCGTCGTGGACAACACCCTGGCGACGCCGTACCTGGTGCGGCCGGTCGAGCACGGCGCCGACGTCGTGGTGCACTCCGCGTCGAAGTTCCTCTCCGGGCACGGTGCCGGCCTGGGCGGGCTCGTCGTCGACGGCGGGACCTTCGACTGGGGCCGTACGCCGGAACGCTTCGCCCACCTCACGACGCCGGACCGCGCCCTCGGCGGGCAGAGCTACGTCGAGCGCCACGGCAGCCGGGCCTTCGCGGTGTACGCGCGTGACGTCGTCGCGTCGCGGATCGGTCCGACGCCGTCGCCCTTCAACGCCTTCCTGCTGCGTCAGGGCATCGAGACGCTGTCGCTCCGCGTCGAGCGCCACGTCGCGAACGCGCTGGCCGTCGCGTCCTTCCTGGAGCGCCAGCCGGAGGTGACGAGCGTCGACCACGCGGGGCTCGCCTCCAGTCCGTACCACGACCTCGCCCAGCGCTACCTGCCCCGTGGGGCCGGCTCGGTCTTCGCCTTCACGCTCGCCGGTGGCGAGTCGGCCGCCCGCGCCTTCATCGACGCGGTGCAGCTCATCAGTCGGATGACCCACCTGGGTGACGTGCGCTCGCTCGTGCTGCACCCCGCGACCACCACGCACGCCGGCCGCACCGCGGCCGAGCGGGCCGAGCTCGGCATCGGCGACGGCCTGGTCCGGCTGTCCGTCGGCATCGAGGACGTCTCCGACCTGCTCGCCGACGTGGAGTGCGGCCTCGCGGCGGTCCGTGCGGCCACCGGACGGGACGGCGCCGGCCGGGAGGCCCGCCCCGCCCCCGCCACCGAGGTCGCGGCCCTCGCACGCGCCGTCCCGCAGGGCCACCTCGTCGCGCAGGAGGTCTGACGGTGGGCGATCTGCAGCACTTCGGGTACTTCTTCTCGCGGGGGTTCGGCCCGCAGGCGTGGGGACGGTCCGACTGGGACTGGGGCCACGACTGGACGAAGCCCGACCTGTACCAGCAGTCCGTCCGGGCGCTCGAGCAGGCGGGGATGGACCTCGTGATCGCCGAGGACGCGATCTCCCTCGGCAGTCCGGCGACCCTCGACCTGCGGATCCGGCAGGCGTACGGCGGTCCGAAGCACGACCCGCTGCTGCTCGCGCCGTACCTGTTCGCGGTGACGCAGCACATCGGCATCGCACCGACGGTGAACGCCGGCATCACACCGCCGTACCTCGCCGCGCGGCAGGCCGCGACACTCGCGCACCTGTCCTCGGACCGCTTCGGGCTGAACGTCGTGACCGACACCGGCAGCGCCCGGCACGTCGGAGCGGCACCGCTCCCGCACGACGCCGCGTACGACCGCGCCGAGGAGTGGATCACGCTGCTCCGACGGCTCTGGCACTCGTGGGGCGACGGCTACGTCGGGGACCCGACGGACTGGCACTTCGCCGACGGCGACGCACTCGACGCGTTCCACCACGAGGGCGCGTACTTCACCGCCGACGGCCCGCTCAACGCGCTCCCGCTCGACGCTGACCCGGTCGTGGTCTCCCCCGGCGGATCCGGACGCGGGCTCGGGTTCGCCGGGACGCACTCGGACGTGCAGCTCGCACTCGCACCGTTGACGGCCGAGGCGGTCCGTGCGTACCGGTCGCGGGTACTGACCGCCGCGACCGACGCCGGGCGCAGCGCGGACGACCTGCGGGTGCTGTTCGTGCTCAAACCGGTCCTGGTGCCCTCGGTCGAGGAGGCCGAGCGCGTCGTCGCCGCGTCACGACACCCGTCGGATGCCGATCTCCGAGCCGCCGCCGTCGCGTGGTCGAGCGACTCCGAGACGGACCTGCTCGCCCTCGACCTGGACGCACCGATCCCGGACGGGACCTTCGGCGACCACGTGTCCGCGGGCACGGTCCGTGGGCTGGTCGGGGACACGCCGGACGCGCCCCTCCGGGAACTCCTGACCCGGAAGGCCCGGCTCGGGCGGATCAGCGCGCACGAGGGGTTCGTCGGGACGGCCGAGGAGTTCGCGGACTTCGCGGAGGAGCTCGGGGCGGACGCGGACAACGACGGGTTCATCCTGTCCGGCGACCTGCACCCGGCACAGGTGTACCGGCTGACGGGCGACCTCGTGCCCGCACTGCGCCGCCGGGGGCTGCTGCGCTGGGAGTACGGCAACGGCGGCCTGCGGGCGAACCTGTTCGACTTCTGACCCGGCCCTACCGCGTGGTCCTACTGCTTCTTGTCAGACTTCTTCTTGTCGGACTTCTGCTTGTCCTTCTTCTTCTTGTCCTTCTTCTTGCCGTCCTTCTTCTTCTTGTCCTTCTTCTTGTCCTTCTTCTTCTTGTCGGACTGCTTCTCGTCCTTGTCCTTGGTCTTCGTGCCCTCGTCCTGCTCGCCGGGCTGTTCCGCCGGGAAGTCGTCGTCGACCACCGTGCGCGAGGCGCGGACACCGGAGGGCGCGATCCCGTCGACCGGCTCGACCACGACGGACGTGCTGGTGTCCGAGAGCACGTCGACCTGCTGCTCCTCGACCACGGGTGCCAGGGCGTCCTCGACCCGCTCCACCACGAGCTCCGCCCCGTCCTCGGCGAGCCGCAGGAGCGCCTGGGCAGCACGGACCCGCGTGGTGGTCCTCCGTGCGAGCACGTCGGCCCGGGCTCCCTCGAGGAACCCACGCAGCGCCCGCTCCACCGCCGAGCGACCACGCGGCGCCGACCGATCGAGGCGGTCGAACTCGCCGGCGATGCCCGCGACGTCGTCCTCGACGTGCTCGTCGCGCACCGACGTCACCAGCGCGGCCACCGCCGACGCTGCCCGTTCGACCGTGGCCGAGCGCTGGTCGAGCACGACGAGCATCTCGAACACGGTGCCGTACGACACCGTCTCGAGGCGCACCGGCTCGGCACCAGGACCGCGGACGACGAGCCGTGACCCGGGCGTCGGCAGCCAGGCGACGACGGCGGCGACGGTCGCGACGGACCCCACGATCCGCTCGTACTCCGCCAGTCCCAGACGGTCCTGCTCGCGCAGACGGACTCGGATCGCGATCTCCTGCACCACGTGCTGCCCTCCCGGTCGGGTCGACGCAGGACCAGCCCCGCGCTCGCTCCGGACAGTAGTCCGGGACCCCGGGGGAACGACGAACGCCCCGGCGCCGTCCTGGGGGACGACGACGGGGCGTTCGGGTGGCGATCTCGGTTCGATCAGCGCGACAGCGGCTCGACGGCACGGCGTTGGTGGAGATGGGGGGAATCGAACCCCCGTCCATCGCTGCGGTTCGACGTCTTCTACGGGCGTATCCGGATGAGTCGTTCTGCTCGGCCCCGTCCTTTGCTACCGGCTTCTAGGACGACGGGCCCAGTCTCAGTGCAAGTCCCGCACGGCCCTGAGGCGCAACCGTGCAGCAAGTCCTCTGGATGACGCCGGAACTCAGGTTAGAAGACGATCACCTGGCCGACGGACTTCATGTGCTGGGCTGCTTACGCAGCGAGAGCGAAGTCAGTGCGCTTGGAATTGGCACTTGTTGTTTTCCACGGATCGTTCACGAGATGACCGTGGGTCCTCGGCCCGCTTCCCGTCGGCACACAGGCAATGTCGAAACCGATCATCCCCGTACGGGCCGTGACGTGCGAGCCGCTGTCACGCTGTTGAGTTGCCAATGCTCCCCGTGAGGAGCGGACCCCAGCCTAGCGGGGTGTGCTGGACGACGCCACCGACGTTCGCCGAGGGCTCACCCCGCCGCGCTCACTCGCCGAGGCGGTTGCGCGAGCGCATGGCGCGCTCGGCCTCGCGCTTGTCGGTCTTCTCGCGCAGGGCCTGACGCTTGTCGAACTCGCGCTTGCCCTTGGCGACCGCGATCTCGACCTTCGCCCGGCCGTCGTGGAAGTAGATCTTCATCGGCACGAGCGTGTACCCGCCCTGCGCGGTCTTGTGCGAGATCTTCACGATCTGCTGCTTGTGCAGGAGGAGCTTGCGCTTCCGCCGCGGCGCGTGGTTGTTCCACGTCCCCTCGGTGTACTCGGGGATGTGCACGGAGTCGAGCCAGGCCTCGCCACCGTCGATGAACGCGTAGCCGTCGACGAGTGAGGCCCGCCCCTCGCGGAGGGACTTCACCTCGGTACCCGAGAGCACCATGCCCGCCTCGTACGTGTCCTCGATCAGGTAGTCGTGGCGCGCGCGACGGTTGGTCGCCACGATCTTCTCGCCGCGTTCCTTCGCCATGGTGACTCCCTTCGTGACCGGGCACGGGCCCCGGTGCTGCTGCGCAGCCCTACAGCCTAGTGAACACGACGACCGCGGCGCACCTTCCCGGCGCGCCGCACTGCGCCGGCGACCCGAGGCTCGCGCAGGCGGACACGTTGTTGGCAGGACCACCGCGAAGATGTCCGCCACGGCGAGCCTCGCGCCGGACGATCGACCGCCGCTCGGGCCGGGTCAGACGCGCAGGTACCGGCGGATCGCGATGAGCGCCGAGACCCCGGCCAGGAGCACGCCGATCACGATCACCGCGGGCACGACCACGGCCGCGTCGCTCATGCCGATGAAGGCGGTGCCGGAGAACCGCTGCGCCAGGTAGTTCCGGACGAAGAACCAGACCACCGCGGTGATCGCGCCACCGGCGAGCACCGCTCCGATCGCGGCGGCGATCACCCCCTCGAGCACGAAGGGTGTCTGGATGAACCGGTTCGACGCCCCGACCAGGCGCATGATGCCGAGCTCACGTCGCCTGCTGAACGCCGAGAGTCGGATGGTGGTCGCGATGAGCAGCACGGCCGCCACGAGCATCAGCGACGCGATGCCGATCGCCGTGTACGACGATGCGTTGAGCAGGTTGAAGATCGGCTGCAGGTACCCGCGCTGGTCGACGACGCTCTGCACGCCGGCGACCTTCGACAGGCTCTCGACGAGCACGTCCGCCTGCGACGGGTTCTTCAGGTTCACCCAGAAGGTCTCGTTGAGGTACTCCGGCTTCACGAACTCGGTCGCGGGCGAGTCCTTGAACTGCTCCTTGAACCGCGTGAACGCCTGGTCCTGGTCCTCGTAGTACGTCTTCTCGATGTACGGCTTCAGGGTGGACGAGTCGAGCTGCGCCTGGACCTGCTCGCGCTGGTCCTCGGTCGCCTTGGCACCGGTGCAGTTGCCGGTGGTGTCGGTGTCGGTGCACAGGTACACCGCGACCTGCGCCCGGTCGTACCAGTACCCCTTCATCTGGTTGATCTGCATCTGCAGCAGGATCGCCGTGCCCACGAAGGTGAGCGAGATGAAGGTCACCAGGACGACCGAGACCACCATCGACGCGTTGCGCCGCAGGCCCGAGCCGACCTCGGACATGACGAGCCCGAGCCTCATCGGATGAGCCCCGGGATCGTCTGGATGCCGGTCGTGTTCGAGACGCCGGAGCCGCGCTGGATCGGCAGCGCCTGCGTCTGGTACCCGCCGGACTGCTCGTCGCGCAGGACGGTGCCGTTCGAGAGCTCGATGACCCGGCGCTGCATCTGGTTCACGATGCTGGCGTCGTGCGTCGCCATGAGCACGGTGGTGCCTCCCTGGTTGATGCGTTCGAGGAGCGCCATGATGCCCGCCGAGGTGGTCGGGTCGAGGTTGCCGGTGGGCTCGTCGGCCAGCAGGATCGCCGGCTTGTTGACGACCGCACGGGCGATCGCGACGCGCTGCTGCTCACCACCGGAGAGCTCGTGCGGCATCCGGGTGGCCTTGCCGGCCAGGCCGACGAGCTTGAGCACGTCGGTGACGGCCTCGCTGATGAAGCCCTTGCTCTTGCCGATCACCTGGAGCGAGAACGCGACGTTGTCGAAGACGTTCTTGTTCGGCAGGAGCCGGAAGTCCTGGAAGACCACACCGAGGTTGCGGCGGAAGTACGGGACCTTGCGCGACGACAGCGCGCCGAGGCGCTGGCCGAGCACGTGGATCTGCCCGCGGGTCGGCTTCTCCTCCTTGAGCACGAGGCGGAGGAAGCTCGACTTGCCGGAGCCGGACGCGCCGACGAGGAAGACGAACTCACCCTTGAGGATCTCGAGGGAGAGGTCGTCGAGCGCGGGACTCGGGTTGCCCGAGTAGACCTTGGTGACCTGGTCGAATTTGATCATGACCGGATCAGGCTAGGTCGGGTGGGCCGGAAGTCAACCGAGGCGCGCGGCTCGACTCCCCCGCGAGCTCGCTCAGGAATCGTCGCCCTGCTTGCGCCAGCGGATGCCCGCGTTGATGAAGCCGTCCAGGTCCCCGTCGAACACCGACGACGGGTTGTTGACCTCGTGCTCGCTCCGGAGGTCCTTGACCATCTGGTACGGCGCGAGGACGTACGAGCGGATCTGGTCACCCCAGCTCGCCGTGATGTTGCCGGCGAGCTCCTTCTTCTTCGCGTTCTCCTCCTCCTTCTTCAGGAGCAGCAGGCGCGACTGCAGCACGCGCATGGCGGCTGCGCGGTTCTGGATCTGCGACTTCTCGTTCTGCATGGACACGACGGTGCCGGTCGGCAGGTGGGTCAGGCGGACGGCGGAGTCCGTGGTGTTGACCGACTGGCCACCGGGGCCGGAGGACCGGAACACGTCGACCCGGATGTCGTTCTCCGGGATGTCGATGACCGCGGTCTCCGGCATGAGCGGGATGACCTCGACCGCGGCGAACGAGGTCTGGCGCTTGCCCGCGGCACCGAACGGCGACATGCGGACGAGGCGGTGCGTGCCGGCCTCGACCGAGAGCGTGCCGAAGGCGTACGGCGCGTCGACCTCGAACGTCGCGGACTTGATGCCCGCTTCCTCCGCGTAGGAGGTGTCCATGACGGTGGTCTTGAAGCCGTGCTGCTCGGCGTAGCGCAGGTACATGCGGAGGAGCATCTCGGCGAAGTCCGCCGCATCGACACCGCCGGCACCGGCGCGGATCGTGATCACCGCGGGGCGCTCGTCGTACTCGCCGTCGAGGAGGGTCTGCACCTCGAGGTCGCCCATGGTCTTCTGGATGGCCTTGAGCTCGTCCTGCGCCTCGGCCGCGGAGTCGGCGTCGTCGGCCTCGTTCGCCATCTCGACGAGGACCTCGAGGTCGTCGATGCGCTGCTCGGTGTCGGTCATCTTCCGGAGCTCGGCCTGCTTGTGCGAGAGCGCGCTCGTCACCTGCTGCGCGTGCTCGACGTCGTCCCACAGGTCCTGGGCACCCGCCTGCTCGCTCAGTTCGGCGATCTCGCGCTGGAGCCGGTCGACGTCGACGACCGAGCGGATGTTGCCGAAGGTCTCGCGGAGGGCGGACAGCTGCTCGGTGAAGTCAAGTTCGACCATGGTCACCGATCCTACCGGTGCCCACCGGCCGGGAGGCTCGCCGCACTCCGCCGTGTGGGCTCGCGTCCGGCAGGTGGCCGCTGTGGAGGACCGTGGGGACCTGGTCGCTCAGCGTCCGAGCAGAGGCGTCCGGGACGCCAGGCCGGCTGCGCCGGCCCGGGCGACCGCGTCGGGCAGCGCGGCGAGGAAGGCGTCGACGTCGGCCTCGGTCGAGGTGTGCCCGAGCGTGATGCGCAGGGCGCCGCGGGCCTCGTCCTCGGACAGGCCCATGCCGAGCAGCACGTGCGACGCCTCGGGGATGCCGGCCTGGCAGGCGGACCCGGTCGACACGGCGACCCCGGCCGCGTCGAGCAGGAACAGCAGCGAGTCGCCCTCGCACCCGGGGAAGGTGAAGTGGGCGTTGCCGGGGAGCCGGTCGACCGGGTCGCCCATGAGCACGGCGCTCGGGACGCGTTCCAGGACCCCCGCGACGAGCCGGTCGCGCAGGGCCGACGCGTCGTGCAGCCCGGCGTCGGCGGCGACCCCGAAGGCCGCCGCCGCCGGGGCGTCCTGCGTCCCGCTGCGGACCTGTCGCTGCTGGCCACCGCCGTGGATGAGCGGCTCGACCGTCGCACGGCGCCCGAGGACCAGCGCGCCGATCCCGACCGGCCCACCGATCTTGTGCGCCGACACGCTGAGCGCGTCGAGGCCGGAGGCCGCGAACGACACCGGGACCTGCCCGTACGCCGCGACGGCGTCGCTGTGCACCGGCACACCGGCGGCGTGCGCCAGCTCGACGATGCGGTCGACCGGCTGCAGGGTCCCGACCTCGTTGTTCGCCCACAGGAACGTGACCAGGGCGACGTCCGAGGCGTCGGCGAGCCGTGCCTCCAGGCCGACGAGGTCGACGCGACCCTGCGCGTCCAGCGGGACCACGTCGACGACGGCGCCCTCGTGGCGCTCGAGCCACTCGACCGTGTCGACGGTGGCGTGGTGCTCGCCCGCCGGCACGACGATGCGCGGCCGCGGACGGTCCTGCTGCCGCGCCCAGTACAGCCCCTTGAGCGCGAGGTTGATGCTCTCGGTGCCGCCGGAGGTGAAGACGACCTCGACCGGCTCCGCGTCGAGCGACCGGGCGACCGCGGCGCGACCGTCCTCGAGCAGCATCTTCGCGCGCTGGCCGGCGCTGTGGATCGACGACGGGTTGCCCACCGTGGCCAGGGCCCGGGTGAACGCGGCGAGCGCCGCGGGCAGGATGGGCGTCGTCGCCGCGTGGTCGAGGTAGACCGGCATGACTGCGCCCCTTCCGTGTGCGTTCACAGGATACCTCCGGCCCCTCGTACCCTGGTCGTCATGCACCGCACCGCGATCGACGAGACCCCCGGCTTCCGCCTCGGTGACGGCGTGCCCCGCTTCTCGGTGCGTTCCGCCTCCGCGACCGCGGTGACCCTCGTGGTCGTCGACGCCGACGGTGTCGAGACCCGCCACGTCCTGTCGCGGACCGACGGCACCGACCGGTGGGCGGCGGAGACGCCGGACGTGCGGCCGGGCGATCGGTACCACCTGCTCGTCGACGGTCCGGACGGACCCCGCCACGCGTTCGACCCCGCGCGACCGCTGCTCGACCCGTACGCGCGTGGCATCGTCCCCGCGGCGACGGCCGCTGGGAGCGGCGGCCCACGGTGGACGAGCGTCGTGGTCGACGATGCCTTCGACTGGGGCGGTGTGCCGAAGCCCGACGTCCCCCTGGACCGGACCGTCGTGTACGAGGCGAACGTCCGCACGCTCACCGCTGCGAACCCCGACGTCCCCGAGCACCTGCGCGGGACGTACGCCGGCGTCGCGCACCCGAGCACCATCGCCCACCTGCGCCGCATCGGCGTGACGACCCTCGAGCTGCTGCCCGTGCACGCGTTCGACACCGAGGCGTGGCTCCGGGACGCCGGTTGCGAGAACGCCTGGGGCTACAACACCCTCGGGTTCTTCGCACCGCACGCGGCCCACGCCTCGTCGGACGCCCGTGCAGCGGGTGCCTCCGCGGTGCTCCGCGAGTTCAAGGGCATGGTGCGACTCCTGCACGAGGCGGGCGTCCAGGTGCTGCTCGACGTCGTCTACAACCACACCGCCGAGGAGGGCACCGGCGGACCCACCACCTCGCTGCGCGGCATCGACGGGGCGGGGCGGTACCGCTGGACCGAGGACGGTGCGTCGTACTACGACACCACCGGCTGCGGGAACACGCTCGACACCTCGGTCGAGGCCACCGCGGACATGGTCGTCGACAGCCTGCGCTACTGGGCGCGCGAGGTGCAGGTCGACGGGTTCCGGTTCGACCTGATGGCGG
Source organism: Curtobacterium sp. ODYSSEY 48 V2 (assembly GCF_023712625.1). Taxonomy (NCBI): domain Bacteria; kingdom Bacillati; phylum Actinomycetota; class Actinomycetes; order Micrococcales; family Microbacteriaceae; genus Curtobacterium; species Curtobacterium sp. ODYSSEY 48 V2. Next base: position 251,508 of record NZ_JAMAXX010000005.1, read on the forward strand.
CGCTCGCCCGCGACGAGCACCACGTGTTCGACCCGGCGCACCCGTTGCTCGAGCGCATCCGGCAGCACCGGGACCTGCAGGACGTGCTCGTCGTCGCCGAGCCGTGGGACGTCGGTCCCGACGGGTGGCGCACGGGGGCGTTCGGCCCCGGCACGAGCGAGTGGAACGACGGGTTCCGGAACACCGTCCGCCAGTTCTGGCTGACCGACGTCGCCGAGGAACGCCGGAACGGCACCCCGCAGGCGGGCATCGGTCGGCTCGCCGAGGCGCTCACCGGGTCCCGCGGCACCTTCGGCCAGGAGCGCGGCCCCCTCGCGAGCGTCAACTTCGTCACGGCCCACGACGGCTTCACGCTGCTCGACCTCGTCTCGCACGACCGCAAGCACAACGAGGCGAACGGCGAGGACGGGCGGGACGGGTCCGACGACAACCGCTCGTTCAACCACGGGATCGAGGGCGACACGGCCGACCGCGGGGTGCGTGCCGCCCGGGGCCGGTCGATGCGGAACCTCGTCGGCACCCTGATGCTCTCGGCGGGCATCCCGATGCTGACCGCCGGCGACGAGCGCAGCAGGACGCAGCACGGCAACAACAACGCCTACGTCGTGTCCGACGACCTGACCGCCGTCGACTGGTCGGACGACGAGGACGCCGAGGCGATGACCGAGGCGGTCGCGGCGCTCACGCGGCTGCGCGCAGCGCACCCGGCGCTCCGGCCGACGCGCTTCGGGGTCGAGGGGCGGGAGACGCCCGGAGCGTCGCGCATGGCGTGGTACGGACCGGACGGGCAGCCGATGACCCCCGAGGGGTGGGACCAACCCATCCACCGGGTCGTGCAGTACTTCGCCGAGTCGACCCCGGAGCACGAGCCGTTCGACCGGGTGCTCGTGGTCGTGCACGGCAGCGGGCGGACGCGGGACCTGACGCTGCCGGCGCGCCAGGACGTGCTCGGGTACCGGTTGGCCTGGTCGAGCGAGAAGCACCGCGACCACGAGCGGCTCCGGCCGGGCGGGCAGGTCTTCACCGCGTACGGCCCCGGCATCCACGTCTTCGAGGTGGCGTAGGGGGGTCGTGGCCCTCCGCGCGCCCGTCCGGGGAAGGAACGGGCGACGGAGCCCGCACGTGCGCGTCCTGCACAGGCCGTGTGACGCGCCCGACACTGCACAGGGAACGCGTTCCGGGGAACGCGAGCGCTCCGGCCGGGTAGCGTCGCCTCCGTGGCCACCGCAGATCGACCCCGCCGACCGAAGATCGGACGCATCCCGATCACCCAGCTCGCGCCGACGACCCCGAACGGGTTCCCGGGCAAGGCGTTCGACGGCGAGGTGATCACGTTCGGCGCGACCGTCTTCCGCGAGGGCCACGGGGTCATCGGCGCCGACCTCGTGCTCGAACGCCCGGACGGCGGCACACGCACCGTGCCGATGCTGCTCGGCGCCCCCGGCACGGACCGCTACGAGGCCACCGTGCAGGTCGACCACGTCGGCGTCTGGACGTGGCACGTCGAGTCGTTCTCCGACGACTGGGCGACGTGGCTGCACGCCGCCCGGCTCAAGATCGCCGCCGGTGTCGACACCGAGGCGACGCTCCTCGACGGCGCCGTCCTGCTCGACCGACTCGCCGCCGAGACCGACTCCAGCGCCGCCGTCCGCGCGGCCGAGCAGCTGCGGGACACCGACCTCGAGCCGACCGAGCGCCTCACGGCCGTCGACGACCCGCGCATCACGGGTGAGGTCGAGGACTCCCCGCTGACCTCGCTCCGGACGCACTCCCCCACGCAGCTCCTCGACGTCGAGCGGCAGCGCGCGGGCGTCGGCGCCTGGTACGAGTTCTTCCCCCGCAGCGAAGGGGCGAAGAAGAACGCCGACGGCTCGTGGAGGAGCGGCGACTTCCGCACCGCGGCCCGCCGGCTCCCGGCCGTCGCGCGCATGGGCTTCGACGTGGTCTACCTCCCGCCGATCCACCCGATCGGCACCACGGCGCGCAAGGGCCCGAACAACACGCTCACCCCGGGACCGCACGACCCGGGCAGCCCGTGGGCGATCGGTGGTCCCGAGGGCGGGCACGACGCGATCCACCCCGACCTCGGCACCGAGGACGACTTCCGCGTCTTCGTCGAGACGGCGAAGAACAGCGGGATGGAGGTCGCGCTCGACTTCGCACTCCAGTGCTCCCCCGACCACCCGTGGGTGGACCAGCACCCCGAGTGGTTCACGGTCCGGGCGGACGGGTCGATCGCCACGGCCGAGAACCCGCCGAAGCGGTACCAGGACATCTACCCGATCCAGTTCGACAGCGACCCCGAGGGCATCGTCACCGAGGTCCTGCGGGTCCTCGAGCACTGGATCGCGTTCGGGATCCGCATCTTCCGCGTCGACAACCCGCACACCAAGCCGCTCTGGTTCTGGGAACGCGTCATCCGCGAGGTCCGCGACCAGCACCCGGACACGGTGTTCCTCGCCGAGGCCTTCACCCGCCCGGCGATGATGCGCGCCCTGGCCGAGGCCGGGTTCCAGCAGTCGTACACGTACTTCACGTGGCGGAACACGAAGGAGGAGATCCAGGACTACTTCGCCGAGCTCAGCCACGAGACGAGCGCCTACCTGCGCCCGAACCTCTTCGTGAACACCCCCGACATCCTCACCGAGTACCTGCAGTTCGGCGGTCGCGCCGGTTACAAGGTGCGCGCCGCGCTCGCCGCGACCGGGGCGCCGACCTGGGGCATGTACGCCGGGTACGAGCTCTTCGAGGACGTCGCACGCCCGGGGTCCGAGGAGAACATCGACAACGAGAAGTACGAGTACAAGCCGCGCGACTTCGCCCTGGCCGAGGCCGAGGGCGCGAGCCTCGCGCCCTACGTCACGATGCTCAACCGCTTCCGTCAGGCCCACCCCGCGCTGCGTCAGCTCCGGAACCTGCACGTCCACGACGCCGAGGACCCGGCGATCGTCGTCTACTCGAAGCACCTGCCCGCCGAGTTCATCCGGTCGGGCCGCGCGGACACGGTGATCGTCGTCGCGAACGTCGACCCGCACTCGGCGCGCGAGACCACCGTGCACCTCGACCTCGCCGCGCTCGGGCTGCCGAACGAGCAGCCGTTCGTCGTCCGCGACGTCGTCACCGGGCAGCGCTGGGAGTGGGGTTCGTCCAACTACGTCCGCCTCGACGCCTTCCAGGAGCCCGTGCACCTGCTCGTCGTGGAGGGACCCGTCCGATGACCGACAGCGACCCGAAGGGGACCCCGCCGATGGGCTCCGACCGTCCCACCCCCGCCACCCCGGACCGAGGCCAGGGGCCGAGCGTCCCGCCGGTGCCGCCCCCGCCGCCGCCCGTGACCCGCTCCCGTGCCCCGGGCGAGGTCCCGCCGGCCGACCGACCGGCCCCCCGGTACGAGCCACGGGTCTCGGCACCGCACGAGGACCTCCCCGGCGCCGCGCCCGTGGCGAAGGAGACGCCGGACCGCGGGGTCCCGGAGTCGGCGACCCTCGCCGGCGCAGCTCGTGACGGCTCCCCGGCACCGACCGGCCCGGAGCCCACGGACCCGACCGGTCTGTCGGCGGACGGCGCGGACGCACCGCTCTCCGAGGGTGGACGCTCGGCGGCACCGGGAGCGACGGCGACCGCGGCGGACCTCGTCCCAGCACCCGAGTCCGCAGCACCACAGCCCGCGGCACCGCAGCACGCAGCACCGCAGCACGCAGCGCCCGCCGGCGGCTCCGACGTCGCCCCGACCTCGGGAGCGGCTCCCCGGCCGGCGCCGGTCGAGGACTGGCTCCGCCAGCAGGTGGCCGAGGGCCGTTGGTCCCAGCCGCACGACGTGCTCGGTCCGCACCCGGTGGACGGGGGCACGAGCGTGCGCGTCGTCCGGCACCTCGCGACGGCCGTCCGCATCGTGCGCCCCGACGGCGACGACGTCGAACTGACCCACGAGGGCGACGGTCTCTGGGCGGGCGCCACGACCGGCACGCTCGGTCGGTACCGCGTCGAGGCCGACTACGACCTCGACGAGTCCACCGACGCCGACGACGCGACGTGGACCACCGACGACGCCTACCGCTTCGCGCCGACCATCGGCGAGCTCGACCTCCACCTGTTCGGCGAGGGCCGTGACGAGCAGCTCTGGCAGCACCTCGGCGCGCACGTCCGCACCGTCGACGGCGTCGACGGCGTCGCGTTCACCGTGTGGGCACCCCGCGCCACCGCCGTCCGCGTGATCGGGGACTTCGAGGGGTGGGAGGGCCGCACCACCGCGATGCGTCGCCTGAACGACCTCGGCGTGTGGGAGCTCTTCTGGCCCGGCGCCCTCGTCGGGCAGCGGTACAAGTTCCAGATCCTCACCGACTCCGGCTGGGTCGAGCGAGCGGACCCGTTCGCCCGACGCACCGAGGTCCCGCCGCTGACCGCCTCGGTCGTCACCGCCTCCGACCACACGTGGTCCGACGGCGACACCGCCTGGATGGAGCGTCGAGCGCAGACGACGACCCACGATGCGCCGATGAGCGTCTACGAGGTGCACCTCGGATCGTGGCGCCCCGGGCTCTCCTACCGCGAGGCCGCCGATGCGCTCATCGGCCACGTGCAGCACCTCGGGTTCACCCACGTCGAGTTCCTGCCGCTCGCCGAGCACCCGTTCGGTGGCTCGTGGGGCTACCAGGTCACCGGGTACTACGCTCCGACCGCGCGCTTCGGCACGCCGGACGACCTGCGCTACCTGATCGACCGCCTGCACAGCGCCGGCATCGGCGTGATCATGGACTGGGTACCGGGACACTTCCCGAAGGACGAGTGGGCACTCGCGAAGTTCGACGGCTACGCGCTGTTCGAGCACCCGGATCCGCGTCGCGGTGAGCAGCTCGACTGGGGCACCTTCGTGTTCGACTTCGGGCACCCGCAGGTCCGCAACTTCCTGGTGGCGAACGCGCTCTACTGGTTCGAGGAGTTCCACATCGACGGCCTGCGGGTCGACGCCGTGGCCTCGATGCTGTACCTCGACTACTCCCGCACCGAGTGGCTGCCGAACATCCACGGCGGTCGCGAGAACCTCGAGGCGATCTCGTTCCTGCAGGAGACGAACGCCACGGCCTACAAGCGCTACCCCGGCATCGTGATGGTCGCCGAGGAGAGCACCTCGTGGCCCGGTGTCACCCAGCCGACGAGCGCCGGCGGGCTCGGCTTCGGCCAGAAGTGGAACATGGGCTGGATGCACGATTCGCTGCAGTACATCGAGCGTGACCCGGCGTACCGCGCGTACCACCACGACGAGATCACGTTCTCGCTGGTCTACGCCTTCAGTGAGCAGTTCACCCTGCCGATCAGCCACGACGAGGTCGTGCACGGGAAGGGCTCGCTCTACGGGAAGATGCCCGGCGACGAGTGGCAGAAGCTCGCGAACGTCCGGGCGTACCTCGCGTTCATGTGGGCGCACCCCGGCAAGCAACTGCTCTTCATGGGCCAGGAGTTCGCCCAGCCGTCGGAGTGGTCCGAGGCCCGGGGGCTGGACTGGTGGCTCCTCGACGATCCGGGACACCTCGGCGTGCAGGACCTCGTGGCGTCGCTGAACCGCGTCTACAAGGAGACCCCGGCGCTGTGGACGCACGACTCCTCCCCCGAGGGCTTCGAGTGGATCGAGGGCGGCGACGCGCCGCACTCGACGCTCGGGTTCCTCCGGAAGGACGGCGACGACCGCCTCGCGGTCTTCGTGAACTTCTCCGGGGTACCCGTCGAGCGCCGGTTCGGGCTGCCCGCTGCGGGCACCTGGCACGAGGTGCTCAACACCGACGCCACGGAGTACGGCGGGTCCGGTGTCGGCAACATGGGTTCGGTCACGGCCGACGAGACGCCGTGGGCCGGCCGCCCGGCCTCGGCCCACCTGGTGGTCCCGCCGCTGGGTGCGGTCTGGCTGCGACTGGCCGACTGACCCCGCCGCCGCGCGGACGCGACCGCGGGACGGACGGGAGGCCCGGTGCCAGCTGGCACCGGGCCTCCCGTCCGTCGTCCGCCCGTGTCGTCCGCGGTGCACGCCGCGCGAGACGCCCCCGAACACAGGAGACGCCCCCGTTCCCGGGGGCGTCTCGTGGTTCCTGCGGCGTCTCGCACTGACGCCGGCGTCTCGCACCGACGCCGGCGTCTCGCACTGACGCCGGCGTCTCGCACCGGCGCTGGCGTCTCGTACCGGCCGACGGTGGCGCGTCGGTCAGTACAGTGCGCTCGCCAGACGGCGCCGTGCCGCGGCCACACGCGGGTCGTCCACCCCGATCAGCTCGAAGTACTCGACGAGCCGGACGCGCAGCGTCTCACGGTCCGCACCGAACACCGTCGGGACCAGGTCGAGCAGCCGCCCGAAGGCGTCCTCGACGTGCCCTCCGCTGACGTCCAGGTCGGCGACGGCCATCTGTGCCTCGACGTCCTGCGGCGCCGCGGCCGCGGCACTGCGGAGCTCGTCGGCCGTGCGACCGTTCAACCGGTCGAGCAACGAGACCTGCGCGAGCCCGGCGACGGCCATCTGGTCGTTCGGGTCCTGCGCGATCGCGGTCTTGTACTCCTGCACGGCGGCGGCGTAGTCGCCCCGCTCGATGGCGTCGTACGCTGCCTGGTGGTGCGGCGGCAGCGGCTCGGGAGCCGGCTCGCCCTGGGGCTCCGTCTCGGCAGCGCCGTCGACGGTGACCCGACCGGTCACGCCGTTCTGCTCGGCAGCGGCGACGACCTGCTCGAAGACGTCGCGCACCTGTGCCTCGGGCAGCGCGCCGACGAAGAGTCCGAGCGGCCGACCACCGATCACGGCGGCGACGGTCGGGATCGACTGCGCCTGGAACGCCTGCACGAGCTGCGGGTTGGTGTCCGCGTCGACCTTGGCGAGCACCACGCGACCGTCGTACTCCGCGGTCAGCTGCTCGAGGATCGGCGAGAGCTGCTTGCACGGCCCGCACCACTCCGCCCAGATGTCGACGATCACCGGGACGACGGACGAGAGCTGCAGGACGTCCTGGAAGCTCTGGTCGGTGACGTCGATGACGAGCGACGGGACGGTCAGGTCGGCATCGGGACCGGCACCGGTCGCCGGGACGCCGCCCGGCACGGCAGCGGCGCCGGCGCCGCCGGTGCCCGCGGCTGCGCCCGGGCCTCCGGTGGGAGCACCCGCTTGCTGCGTCGGCCGCTGAGCGCGGTCGACGAGGGACGACAGGTCGACGGCTCCGCGGAGACCGGACGGGGTCGGGGGGACGTTGGTCATTGCACCTCACTCGCTGCGGTCAGGCCCTGCGTGAACCCGAGCAGGACCACCTTCTCATCACTGCCGACCGGCGGCACGGAGAACAGCAGCTGGACGCTGTACGTCGCGCTGATCCCCTTCGTGCTCGAGTCGACGCCGGAGAGGGCCTTGACCGCCCCCTCGGTGTTGACCTCGGCGCCGGCCGCGGTCGGGGTCACCTTCTCGACCTCGTCGAGCGAGGCCGACACGAGCGCACCCGCGCCGTCCGTGGCGATCGCCACGGCGCCGTCGTCGGGCACCTCGGACGAGTACTCGATCTTCGCGGTGTCCGGCAGCGACTCGGCCTTCTTGTCCTTGTACGCCTTCCCGATCGTCGAGCGCAGACCGTCGCCGTCGGAGGCGAAGAGCGAGGCGGAGTCGCTGTCCGAGTCCTTCGCCAGCACGTCGCCGTACGCGGCTGCGATGTCGTCGGGCGCGATGCGCAGGAGCTTCGTGTCCCCGGCGAGCCGTGCCGCACCGATCGACGTCGGCGCCAGGCTCGGGATCTCCGCAGCGGCCTCGAGCGACACGTCGTAAGCGACCTTGTAGTCGTCGCGCGCGCTGTCCTGCACCAGGGTGAGGGCCTGCGGAGCGGTCTTCGCGGAGCAGTCCTCGGCGACGACCGTGAAGATCGTGCGCGGCCAGCTGTCGGTCTGCTGCGGGAGTGCCACGCAGACCTGACCGGCCGAGATCGCAGGCGGCGTCTCGACGTCGGTGTCCTTCTCGCGGATCGCGTAGTTCGCCTTGCGGAAGTCGAGGGCGGCTCCGGTGAAGCGGGTCTCGAGCAGCGTCGCGTCACGGTCGGCATCGGCCTTCGACGCGACCTCGGCGACCCGCTCGACGATCCGGCGGATCTGCTGCTCGGTCGCAGCGGTCGGTTCGGTCGAGTCCGCGGCGCCGGTGGCCGAGGCGGTCGGCGTCGGGGTGGCGCCGGAGCCACCGCCCTGCGGCCAGTAGTCCGACGAGCAGCCAGCGAGACCGAGCGCCCCCACGAGCACGATCGGCACGGCCACCAGGGAACGACGGCCACGACGACCGCGGACCGGCACCTGTGCCCCCGCGGCGGCTGCACGACGCGACGCCCGCACGCGCGGCGGACGCGACCCACCGCTGCGGCGACGCGGACCACGACCACGACGCTGGTGCAGGAACGCCCAGACCAGCAGCGCGACGCCACCGACCAGGAAGAGTCCGCCCGCGACGAGGAGCGGACCGACGGAGGGCGTCGCGGTGTCCCGCGGCCAGGTCACCGACACGTCGGTCGGCGCGGCGTCGGACCCGTCGGCGAGCACCACGACCGAGACGTCGGCGGGCAACCGGACGGTGAACCGTCCCGCACCGTCCCACTCCTGGTACCAGAGGTCGCTGCCCTTCGGGTCCGGCACGGAGTCGGCCGATCCCGTCGTGCGGCCGACCAGGCGGTCCTGCTCGGCGTCGAAGCGCAGGGTGGTGTGCTTCGCGTCACCGATCCACGCGTCGACGTCGGCGGTCCTGCCGTAGGCCGCGAACACCGTCCCGGAACCCGAGACGTCGATGCGCTGGTACCCGGGGTTCGCGTTGAGCGTCGACCCCGGGATCACGGTCACCGGGGCCGAGGCCGTGCTCGAGGACTCTGCGACGAGCGACGAGGGCGGCGCGAACACGGTGCGCTGCCCGACCGCGAGACCGACGAGCAGCAGACCGATGACGAAACTGACGATCGCCAGGACGAATCGCACGGATCTTCTCCCTACCGCGCCGGGGGTGGGGGGATCGGCGCGCGAATCAGCGCTCCAGGATAGCGAGGCACCCTGGACATCGCATCCCCCACCGCTGTCCACGGGCTCAGTCGGCGCCGGTGGGCCGCCACTAGACTCGTCCGCGGGCCAAGGGCTGGCCCTCCGCCGACCCCCAGGAGCAACACGTGGCGAACGACGAGGCCGAGTTCGGGACCGAGCTGCGCGGGTACCGCCGCGACGAGGTGGACCGCTCGGTGAACGAGCTCCGCCGCGAACTCATCAAGTCGAACACCGACCGCGCCGAGGCCGCCAAGGAGATCCGTCTCCTGCAGGCGCGTGTCGCGGACCTGCAGGGCGAGCTCGACGAGGCCGGCACCCCGACCTACAGCGGGCTCGGCACCCGCCTCGAGTCCACCCTGCGCGTGGCCGAGGAGCAGTCGACACGGCTCATCAGCCAGGCGGACATCGACGCCCAGCGGCTCCGCGCATCGAGTCGGCACGAGGCCGAGCGTCTGCTCCGCGAAGCCCGGCAGGAGGCGTCGGAGACCCTCGAGGACGCCCGCTCCCGTGCGACCGACGAGCTCACCCGCGCCCGGGCCGAGTCGTCCGACACGATCGAGCGTGCCCGTGCCGAGGCCGGCCTGCTGACCCAGGACGCCCGCAACGAGGCCGCCGCCGTCCGGGGTGCAGCCGTCACCGAGGCCGCCGAGGTCCGCTCGGTCGCCATCCGCGAGACCGATGCCCTGCGTGCCCGTGTCGAGCGCGAGGTCGCCGAGCTGCGCGAGGACGCGCAGCGCGCGGCCGAGGACGCCCGTCGCGCCGCTGCCGACCTCGACCGGGAGACCGAGCACCGACGCAGTGTGTTCGAGGCCGACCACGCCCGGCGCACCGCGGACCTCGACCGCGAGGAGACCACGCGGCGCGCCGCCCTCGAGCGGGAGGTCGCCGAGGGCCGCGCTGCCTGGCAGCGCGAGCGCGACGAGCAGCGCCGAGCGCACGAGCTCGCGCTCGAGACCGGCCGGGCCGAGCTCGAGTCCGAGGTCGAGCGCGGCCGGGCCGCACTCGAGGCGGAGACCAGCGACCGTCGTCGTGAGCTCGACGCCGAACTCGGTGCCGCCCGCGCACGCTGGGAGCGCGAGGCAGCCGAGGCCCGCACCGCCCTCGACCAGGAGCTCGAGGCCGCCCGTGCGCAGCTCCGTGTCGACGAGGAGCAGACCCGGGCCGAGAACGCACGCCTGGTGGAGGAGACCGCTGCCCGCATCGCCGCGGAACTCGAGGAGCACCGCGCCCGCCTCGAACGCGAGCGCGCCGAGGCCGACGCCGCCGCCGAGCGCGCCGCGCGCGAGCACGCCGACGAGCTCGCTGCGCGCCGCGAGCGGGAGCACGCCGAGGTCGACACCGAGATCGCCGACCGCCGCACGGCCGAGCTCTCCGACCTCGAGGCCGAGCGCACGGCGCTGCAGCAGGAGGTCGACACGGTGCGCGCCGACCTGCAGCAGGAACGCGATGAGGTCCGCACGGCGATCGCCCGAGAACGCGACGAGGCCCGCGCGGCGCTCGAGTCCGAGCTCGCCGCCCGCCGTGACGACGCCGAGCAGGACTACCTGCAGAAGCACCAGGAGACGGTGGCCGAGACGCAGAAGTACCTCGACGAGGCCAACCTGCAGCTCGCCGAGGCGACCCGCCGCGCGTCCGAGGCGCGGGAGCGCGCCGAGCGGCTGCAGCAGGAGGCCGACGACCTCGAGCGCACGAGCACCGCGCAGGCACAGGAACGTGCACGCACCATCGTCAGCGACGCCCAGGAGCGAGTCCACCGGATGATCGCGGAGGCCGAGGAACGGTCGGCCGCGGCGATCGCCGAGTCCGAGGACCGGCTCGCCGCCATCCGCACCGAGCGCGACGCGGTCGCCGGGTACCTGGAGAACCTGCGCGGCGTGCTCACGCACGCCACCGGGCTCCTCGACGAGTCCCCCGTGGCGGCCGGCCGGCCGGCGGACGACGAGGCCCTCGACGAGGACGCCACCGCCCGCTGAGGACGGCATCCGCGACCCGGCCCGGAGGCGCACCGCGCGCCTCCGGGCCGGGTCGCGTCCCCCCGCGCCAGCCGTGGCGCTCCCCGCTCACCCGGGACGGTCGGCTCGCGGGGCACGGTCGCCGTCCGGCCCTGACCGGTCGGTGGCGTCAGCCCGGTCGCGACGCCGACCGTGTGGTCAGTCGTCGAGGTGCGTCGGCAGCGGCGCGCTGCCCGGGACCACGAGGTCCGCGACGGCGTCGAGGACCGTGCGGACGTACCGTTCCCCGACCCACAGGTGCTTCGCGCCCGCGACGGGGACGACCCGCACGTTCGGCGCGACGGCGAAGCGGCGGACCGCGTCCTCCGGCTGCAGGAAGTCGTCGTGCTCCGGGACCAGCGCGACGACCGGGACGTCCACGTCCGCCCAGCGTCGGAGCTCGTCGTCCGAGGTCCGGTGCAGCGGGGGCGACAGCAGCACCACGCCGGCGACGTTCCCCGCGGCGACGTGTTCGAGGCCGTGCTTGAGGACGACCTCGGTGCCGAACGACCAGCCGAGGAGCCACGGGGTCGGCAGTCCGCGTGCGACGGTCTCCTGCACGGCGGCGCGGAGGTCGAAGCCCTCGGACTCACCGTCACCGAAGACGCCCTCGGACGTGCCCCGTGGCGAGGTCACCGACCGGAAGTTGAACCGCAGCACCGCGATGTCGGCCAGCGCGGGCAGGCGCGAGGCAGCCTTCTTCAGCACGTGGCTGTCCATGAACCCGTGCGCGGTCGGCAGCGGGTGGAGCGTCACGAGCGTGCCCCGCGCAGGCCGGTCGAGCGGCTCGGCGAGCTCGCCGACGAGGGTGAGGTGGTCGTCCGTCACCAGTTCGATGTCGGTACGTCGGGCGGGGAGCTCGGTGTTCGAGCGGATCTCGGTGCTCATGCGATGCTCCAGCAGTGGTTGTGCCAGTGTCGGCGGGACGCCAGGTCGGCGTCGTCCCCGAGCACACCGTCCGCGCGCCAGACCACCACGTGCGCGACACCCGGCAGCACGGCCAGGCCGCAGCCCGGACAGACGTACTCCTTCTGTGCGGACGCCGCGGACACCGGTTGCACGGTGAAGGTGCGACCGCGACGGACCTCGGTCCGCCTCCACGAACTCAGGAGGCGGTCGAGACCGGTCTCGTCCTCGGTCGGCTCGGGACCACGACCACGGGGTCGCCGCGGTCGGTTGCTGCGCGGCACCCCGGAACTGCCGATCAGTACCAGTTGTAGGACTGGCTGTGGCCCCACGCGCCGCAGGGGGTGCCGTAGACGCCGGAGATGTAGTTGAGACCCCAGGTGATCTGCGTCGCGGGGTTCGTCTGCCAGTCCGCACCGGCCGTGGCCATCTTGCTGCCGGGCAGCGCCTGCGGGATGCCGTAGGCACCGCTCGGGTTGTACGCGTTGACGCGCCAACCCGACTCCTTGTTCCACAGCGACACGAGGCAGTTGAACTGCTCGCTCCCCCAGCCGCGTGCGGCGACCATCTGCTGGGCGATCTCCTGCGCGCTGCCCGGGTTCGGCGTCGCGGCCGTCGCCGCGAGCGTGTTCGACGGCGTGACGGCCGTGCTCTTCGCTGCCGGGTCGGCCTGGTCGTCGGTGGCTTCGGCCGGCTTCTCCTCGACCTTGGGCTTCGGCAGCGTGACGCCGTAGCCGTCGCGCGTCACGTCGAACGCGGCGTACGTGCCGTGTGCCGTGAACTGCTGCGGCTCCACGGGCGCCTTGACGAGCACCGGAGCGACGACGGCGGCCTGGGCGACGTCGGGCTGCATCGGGTTGAACAGCGAGCCGCCGACGAAGCCGAAGACGGCGAAGAACGACAGCGTCGGGATGGTCGCGCGTCCGCGCATGAACGAGTTGAGGGTCCGGACGGCCTTCGGCTTCGCCGGTGCGGCGACCGCGCGTCGCTGCTGGACGATGCGCGGGTCGGCAGCACCGGTCGGTGCGATCGGTCCGCGGACGAGGACCGGAGCGGTCGCCGGTGCGGCGGACGTCGCGACCGGGGTCGGCGCCGTCACGGGTGCGCCCAGCGGTGTCGACGGCAGCGCTGCCGTCTCGACCCGCGGGGTCTCGTGGAGGACCGAGTGCCCCGTCGTGCGGAGTCGGTCGCGTGCCGCGCGGCGCTCACCGACGACCGGACGGTCGAGGTGCTCGCGGGTACCGCGGTCGGAGCTGAGGTCTGCCGTGTGCCTGCCCATGAGTGGGTCCAGGATAACGGAACGGTCACGGGAAGAGAAGCACCGGTGTCCCGCGCGTCGTCAGCGGACGGCGAGCATGACCTCGACGACCGCGTCGAGCAGCGCGTCCACCTGCGCCTCGCGGTAGCCGCCGTGCTTCGGGCGGAACACCACCGACCGGACCTCGGTCAGGCTGAGCGGCTTGCCGTCGCGGAAGTAGCCCGCCAGCCGCTCCGCGAAGACGTCGACGTCCTTCGGGTGGTAGCCGGTGCCGAGCGGGCTGGTGCGTGCGAACCGCTGCCCGGTGGGACGCTCGAGTCGCGCGACGACGTCCGACGCCTTGGCGCGGGCCTCGGCGTACCAGGCCTTCTGACCCGTCTCGGCGATCTCGCGCTCCCGCTCGCGAGCGGCGAAGGCGTCCTCGAGGCGCTCGAGCGCGGCGTCGACGTGTGCCGTGGAGTAGCCGCCCTTGCGCATGGAGAAGGCGGTCCTGCGGATCTTCGCCGCCTCGATGCCGGGAGCGGTGTCGCCGGCGGTGTACGCACGACGGGCGTCCTCGAGGAACCGCTCGACCTCGTCGACGTCGTACCCGAGGGACTTGCGGTCTGCGGAGGGGAAGGTCGTGGCCACGGCGACATTCTGCCAGCACCGGACCATGGCGCCACCTGGACGCGCGGTCCGACAGGGCGTCGGGCGCTCAGGTCAGTGGACGACCACCAGGAACAACACGTAGGCCACGGCCGACGACGGCAGGATGCTGTCGATGCGGTCGAGCAGCCCACCGTGCCCGGGCAGGAACGACGAGATGTCCTTGATGCCGAGGTCGCGCTTGATCATCGACTCGGTCAGGTCGCCGAGCGTGGCGGAGCCCGAGATGAGGACACCGAGGACGATGCCGGTCCACCAGGGCAGACCGAGCATGAGCCAGGTCACCACGATGCCGACCAGGATGCTCGCGGCGACCGATCCCGCGAAGCCCTCCCAGGTCTTCTTCGGGCTGATCCGCGGCGCCATCGGGTGCTTGCCGAGGTTGAGCCCGGTGGCGTACGCACCCGTGTCGACGGCGACGACCACCAGGATGAAGGCGATCACCCACAGCTCACCGCGGGGCTGGGCCGAGAGCAGCACGATGCACGCACCGAGCAGGGTGATGTAGGCCTGCACGAACAGACCGTTCGTCAGGTCGCGGGCGACGTGACCGGCCGGCGGCTTCTCCCGCGCGATCGCGACCTCGACGAGCCGCCAGACCGCGATGAGGACGATGCCGCCGAGGATCGCGAACAGCGCCGCGACCTGCCCTCCGAGGAACGCTGCCGGGACCATGACGACGGCCGCGGCCACGCTCGGGATGCGCGGCACGTCGCGCCCGGCGAACCGCATCGCACTCGCGAGCTCGTAGACGGCCACCCCGAGCAGGAAGGCCGCGACGACCATGAACGCCGGCTTCCAGATGAGGAGCGACCCCAGCATGACGACCGCGAACGCCAGGGCGATGGCGATCGCGGCCGGCAGGTTGCGGCCGGTGCGGGCGGTCAGTGCCTCGTTGCGCGCGCCGAAGTCCGCCTTGCGCTGCTTGAGCTGCGCCTCGAAGTCGGCGCGCGCCGCACGGGCACGGGCATCGAAGTCCTGTCGCAGCCCCTTCTTCGTGGTCGGGGCTGCTCCGGTCGGGCGCGGTTCTGTGGGGCGGTCGCCGCCCGGCTCGGGGAGACGCATCAGACCTCGAGGAGTTCGGCTTCCTTCTTCTTCAGCGCGTCGTCGATCTGGTCGACGTGCTTCTTCGTCAGGGCCTCGAGGTCCTTGTCGCCCCGGGCGATCTCGTCGTCGGAGATCTCACCCTTCAGCGCGTCGAGGTCGTCCTTCGCGCGGCGACGGATGTTCCGGATGACGACCTTGTGGTCCTCACCCTTGCCACGCACGAGCTTCACGAACTCCTTGCGGCGGTCCTGCGTGAGCTCCGGGATCGTCACGCGGACGATCTCGCCGTCGTTCGACGGGCTGGCGCCGAGGTTCGGGAACGTCGCGATCGCGCGTTCGATCTCCTTCAGGGCCGACTTGTCGTACGGCGTGACGATGAGCGTGCGTGCCTCGGGCGTCTGGAGCGACGCGAGCTGCGCGAGCGGCGTCGGGGTGCCGTAGTAGTCGACCGGGATCTTCTGGAAGAGGGCGGCGTTGATGCGTCCGGTACGGACGGTCGCGAAGTCGTCCTTGGCGACGTCGACGGCCTTCGCCATCTTCTCGGTGGCTTCGGTCAGGACATCACTGATCACGGTGGTTCTCCTTCGGTACTGCGTCGAGTCTAGTCAGCGTGCGGGTCAGTTGCTGACGACCGTGCCGATGCGCTCCCCGCGGATGGCGGCCGCGACGTTGCCCTCGCCCTCCATGCCGAAGACGTGCATCGGCATGCCGTTGTCCATGCAGAGCGAGAACGCCGTCGCGTCGACGACCTTCAGGCCCTGCAGCAGGGCGTCCTGGTACGTGACGTGGTGCAGCTTCTCGGCGGTGGCGTCCTTCTTCGGGTCGGCGGTGTACACACCGTCCACGCCGTTCTTGGCCACGAGGACCTCGTGCGCGTCGATCTCGAGCGCACGCTGGGCGGCGACCGTGTCGGTCGAGAAGTACGGCAGGCCCGCACCGGCGCCGAAGATCACGATGCGCCCCTTCTCGAGGTGCCGCTCGGCGCGCCGCGGGATGTACGGCTCGGCGACCTGGGTCATGCTGATCGCGGACTGCACCCGGGTCGCCGCTCCGGCCTGCTCCAGGAAGTCCTGGAGCGCGAGCGCGTTCATCACGGTGCCGAGCATGCCCATGTAGTCGGCACGACCGCGGTCCATGCCGCGCTGCGAGAGCTCGGCACCGCGGAAGAAGTTGCCGCCGCCGACCACGATGGCCACCTCGACGTCCTGCGCGGCCTGCGCGATCTCCTTGGCGATGGTGCTGATGACGTCCGGGTTCACCCCGAGGGACCCCGCCCCGAACGCCTCCCCCGACAGCTTCAGCAGGACCCGGCGGCGTCCGGTCTTCTCGTTCGTCATGTGGCGCACCCTTCGTCGAATGTCTCGTGGGAATCTACCCGGCCGCAGCCGGTCCGGCGGAGGAGGTCGTGCCTCCCGGCCGGCTCCGCGCGTGTCGCAGCGCGCAGAAAACGGGGCCCGGAACCGATGTGGTTCCGAGCCCCGTCACGGGTTCGTTACGCGCCGACCTTGACGCGGGCGAAGCCCTGGATCGTCAGACCGGCGTTCTCGGCGGCCTTCGCGACGGACAGCTTGTTGTCCTTCGCGTAGTCCTGCTCGAGGAGCGCGACCTGCTTGCGGTACGCGTTGAGGCGACCCTCGACGATCTTCGGCAGGGCGGCCTCCGGCTTGCCCTCCTCGCGCGTGATCGCCTCGACGGTCGCGCGCTCCTTCTCGATGGCCTCGGCCGGGATCTCGTCGCGGGTCAGGTACGTCGGGTTCGCGAACGCGACGTGCTGGGCGATCGACCGCGCCTCGGCGGCGTCGGAGCCCGCGTAGGCGATGACGACGGCGATCTGGGGCGGCAGGTCCTGGCTGGTCTTGTGCAGGTAGACCTCGAAGGCGTCGCCCTCGACACGGACGACGGTGCGCAGCGCGAGCTTCTCACCCAGCGCGGCGGCGGCCTCGTCGATCGTCTCGGCGACGGTCTTGCCGTCGAGCGGCGCGGCGTTGCCGGCCTCGACGTCGGACGCACCGGCGGCGGCGACCGCGGCCACGACCTTGTCGGCGAGGGTGGTGAACTTCTCGTTCTTCGCGACGAAGTCGGTCTCGCTCGCGAGCTCGACGACGGTGGCGGCGCCACCCTCGGTCGTCGCGACGACGACGCCCTCGGAGGTCGCACGGTCGTCGCGCTTGGCGACGGCCTTCGCGCCCTTGATGCGGAGCAGCTCGACGGCCTTGTCGTAGTCGCCGTCGGCCTCGACGAGCGCGTTCTTCGCGTCCATCATGCCGGCCCCGAGGTCCTCACGGAGCTTCTTCACGTCAGCAAGGCTGTAGTTGGCCATTGACTGGAGTCCTTTCTGGACTGGTGTTGTGGAGAGAGAGGGAAGGGGCGCCGAGCCGACCGGCCCGACGCCCCCGGTGACTACTCGGCCGAGGTGGCTTCGGCGTTCTTGGCCTCGTCGGCGATCGGCTCGCCGATCTCCTTCGCGGCGACCTGCGCGTCGGCGTCGTTCTCCTCGACGGGAGCCTCGGCTACGGGGGCGGCCTCGGCTGCCGGAGCGGCCTGCGCGCCACCCTGCTCACCGGAGAGGAGCTCCTGCTCCCACTCGGCCAGCGGCTCGGCCGTCTCCTCGTCGCCGCCGTTGTGGCGGGTCTTCAGGCCCTCGGCCGCGGCGTCGGCGACGATGCGGGTCAGGAGACCGACGGAGCGGATCGCGTCGTCGTTGCCCGGGATCGGGTAGGTGATCTCGTCGGGGTCGCAGTTGGTGTCGAGGATGCCGATGACCGGGATCCCGAGCTTCTGCGCCTCGTCGATCGCGAGGTGCTCCTTCTTGGTGTCGACGACCCAGAGCGCGCTCGGGGTCCGCGTGAGGTTGCGGATACCACCGAGGGTCTTGTGGAGCTTGTCCAGCTCGCGCTTCTTGATGAGGAGCTCCTTCTTGGTGAAGCCCTTCGTCGTGTCGTCGAAGTCGATCTCCTCGAGCTCCTTCATGCGCGCGAGGCGCTTGGAGACCGTCTGGAAGTTCGTGAGCAGACCGCCGAGCCAACGCTGGTTGACGTACGGCTGGCCGACGCGGGTCGCCTGCTCGGCGATGGAGCCCTGCGCCTGCTTCTTGGTGCCCACGAAGAGGATCGTGCCACCGTGCGCGACCGTCTCCTTGACGAAGTCGTACGCGCGGTCGATGTAGGCCAGCGACTGCTGCAGGTCGATGATGTGGATGCCCGAGCGCTCGGCGAGGATGAAGCGCTTCACCTTCGGGTTCCACCGACGGGTCTGGTGTCCGAAGTGGACGCCGCTGTCGAGCAGCTGGCGGATGGTGACGACGGCCATGCCGTCCCTCCTTGTTCTCGGCACACGACTGTTCGGCCGTGCGCACGGTTGCGGTTGTGTCGGTCGCGACCGGTGGCCGTGACCCCTGGCGCCCTGTCCGCGCGGCCGCCCGCTCGTGAGAGCAGGACCGGTGGCCGCGGAACGTGTCGTGGCGAGAGCACTGCTGTTGGACGAGCACTGCTGTTGCACGAGCACTGTGGACGCGCGAAGTCAGCGCGCCGGAGCGCGCTGCGGTCGCAATGTTAGCAGGTCCGGACGCCCAGGCCGTCGCCGGACACGACGGAGCCCGGACACGACCGCGCCCGGTACGACGGCGCCCGGACACGACCGTGCCCGGGACACGACCGCGCCCGGGACACGACGGAGCCGGGACGCACGGGAGGCGCGGTGCGGGTCCGACCCGCACCGCGCCTCCCGTCAGGTGGTGACGCCGGTGGACGCTACTTCGCCGACACCGTGTCGCCCTCTGCCGTGATGCCCATCTCCTCGAGGGAGCGGCCCTTCGTCTCCGGGATCTTCGCGATGACGAAGAACAGCGAGAGCAGGGCGAACAGGGCGTAGATGCCGTAGGTCACCGTCAGGTTGAAGCCGGAGAGCACCGGGAACGAGATGGTGACCACGAAGTTCGCGATCCAGTTGGCGGCCGAGCCGACGCCGAGCGCGGTCGCACGGATGCGGTTCGGGAACATCTCGCCGAGCAGGACCCACATGAGCGGACCCCAGGTGGCGCCGAAGGAGACCACGAACAGGTTGGCGAAGATCAGCGCGATGATGCCCCAGGAGCCGGGCAGGCTCGGCGCGCCGTCCACGATCGTGGCCTGCGAGAACGCGATCGCGACCATCGTGAGCGAGACGAACATGCCCGACGAGCCCGCCACGAGCAGCGGCTTCCGGCCGAGCTTGTCCACGGTGAAGATCGCGATGAACGTGACGGCGACGTTGACGATCGACGTGATCGTCGAGATGAGGAACGAGTCGCTCTCCTTGAACCCGACCGCCTGCCAGAGGGTCGTCGAGTAGTAGAAGATCACGTTGATGCCGACGAACTGCTGCAGCACGGCGAGGATGATGCCGACCCAGACGATGGGCTGCAGACCGAAGCGGTTGCCCCGGATGGAGCCCTTCTTCTCGTTGGCCTCCTTCTTGATGCCGTCCTGGATCTCCTCCAGGCTCGTGTTCACGGTGTCACGCGGGACGATCTTGCCCATGACCTCGCGGGCGTCGTCGGCGCGGCCCTTCGAGAGCAGGAAGCGCGGGGACTCCGGCAGGGTGATCGCGAGCACGCCGTAGACGACGGACGGCACGACACCGACGAGGAACATCCAGCGCCAGGCGGCGAGGCCGAGGACCTGCTCCGAGGCGCCACCGGCGGTCACCGCGAAGAGCTGGTCGGAGAGCAGGGCGGCGAAGATGCCGAGCGTGATGGCGAGCTGCTGGAAGGACGCCAGTCGGCCGCGGATCGCCTTCGGGGAGACCTCGGAGATGTACGCGGGGGCGATCACCGACGCGGTACCGATGCCGAGGCCACCGACGAGACGCCAGATGACGAGGTCCCAGGTCGCGAACGCGAAGGCCGAGCCGATCGAGCTGACGAAGAACAGCACCGCTGCCCAGAACATGACGCGCGTCCGGCCCCAGCGGTCGGCCAGGCGACCGGCGAAGTAGGCACCGAAGGCACAGCCGATGAGCGCGGAGGCGACCGCGAAGCCGCTGGCGGCCTCGGACAGGCCGAACTCGCCCTTGATCGCGTCGACGGCTCCGTTGATGACGGAGGAGTCGAATCCGAAGAGGAAGCCGCCGACTGCCGCCGCGATGGCGAACAGGGTGACCTTCCCCTTGAACGCACGGTCCTCGCCGTGCTGGGTGGACGTGTTCGACACGGTGCTCCAGGTTCTTGCCGCCGTGCTGGGTGGCGCACGGTGCCCCGGCGGTCGGCTGGTTCGCCGTCCGAGCGGCGTTGCGTGTTCCGGAGCGGCCCCGACTGTACTCGCTGGCGGCTCGCGGGGCACATCGGGGCGCGGCGGCGCGGCGGCGCGGCGGCGCGGCGGGGCATACGGGGTTGGACGCGTTCTGGGGTCGCCGTGGATCGCACGGGTTCGCCGACGTTGCACGCGTCGATCGACGCGTGTCGTGTCGCAGCCGGCACCGCGAGAGGACGTGGTGTGGCGCGGCGCCGTCCGACAGCCGTCCCTGCACAGCCCTGGAGGCAGCGGGCACCGTCCCCAGATCGGCCCGCCGCCGCCCGTGCCCGGGCGCGTCTCGACGACCCTCGTCACATGAGACGGTCACCGCTCCTCCCTCGGCCCGGGCGGCCGGGTGGGCTCCTCGTCCTCGCGGTCGCACTCCCGGTCGCACTCGCGGGTCCGCTCGTGGTCGCGCTCGCGAGTGCGCTCCTGTCGGGGCACCCGGCGACGTCCGACGAGGCTGGCCGCTCGGCCGGAACGATCGTGGCGAGCGAGGACGTCGCTCCGGCGCCGTGGGTCTGGCCGACGGGCACGCGCGAGGTGGTCCGACCGTTCGAGGCACCCGCGGACGACTACGCGCCCGGTCACCGCGGCATCGACCTGGCTACGTCCGTCGGTACCCCTGCGGTCGCGGTGGCGGACGGCACGGTGTCGTTCGCCGGGCAGGTCGCCGGCAGGGGCGTCGTGACCATCGACCACGGGGAGGGCCTCGTGAGCACGCTGGACTCCGTCGAACCCTCGGTGGCGACGGGCGACGCCGTCCAGCAGGGGATGGTGGTCGGTGTCGTCACGGTCGGACACTGTCCCGCCGCCGATCCGTGCCTGCACCTCGGCGCACGGGTCGAGGGTCGCTACGTCGATCCGCTGCGGTTCCTGTCGCCGGCTGCCTGGCCGGTCCTGCTCCCGGAGTCGGCGTGGCCGGGGTGACGTGCCGGAGGCCGCGAGGCCGCGAGGCCGTGCGGCGGAACGGCGTCGGGACTCCCGCCCGGCCGTTCGCCGTCAAGCGCGGGGGTGCGCCGTTCGGTAGACCTCCCGGAGCCGGGCGGACGAGACGTGCGTGTAGATCTGCGTCGTCCCGAGGCTCGCGTGCCCGAGGAGCTCCTGCACGGCCCGGAGGTCCGCTCCCCCGTCGAGCAGGTGCGTCGCCGCGGTGTGCCGGAAGGTGTGCGGCCCGCTCGGACCGGCGCCCGGCAGGTCTCCGAGCGCTCGAGCGACCACCCGGTACACGCTGCGGACCCCGAGTCGGCCACCCCGGTCGCCGAGGAAGAGCGCGGGCCCGCCGGAGCGCTGCACCTGCTGCTCGGAGGGGTCCGGCTGCGGGGAGGTGTCCGACTGCCGGGCGGGGGCCGGTGACCGCTCGGCAGCGCGCGCAGCGAGGACCGGGCGACCCCGTTCGAGCCAGGCCTCGAGCGCGTCCCTTGCGGGCACGCCGAACGGCACCACCCGTTCCTTGCCGCCCTTGCCGAGCACTCGCACGGTCAGGCGGTCTCGGTCGACGTCCTCGACGCCGATGCCGACGAGCTCGCTCACCCGGATCGCCGCGGCGTAGAGCAGTTCGACGACCGCCAGGTCGCGGAGCGCAGCAGGGTCGTCCGTGTCCGCCCGAGCCGCGAGTCCGTCGAGCACCGTCCGGACCTGGTCGGTCGACACGACGCGCGGCAGGTGTCCCGCCCCCTTCGGCGCGCGCAGCCGGGCGCCGGGGTCGGTGTCGAGCAGACCGGTCTCGCTGGCCCAGCGGGTGAACGCCCGCACCGACGACGACCGGCGCGCGATCGTGGACCGGGCGAGCCCGCGTCGGTCCGCTTCCCACAGCCAGTCGCGGAGCACCTCGAGACCGAGGTCCGCGGTGGCGGCGATCCCCCGCTCGTCGGCGAACTGCACCAGCTGGTCGAGGTCGTTCGCGTAGGCACGGACGGTCTGGTCGCTCAGACCCCGGGCGCCACGGACGTGGTCGAGGAACGACTCCACCGCCGCCACGAGTCGCCCGTCCGTCTGCTCCGCCACGGGCCCCAGGGTAAGCGTCCGGCGCCGTCACGACCTGGTCCACCCGCCGACGGTGTGCGTGACGAGCCCCTGCAGTTCGGCCAGCGCGAGCGCGTCCGCCACCGCACCCGCCGACATGCCCGAGCGCACGGCGATCTCCTGCTCGCCGAGCGCCCGCCGTCCCAATGCGTCCAGGACCCGGACCACCTCGGGGTCCTGCCGACCACCGATCGGCTCGTCGGCGTGCGTCGGCCCAGCGTCCCTCGACGGGTGTCCTCGCCCGGATCCGCGTCGTCCGACGACGGCCTCGACGGGGTCGCCCGGACCCACGACGATCTGAGCACGCCCCTGCGCCACGAGACGGTGGCACCCGACCGACGCCGACGACGAGAACGCCCCTGGGACGGCGAACACGGGTCGGCCGAGCTGCGCAGCGTGGTGCGCCGTGTTCAACGCACCCGAGCGGGCCCCGGCCTCGACCACGACGGTCGCCGCACCCAGCGCCGCGATCAGTCGGTTCCGCGCGAGGAACCGCCACCGTGTCGGCCGGGTACCCGGCGGGGACTCGGCCAGCAGGCTGCCCTGCCGTGCGACGTTCCGCAGCAGTTCGACGTTGCCCGTCGGGTAGAGCTGGTCGATCCCGCCGGCCAGGACCGCCACCGTCGGCGTGCCCGCCGCGACCGCGACCCGGTGCGCGGTCGCGTCGATGCCGTAGGCCCCACCGCTCACCACCGTGCACCCGGCGTCGGCGGCGGCCGAGGCGATCTCCGCGGTCGCCTCGGCCCCTGCGACGGTGTTCGCCCGCGAGCCGACGACGGCCAGGGCAGGACCGGAGGCCCGACGCCCCGACCGCGTCCAGAGCACGACGGGCGCGTGCGGCCCGAGGTCGTCGACGCCGGTGGGCCACCCGGCCGTGCCCGGCACGACGAGCCGCGCACCGACCGCGCGCGCGGCCTCGAGCGTCGTCAGCACGTCGACCCGGGCGAGCCGTGGGCGCCAGCGCTCGAGGGCGACCCGCAGCGTGCGGGCGAAGGGTGCCGGGGACTCAGCCCCCGGGACACCCCGGTCGATGCAGGAGTCGAGCAGGCCCACGGGTCCGTCGTCGCACGCCGACCGGACGAGCGCGAACGAGCGCTCGGCCCCGAGCCCCTGGACGAGCATCCCCGCCACCGCGTCCCCCGGCTCCACGACGGCCGACCACGCCACGCGCGCCGCTGCCTCGACCGGGTCCACCGCGTCGGCCACAGCCCGACCGAGGAGCACCGCGACCGTCTCGAGCAGGTCGGGCGCCCCGGTCACAGCGCACTCCGGAGGGCGAGGGCCTCGCGCACGTGCCGTTCACCCGGCCGGTCGTCCCCCTGCAGGTCCGCGAGCGTCCAGGCGAGGCGCATCGTCCGGTCCCAGCCGCGCATCGTCAGCGTGCCGAGGTCGAGCGCCTGGTCGAGCGCCGTCGTCGCCCGCCGGTCCACCCGCCCGGGTCCGCGGAGCCACGCCCCCGACACCTCGGCGTTCCGGGTCCACCCCGTACCGCCGAGCCTGGTGCGCATCGCGTGGCGTGCCGCCTCGACGGTCGCCCGAGCCTGCGCCGTACTGGGGGTCGTGCCGTCCTCACCGCGGATCAGGCCGGTGGTCACCCGCGGCACGCGCACCCGGATGTCGATGCGGTCGAGCAACGGCCCGGACATGCGGCCGAGGTACCGGCGGACGGTGGCCGGAGCGCACTCGCACGGTTGCCGCATCGAGCCGGCGTTGCCGCACGGACACGGGTTCGCCGCGAGCACGACCTGACAGCGTGCGGGGAACTCGGCGGCCCCGGCTGCCCGGTGCACCGTGATCCGTCCGGACTCCAGGGGCTGTCGCAGCGCGTCGAGCACCGCGCGCGGGAACTCCGGGGCCTCGTCGAGGAACAGCACGCCCTGTGTCGCACGCGAGACGGCGCCCGGTCGGACCGTGCCGGAGCCGCCACCGATGAGGGAGACCGCGGACGCCGAGTGGTGCGGGGCCTCCCACGGAGGTCTCGTGGTCCACGATGCGACCCCGTGCCCGGCGACCGACCGGACCGCCGCGACCTCGAGCGCCGCGTCGTCGTCGAGGTCCGGTAGCAGACCCGGCAGCCGTTCCGCGAGCATCGTCTTGCCGGCGCCCGGCGGTCCCACGAGCAGGGCGTGGTGTCCGCCGGCGGCCGCCGCGACGAGGGCACGGACGCCGGTGGGGTTGCCCACGACCTCGGCCAGCTCGGCGACGGGTGATCGCTCGGGGAGGACCGGCGGTGCGGCGACCGGGTCGACCTCGACCGGCGGGAGGAGCGCCCCGGCGTCGATCGCGGCGGCACGGAGCGAGTCCACGGCGCGGACGTCGACACCGCGCACGAACCGGGCCTCCTCGGCGTTCCCCGTGGGGAGCACCACCCGCTCGGCTCCGGCGTCCCGTGCCGCGAGCAGCATCGGCACGACCCCGGGTACGGGCCGGAGTCGCCCGTCGAGCCCGAGCTCCCCGATGTACACGACCCGTTCGCTCACGCAGGGCGCGACGTCCGCGCCGGCGAGCACCGCCATGGCGATCGCCAGGTCGAAGCCCGATCCGCGCTTCGGGATCGCCGCCGGCGTCAGGTTGACCGTGATCCGCCGGGCCGGCAGGGGCGCCCCGGCGTTCGCCGCTGCGGCCCGGACCCGCTCTCGGGCCTCGCCCAACGAGGTGTCCGGCAGTCCGATGATGCTGAAGGCGGGCAGCTGGCTCGTCAGGTGCGCCTCGACCTCGATCCGCCGTCCGGTCACGCCGAGCAGGGCGACCGCGGCGGACCGACCGATGCCGGTCACAGGATCCCCGTCAGGTGCTCGATGCCGTGCCGGTCACCGGCCACGTGCACCGCCAGCGCATCGAGACGGACCGCCGGGGCGTGCGTGTCGGGATGCGCCGCGAACCACATCGGCACCAGCCGTCGGAGGCGCGCGGTCTTCGCCGTGGTGATCGCCTCGAACGGGTGCCCGGTCGCCGTGCCCGCTCGCGTCTTGACCTCGATGAACACGAGTGTCCGCCCGTGCCAGGCGACCACGTCGACCTCGCCGCGTGCGCACCGCCAGTTCCGTTCCACCAATCGGTACCCGCGCGCCGTGAGCCATTCCACCGCGCGGTCCTCGCCGTACTGCCCGAGTGTTCGTCGTTCCATGTCGTCGCCTCCACCGACGACGATGCGGCAATGCAACCGGCGCCGTCGGTCGGATGGCGGAACTGTGGATGAGCACTCTTGATGGAAATGTTGTGCAGGAATGACGAGACCCCGGATGTCGTCAGGACATCCGGGGTCTCGTGAGGTCGTGCGTCAGTGCGCGGCTGCGTACGCTTCCTGCACCTGGGTCGAGATACGGCCGCGGCTCGAGACCTCGTACCCGTTCTCCTTCGCCCAGTCGCGGATCTTCGCGAGTTCCTCGGAGTTCCCGCGCTTGGGCGCGGACTTCGGCGCGGAACCGCTGCTGCCACCGGAACGACGACCGGAGACCTTCCGTGCCGCTGCGACGTAGTCCGAGATCGCTTCGCGGAACTTGTCCACGTTGTCGTCGGACAGGTCGATCTCGTAGTTCGAACCGTCGAACGCGAATTCCACGGTGCGGCCTTCGCCGGCGGCGATGGGCGAATCGTCGAGGTCGTCGACGAGCTGGACGGTGACCTTCTGTGCCATGTCGTGCTCCTGGGTCGAGGGGTGGTGATCCCCGTGACGGTGGGTCACGGGAAAAGCTTCACCACCACCGTAGCGCGACAATTGCGGGAATGTCGTCGGAAGAAGCCCGAGTCGCAATTCCAGAAAAGCTGTGGATCACTCGTCGAGTGCGAGTTCCTTGGGCAGTTCGAGTTCCCGCGACGTGAGTTCCTCGACGTTCACGTCCTTGAACGTGAGGACACGCACGGACTTCACGAACCGGTCGGAACGGTAGACGTCCCACACCCACACGTCGTTCATCGTGAGCTCGAAGTAGAAGTCGTGCTCGGTGTCACGGCGGACGAGGTCGACCTCGTTCGCCAGGTAGAACCGCCGCTCGGTCTCGACCACGTACCGGAACTGCGACACGACGTCGCGGTACTCGCGGTACAGGGCAAGTTCGACCTCGCGGTCGTAGTCGTCGAATTCGTCGTCATCCATCGCCCGCACAGTCTACGGCGAGCCGACCGACGATGGACGACGAGGTGGGTCAGCCGGTGACGGCCAGCTCGTCGAACCCGTCCAGGGCGACGCTCGACGCCTGGTGCAGCCAGCTCTTCCGGTGCAGCGCGTGCGCCCCGACGGACCGGATCCCGTCGTAGTGCGCCGTGGACCCGTACCCCTTGTTCGACGCCCACCCGTAGTGCGGAGCCCCCTCGTGCGCAGCGACCATCAGGGCGTCGCGCTCGACCTTCGCCACCACGGACGCTGCGGCGACGGAGGCGCAGTCGCGGTCCGCCTTCACGCGCACCACGACGTCGAGCGGCCGGGCGGACGGGACCAGTGCTGTGGGGACGGCACGGGACAACCAGTCGAACGAGCCGTCCAGCACCACGACGGCGTCGTCGAGGCACAGCCCGTCGTCGACGAGCGCGCCGAGCGCCGCCGCACCGGCCTGGCCGAGCGCGGGGACGATCCCCTGCTGGTCGACCACGACCGCCGTCGCCATGCCCACGGCGGTCCGTGCCCACCGTCGGACGACGGGCTCGAGCTCGGTGCGCCGAGCGGCTGACAGCAGTTTCGAGTCGGCGAGCCCCTGGGGCACGCGTCCGATGTCGATCGTCACCGCCGCGACCCCGACGGCCACCGGACCGGCGATCGCCCCACGGCCGACCTCGTCCATGCCGATCACGGTCACGCGACCGGAGCCGAGCAGCTTCTTCTCGACCCGGAGCGATGGCCGGACCGGGGTCACCGGTCCTTCTCCTCCACACCCGCGAACACGTCGGGGTAGTCGTCGAGCCACGTCCAGCGGCTCGTGGGCCACGAGATGACGAACGCCCTGCCGGTGACGTCCGACAGCGGCACGAAGCCCTTCGACGGGGTGTCGCGGTTGTAGCGCGAGTCCTTCGAGTCGTTGCGGTTGTCGCCCATCACCCAGATCGTGCCCTCGGGGACGGTCACCGAGAACGGGTCGGCCGACGCCGGGGCGCCGCTCGGCAGCAGCGTGTACGGCTCCTTGATGGGCACGCCGTTCACGGACATCTGCCCGAGGTCGTTGCAGCACGTGACCTTGTCCCCCGGCAGGCCGATGACCCGCTTGATGAGGTGGTCGTCGCTGTCGCCGGTCCCGAGACCGACCTGGGTGAGGAGCCAGTCGATCGCCTTCGCCGGCTGCGTGGTCGGCGCGACGCCCGGCACGTTCGTGCCGGTCAACCAACCGCCCGGGTCCTTGAAGACCACGACGTCACCGCGCTTGAGCGACACCACGTCCGGCACGAGCTCGTTGACGATCACCCGGTCGTTCACCTGCAGGGTGTTCTCCATCGACTCCGACGGGATGTAGAACGACCGGATCAGGAACGTCTTGACGAGGAACGAGACGAGCAGTGCCGCGAGGAAGATGATGACGAGGTCCCGCAGGAACGTCAGGACGCCGTTGCCCTTGTGCTCAGCCCGTGGGCGGCGTCCCGATCCTTCGGTGGTGTCCGTCATGTCCGCTCTCGTTCACATGCACGCTCGACCAGCGTGCCGACCCACACCCGCACTCGTCGGACGTGGAAGACCCTGCGCTCCGTGGAGCGCGCACAACGGGAAAGCCCCCCGTCGATGCACAACCGTACATCGGCGGGGGGCGTCCAGTGGAACCCGGCTCGCGGGCCCTCACTGTGAAGGCGATCAGGCGTCGCGCTTCTCCTTGATCTTGCGGCGGGCCGCCTTGCCGCGGAGCTCGCGCAGGTAGTAGAGCTTCGCGCGACGGACGTCACCGCGGGTGACGACCTCGATGTGGTCGATGATCGGCGAGTGCACCGGGAACCAGCGCTCGACGCCGACCTGGAAGCTCACCTTGCGGACCTTGAAGGTCTCGCCGAGGCCGTGGCCCTGGCGGGCGATGACGACACCCTGGAACACCTGGACACGCGAGCGCGTGCCTTCGATGATGTTGACGTGCACCTTGATGGTGTCGCCGGGGCGGAAGTCCGGGACGTCGGTGCGCAGGGACGCTGCGTCGACGTGGTCGAGGAGCTGCATGTTCGTTCACTCTCTGCGGACGCGCACGGGTCGCCGCGGATCGGTGTGTGGAAAGAAGTGTGCGTGCCCGGAATCGGCGACTCCCCCGTGGCAGAGTCCAGCCAGGGCACAGCGGTCCATCATGCCACAGGGAAGCCCGCTCGCAAAACGACCAGGATGGACGCATGATCGAACTCCGCACCCCCGCCGAGCTGGAGGGCCTGCGCGCCGCCGGACGGTTCGTCGCCGACGTCCTCGACGAGCTGCTCGAGACCGTCGACGTGGGCGTGAACCTGCTCGACCTCGACCGCGTGGCCGCTCGGATGATCGCCGACCGTGGCGCCGTGAGCTGCTACGTCGACTACCACCCCTCGTTCGGCAACTCCCCCTTCGGCCGGAACCTGTGCACGTCGGTGAACGACGCGGCTCTGCACGGCCTGCCGTACGACCGCGTGCTCGTCGACGGCGACCTCGTCAGCCTGGACTTCGCCGCGAGCGTCGACGGCTGGGTGGCGGACTCCGCCGTCACGGTGCAGGTGGGCACGGCCCGCGACGAGGACCAGCGACTCGTCGGGACGGTCGAGCGCGCGCTGCTGGCCGGCATCGAGCAGTTCCGACCGGGCAACAAGCTCGGCGACGTCTCCTACGCCATCGGCAGGGTGGCGAAGGACGCCGGCTACAGCGTCAACACGCAGTTCGGTGGGCACGGCGTCGGCCGCACGATGCACGGTGACCCGCACGTGCCGAACGACGGCCGCCCCGGCCGCGGCCTGAAGCTCCGCACGGGCCTCGTGGTCGCGATCGAGCCGTGGCTCATGCAGGGCACCGACGAACTCGTGCAGGACGAGGACGGCTGGACGCTGAAGAGCGTCGACGGATCCCGTGCCGCGCACGTCGAGCACACCGTGGCGGTCACCGACGACGGTCCCGAGGTGCTCACCCTGCGACGCGCCCAGCGCACCGAGGCGACCGCCTGACGGCCGGGAGGCGCGGCGCGACCCCGCCCCGCGCCTCCCGTCCGTTCGTCCATCCATCCGTCGGGACGCGGGCGCCCTCGTCGCGCGACCTGCCGCTCACGATCCAGCCCGGCGGCACGTCGCGCGACCGGAACGTGCGCCGGCGGCACGTCGTGCGACCGGAACGGCGCGGAGCACCACTGCCGGAGGCGCCGGCACCGCGGCGATGCGGCCGGCGCTACGCGTCGGGCAGCAGGTCCGGGCGGACGCGACGGGTCCGCTCCACCTGCTGCTCGTGCCGCCAGGCGGCGACGCGCGCGTGGTGCCCGCTGAGCAGGACGTCAGGCACCTCGAGGTCCCGCCAGAGGGCCGGCTTCGTGTACGACGGGTACTCGAGCAGGCCGTCCTCGTGGGACTCCTCGACGAGTGACTCCGGGTTGCCGACGACCCCGGGGACGAGACGGCCGACCGCCTCGATCATCGCCATGGCCGCGACCTCGCCGCCGTTCAGCACGTAGTCACCGAGCGAGAGCTCGACGACCGAGCACCGCTCGGCCGCCCACGCGAAGACGCGGGCATCGATGCCCTCGTACCGCCCGCAGGCGAACACGAGGTGGTCGTGCTCGGACGCGAGCGACCGGGCGATCGACTGACGGAAGGGGGTGCCGGCCGGCGTAGGGACGACGAGCGTCGACGAACCGTCCTCGCGCAGGATCGACGAGAGCGCCTGCGCCCACGGCTCGGGCTTCATCACCATGCCCGCGCCACCGCCGTACGGGGTGTCGTCGACCGTGCGGTGCCGGTCGGTCGTCCAGTGCCGCAGGTCGTGCACGTGCACGTCGAGCAGCCCGTCCGAGCGGGCCTTGCCGAGCAGCGAGACGTCGAGGACGGAGAAGAACTCCGGGAAGATCGTGACGATGTCGATGCGCACGATCAGCCCTCGCGGTCGGTCGGTGTGACCGTCTCGGGCCGCGAGGTGTCCTCGGGGTCCTCGAACAGTCCCGTCGGGGGCGTCACCGTGACGGTCCCGGCCGTGATGTCGACCGTCGGCACGATGGCCGAGACGAACGGCACCAGGACCTCGCCGCGGGAGGGGGTGTCGATCGCGAGCAGGTCCTGCGCGGGCAGGTGGTCGACGCGGGCGACCGTGCCGACCTCGACGCCGTCGCGGAGCACGCGCAAGCCGACCAGCTGGTGGTCGTACCAGGCGTCGTCCTCACCGGTCTCGGCGTCGGCGTCCTGCTCGACCCAGAGGATCGCCCGCGCGAGGGTCTCAGCGGCAGTGCGGTCCGCGACGCCCTCGAAGAAGGCGACCGGGTGGCCGTTGTACCAGCGGAGCTCGTCGATGGTCAGGGTCTTGCCCGACCACGGCGAGTCCGAGGGGACCTGGAGCGTGAACTCCGCCCCCGGCGTGAACCGACGATCCGGGTCGTCGGTGTAGAGCTCGAGCTTGATGCCGCCCTTGAGCCCGTGCGCCTTCGTGATGCGACCCACCCGGAGTTGGGTCGTCTCCCTAGGAATCGGTGTCGACCACGTCGACCCGCACCCGCTTGCCGTCGGCGAGAGCCGAGACGAGGGTGCGGAGCGCCTTTGCGGTCCGTCCGGCGCGACCGATCACGCGACCGAGGTCCTCGGGGTGCACACGCACCTCGAGGACCTCGCCACGCGCAGAGGTGGAACTGGCGACGCGGACGTCGTCCGGGTGATCGACGATCCCCTTGACGAGGTGCGTCAGCGCAGAGTCGAGCAAGGAATCAGGCCTCGGTCGTCTCTGCGGCGTCGTCGGCCGACTCGGCCGGAGCGGCGGCGGGGGCCGTCTTCTCCGACTTCGGCTTCAGGACGGCCTTCTTGGCGGTGTCCGCGACGAAGGCCTGCTTCGGCTCGGCGACCTTGACGGTGGACTCGGTGTTGCCCTCGCCCTTGAACTTGCCCCAGTCGCCGGTGAGCTTGAGGAGCGCCGCGACCTGCTCGGTCGGCTGCGCGCCGACGCCGAGCCAGTAGAGCGCACGCTCGGACTCGATCTTGATGACCGAGGGCTCCTCGGTCGGGTGGTACTGACCGATCTCCTCGATCACACGACCGTCGCGCTTGGTGCGCGAGTCGGCGACGACGATGCGGTAGTAGGGCGCACGGATCTTGCCGAGACGCTTGAGACGGATCTTGACAGCCACAATTACTCCTGTTGCGTGTTGTTGTGGTTGAACCGGAACCGCGGGCGTGGGGGCACGCGCGGTGGAAGCTCGAAGGAAGTCGCGACCTGCTGGATAGAGGGTCGAGCAGACGCGATTCGACCGTTCATTCTTGCAGGTTTCCGCCGGAGAAGCGAGCCGGGACGCGCCGTGGCCGCCGTGTCGTCACGGTGCGAGGGCGCGCACGGCCTCGATCGCCTCGCTCGTGGCACGGACCGCGTCGACGCTCCTGGCGTCCCGGGCACCGCCGACGACGGCGTACGGCACCCCCGCGGCGGCCAGGCCCGGTGCGAGCCCTCCCCCTGCGACGGCGACCCCCGACGCGTCCTCGGCCTCGTCGCCCTCGACCGCGGGTGCACGTTCCTGCCCGGCGCACACGACGACGTGGTCGGCCGGTACCGCGGTCTCCCGACCGTCCTCGTCCCGGATCCACAGCGTCCCGGGCTCGATGCGCAGGTACTCCTGCACCCCGCCGACCATCCGCACCCCGGCGTCGCGCAGTCGTCCGACCGCCACCCAGCGCGAGGTGATGCCGATCCCCTGGCCGAACTTCCCGGACCGACGGAGCACCGTGACGTCGGCGCCGGGGCGGAGCGTCCGTGCCACCGCGGGAAGCCGTTGCGGGACGTCGCCGACCAGGTCGTCGGCGACGGTGACGTCCCAGCGCGCCGCGAACTCCGCCGCGCGCACCGCCTCGTCGGGCGACTCGACCAGGAAGGCCGCCGTGTCGACCCCGATGCCGCCGCCGCCGACCACCGCGACGGTGCCGGGCGGGACCCCGTCGCGCAGGGCGTCCTCGTAGGACACCACGTGGGGCAGCTCGGCGCCCGGGATGTCCAGCACGCGGGGCACGACCCCTGCCGCGAGCACCACGGCGTCGCTGTCGAGCAGGTCGGCGACGGTGGCGGCACGGCCGGTGTGCACGGTCGCCCCGCGGTCGTCGAGCTCGGCGCGCGCCGCCCGGACGGTCGCGGCGTAGTCCTCCTTGCCGGGGATCGCCGCGGCCAGGGCGAACTGCCCGCCGAGGGCGTCGGTCGCCTCCCACAGCGTCACGGCGTGCCCGCGCCGCGCGGCGTCCACCGCGGCGGCCAGCCCGGCCGGGCCACCGCCGACCACGTCGACGCGCTTCGGCTCGACGGTCGGCCGGAGCGGCATGGTCAGCTCGCGGCCGGCGCGGGGGTTCACGAGGCAGGACACGGGCCGTCCGACGATGGAGTGGTCGAGGCACGCCTGGTTGCAGCCGATGCAGGTGTTCACCAGGTCGAAGCGACCGTCGAGCGACCGGCGGACGATGTCCGGGTCCGCGAGGAACGGACGGGCGAGCGCGACGGCGTCGACCTGCCCGCCGCGGAGCACCGCCTCGCCGTCGCGCAGGTCGGTCATCCGGTTCGACGCGATCACCTGCACCTCTGGGTGCGCGGACCCGCGGACCACGCCCGCGACCCGCTCGGCGTACGCCAGCCACGCGCCGTGCGGCACCGCTGCCTGCACGGTCGGCGTGCGCGACTCGTGCCAACCGATGCCGACCGAGATGCCGTCGAGGCCCAGCGGCAGCAGGTCGTGCACGAGCGCGTCGACCTCGGCGTCCGTCGTCGACCCGGGCATGAGGTCGGCACCGGACAGCCGGATCGTGACGGCCAGGTCGGGCACGGCGGTGCGGACGGCCCGGACGACCTCGACCGCGAAGCGGCGGCGTCGCTCGGCGTCCCCACCCCAGTCGTCGTCGCGGAGGTTCGTCAGCGGCGACTGGAACTGGTTGACCAGGTAGCCCTCGGACGCCATGATCTCGACGCCGTCGAAGCCGATCGCCGCGGCAGACCGGGCGGCGGCGGCGAAGTCGTCGATCGTCCGGCGGACCTCGGCGTCGGTGAGCGCGACCGGCTGGACCCCGCGCGCCGCCGCCCACGGCAGCGCCGACGGAGCCACCACGCGCTGAGGTCGGCCGTACCGGTCGACCAGGCCGTTCGCGAGGGCGTACCGGCCGGCGTGGAAGAGCTGGGCGAGCACGGCTCCGCCCTCGTCGTGCACGGCCGCGACGGCGACCCGGAACCGTTCGTCCGCGCCCCCGGTGCCGAACACCGCGAAGTCCGGACCACCACGGGCCTCGTCGCTGATCCCGATCCCGCCGGTGACGATGCAGCCGACGCCGCCCGCCGCGCGCTCGCGGTAGAACGCGGCCATCGCGGCACCGCCGTCGTCGAGGACCTCGAGCCCGGTGTGCATCGACCCCATCACCACCCGGTTCCGCAGGTGGAGCGGTCCGAGGTCCCAGGACGAGGAGAGGACTGCGAGGTCGGGCACGGCAACGCTGCTCATGGCGACCACTCTGCCGGACGACGTGCCCGGGACCGAACTCCTTGTGCCGACCCTCCAAGCCGACGGGCAGGATGGCCCCATGGACATCCGCTTCACCGAGTCCCGCCCGTCGACCCTCGGCGTCGAGTGGGAGCTCCCGCTGGTCGACCGCGGCACCGGCGACCTCGCGCCCCGTGCCCCCGCCGTGCTCTCCGCCGTGCAGGAGCGCCTCGGCGATCCCGACCGGGTGACCGAGGAACTCCTCACGAACACCGTCGAGGTGGTCACGGGGGTGCACGACACCGTCGGTGGGGCGACGAGCGAGCTCGCGGGCATCATCGGCGAGGTGATCGACGCCGCCGAACCGCTCGACGCGCAGGTGATGTGCTCCGGCACCCACCCGTTCGCGCAGTGGGACCAGCAGGAGATCACGGCGGACAGCGAGCACTACACCACGCTGATCGACCGCACGCGCTGGTGGGGTCGGCAGATGCTCATCTGGGGCGTGCACGTGCACGTGGGGATCGACGACCGCGACAAGGCGGTCCCGATCATGAACGCGATGCTCGCGTACGTCCCGCACCTGCAGGCGTTCACCGCGTCGAGTCCGTTCTGGGGCGGGACCGACACCGGGTACGCCTCGAACCGCGCCCTCATGTTCCAGCAGCTCCCCACCGGCGGCCTGCCGCCGGGCATCGACGACTGGACCGGCTTCGAGACCGTCGTCGACGACCTGACGAAGACCGGTGTGATCGACGGGTTCAAGGACCTGCGCTGGGACATCCGCCCTTCGCCGGGGTGGGGGACGCTCGAGAACCGCGTCTCCGACGGCATCTCGACCCTCCACGAGGTCGGCGCCGTGACCGCGTTCGTCCAGTGCCTCGTCACCGCGCTCTCGGACCGCCTCGACCGCGGCGAGACGCTGCCGTCGATGCAGCCGTGGTTCATCCGCGAGAACAAGTGGCGCGCGGCCCGATACGGCATGGAGGCCGAGATCATCACCGACGCCGCCGGCCACGAGCGCCTGGTCA
This sequence comes from Curtobacterium sp. ODYSSEY 48 V2, assembly GCF_023712625.1. NCBI lineage: Bacteria > Bacillati > Actinomycetota > Actinomycetes > Micrococcales > Microbacteriaceae > Curtobacterium > Curtobacterium sp. ODYSSEY 48 V2. Next base: position 286,254 of record NZ_JAMAXX010000005.1, read on the forward strand.
CCGACGAGGTCCACGACCTGGTCCAGCGGCTCGACCCGATCGCCGACCGTCTGGGCTGCCAGCAGGAGCTGCACCACCTGGACACGATGATCGCCGACGGCGCGTCGTACCAGCGGCAGCTGCGGGTGGCGCAGGAGAACGGCGGGGACCTCCGCGCGGTGGTCCGCCACCTGGTGACGGAGCTGCGGGAGTCGCTCTAGACGACACCACGGAACGGACGGGAGGCCCGGTACCAGCTGGTACCGGGCCTCCCGTCCGTCATGGGTCGCGTCTAGCGGCCGAGGAACTTCTGCAGGCTGGCCAGCTCTTCCTCGGTGGGCGCCTTGCCGCCCTTCGGACCGCCGAGTCCGAGACCGGACCCGGTGGGTGCCTGCTGCTGCGGCTGCGCCGCCGCACCCGACGCGAGCGCCGCGCGCTTGGCGGGGTTGCCGACCTTCTTCTTCTTGGCGCCGCCCTGCTGCTGCTTCTTCTTGCCGCCGTGCATGCCCGGGATCGGCCCCATGCCCGGCATCTGCGGCACGCCACCACGGGCGACGGTGCGCATCATCTTCGCTGCCTGCTCGAAGCGGTTGACGAGCGCGTTGACCTCGGTCACCGTGGTGCCGGAACCCTTCGCGATGCGGAGTCGACGCGAGCCGTTGAGGAGCTTCGGGAGCTCGCGCTCCTGCTTCGTCATCGACTGGATGATCGCCTCGGTCCGGACGATCTCGCTCTCGTCGAAGTTGTCGAGCGCCTCGCGCATGCCCTTGGCGCCCGGGAGCATGCCGAGCATGCCCTTGATCGAGCCGGCCTTGCGGAGCTGCTGCATCTGCGCGAGGAAGTCGTTCAGCGTGAACGAGTCGGTCGCGATCTTCTCGGCGACCTTGCGCGCCTCGTCCTCGTCGAACGCGGACTGCGCCTGCTCGATGAGCGACAGGATGTCGCCGAGGTCGAGGATGCGGCTCGCCATGCGGTCCGGGTGGAACGGCTCGAAGTCGTCGAGCCCCTCGCCCGTGGACGCGAACATGATCGGGCGGCCCGTGACGCTGGCGACCGACAGGGCCGCACCACCGCGGGCGTCGCCGTCGAGCTTGGACAGGACGACACCGGTGAAGTCGACGCCCTCCTGGAAGGCGCGAGCGGTCGCGACGGCGTCCTGACCGATCATCGCGTCGATGACGAACAGGACCTCGTCCGGGTCGACGGCCTTGCGGATGTTCGCCGCCTGCTTCATGAGCTCGGCGTCGACACCGAGTCGACCGGCGGTGTCCACGATGACGGTGTCGTACTGCTGGTCGACCGCGGCCTTGATCGCGTTCTTCGCGACCTTGACCGGGTCGCCGACGCCGTTGCCGGGCTCGGGAGCGAACACGTGCACGCCGGCCTGCTCGCCCACGACCTGGAGCTGCTGCACGGCGTTGGGACGCTGGAGGTCCGCCGCGACGAGCATCGGCGTGTGGCCGTCCTTCTTGAGCCACTTGCCGAGCTTGCCCGCGAGCGTCGTCTTGCCGGCGCCCTGGAGGCCCGCGAGCATGATCACGGTCGGCGGTCGCTTCGCGAACTCGAGTCGGCGCTGCTGGCCGCCGAGGATGCCGACGAGTTCCTCGTTGACGATCTGGACGACCTGCTGCGCGGGGTTGAGCGCCTTGTTGACCTCGTCCGAGAGCGCACGTTCCCGCACCGAGGCGGTGAAGGCCTTGACGACCTCGAGCGCGACGTCCGCGTCGAGCAGGGCCCGGCGGATCTCGCGGACGGTGCCGTCGACGTCGGACGGGGACAGACGACCCTTGCTCCGCAGGTTGCGGAAGGTCTCGGTCAGCCGATCGGAGAGTGAGCCGAATTGTGCCATGGTCCGACGATTCTACAGGGCCACCTCCGACCGCCCCGGACCGCCCACGAACCGGTTGTTGGACTGCGTCCAGGAACCGGGGTAGCGTGCTCGACGTGCCCCAGCTCGAGATCATCCGCTGGCCCGGGCTCCTCGACTACGAGGAGGGCCTCGCCGTCCAGCGGTCGTTCCACGCCGACGTCGTCGCCGGCCGCTCCCCCGGCGTCGTCGTGCTCTGCGAGCACCCGAGCGTCTACACGGCCGGGCGCCGCACCGAAGCCGCTGACCTGCCGACCGACGGGTCCCCGGTCATCGACGTCGACCGGGGCGGACGGATCACGTGGCACGGGCCGGGGCAGCTCGTGGCCTACCCGATCGTCCGGCTCGCCGACCCGCTCGACGTCGTCGCGTGGGTCCGCGACCTCGAGCAGGTCGTCCTCGACGCGGCGGCCTCGGTCGGGGTCACCGCCGGACGGGTCGACGGGCGCAGCGGTGTCTGGGTGCCCCGACCGGGCGGCGGCCCGCACGACAAGGTGGGCGCGATCGGCCTGCACGTCGCTGAGCACGTCTCGAGCCACGGCATCGCGGTCAACTGCGACAACGACCTCGCCCCCTACGGCGCGATCGTCCCGTGCGGCATCGCCGACGCGGGCGTCACCACCCTCAGCCGCGCGACCGGCCGCCACGTCACGGTCGACGAGGTCGCCGCCCTCGTCGGGCCGCGGATCCAGCAGGCGGTCGACGGCATGCACGCCGGTCACCGCATCAGCAGCACCACGCGACAGGAGGTCGCCGCATGACCCTCGCCCCCGACGGCCGCCGCATGCTCCGGGTCGAGGCCCGCAACGCCGCGACACCCATCGAGACGAAGCCCGCCTGGATCAAGACCCGCGCGACGCAGGGCCCGGAGTTCCGGGACCTCTCCGCACTGGTCCGGGACAAGCAGCTGCACACCGTCTGCCAGGAGGCCGGCTGCCCGAACATCTTCGAGTGCTGGGAGGACCGGGAGGCCACCTTCCTGATCGGCGGCTCGCAGTGCACCCGGCGCTGCGACTTCTGCCAGATCGACACCGGTAAGCCGAGCCCGCTCGACCGGGGCGAACCCCGGCGTGTGGCGGACTCGGTCGTGTCGATGGGCCTCAAGTACGCGACCGTGACCGGGGTCGCCCGGGACGACCTCGACGACGGCGGCGCCTGGCTCTACGCGGAGACCATCCGACAGGTCCACGAGCACTCCCCCGGCACCGGCGTCGAGATCCTCGTACCGGACTTCAACGGCCGCCCCGACCAGCTCGGGCAGGTGTTCGACGCCCGCCCGGAGGTCTTCGCGCACAACGTCGAGACCGTGCCACGCATCTTCAAGCGCATCCGGCCCGCGTTCCGCTTCGAGCGCTCGCTCGACGTCCTCACGCAGGGCCGCGACGCGGGCCTGGTGACGAAGTCGAACCTCATCCTCGGCATGGGCGAGGAACGGCACGAGGTCGTCGACGCACTCGAGCAGCTGCACGAGGCGGGTACCGACATCATCACGCTGACGCAGTACCTCCGTCCGTCGCCGCGGCACCTGCCCGTCGCGCGGTGGGTGACGCCGGAGGAGTTCGTCGACCTGCGCGAGATCGCCGAGGACATCGGCTTCGCGGGTGTGCTCGCCGGTCCGCTCGTGCGCTCGTCCTACCGGGCGGGCCGGCTGTGGGCGCGCGCCACCGTTGCGCGCGGGGGCACGGTGCCGCCGCACCTCGCCCACCTGCTCGAGGCGACCCCGGGTCGCCAGGCCGTGTAGCGCCGATCCGGCGACCGACGGACGGACGGGAGGCCCGGTACCAGCTGGTACCGGGCCTCCCGTCCGTCCGTGGTCACGTCCGACGTGACCGGCCGACGCTACGCGCGACCGCGGATGCTCCGGAGGAGCCAGCCGATGACCGCCAGCAGGATGAGCACGATGCCCACCCAGAGCAGGAACTTCAGCGCACCGACGAAGATGCCGCTGAAGAGCAGGACGAGGCCGACGATGATCGCGATGATCAGCAGTGCGGGCATGAGGGTCTCCAATCCCTGGAACGAGACCGAGCGGACGCCCGGGCCGAAGCGGACACTACTCGCGAGCCGGCGACGCCGTTCCCCGAGCACGGAGCCCGGCAGCTGCCCCCGGTCGGGGATCCGGCCCCGGGCGGTCCGCGTCGCGGTCCACCGCACGGCTCCGCAGGAACACCACCGCCAGGATCGGCAGCAGGACGATCTGCCCCCAGATCCCGATGGTCTGCGCCTCGTCCGCCCAGGTCCGGGCGGAGACGCCCACGGCCTTCAGCGCGAACGAGTGGAACCACCCGACGAAGAGCAGCAGGTTCGCGGTCACGTAGGCCACCACCCACCCGAGGCGGATCCGCACGACGGCGAAGAACGGCGTCAACCAGAGCACGTACTGCAGCGAGTCGACCTTGTTCGTGACGAGGTACGCACACAGCAGCGCCGCGCTCGTCTCGATCCAGGGCATGCGGCCGCGCCGGAGCCCGATGACCAGACCGACGGCGAGCACGGCCAGCACGGCCACGGCGGTCGCCGCCGTCGAGAGCAGGTTGAGTCGGAGCTGGACCTCCGGGCTGCTCTGCGCGGACCACGGCTGCAGCGCCCAGTACCAGACCGACAGGGTGCTCGGGTCGATGTCCCGGGTGCCCTGGAAGCGGATCACGGAGAACCACGACGTGGCGTTGACGAGCACGAACGGCAGGTTCGCGGCGAGGACCACGCCGAGCGCGCCGGCCACCGCCCCGGCGGCACGACGGACCCGGTCCGGCCAGGACGGCCCGGCGTCCACGAGGAGTGCGAGGACGAACGGTGCCACGAACGCGAGCGGGTACAGCTTGAACGCTCCGCCGAGTCCGAACAGCGCGCCCACCACGACGGCACGCCACACCAGCGCACGTCCGGCCGGCCACCGCACCGCGGCGAAGACGCCCGCGGTCGTGCACACCACGGTGAGCAGGTCCCAGTTGTAGAGCGCGTAGAGGAACAGCGGCGGTGTCGCGGCGAAGATCCACGCGCGCCGGCCGGCCATCCGGGCGAGGAGGACGGTCACGACCACCACCACCGGCACGAACGTGAGCGCCGTCACCACGAGGAACCCGCGGCTGGACCCGACCGGCAGGGCGCTGAGCCAGGCCCACAGGCCGGTGAGGGTCGGGTACTCGAGCGTGCCGGGCGGCAGGCCGCGGGTGGTCAGCGGCCCGACGTAGGGGAACACGTGCGATGCGAGGTCGCGGATGCCCCAGAGGCTCAGGGTGTCGCCGAGGCAGGCGTGCCGTGTCACGTACGCCAGGTCGAGACCCTCGCCCGCGCACTGCAGCTTCTGGAACAGGCTCCCGACGGTCAGGCCGACGGCGACCACGCACATCACGACGAGCTCGACGGCGGCGACCCCGCCGGCCGGACGGACGCTGCTGCTGCCGGCGATCGCGCGCGTGTTCACGCGCTCGGCGTGGGCGTCCGCTGCGGCTCCGGCGCTCCGTGCACCACCGACACCTCGTCGTCGCGGTCCACCGCCCGGCTGCGCAGGAACACGACCGCCAGGATCGGGAGCAGGACGATCTGCGCCCAGACACCGATCGACATCGCCTCGTCCGCGTAGGTCCGCACGGTGGTCCCGATCGCCTGCAGGTAGATGTGCCGGAACCACCCGGCGAAGAGCAGCGTGTTCGCGGCCAGGTAGGCGATCACCCAACCGCTGCGGATCCGGACGAACACGAAGAACGGCGCGAGCCAGAGCGCGTACTGCAGCGAGTCCACCTTGTTCGCGACCAGGTAGGCGCAGAGGAGCGCCGCGCTGGTCTCGATCCAGGGCATGCGACCGCGACGGACCCCGAGGACGAACCCGGTGACCAGCACCGCGAGCAGTGCCACCGCCGTCGCTCCGGTCGCCAGCAGGTTCAGCGTGTGCTGGAACGCGGGCGAGTCCTCGGCCGACCACGGCTGGAAGGCGTAGTACCAGACCGAGAGCGTCGCCCCGTCGATGTTCCGGATGCCCTGGTAGCGGATCACGGAGAACCACGACTCGGCGTTGATGAGCACGAACGGCAGGTTGGCCACGAGGACCACGCCCACCGAGCCCGCCACCGCACCGAGGGCACGGCGCACGCGATCGCCCCACGATGCGGTCGCGTCGACGAGCAGGGCGAGGACGAACGGCGCGACGAAGACGAGCGGGTACAGCTTGAAGGCACCGCCGAGACCGAACAGCGCACCGACGACGACGGCCCGCCACACCAGCGACCGCCCGGCCGGCCACCAGACCGCCACCGCGATCGCGACGACCGTGCACATCACCGGGAGCAGGTCCCAGTTGTAGAGCGCGTAGAGGAAGAGCGGCGGCGTGGCCGCGAAGAACCACGCCCGGCGTCCGGCGACGCGGGCCAGCGCCACGACGGTGACGACGACCACGGGCACGAAGGTCAGCGCGGTGACCACGAGGAACCCGTGCAGCGAGCTCACCGGCAGCGCGCTCAGCCACGCCCAGATCCCGCTGAGCGTCGGGTACTCGAGGCTCCCCGGCGGCAGCCCGTTCTCGCCGAGCGGCTGCACGTACGGGAACACGTGCGACGCGAGCTCGCGACTGGAGAACAGGCTCACGGTGTCCGCGAAGCAGGCCTTGCGCGTGGCGGTCACGAAGTCGACCCCGGGGGCGGCGCACTGCAGCTTGTGCAGCAGGCTGCCGATCGTCAGCCCGACCGCGACCACGCACATCACGACGACCTCGAGCACCGAGACGGTGGCCGGCGGTCGGGTCCCTCGCCCGCCGGTCGTGGACGGCGCGGTCGCGGACGACACCACGGCGCTCAACCGACCAGGTTCTGGACGAAGACGTGCGGGGTGAAGCCGGTGAGGTCGTTGATGCCCTCACCCTGCCCGATGAGCTTGATGGGGATGCCGGTCTTCTCCTGCACGCTGAGCACGAAGCCGGCCTTGGCCGATCCGTCGAGCTTGGTGATGACGAGTCCGGTGACGCCGGCACCCTCGATGAAGGCCTGCGCCTGGGCGAGACCGTTCTGCCCGGTGGTGGCGTCCAGGACGAGCAGCACCTCGGCGATCTCGGTCTGCTTCTCGACGACGCGCTTGATCTTGCCGAGCTCGTCCATCAGGCCGGCCTTGGTGTGCAGTCGGCCGGCGGTGTCGATCACGACGATCTCGGTACCGTCGCGCATGGCCTTCTCGACCGTCTGGTACGCCACCGAGGCCGGGTCCTGGCCGGGCTGCGCCGGTCGGACGACCTCGACCCCGGCGCGCTGCGCCCACGTCGCGACCTGCTCGACCGCCGCCGCGCGGAACGTGTCCGCCGCGCCGACCACGACCGTGCGGTCGTAGGTCTTGAGGAACTTCGCGAACTTGCCGATCGTCGTGGTCTTGCCGACGCCGTTGACGCCGACGACGAGCACGACCGCCGGGCGGTTGCTGAGCTTGAGGGTCGTGTCGAGCTTCGACAGGCGCTCCTCGAGCACCTCGCGGAGCATGCGCTGCAGGTCGGCGGGGTCCGTCGTGCCGTACCGGTCGACGCGGGCGTGGAGGTCCTCGATGACCTCGTCCGCGATGTCGGGGCCGAAATCCGCACCGATCAACGCGGTCTCGAGATCGTCCCACGTGGTCTCGTCGATGGTCTTCCGCTGGAACAGGCCGCGCAGACGGGTGGACAGTGACCAGGAACTCGCCATGCTCCCAGCTTAGGGCGCGACCAGTGGGCACTGCGCCCGGTATCCTCGGTTCCTGAAGGGGAGTACTCCCGCGCGGCGCACCCGTCAGTACGGTCTGGGACGATCCAGACCCGGGACGCCGGTCGTGTCCGACCAGTCGGTCGACACGGCGGAGGAGACCTTCAGGCATCGGCGTACCCGCTCCGCGGGACGCCCCGAACCTGAAGGACATCCATTGGACGTTCCCCTCTTCGTCTGGCTCCTCACCATCGCGGGCATCCTCGCGCTGCTGGTGTTCGACTTCTACTCGCACGTGCGGACCCCGCACGTGCCGCACATCAAGGAGTCCGCGTTCTGGTCGGCGTTCTACGTCGGGCTCGCGATCCTGTTCGGTGTCGGGATCCTGGTCTTCGGCGGCGGTCAGGCCGGTGGCGAGTACTTCGCCGGCTGGTTGACCGAGAAGGCCCTGTCGGTCGACAACCTGTTCGTCTTCCTCATCATCATGTCGAGCTTCGCGGTGCCGAAGGAGTTCCAGCAGAAGGTCCTGCTGGTCGGCGTCGCGATCGCCCTCGTCGCCCGAGGCGTCTTCATCGCCCTCGGCGTCACGATCATCGAGAACTTCTCGTGGGTCTTCTACCTGTTCGGCGCGCTGCTGTTCTGGCTCGCCTGGTCGCAGGCGAAGGGCGGCGGGCACGACGAGACCGAGGGCGACTCGAAGCTCATCCGTGTCCTGCGTCGCATCATCCCGACCACGGACGACTACCACGGTGACAAGCTCACGGCCCGTGTCGACGGCAAGCGCCTGTTCACCCCGATGCTGCTCGTCATGGTCGCGATCGGCCTCACCGACGTGCTGTTCGCCCTGGACTCGATCCCCGCGATCTTCGGTCTGACGCAGGACGCGTTCATCGTGTTCACCGCCAACGCGTTCTCCCTGCTGGGTCTGCGTCAGCTGTACTTCCTCATCGCGGGGCTGCTCGAGCGCCTCATCTACCTCGGTCAGGGCCTGGCGGTCATCCTCGCCTTCATCGGCGTCAAGCTCGTCTTCCACGCCATGCACGTCAACGAGCTGCCCTTCATCAACGGTGGCGAGCACATCGAGTGGGCCCCGGAGATCCCGATCTGGTTCTCGCTGAGCTTCATCGCGCTGACGATCGCGGTGGCCACGGCCGCCTCGCTCATCGTCTCGAAGAAGCGCCAGGAGCGCGGCCTGACCCCGACGGGCGAGCCGAAGGAGGCCGTGGAGGCCGACGCGAAGTAGTCGCGACCACGTGCCGGACGGGAGGCGCGGTGCCGGCTGGCACCGCGCCTCCCGTTCGTCTCCGCACCCCGAGACTCGCTCCAGCGGACGGTTTCGCGGTGTCCCCGTCACGAACGTGCCCGCCGAGCCGAGTCTCGCCGTGCGGCCGCCAGCGCGCCAGGGCCAGCGCGGGCCGGGCGCGGGCGCGCTACGCGACCGCGGCCGCGTCCGCGGGCTCGCGCCGCTGCACGCGCTGACCGACCACGGCGGACACGCCGTCCTGCCGCATCGAGACGCCGTACAGCGCGTCGGCGATCTCCATCGTGCGCTTCTGGTGCGTGATCACGATGAGCTGCGACGACTCCCGCAGTCGCTCGAACACGGTGAGCAGCCGCCCGAGGTTGGCGTCGTCGAGCGCCGCCTCGACCTCGTCCATGATGTAGAACGGCGACGGCCTGGCGGTGAAGATCGCCACGAGCAGGGCCACCGCCGCGAGCGAGCGTTCACCGCCCGACAGGAGCGTCAACCGGTCGATCTTCTTGCCCGCGGGCTTCACCTGGACGTCGAGCCCCGTCGCGAGCATGTCGTCGGGGTCGGTCAGCGTGATCGATCCCGTGCCGCCCGGGAACAGGATCGGGAAGATCACGTCGAACGCGGCCTTCGTGTCGTTGTACGCCGCCTCGAAGATCGTCTGCATCTTCGTGTCGAGCTCCTCGATGATGGTGAGGAGGTCGGTCCGGGTCTTCTGCAGGTCGTCGAGCTGCTCCGCGAGGAAGGCGTGCCGCTGCTCGAGCGCCTGGAACTCCTCGAGCGCGAGGGGGTTCACCTTGCCGAGCCGGCCGAGGTCCCGCTCCGCCGCTGCGAGCCGCTGCTCCTGCTCCGCGCGGACGTACGGCACCGTCTCGACGTCGGCGGGGTCGACCTCGTCGGTGGTGTCGAGCTCGGGCAGCGCCGGACCGCCGGGCAGTGTCGACTCGGCGTCGACGAGCCCGGGCAGGTCGGCGTCGACATCGACATCGGCGACGGCGGTCGTGGCGGCGTCGCCATCGGGAGCGTCCGCGTCGGGCGCCGCTGCGGCCTCTGCCGCCGCCCGTGCCCGGTCGGCCTCGCGGTGCCGACGCGCGAGCACCCGTGGGTCGACCAGGACGTCCACCGGCACCGGCACGTCCGGCCCGTACTCCGCGACGAGCACGGCCTCGTTCAGCCCGAGGTCGCTCTGCGCGCGGTCGAGCACGCCGGACACGTGCAGCTTCTTCTCGTAGATCTCCATCTCGAGCGAGTGCACGCCGTCGGTGATGGTCTGCAGCCGCTCGCGGAGCTCGCGCTCCTCGTTGCGGACGACCTGCAGCTCAGTGTTCCGCTTCGTGCGCTCGGCCTCCTCGGTCGCGAGCTGCACCCGGGCCTCGGCGAGCGACCGGTCGACCGCGCCGAGCACGCCCGGCAGGTCGGCGAGCACCCCCTCGGCGACGGCGATCTGTCCGCGCCGGATCACCGCGAGCCGCGCTGCCTCCTCCGCAGCCGCACGCTCCGCCTCGAGCTGCCGCTGCAGACCGGCCGCACGGTTCCGCTCCGACCGGGCCCGCTCCCGCACGGTCTCCACCTGGATGCGCTGCTCGATCTCCGCGGCCCGCGCGGACTCGACGGCGTCCTGCAGCGCCGGGCGCCCGGACGCGTCGACGACGGGTCGCGGTCGCTCCTCGAACCCCCGCAGCGCGTCCTCGGCCCCGGCCAGCGCGGCGTCGACCGCCTCGACCGCACCGTCCGTCTCGCCCAGGGCGGCGCGCAGACGTTCCACCTCGGCCGCGGCGTTCTCCGCCCCGGCGCGGACCGCGGCACTGGAGCGGTCGTAGTCGGCGACCGCCGCGGTGTGCGCGCGCAGCGCGCGATCGGCCTCGTCGGCACGGCGGCGCACGTCCTCGACCTCCTGGCGAGCGGCCTGGAGGCCCGTGGCCGCGTCCGCCGCGTCCGCCGCGACCGCGTCACGGCGGGCCTGCGCGTCGTCGCGTTCCGCCACGAGCTCGATGCGGGAGACCGTGCGCGCGCCACCGCCGGTCACCCGGACGGTGCGGACGAGGTCACCCGACCGCGTGACGACCGTCGCGTGCGGGGCGGCGGCGAGCACGGCATCCAGGTCGACGTCGTCCGCCACCGCGACCAGCGTCGCACGGAGCACCGCGGTGATCGCGGTCGGCCCCTGCACCACGTCGAGGGCCGGACGCACGCCCGGCGGCAGCGACGCGGGGAGCCCCGGCCCGTCGAGCTCCGCGTCCGCGACGACGACGTCCACGCGGCCGAGGTCGGCGCCGCGCGCGTGGGCGACCGTGGCGAGGGCGGTGCCGCGGTCGGTGGCGAGGACCGCGTCGGCGAGCCCGTCCAGCGCTGTGGCGATCGAGGCCTCGAACCCGGGCTCGACCGTCAGCGCGTCGGCGAGGCGACCGAGCACGCCGTCGCGCCGGGCGTCGATCACCGCCTGCGACCCGTCCCGGACATCGATCGACATGCCGAGGGCCGCGACCCGGGCATCGAGGGCGTCGCGCTCGCGTTCCAGGGCGTGGAGCCGGTCGCGCAGGGTCTCGCGCGCCGTCTGCGCTGCCTCGAGCCGCTGCCGCGCCGTGTCGTGCGCGGCGGCGAGTGCGTCCACGTCCACCCCGGCGGAGGGGTCGTCCCCGATGTCGTGCAGGGCCGCGGCGGCACGCGCCGCTCGGTCCTCGGCCTCGGCCAGTGCCCGGGCCCGCCGTTCGCGGTCCGCGACGACGGAGGCGCGGCGCGACCGCTGCACGTCCACGGCGTTGCGGAGGCGCTGGGCCTCGAGGTCGTGCTGCGAGACGAGCGCGGCCTGCGCGGCGATCTGCTCGTCGAGGGCGTCCAGGCGGGCCCGCGCCTGCTCGACGGCCGCCGCCGCTGCCCCGGACCCGGCTGCCATCTCGGCAGCACGGGCCTCGAGCCGGTCCGCCTCGGCACGGACGCCCTGCACCCGCTCCGGCGTGATCGTGGGGCCCTGCTGCGGCGCGTCGGCCTGCTGGGCGAGGAACATCAGGCGCTGGTTCGCCAGGCTCGACAGCCCGCGGAGCCGCTCCTGCACGCTCTCCAGCCGGTGCACGACGGTCCGGGCGCGGTCGACGGCGTCACCGACCATGCTCTGCTCGACCTGCTGCTGCCGGGCACGGGTCTGGTCGAGGCGCTCCTGCAGGACGATGCGCTCGGACTTCCGGCCCGTCTCGACCTCCTGGTGCTCGTGGAGCTCACGGCGCAGCCGGACGACCTCGTCGGCCAGGAGGCGGGCCTTGGCGTCGCGGGCCACCGCGGCGACGGACTGCGCCTTGCGCGCGACCTCGGCCTGCCGACCGAGCGGCTTCAGCTGCCGACGGATCTCCCCCGCGAGGTCGGACAACCGCGTCAGGTTCGTCTGCATGGCGTCGAGCTTGCGGAGCGTCTTCTCCTTGCGACGCCGGTGCTTGAGGATCCCGGCGGCCTCCTCGATGAAGCCGCGGCGGTCCTCCGGCGTGGCGTGCAGCACCTTGTCGAGCTGGCCCTGCCCGACGATCACGTGCATCTCGCGACCGAGCCCGGTGTCGCTCAGGAGTTCCTGCACGTCGAGCAGCCGGCAGTTCTCGCCGTTGATGGCGTACTCGCTGCCACCGTTCCGGAAGAGCGTGCGGGCGATCGTCACCTCGGAGTACTCGATCGGCAGCAGGCCGTCGGTGTTGTCGATGGTCAGGAGCACCTGCGCGCGACCGAGCGGACCGCGCGTCGAGGTGCCTGCGAAGATGACGTCCTCCATCTTGCCGCCGCGGAGGGTCTTCGCGCCCTGCTCCCCCATCACCCAGGCGAGGGCGTCCACCACGTTCGACTTGCCCGAGCCGTTCGGGCCGACGATGCAGGTGACGCCGGGCTCGAACGCGAACGTCGTCGGCTGCGCGAAGGACTTGAACCCCTTGATGGTCAGGCTCTTCAAGTACATGCGGGTCTCCGGGTGCTCGGTTGCGCGTCAGGCTAACGCCTGCGTCGGCGCGGAGCGGGTTGGCACACGGGGCACCGGTGGCTCGACCGGTTCATGAAGGCCTCGCGCACGATGGTCGTGCCGCAGCGCGGGCACGGCTTCCCCTGCTGCCCGTACACCGCGAGACGCTGCGAGAAGTACCCGGACTGCCCGTTGACGTTGACGTACTGCGCGTCGAAGCTCGTCCCGCCGTCCTCGAGGGCACGGGCGAGCACGGTGCGGACCTCGGCCAGGAGCCGGTGCAGGTCGGCCCGCGGCAGGCGGTCGGCCGGACGGTCGAAGTGCAGCTGCGCGGCCCAGAGCGACTCGTCGGCGTAGATGTTGCCGATGCCGCTCACCACGCCCTGGTCGAGCAGGACGCGCTTGATGCCGCTGGAACGCTTCCGCGCCATCGCGACGAAGCGGTCGTCGTCGAACGCCGGGTCGAGCGGGTCCCGGGCGATGTGCGACACCTGGGTCGGGATGCTCCTCCGCCACGGCGCGTCGGGGTCGTGGGCGTCGACCGCACCGGCGGACCCGGCCGGGGCCCCGTCGACGGTCGGCACCATCGCGTCGATCGCCATCGACCCGAAGGTCCGCTGATCGACGAACTCCAGCGCGACCGGCTGCTCGGGACGGCCGTCTCGGTCGGTCCCCGTCGGTTGCACGTCGATCAGGATGCGGCGGTGCCTCGCGGCCGGTCGGTCGCGGCCGAGCAGGACCTGACCGGACATCCCCAGGTGGGTGACGAGTGCCTCGGGTCGGTCGCCGTCGCGCTCGGGGACGAGGGGGAACCACATGAACTTGCCACGGCGCACGGCCGCGGCGATCGTGCGGTCGGTCAGGCGTTCGGCGAAGTCCTCGGCCGGGCCGTCGTGCCGGGTGAGTGCGCGGTCGTCGACCACGTCGACGTGCAGCACGCGGGCACCGCTGACGGCGGGTTCGAGGCCGGCACGGACCACCTCGACCTCGGGGAGTTCGGGCACGCGGTCAGGCCGCCCGGCCGGAGAGCCGCGTCCACGCCTCGAGCGCGGCGGCCATCTCGGCGGTCTTCTTGCTGGTGCCGGACCCCGTCGACACGTCCTCGCCCTGCAGCACGACCGTCGCGTGGAAGGTCTTGTCGTGGTCGGGGCCCTCCTCGGTCACCCGGTAGGCCGGGTTGCCGAGGGACAGGCTCGCGGCGAGCTCCTGCAGGCTCGTCTTCGGGTCCATGGCGGCGCCGAATCGGTCCGGGTCGACGAGCAGCGGCTCGACCAGTCGCAGCACCAGGTCCGTCGCGGCGTCGGGGCCCGCGGACAGGAACGTCGCACCGATGACGGCCTCGACCGTGTCGGCCAGGATCGACGCCTTGCCCCGGCCGCCGGTCTGCTCCTCGCCCTTGCCGAGGCGCAGGTAGGAGCCGAGCCCGATCATCCGGGCGATCTCGGCCAGGGCGACCGTCGAGACGAGGCTGGCGCGCCGCTTGGCGAGCTCACCTTCGTCGAGGTCGGGGAAGGACCGGAAGAGCTTCACGGTCACGGCCTGGCCGAGGATGGAGTCCCCGAGGAACTCGAGGCGCTCGTTGTGCTTGATGCCCCCGTGCTCGTACGCGTACGAGCGGTGCGTGAGGGCGAGCTGGAGCAGCTCGGCGTCGATCTGGACGTCGAGGATGCCCTGCAGACGAACGACGTCCGGCCCCACGGGGCGGGACCCCGTGGCGCCGGACGTCGCTGTCATGTGGTCCGGTCCGATCAGACGTCGGCGACCTTGCGGCCCTTGTACTCCATGTACAGGGCGGTGCCGGCCGAGTCCTCGACGACCTTCGCGCGGTGCGGGAGGCTGTAGGTGACCTTGCCGTTCTCGATCGTCTTCACGAGCTGGACCGGCGCGGCCTTCCACTGCGAACGACGGGCGTGCGTGTTGGCACGGGACTGCTTGCGCTTGGGAACGGCCATGGTGGTTCTCTTTCGGTTGGTCGGTGGTCAGGGTCGAGGTGCGTCAGGCCGTGCGGCCGTCGCCCTCGGGGCTCTGGGTGGGGGTGCTGTCGTCGGCGTCGGTGCTGTCGGCGTCGGTGCTGTCCGCGTCGGCGCCCCGGAAGCCGCTCAGCGCGGCCCAACGCGGGTCGACGACCTCGCGCGGGGTGACCTCGCCGAGGTCGGCCAGCCGCTCACCCGTGACGGGGTCGAGGCCGGGGCAGTCCGGCCGGCAGACCGGCTGGAACGGCAGCGCCAGCACTACCGCATCTCGAACGACCGGTTCACAATCCACGTGGTCATCGTGAACGAAGAAGTCGAAATCCTCCGAGACATCGTACGCGAACAGCTCGGCGAAGTCGACTTCGACCGGTTCGCTGATGTCGATGAGGCAGCGCGAGCACTCCCCCGTGGCCTCGGCCGAGGCGTGTCCGGAGACCAGGACACCCTCGTGCAGGCCCTCGAGCTTCACGTCGAGCTGCAGCGTGGCGCCCTCGCGCACGGCGATGACGCCGGCGCCCATCGCGTCCGGCACCTCGACGTCGAGCGAGTGCTCGCGCATCTCGCCCGGCCGGTGCGCGAGGTCGCGCACGCGCAGGGCGAAGGGGCTGTTCACGGGGGAAGACACGATCGACGAGTCTACCGCGATCTCCTGCGGACGTCGAGGACGCCCGGGACGCGGCGTGTCAGCGCCCGAGGTGCTCGGCCAACGCGTCCGCGACGACGACGGGCACGTAGGGCGTCACGTCGCCCCCGAGCGTCGCGACCTGGCGGATGAGGGAGCTCGACACGTGCGCCCGCGACGCCTCGGGCAGCAGGAAGACCGTCTCGACGTCGGCCAGGTGCCGGTTCATGATGGCCATCGGGGTCTCGTACGCGACGTCCTCGCCCGAGCGCACACCCTTCACGAGCACACCCGCACCCACCTGTCGGCAGTAGTCGACGAGCAGGCCGGAGGTCCACTCCCCGACCCGGACGCTGTCCGGTGCCCCGGTCTCGACGAGGGACTGCTCGATCAACCGCACCCGGTCGGCGGCGGCGAACATCGCGGGCTGCTTGTCCGGGTTGTGCACGACGAGCACGTGCACCTCGTCGAACAGCCGCGCGGCACGCCCGATGACGTCGAGGTGCCCGAGGGTCACGGGGTCGAAGGAGCCGGGGACGACGGCGATCTGGGCCATGTCCGTCACGCTACCTGCCGACGGCGTCAGTTCTTCCCGAGGAACGCGGCGTCGGACTCGTCGAGCCGCCGTGCCAGGGCTTCGCGCAGGGCGGGGTGCTCCCGCAGCTCGGGGTCGGGCTCGAGCACGCGTTCGGCCTCGCCGCGTGCGTCGACGATGAGGTCGGCGTGCTCGACGACGCGGAGCAGGTTCAGCGACGACCGGCCGCCGGACTGCCGCTCGCCGAGCACGTCGCCCTCGCGCCGGAGCTCCAGGTCGACGCGGGCGAGCTCGAAGCCGTCGTCGGACGCCGCCACCGCGTCGACGCGCTCGCGTGCGGTCGTCTCGGCCTCGGCGGTCGTCACGAGCAGGCACACCCCGGCGTACTGCCCACGACCGATGCGACCGCGCAGCTGGTGGAGCTGGGAGACCCCGAAGCGGTCGGCGTCGAGCACCGCCATCATCGACGCGTTCGGCACGTCCACGCCGACCTCGATCACGGTCGTCGCGACGAGCACGTCGACGTCGCCGGCCGCGAAGGACGTCATGACGCGGTCCTTCTCGTCCGCGGTCATCCGCCCGTGCAGGACCTCGATCCGTCGGTCCTGCAGGACCGGCATGGCCCGCATCCGCTCGGCCGTCGCGAGCACCGTCGCCGGTGTGTGCTTCGGCGCGTCGTCCTCGGCGGGCTCGGGGCCGCCGTCGTCCTCGGCGTGGGCGTCGTCGATCGCCGGGCAGACCACGAAGGCCTGCCGCCCGTCGGCGAGCTCCTCGGCCATCCGGGTCCAGATGCGCCCCTCCCACCCGGGGTGCTCGGCCAGCCCGACGGCGAAGGTCTCGACCCCGGCACGGCCAGACGGCAGCCCGGTGATGGTGGACACGTCGAGGTCGCCGAACACCGTCATCGCGACGGTGCGCGGGATCGGCGTCGCGGTGAGGACGAGCACGTGGGGTGGGGTCGCGCCCTTCGTCCGCAGCGCCTCGCGCTGCTCGACGCCGAACCGGTGCTGCTCGTCGACCACGACCAGACCGAGCTCCGCGAAGTCGACCCGGTCGCCCAGCAGCGCGTGCGTGCCGACGACGAGCCGTGAGCTGCCGGATGCCGCCGCGAGCAGTGCCCGGCGCCGTTCGTCGGTCGACTGCGAGCCCGTCAGGATGACCGGCCGGAGCTCGGCCGCCAGGTCGGGGCCGAGGAACTTGACGATCGACCGGAGGTGCTGCGCCGCGAGCACCTCGGTCGGGGCGATGAGGGCCGACTGCCCACCGGACTCGGCGACCGTCAGCATCGCCCGGATCGCGACCAGGGTCTTGCCGGAGCCCACCTCGCCCTGCACCAGCCGGTGCATCGGCCAGTCCCCCGCCAGGTCGTGCGCGATCTCGGCCCCCACCGCCTGCTGGTCGTCGGTCAGGGTGAACGGCAGCGAGGCGTCGAAACGCTCGAGGGTCCCGCCGGGCGCCGCCCGACGCGGGGTGGCAGCGGTCGCCCGGGCAGCGATGCGCCGCTGCACGAGGGCGGTCTGCAGCACGAATGCCTCGCGGTAGCGCAGCGCGTCCTGCGCGCGCTTGAAGTCGGCGACCTTCTCCGGACGGTGCAGGAGCTCCAGTGCTCGGCGGAACGGCACCAGGCCGAGTCGCGTGCGCGCGGGTGCCGGGATCGGGTCAGGCACGTCGGGCAGGGTGTCGAGGACGACGGCGATCGCCTTCGCGATCTGCCACGAGGTCAGCGACGCCGTCGCCGGGTAGATCGGGATGGGCTGCCGTGACCAGCGGATCGCCTCTTCGTCCTCGGGGTCCGCCGTCGCGCGGGGGTCGTCGCGGTCGAACAGCTCGTAGTCCGGGTGGGCGAGCTGCCGCGCACCCCGGTAGTCGCCGACCTTGCCGGCGAAGATCCCACGGGCACCGGGCACGAGGTCCTTCGTGCGCCACCCCTGGTTGAAGAAGGTGAGCGTGAGCAGGCCCTTGCCGTCACCGATCTTCGCTTCGAGGATCGAGCCGCGTCGAGCGCGCATGGTCCGTTCGCGCACGTCGATGACCTCGGCCACGATCGTGACCGACTCGCCGATCGCGAGCGAGTCGAGCGCGGTCAGGGCGCCGCGCTCCGCGTACCGCCGGGGTGCGTGCTCGAGGAACTCACCGACGGTGCGGTACCCGAAGGCCTTCTCGATCGCCTTCGCCGTCCGTCCGCCGAGGACCCCGCCCAGCCGGGCGTCGAGGGGCGCGGGGCCGAGGTCGGGCCGCACCGGCGGCGCCTCGGTGTCGGGGGTGTCGGAGGTGACCACGCGACCACGGTACCGGGCCGGTCCGACGCACCGCGCGCCTCCCGTCCGGCCTGTGGAAGCCGTGCACGCCGCTACGGTGGCTGCATGACCCGCATCATCGCCGGCGCCGCCGGTTCCACGACGCTCCGGGTGCCGAAGTCCGGCACCCGGCCGACGAGCGACCGCGTGCGCGAGGCCCTGTTCTCGTCGCTCGGCGCGCGCGGGCTCGTGGAGGGCACCTCGGTCGCGGACCTCTACGCCGGGACGGGCGCGCTCGGGCTCGAGGCGGCGTCCCGCGGGGCGGCGGAGGTCGTGCTCGTCGACCGCGCGTCCGCTGCCGCGCAGGCGTGCCGGGCGAACGCGAAGGCCGTGCAGCAGCGGGTGCCGGGGGTGCGGATCGACGTGCAGCCGCAGCCGGCGCTCGGCTACCTGCGGAGCACGGTGCGGACCTTCGACCTCGTCTTCGTCGACCCGCCGTACGAGGTCGCCGAGCAGGAGATCGCGGACGTGCTCGAAGCACTCGTGCCGCGCCTGACGGCGGGCGCGGTGGTCGTCGTCGAGCGGAGCAAGCGGTCGCCGGAGCCGACGTGGCCGGCCGGGTTGGAGCCCTTCAGCAAGCGCAGCTACGGCGAGACCGTGGCGTGGGAGGCCGTCACCCCGGCCTGACGCAGGCGGTCGGACGCGCGCGGTCGCGCGATCGGGCGGCCGGGAGGCCCGGCGCGGCCCCGACGGTCAGCCCGCGGCGCCGTCCCAGTCGGCGTACGGGTCCCACCCGGTCGTCGGGACCGGCTCGCCTCCGCGCACCAGGTCCGCGTCGCCGCGGGCGACGACCGCGCCGATGCGCCGGAAGCCGCCGGGCAGCGCCACGCCGGGCGGGAAGGTCGCGAGCAGCCCGTGGTCCTCGCCGCCGTGCAGTGCGAGGTCGTCGGCGCCCGCGACACCGTCGGCATCGAGGTCGAGCGTCACCCGGCTGGCCCGGGCGAGCCGCCCGGCGTCGATCGCCAGCCCGTCGGACAGGTCGAGCATCGCGGTCGCCCCGGCCGTGGCCGCGAGCGGACCGTCGGCGATCGGCGGGACCGGGCGTCGCTGCCGGTCCACGTCGGGGTCGGTGTCCGCGCCGCTCGCGACGGTCGCCGACCGCGAGGGCTCTCCGTGCGCGTCGACGCCGTCGCGGAACAGCCGTGCGAGGCCACGAGCGGCGCGGCCGAGCTCCCCCGAGACCGCGAGGACGTCGCCGGGACGAGCACTCGAGCGGAGCACCGGCGCTCGCCCACCGAGGTCGCCGAACGCCGTCACCGAGACCGTGAACACGGCCGAGGTCGACAGGTCCCCGCCGACCACGCCGCAGCCCGGGGAGAGCTCGTCCACGGCAGCCCGCACCCCGTCCGCGAAGGACTCGAGCACCGCGACGGGGGTCTCCTGCGGCGCGGCCAGGGCGATCACGAGTCCGCTCGGCGTCGCGCCCATCGCTGCGACGTCGGACAGGTTCGTCGCTGCCGCCTTCCACCCGACGTCCGCCGGCGACGACCACGCCCACCGGAAGTCGGGCCCGTGCACCATCATGTCCGTCGTGACGACGAACCGGCCGTCCGGGGCCGCGACGACGGCGCAGTCGTCACCGGGACCGACGTCCGGTGCACCCGCCGGCAGTCGACGGACGATCCGGTCCAGCACGGCGAGCTCCCCCAGCTGTCCCACGGTCGGTCCGGTCCAGGCGTCGTCCATCTCGTCCACGTCCGCAACGGTAGCCTGGACGTCGATGGACACCGTGCGCCGACCCTTCCGCTGGACCGCGATCGCGGGTGTCGCCGTGGCACTCGCCGCCGGGCTGACCGGGTGCACGAACGCCGTGTCGATGGCACCCGCTCCGTCCGCCGACACCGCCGCGTGCGCAGCCGTGCAGGTCCGCCTCCCCACGACCGTCGGGAACGACCTGCCGTTGCGGAACACGAACGCGCAGTCGACGGCCGCGTGGGGCGACCCGGCCGCAGCGCTCTACCACTGCGGCGTCGCGGTGCCGACGGTGTCCGACCTGCCGTGCTTCAGCAAGGGCGGGGTCGACTGGATCCGCGACGACCGCGGGGCGCAGGTCGTCTACACGACCTTCGGCCGGTCCCCGGCGGTGCAGGTCGTCATCGACT
The DNA here is from genome assembly GCF_023712625.1 of Curtobacterium sp. ODYSSEY 48 V2. Classification (NCBI taxonomy): domain Bacteria; kingdom Bacillati; phylum Actinomycetota; class Actinomycetes; order Micrococcales; family Microbacteriaceae; genus Curtobacterium; species Curtobacterium sp. ODYSSEY 48 V2. The sequence continues at coordinate 306,466 of NZ_JAMAXX010000005.1, forward strand.
CGACGAAGACCACCGACCAGGTCGTGCAGGACCTGTCCGACGTCGTGTCGACGCTGCCGGAGGACGGGCACCGCTGCCTCGACCCCGCGGACGTCCAGGGCTGACGACCGCGTGCGGTGCGCACGGCCAGCCGCACGCGACGCCGGACGTCAGCGGACGGCGACCCGTCCCAGCTCGATGAGCTCGGCGACGAGTTCGCCGTAGGACATCCCGGACGCCGCCCAGCAGCGCGGGTACATCGACAGCGGCGTGAACCCCGGCATGGTGTTGACCTCGTTCACGACGAAGCCGTCGTCGGTCAGGAAGCAGTCCACGCGCGCGAGACCCGCACCGCCGATCGCCTCGAACGCCCGTGCACCGATCGACCGGATCGCGTCGGTCTCGTCGGCGGTCAGGGGCGCGGGGCAGAGGAGCGCCTCGTCGCCGCCCAGGTACTTCGACGCGAAGTCGTAGAAGCCGTCCTCCGCCACGACGATCTCGCCCGGCAGGCTCGTGCGCGGGACACCGTCGCGGCCCTCGAGCACCGCGACCTCGACCTCGCGCCCGACGACGCGCGGTTCGACGATCACCTTCGCGTCGTGCTCGAACGCCAGGTCCATCGCGGCCGCGAGCTGCGACGGCTCGTCGACCCGGGACACGCCCATGCTCGACCCGGCGCGGGCGGGCTTCACGAAGAGCGGCCACCCGTGCACCGCGACGGCCTCGGCGACGCCGTCGGGGTCGGCCGACCACTGCCGGCGGAGCACGGTCGTCCAGGGCGCGACCCGCAGCCCGGCGTGCTCCAGCACGGCCTTCGCGGTGTGCTTGTCCATCGCCAGGGCGCTCGCGAGGACGCCGTCGCCGACGTACGGCAGCCCGGCGACCTCGAGGAGCCCCTGGACCGTGCCGTCCTCACCGAACGGACCGTGCAGGATCGGGAACGCCACGTCGACCGCGATCGTCGTGACCGAGCCGTCCGGGTGCGACACGACCAGCTCGTTCGTGGCCGGCGACGTGGGGAACGCCACACGGGTGCCGTTGTCCGGCACGACGGGGAGCGCACCGTCCCGGAGCGCCCACTGTGCCGGGTCGTCGGACTGCAGGGTGAAGGCGCCCTCCTTCGTGATGCCGATCGGCACGACCGCGTAGACCGAGCGATCGACGACGTCCATGATCCCGCCGGCGGTCACGCAGCTGATCTCGTGCTCGCTGGACCGGCCGCCGAACAGCACGGCGACGGTCGTGGGAGCGGGAGCGATCGTGGGCATGGCAGTCCCCTTGGTGGTCGGGACCGGACCGGTCACTCGCCCTGCGGCTCGTCGGTCTCGGTGAGGTGCGGCGCGATGTTGCGCGGGTCGAGCCTACCGGCGAGGACCTCGGCCACCTGGCCGACGATGGGCATGTCGACGCCGTTCGCCGCCGCCAGTTCGAGGATCGGGGCGACCGATGCCAGGCCCTCCGCGGTCTGGTTCATCTGGCGCACGACCTCGTCGAAGCGGTACCCCTGACCGAGCAGGCGGCCGGCCGTGTTGTTCCGCGAGAGCGGGGACTGGCAGGTCGCGATCAGGTCGCCGAGGCCGGCGAGCCCGGACAGCGTCGACGGCTGCGCACCGAGCGACACCGCGAAGTCGGTCATCTCGGCGAGCCCGCGGGTGATGATCGACGCCTTGGTGTTCTCGCCGTAGCCGACGCCGTCGACGATGCCGATCGCGACCGCGATGAGGTTCTTCAGCACGCCGCCGAACTCCGTGCCGATGACGTCGGTGTTCGTGAACGAGCGGAAGTACGGGTTCGTGGCGACCGCGGCCACCGCGGTCGCCGTCTCGAGCGACGTCGACGACACGACCGCGGCGGTCGGCTGCCGGCGGGCGATCTCGAGCGCCAGGTTCGGTCCGCTCGCGACCGCGATCCGGTCGCGGTCGATGCCGAGACCCTCGTGCAGCACCTCGCTCATCCGCAGGCCCGTGGCCTTCTCGACGCCCTTCATCAGGCTCACGACGGGGACGCCCTCGGGCAGCAGCGGCGCGATCGCGGACAGGTTCGACCGGAGCGTCTGCGACGGCACCGACACGTACACCTGCTCGGCGCCGTCGAGCACCGCGGACAGCGACGTCGACGCGGTCAGCGTACGCGGCAGGTTGATGCCCGGCAGGTAGTCGGAGTTCCGCTTCGTCTCGGTGATCTCCCGTGCGACCTCGGGCCGACGTGCCCAGACGACGGTGTCGGCACCGCCCTCGGCCAGCACCTTCGCGAAGGTGGTCCCCCAGCTGCCCGCACCGATGACGGCGACGCGCGGCTTGTCGGTGGACTGCATGACCACGCGGATGGCTGCGGTGTCGACGGCGCCTGGGGCTGCCACGACGGGGTCCGGGTGGTCGTCGTGCGGGCGCAGGCCCGAGCGGTCGTCAGTCAAACTTCCCGGTCTCCTTCTGGTCGTTGGCGGCCGGGTCCCACCGGGTCGCCGGTGCCTGCTCGCCACGGAGCTCCTCGAGCAGCTCGGTGATCCGGCGCATGAGCAGGTCGGTCGCCGCCAGCAGGGTCTTCTGGTCGAGCGGCTTCCCGCGGTACGCCGACAGGTCGACCGGGTCGCCGACGATCACGTCGACGCGCGACGGCGGGAACAGCCGGAGCTTCTTCGCGTACCGGCCCATGATCCGCTGCGTGCCCCAGTGGGCCATCGGGATGAGCGGGACGTCGTTCTCGAGCGCGATCCGCACCGCGCCGGTCTTGCCGCGCATTGGCCACAGGTCGGGGTCACGGGTGAGCGTGCCCTCGGGGTAGACGATGATCGCTCCACCCTGCTCGATGACGGACCTGCCGCCGCCGAGCGGGTCGTTCAGGCGCGTGCGGCCGGAACGCTCGACCGGGATCTGCCCCATGCCGGCCATGAGCTTGCCGACGACCGGCACCCGGAAGATCGACGCCTTCGCGAGGAACCGCGGCGCACGGCGGGACAGCCAGACGGCGGTGCCGACCACGAGCGGGTCGATGTTCGTGAAGTGGTTCGGGGCCAGCACGAAGGCGCCGCCCTCCGGCAGGCGCTTCGGTCCGTGCCAGTGGTAGCGGGCGGTGAACCGGAAGACCGGGATCACCACGGACGCCGTGATGCGGAAGGCGGTGTTCAGCTCGCCGCGCCGCCACCGGCGCCCCGGGTTCGGGAGGCCCGTGGTGACGTCGGAGGCGGACGCACGCCGTGCCTCCAGGCCGTCACCCGCGCCGCTCGCCGTGCCGTCGCCGCCCGTCGTGCCCTCCACGCGCCTAGCCCGCGAAGTCGAAGTCGGCGCCGAGCTTGCGCAGCTTCGGGATGAAGTGCTCGTACCCGCGGCTGATGATGCCGACGTTCGTGATGTGCGACTCGCCCTCGGCCGTCAGGGCGGCGATGAGGTGGCTGAAGCCGCCGCGCAGGTCGGGCACGCGGACGTTCGCGGCGTGCAGCGTCGTCGGGCCGGTGATGACCGCGGCCTGCTCGAACGGGCGGCGGGCGACACGGCGGTCGTGCCCGGGCAGCCCCTCCTTGTGCACGACGATGTCGGCACCCATCTCGTTCAGGGCGTCGGTGAAGCCGAAGCGGTTCTCGTACACGGTCTCGTGCACGATGCTCGTGCCCTCGGCCTGGGTCAGCGCGACGACGAGCGGCTGCTGCCAGTCCGTCATGAAGCCGGGGTGGACGTCGGTCTCGACGACGACCGGGCGCAGGGTCTCGCGCTCGCGGTAGAAGCGGATGCCGTCCTCCTGGATGTCGAACCCGCCACCCACCTTGCGGAAGACGTTGAGGAACGTCATGAGGTCCTGCTGGTCGGCACCCTCGACGAAGATGTCGCCGTTGGTGGCGAGCGCGGCGGAGGCCCAGCTCGCGGCCTCGTTGCGGTCGTTGATCGCGCGGTGCGTGTACCCGCGCAGCGACTCGACGCCCTCGATGAAGATCGTGCGGCTCGGCTCGACCGTGACGATCGCGCCCATCTTCTGCAGGATCGCGATGAGGTCCATGATCTCGGGCTCGATCGCCGCGTTGCGGAGCTCGGTGACGCCCTCGGCCAGGACCGACGAGAGCAGGACCTGCTCGGTCGCCCCGACGCTCGGGTACGGCAGTTCGATCTTCGCACCCTTGAGACCGTCCGGGGCCGTGAGGTGGATGCCGTTGAGCTGCTTGTCGACCACGGCACCCATCGCGCGCAGGGCGTCGAGGTGGAAGTCGATCGGACGGTCGCCGATGCGGCAGCCGCCGAGGTCGGGGATGAAAGCCTCGCCGAGCTTGTGCAGCAGCGGACCGCAGAACAGGATCGGGATGCGGCTCGAGCCGGCGTGGGCGTCGATCTCGGCGAAGTGCGCCGACTCGACGTTCGCCGGGTCGAGGATGAGCTCGCCTCGTGCAGGGTCCGTGATCCGCACACCGTGCACCTCGAGCAGGCCGCGGACGACCTTCACGTCGGAGATGTCCGGCACGTCCTTGAGGATCGACGGGGTGTCGCCGAGCAGCGAGGCGACCATCGCCTTGGTCGCGAGGTTCTTCGCGCCGCGGACCTCGATGCGCCCCACGAGCGGCTTGCCGCCCCGGATGACGATCTCGTCCGACTTGAGGCCGACGCGGGCCCCTGCTGCTGCTGCGTCCTGTACGAGGGAGTTCACTACTTCACCGGCAATGTCTTCGGCCGCCATCGGGAGCGGCGGGATTCGAACTCCGTGATCGAGGACTCGTCACGGAGGGTGAGCCCGATGTCGTCGAGCCCTTCCATCAACCGCCAACGAGTGTAGGCGTCGATCTCGAAGGGCACGTCCACCGCGCCGAGCGACACGCGCTGCGCGACCAGGTCGACGGTCGCCTCGATGCCCGGGTTCGCCGCGATCTCGGCCCAGAGTGCCTCGACTTCCGGTTCGGTCACGATCGCGGTGACCAGGCCCTGCTTGCCCGCGTTGCCCTTGAAGATGTCCGCGAAACGACTCGACACCACCACGCGGAAGCCGAAGTCGCGGAGCGCCCAGACCGCGTGCTCGCGGCTCGACCCGGTCCCGAAGTCCGGGCCCGCGACCAGCACCTGCGCCCCCTGGTAGACGGGCTGGTTCAGCACGAAGTCGGGGTCCTGGCGCCACCCGGCGAACAGGGCGTCCTCGAAGCCGGTCTTCGTGACGCGCTTGAGGTAGACCGCGGGGATGATCTGGTCGGTGTCGACGTTCGAGCGCTGCAGCGGCGCGGCGATCCCGGTGACGGTGGTGATCTTGTCCATCAGTTGGCTCCTTCAGCGGTCGCTGCCGTCGCGGCGGTGTCGTCGGTGACCGTCGCGATCGCGTCGTCGGTCTCCAGGTCCCACGGGCTCGACAGCGTGCCCCGGACCGCGGTGGCGGCGGCGACGAGCGGCGAGACCAGGTGCGTGCGGCCGCCCTTGCCCTGCCGCCCCTCGAAGTTGCGGTTCGAGGTGCTCGCGCACCGCTCCCCCGGTGCGAGCTGGTCGGGGTTCATGCCGAGGCACATCGAGCAGCCGGCGAACCGCCACTCCGCGCCGAAGTCGGTGAACACCTTGTCCAGCCCCTCGGCCTCGGCCTCGAGCCGGACCCGGGCGGACCCCGGCACGACCATGACCCGCACGCCGTCGGCCTTCTTCCGTCCCCGGATGACCGACGCGAAGGCCCGGAGGTCCTCGATGCGCGAGTTCGTGCACGACCCCATGAAGACCGCGTCGACCGCGATGTCCTTCATCGGTGTGCCGGCCTCGAGGTCCATGTACTCCAGCGCACGCTGCGCGGCGGCCTGGTCGTTCGGGTCGCTGTAGCCCGCGGGGTCCGGGACCGTCTCGGACAGCGACACGCCCTGGCCGGGGTTCGTGCCCCACGTGACGAAGGGCTCGAGCTCGTCCGCGTCGATGAAGACCTCGGCGTCGAAGACGGCGTCGTCGTCGGTCGCCAGCGTGTCCCAGTACGCGACGGCGTCGTCCCAGTCCTGACCGGTCGGTGCGTGATCGCGGCCCTGCACGTAGTCGTAGGTGGTCTGGTCGGGGGCGACCATGCCGGCGCGGGCACCGGCCTCGATCGACATGTTGCAGATCGTCATGCGCCCCTCCATCGAGAGCGAGCGGATCGCCGAGCCGCGGTACTCCAGCACGTAGCCCTGCCCGCCGCCGGTGCCGATCTTCGCGATCACGGCGAGGATGATGTCCTTCGCCGTGACGCCCGGGCGCAGGGTGCCCTCGACCGTGATCGCCATCGTCCTGAACGGCTTCAGCGGCAGGGTCTGGGTGGCGAGGACGTGCTCGACCTCGCTCGTGCCGATGCCGAACGCCATCGCACCGAACGCACCGTGGGTCGACGTGTGCGAATCGCCGCACACGACGGTGATGCCGGGCATCGTCAGGCCGAGCTGCGGGCCGACCACGTGGACGATGCCCTGCTCCTTGTCGCCGAGCGAGTGCAGACGGACGCCGAACTCCTCGCAGTTGCGACGCAGGGTCTCGATCTGCGTGCGGCTCGTCGGGTCGGCGATGGGCCGGTCGATCGCGAGGGTCGGGGTGTTGTGGTCCTCGGTCGCGATGGTCAGGTCGAGGCGACGCACCGGGCGGCCGGCCTGGCGGAGGCCGTCGAAGGCCTGCGGGCTCGTGACCTCGTGCACGAGGTGGAGGTCGATGTAGAGGAGGTCCGGGCTCCCGTCCTCGCCCTTGACCACGACGTGGTCGTCCCACACCTTCTCGGCGAGCGTCTTTCCCATCGGCCCGGCCCTTCCTCATCGACGTTGCGGTACCGCTCTCGCGGCTCGGTCCGGCGAGTCTAGCAGGTTGGTATACCAACGCGGGCCGGGACGGACGGGAGGCGCGGTGCGGCGCCGCCACGCGCCTCCCGTCCGGCCGTGGTGCGGTCCGGACGAGGCGACCCGCGTCGGCGACACCCGTCGCGGTGGGAAGATGGTGACGACATGACGACACCTGCGCACTCGACCCGGACCACCAACCTCGAGGGCGCAGCCCGCGCCGCGATCGCCGGCGGCGCACCGCTCGCGCTGCTGATCGCCCTGGGGATGCCGGGCTACGCAGCGTTCGCGATGTTCGCCGGCTTCACGGCGATCTTCGGCGCGACCGAGCCGTACCGCCAGCGTGCCGTCACGACCGGCGTCGCCGGTGCGCTCCAGGCGGCGTGCATGCTCGCGGGCATCGGCGTCGCGTTGCTCGGGCACCCGCTGTGGCTGCAGGCGGTCGGGCTCGTGGTGGTGCTCGTCGTCGCCGTGTGCACGCTCACGGCGCTGCAGACGATCCCCGCGCAACCGATCTTCCCGGTCTTCGCGTTCGTCGTCTCCTCGCTCGTCCCGCTGCGGCCCGCCGACCTGCCGACGGTCCTGCTGATCATCGTCGGCTCGGTCGCGTGGGCGTGGCTCGTGGCGATGTCGGGCGCGGTGCTCCGTCGACTCCTGCACCCGCGGGCGCCGCACCGCTTCCGGCCGCTGGCGGCACGCAAGCACCGCACGCTCGACGTCCTGCGCACGCCGGCGCTGCGGGAGACCGTCGCCCTCAACGTCGTCGGGTCCGTCGTGGCCGGAGCGGTCGCCGTCGCGATCCCCGGGCTCGGACACCCGTACTGGGCGGTGATCGCTGTGGTGTCGACGCTCCCCGCGCTCCGGCAGCGGCACACGCTGCGTCGCGCCTGGCAGCGGGTGGTCGGCACCGTCGGGGGCACGGTCGTGGCCGTGGGGATCCTGCTGCTCGAGCCGAGCGTCTGGTGGATCGTCGTGATCGCCGTCGTCGGGCAGTTCTTCGCGGAGATCTTCGTCGCGCGGCACTACGCCGTGACCCTGCTGTTCCTCACGCCGCTCGCGCTCGCCGTGTCGTGGCTGAGCCTGCCCGAGGCGCCGGAGCTCCTCGCACTCGACCGCATCGCGCAGACGCTGCTCGGTGCGCTCGTGAGCGTCGCGCTCCTGGTGGTCGGGCGGTTCGTCGAGCGTCGACGAGGCCGGCCGCTCGGCGCGACGAGCGCGATCCGCACCGTCTGACGGGGCGTCGGCGCGGCGCCGACGCGGCGCGCCGGTGCCGCGCAGCGCCGGTGCCGCGCGCCCTGTCGCGCGCACGACCGCGAGCACGTCGCGCCGCGGGAACACGTGGCGCGACGTGCCCCGGGTCGTGCGGGAGCAGGACGCGCAAGCGAGCCCGCGCCGGTCGGGAGGCGCAAGCGAGCGCGCGCCGGACGGGAGGCGCGTGGTCAGCCCGCACCGCGCCTCCCGACCGCAACCGGGTCGCCTGTCGCGCGCACAGCCGCCAGCACGTCGCGCCGCGGGAACACGTGGCGCGACGTGCCCCGGGTCGTGCGGGCGCAGGACGCGCAAGCGGGCGCGCGTCAGTCGCGCGGGGCGACGTTCCAGGAGTCGATGACGGGGCGGCCGTGCTCGTAGCCGAGCGAGCTCACGGTGGCGGTGCCGAGCTTGAGCACGGCTCCGTCCTGCGGCGCGAGGCGGATCCAGGCGGCACCGAGCGCGCGGAGCACGTGTCCGTGCGCGACCACGATCGCGTCGTCGCCCTCGGCGAGGACCGGACGGACGCGGTTCAGGACCCGCTCGACGCGGACCCGGACCTCGGCGGCGTTCTCACCCGGGGTGTCGCCGGCAGGGACCCCGTCGGTCCAGAGGTCCCACGGGCCGTGCCGCTTGACCTTGATCTGCGGGGTGGTCAGGCCCTCGTACGCGCCGTAGTCCCACTCGTACAGGTCCTCGTCGAGCTCGGGGTCGACGCCGACGAGCGCAGCGGTGTCCCGCGCGCGCTGCAGCGGGCTCGAGAGCGCGAGCGCGAAGGTGCGGTCGGCGAGGTACCGGCCGGCGCGCTTCGCCTGCTCGATGCCCTCGTCGGTGAGCGGGATGTCGGTGCGGCCGGTGTGCTGACCGCTCTTCGACCACTCCGTCTCTCCGTGGCGGACGAGGACGAGTTCGCCGGGGCGTTCCGAGGTCATGTGTTCCTTCCGATGAGCAGGCCGAGCGCGGCTGCGCCGACCGAGACGACGAGCATCCCGAGGCCGTTCAGGACGGCGGTCCGGGTCTTGCCGGATCGGAGGAGCTGCACGGTCTCGACGCTCGCCGTCGAGAACGTCGTGTACCCGCCCATCATGCCCGTCCCGAGCACGGCGACCACCGAGGGGCCGAGGGCGCCGGTCTCCCCGAGTCCGGTGACGAGCCCGAGCACGAGCGATCCCGTGACGTTGATGACGAGCGTGCCGAGCGGGAAGCGTCCGAGCGCGGTGCCGTCCACCCGGGCCTTGACGGTGCCGTCGAGCCAGCAGCGCAGCGCCGCGCCGACCCCGCCGCCGAGGGAGACCAGCAGGAGTCCGAGCAGGGTCACCGGGCACCCCCGCTCCGAGCGCCCCGGGAGCGCCGAGCGCCGGCGACCCACGCTCCCGCTGCCGCGGCGGCCAGCCCGAGCACCACCGACAGCAGCGCGTACCCGGTGCCGGCGCCCCACCGCCCGACGTCGAGCAGCCGGGCGGTGTCGTCGGCGAGGGTCGAGTAGGTCGTGAAACCACCGAGGACGCCCGTGCCGACGAACAGCCGGAGCGCCCGACGTCGGCCGAGGTCCGGACCCGCGTGCGCGAGTGCCTCCAGGAGCACCCCGAGGCAGAACGCTCCGACGACGTTGATGCCGAGGATCGTCCAGCTGATGCCGTCCACCGCGGGGAACGCTGCGGCGAGCGCAGCCCGCACCCCGGTGCCGATCGCACCGCCGAGCGCGACGAGTCCGAGGTACCGCCAGCGCAGGTGCGGGGGCCGATCGGTCGTGCGGGTGTCCACGGACGTCAGTCCACCAGGGCGGCCACGCCCTCGACCTCGACGAGCTGGTCGTCGTAGCCGAGGACGGTCACGCCCGTCAGCGTGCTGGGCACGTCGTGGTCCCCCATCGCGGCCCGGACGACCTCCCACGCGGCGACGAGGTCGGCCTGGTCGGACGACGCCACGAGCACGCGGGTGTGCAGGAGGTCACCGAGTCCGGCGCCGGCCGCGGCGAGCGCCGTCTCGAGGTTGGCCATGCACCGAGCGGCCTGGGCACGGTGGTCCCCCACGGCGACGGTGCGACCCTGCTCGTCGAGCGGGCAGGCCCCGGCGAGGAACACCAGTCGGGCACCGGCAGGCGCGGTGGCGGCGTACGCGTACTCCGCCACGGAGCTGAGTCGGTCGGAGCGGATGAGCTGCACGGCGCTGGTCACCCTGCCAGCCTGCCACGACCGGACCCGCGGGAGCGTGCCCGCCGCCCGCGGGACCGGCCCGGAGCCGCCCGTGTGAGCGGACCCTCAGCGTGCGACGGGGTTCGCCGTGCGGCCGGCCCGGATGAGCGAGTCGGTCTGCGCCGACAGGTCGACCATCTGCAGGGTGTTCCGCAGCTGCAGCCGGTTCAGGCACGAGTGCTCGAAGTCCGGCACGCGGAGGTCGATCGGCCGCGCCCGTCCCGCCGCGGCGTCGTCCACGCAGGAGCCGACGAGCCGCCAGAAGACCCTGCTCGGCAGGACTCCGTCGTCGTCGAGGATCGCCGCGAGGTACCGGAGCACCCCGTCGAACACGTCGGTGAAGACGCCGAGCGCCGCCTCGTCGTCGTCGACCGGGTGCACGATCCGCTCGATCCCGGCGGGCACCGGGACGTCCCCGACGACCACGACCTCCTCCCCGATGTCCTTCATGAACACGCGGGACACCGCACCGTCGCGCAGCACGAGCACGAGGTTCTCGCCGTGCGGCATGAACAGCAGCTGGTGCTCGGTGAGGCAGTGCACGACGGGGCGGAGGTACGCGTGAAGGTACCGCTCGACCCACGACGCGGCGTCGAGACCCGACTCCGCGACGAGCGCAGCAGCCACCGACCGCCCCCTCGCGTCCCGGTGGAGCAGCGCCGCCATGGTGATCGGCCGCTCCCCCGGCAGCAGGCGCGGCACCGGGCTCTCCCGCCAGAGCGCCGCGAGCATCTTCCGCTGCGGCGCGCCCTGCTGTGCGGGCACGGCCCCGATCCGGTGCCAGACGTCTCCCGTGTACCCGATCGCCGCGTGCTCGCGGAGCACCCCGAAGCCGGCGTCGGCCAGGACCGGATCGGCATCGACGAGTCCCGCCACCCAGTCGTTCACCGCGGGCGCGGTCCGCATGTACGCCGGCGACATCCCCCGCAGGAACCCCATGTTCTGCACGGCGAGCGCCGTCTTCACGTACGACCGCTCCGGCCGGGAACGGTTGAACGCGGTGCGGATCGACTGCTGCGGCTGGTGGTCGTCCGGTCCCTCGCCGAGATCGACGAGGTCCTGCCGCCCGAGGTCCGGGGCGAACGTCACCGCGATCCGGTGCTGCCACTGCCAGGGGTGCACCGGGAACCACGTGTACTCCGCGGGGTCGAGCCCGCGTCGGTCGAGCACCTCGTGGAAGCGCGCGACCGTCGACGCGTCGAGCTCGGCGTCCCAGTGCTGGTGCTCGGACCGGTCCGCGGCGAGCGCCAGGTGCGTGTGCTCACGACGGGCTGCGAGCCACCGGTACCGGAAGCGCCCGCCGGACTCGGGGGCGAACGCGCGGTACTCGTCGAGCCCGAACCCGATCCGCCCGTTCGCGGCGACGAACGCCGGGTGCCCCTCGGTCATCGCGGCCTCGGCGTCCTGGAACCCCGCGACCACGTCGCCGTCCGACCGGCCGCGGGCGAGCTGCGCGGCGGAGGGGCCGCCGCGCCGGTGCTTCGCCGCGGCGCTGGCGAGCGTCGAGGCGATCTCCTCCAGGTACGTCCCGAGGAGGGCGTCGGGGATCCCGAGCTGCTCGTGCAGCGCGAGCACGAGGTCCTGTGCATCGAGCGGTGCCGGGACGCCCGCGCGGCTGCGGGTGAGCGAGGCCTCGTCGACGACCCAGTGCTCGAGCGTGTGCACCCGCGCGCGGAAGCGGTAGGTCGAGTCCCCGGCGTCGAGCACCCAGCCCGCACCGTCGGGCCGTGGGGCGACCAACCGTTCGTGCGTGAACTCCGCGATCGCCTTGGCGACGAGGTGCCGCTCGGCCGGCTCGAGGTGCTCCGGCCGCAGGTGCGCGGCGGGTCCGTCGTCGTCGGGCGTGCCGATCCGGCCGGTGTCCAGGACCGACAGCAGCGCGCGCTTGCCGTCGACGTCGACCTCGCGCAGGACACGGAACCCGACCTCGGCGTTCTTCCGCTGCACCGCCGTGTTGCGCACGTCCGGCTCGACGACGACCCGCTGCGCGCCGAGGGCGTCGCGGCAGTGCTCGACCACCGCTCGCATCACGGCACGTGTCAGCCCGTGGACACGCCCCTCGTCGGGCGGCGGAGCGACGAGCAGGTGCATGCCGACGTCGCCCGGTTCCGCGTCCCACACGTCGGTGAGCAGCACGGCCGCCGGGTCGTAGGTCTCCGCGTACGCGACGGGCTCGCCCTCCCACCGGAGCACCCACCCCGCCTGCGCCGGGTCCTCCTGCACGGAACGGAGGTACGTGCGGACCGCGTCGGTGTCGTGGTCGGACATCGCCCACCACGAGGACGCCGGGGCGGCGAGCCACGCCTGCACGACGGCGGCGTCGCGGTCCGGGACCACCGGGTGGACGGACGGGAGGCCCGTGGTCGCGTCCGCCCGTGCGGCGACGGTCGCCAGGGCGCTCACGACGCGTCCCCGGCGGTCGCGGTCCGACGGGCTGCCGCGGCTGCGGCGCTCGCCGGGGCGTCGGCGACGGGACCGGCCGCAGCGGCCGCTCCGGTGTCGGCAGCAGCGTCCGGAGCCGGCCGTCCACCGGGCAGGCCGAATTCCTGGAAGGCGATCCGCTCCTCCAGGCCGTACACGGACCGCCCCGTGACGGAGCGGATGATCGAGGCGTTCCGCCACGCCCCCATCCCGAGGTCGGGGGCGGTCAGACCGTGCGTGTGCTCCTCGGCGTTCTGCACCCAGATCCGTCCGCCGAGGGTGTCGACGTGCAGGTCGCGTGCGACGGCGAACCGACCGCGGTCGTCGCGGCGGACGAGGTGCTCGACCGGGGCGAGGAAGTCCGGGTCCCGCGGTCGGTACCCGGTCGCGAGGACGAGCCGGGCGACCTCGTGCACCGCCTCGGTGCCGAGCTGCCCGTGTCGGAGGGTCAGTCGGAAGCGGTCCCGCTCGGGCAGCCACGCAGCCGCGACGACGCTGGTGTCGGTCCGGAGCGTCGTCGGGACCGGCCCGCGGGCGCTGATCCGGTAGAGCGTGTCGTAGACCTCGTCCACCAGATCGGCACTGATGCCCTTGTACAGCCCCCGCTGCTCGCGACCGAGCCGGTCTCGCACCTCGCCGGGCAGGGCGTGGAAGTGGTCGGTGTACTCCGGGCTCGTCATCTCGAGCGTGAGCTTGGTGTCCTCCATCGGGAAGAACCGGGGCGATCGGGTGATCCAGTCGAGGCGGTAACCGCCGTCGCGGATGCCCTCGAGCAGGTCGCGGTAGACCTCGGCCGCGGACTGCCCGCTCCCGACCACGGCGATCGAGTCGGCGCTCCGGAGCGCGTCACGCGCCGGCAGGTACCCCGCGGAGTGCACGACCGGTCCGTCGAGGTCGCGGAGCGCCTCGGGCACAGCGGGTTCCGTGCCGATCCCGAGCACGACGTGCCGGGCGACGTACCGCTCGGACCCGCTCGGGGTCTCGGCGAGCACGGTGAACAGGTCGGTGTCCTCGTCGTGCTCGACGGCGACGACCCGACGGCCCCAGCGCAGCGTGTCGAGCCGTTCGGCGGCCCAGCGGCAGTAGGCGTCGTACTCCACGCGCAGGGGGTGGAAGTCCTCGCGGATGAAGAAGGGGTAGAGCCGCCCGGTCTCCTTGAGCCAGGCGAGGAACGAGAACGGCGACGTCGGGTCCGCCATGGTCACGAGGTCGGCCAGGAACGGGACCTGGATGGTGGCGTCGACGAGCATCATGCCGTGGTGCCAGGCGAAGCCGTCGGCCTGGTCGAGGAACACGGCGTCGAGGTCGTCGATCGGGTCGGTCAGGCAGGCGAGCCCGAGGTTGAACGGGCCGATCCCGATCCCGACCAGGTCGAGGACGCGGCCGACACCGTCGCCGGTGTCGCTGGTCCTGGTGCCGGTGTCGCTGGTCCTGGTGCTGGTGGCGCTGGTGCTGGTGGTGCTGGTGCTGGTGCTGGTGGTCACCGGGTTGCTCCCGTCGTCGTGCCGGCCGTGCTGGGGACGCCGCTGGCGTGCAGGCGCGCCGCGGTGTCGACCACGTGGTCGAGCGCCGCGACGACCTGCGTCGTGCTCGTGGTGGGGTTGAGCAGGGTGAGCTTGCTGCACGGACGGCCGTCGATCACGGTCTTCGCGACGAGTACCCGCCCCTCGGCGAGCAGGGCCGCGCGCAGCGGCGCGACGAGTGCGTCGGCCTCGGCGTCCGACACCCCGTCCGGCTGCCAGCGGAAGAGCACCGTGCTCAGCTGCGTCGGCGCGACGAGCACCAGGTCCGGGTGTGCCGCGACGTGCTCGTGCACCCGCTCCGTGACGTCGAGCACCGCGTCGAAGGCCCGTCCGATCGCCTCGGCGCCGCTCGCCCGGAGGGTCGCCCAGAGCTTGAGCGCGTCGAACCGCCGGGTGGTCTGCAGGGACTTGTCGACCTGGTTCGGCTCGTCGGCGTCCTCGGGGTTGAGGTAGTCCGCGTGCCACGAGGCCCGGCGGAGGTCCTCCGGGTCCCGCACGAGCAGCGCGCTCGACGACACCGGCTGGAAGAACGACTTGTGGAAGTCCGCGGTGACGCTCCGCGCTCGTCCGATGCCGGCGAGCAGGTGTCGGCGGGTCGGGGACACGAGCAGGCCACAGCCGTACGCGGCGTCGACGTGCAACCAGACGTCCTCGAGGTCGCAGACGTCGGCGATCGCCTCGAGCGGGTCGATGCAGCCGCGGTCGGTCGTGCCCGCGGTCGCGACGACGGCCGCGGGCGTCCGGCCCTCGCGCCGGGCGTCGGCGATCGCGTGGGCGAGGGCGTCCGGTCGCATCCGGCCGGCTGCGTCGGCGGCGACGTCGACCACGGCACGTTCCGGCAGGCCGAGCAGCATCGCGGACTTCCGGACACTGAAGTGGCTCGACGCGGTGGCGAACACGACGAGGTCGTCGAGTGCCGGCGAGCGGTGCGCACGGTCTCCCGCGCGGAGCGGTGCGGTCGCGGCCTGGCGCGCCAGGAGCAGGGCGTGCAGGTTCGACTGGGTCCCACCCGAGGTGAAGACCCCGTCCCCCGTCGGGAAGCCGATCGCGTCCGTGACCCACCGGACCGTCCGACGTTCGATCTCGGTGCCGATCCGCGACTGGTCCCAGGTGTCGACCGACGGGTTGACCGCCGCGAGGACCGCCTCGGCAGCGACCGCGGGCACCGCCACCGGACAGTTGAGGTGCGCGAGGTACCCGGGGTCGTGGAACCAGACGGCCTCCGCGGTGAAGAGGTCGTCGACCTCGGCGACGGCGGCCTCCGCCGACCCGAGCGGTCGGTCGAGGTCGACCGCCGCGACACGCTGCCGGAGGACGGCGGCGGGCGTGTCGGTGGTCGGCGCGGTGACGGCCGCGAGTCGGTCGGCGGTCCGGTCGACCGCGCCCCGGACGACCCTGCGGTACCGGTCGGAGCGGTCGGACGTGAGGAGTTCGAGCAATGGCGTGGAGCTGTTCACGTTAGGTAAGGCTAACCTCACTCCTCCGCGGAACGGAAGCCACACCCGGGGGAAGACCGGTCGTTCTGTCGCGCTCGGCCCGCCCCGGCCTGCCCCGGTACGCTCACCGGGTGACCTGCCCTCCGTCCGCCGCCGACGCCGACGCGGACGCGACCGCCGACGCAGTCGCGACCGTCGCCGTCATCGGCGCGGGGCAGGCCGGACTGTCGGTCGCGCACCACCTGCGCCGACGCGGGTTCCGCGCCGTGTCCGGCGCCGGGGACCGCGGCGGGCCGGCCGGCAGGACCGTCGTCGTGCTCGACGCGAACCAGCGGCCAGGAGGCGCGTGGCAGCACCGGTGGGCGTCGCTGCGGATGGCCACGGTGAACGGCATCCACGACCTGCCCGGCACGCCGCTCCCACCTGTCGACCCTGCGGAGGAGGCCCGCACCGCGGTCCCCCGCTACTTCGCCGACCACGAGGCGCGCGAGGCCCTCCCGGTGCTGCGGCCCGTCCGCGTGCGGTCGGTGACCCCGGTCGACGACCGCCCCGACGGGGTACTCCGTCTCGACACGGACCACGGCTCGTGGCTGGTGCGCGCCGTGGTGAACGCCACCGGCACGTGGGACACCCCGGTGGTCCCGGACGTGCCGGGTGCCGCGTCCTTCCTCGGCGAGCAGCTGCACAGTCGCGACTTCGTCGACGCCGAGCACTTCCGCGGCAGGCGCGTGGCCGTCGTCGGCGGCGGGATCTCCGCGGTGCAGCTGCTCGGGGAGATCAGCCTCGTCACCTCGACCGTCTGGTACACCCGGCGCGAACCGGTGTTCCTGCCGGGCGGCTTCGTCCACGAGGTCGACGGCGTCGACGTGGAACGACGCGTGGCCGCCGATGTCCGGGCCGGTCGACCGCCGGCGAGCATCGTGTCGTACACCGGACTGATCTGGACCGGCGCGCTGCGTGACGCCGCTCGGCGCGGTGTGCTCGAGCGGCGGCCGATGTTCACGCGGGTCCGACCGCACGGCGTCGTGGAGGCCGACGGCACCGACACCTCGGTGGACGTCCTGCTCTGGGCGACCGGGTACCGCGCGGACCTCGACCACCTGGCGCCGATGCACCTGCGCGGCCCGCTCGGCGGCGTCCCGGTCGCCGGTACGCAGGTGACCGACGAGCCGCGCGTGCACCTCGTCGGGTACGGCCCGTCGCAGTCGACCGTCGGGGCGAACCGCGCGGGCCGGGCCGCCGCCCGCGACCTGGACCGCTGGCTCGACACCCACGAGGGCACCCGCGGGGACGGTCGACCGCCGAGTGCTGACGTCGAGCGCTGACCGCCGGACCCCGGACCCGATCAGCGTCTCGCCGAGCGGTGCCGCCGAGCAGCCTCAGACCACCGGGACCGGTGGGAGCTCGCGGTCGGTCTCGGCGACGCGGGTGGCCTTCGCCGCGAGGCCCTGCAGCGGCCCCTCGAGCAGCACCCTGTCGGCGACGTGGCGGAGCGCGAGCCCGAGCCGGGTCCGGGGGTAGGCGAACCGGACGATCCCGCGCGGGATGCCCTGCACGTCGTCCACGAGCGGTCGCATCCAGTCGTCGAACGCCGCGAGCGCACGGTCGAGGTCCGCACGGTCCGAGGAGCGACCCGTGACCGATGCGGCGAGCACGTACCCGCTGGTGAGGGCGAGCGACGCGCCTCCTCCGCCCATGGGCGTGACGCACCACGCCGCGTCGCCGACGAGGGCCACGCGGCCCCGTCGCCAGACGGGCATCCGCACCTGGGTGAGCCGGTCGACGTAGACGTCGTCCGACGTGGCGAAGCCGTCGAGCACACGGCGCGACTGCCACCCGGCGTCGGCGAACCGTTCCTCGAGCCCCGCCTGCACCCCCGTGCGCTCGGCGCCGGTCACCCCGTCGTCGTCGCCGGCCCAGGCCAGGATCGCGCGGGTCGTGTCGTACGGGTCGGGGCGCAGGTGCACCTGGCGTCCACCGACGGCGTTGTACCAGCGCCACCGTCGGTCGTCGGAGTCCGTCCGAGGGATCGTCCCGAACGCCATCGTGACGCCCAGGTCCCGCTCGGCGACGTCGCCCGGGTGATCGAACACCAGCGCCCGGGTGGTCGACCGGACACCCTCGGCGACCACGAGCAGGTCCGGCCGGAGCGTCCGACCGGAGGTCGTCGTGACGGCGACGTGTCCGGGCGCGGTGTCGTCGACGTCGGTGATCCGCTCACCGAAGACGAAGGGCACCTCGTCGGGCAGCGCGTCGCGGACCGTGCGGGCCAGGTCGCCCCGGAGCACCTCGAGCTCGGCGGTCGCGCCGTCCGGCCCCTCGGGCAGGGTCGCGGTCACCCGTCCCTCGGTGTCGACCAGGACGGCCCCGGTCTCGGTGGTGTTCGCGGCACGGACCGCATCCGTCAGCCCCATCCGCTCGAGCACCTGCTTCGCGACGCCGCGGACGTCGACGTTCTGCCCGCCGTCACGGAAGGCCGGAGCGCGTTCGACGACGGTGACGTCCCAACCGGTGTGCCGGAGCCACCAGGCGGCGGACAGACCTGCGATGCTCGCTCCCGAGATCACTGCGTGTGGTGCGGACATGTCCTGCTCCTCGTGTGCTGCGCGGTCGGCTGGGACCGACCGCTCGTGCTTTACAGTGAAGCGACTTGACTGTGGAGGAACCTGGATGCCCGACATCGACCCGCTCACGACGGACTGGCAGGACGACGAGGTCGCCGTCATGCACCACCTCCGGGACTGGGCCGTGGCGTTCGAGGAGCTCGACCGGCACCTCGGCGTGTGGATGGGGATGTCGACGACGGATGCGAACGCCCTCGGTCAGGTGCTGTGGGCCGAGCAGGCGGGCGAGCCGCTCTCCCCCGCGCAGCTCGCCCGGCAGATCGGCATGACGTCCGGTGCGACCTCGGTGCTCGTCGACCGGCTCGAGACGGCAGGGCACGTGACCCGCCACCGCGAGAGCACGGACCGCCGGCGGGTGACCCTGCGCGCGACCGCCGCGGCGCGGGCTGCGAACGAGGCGTTCCTCGCGCTCGCCGGGCGCGAGATCGCCGGCGCCCTGCGCGAGAGCGACCCCGCCGAGCTCCGGGCCGCACTGCGGTTCCTCGCGCGGATGACGACGGCGGCGACCGCGGCGAACACGCGCCTCGCGGCGCGTCGGAACGGTGGCTCGACCACCGCGACCGCCCACTGATGAACGGGCGGCGCCTCGCCGGGAGCGACGGGCTCCGCATCCCCGAGAGCACTGCATCGCCGCGAACGACGAGAACCCCTCCGGGCCGGAGCTCGGAGGGGTTCTCGGGTGTGGTGACCCCAGCGGGATTCGAACCCGCGTTACCGCCGTGAGAGGGCGACGTACTAGGCCGCTATACGATGGGGCCGCACGCCCCGCTCGGGAGCGGGACACACTCGTTGTCGGACTCGGAGGCTAGCCACCTGTGGTGACCCCAGCGGGATTCGAACCCGCGTTACCGCCGTGAGAGGGCGACGTACTAGGCCGCTATACGATGGGGCCGCTCCGACAACCCGATAAGTATGGCACAACGCGCGCACGCTGCCAAAACGGGGCGTGTCGCCCGGGTGTGCCGCGCCTCCGGGCGGATCCGCAGCGTCTCAGATCGTGAGCGACTCGCCGGGCCGGAGCACGACGAGTTCCCCGTCCCCGAGCGCCTCGCGCTGCCGGTCGGTGTGCATGGCGAAGCCGATCTCGGAGAGCGTCGCCTCGTGCACCGGGTAGGCGCGCCGCGGACCGACCGCGGCGATCCAGTCCATCATCTCCTCGACCTTGAGCCACGGTGCGCCGACCGGAGCAGCGAGGACCTCGACGGGGACGCCGGGCACCGTGTACGCGTCCCCGGGGTGGAAGAGACGACCGTCCACCAGCACCCCGGTGTTGTCGACGAGGGGCACCGAGGAGTGGATGCGCTGGTGCCGGGCGCCGTGCAGGTCGAGCGTGAAGGGGCCGACCTCGCGGTGGTCACCGTCGCCGACCACCTCGACCGTGATGCCCGCGTCGGCGAGCGCCGCGGCCACGCCCGACGGCCCGAGGACCACCGCGTCCGGGTTCCGCTCGAGGATCCCGTGCAGCTGCTCGGGGGTGCCGTGGTCCGGGTGCTCGTGCGTCACGACGACGGCCACGACCCCGGTCACGTCGACCGGGCGGGTGAACCCGCCGGGGTCCAGGACGAGCCGTGCCCCGTCCTTCGTGACGACCTGGCACGCGTGCTCGAGCTTGGTGACCTCCATGCGGGCGACCCTACGCGCGTGGCTGCGGGGTTCCGCACCGGTCCCGCCACGGTCCTGGCACGCCGTTGTCGGACGTCGATGCGTGCCCGTAGCGTCCGGGACATGGCCACCACCACCGCCGTCGCCCTGCCCGGACCCCGGCGCGTCGTGCACGTCGACCTCGATGCCGCGCTGCCGGAGCTCGTCGCCGACGGGACCGGCACTGAGGCCCTCGTCGTCGGACGCCGCGACGGGTACCCCGTCTGCACGGCCGGGCTGACGCTCACGGCCGACCCGTCCGACGCCGCGCGGGTGCTGCGGGCGCTCGCCGCATCGTCGTCCGTGACCACCCCGACCGCGCCGGCCCCCGTGCACGACGACGACCTGCCGTCGGTCTCCGTCGTCGTGTCCACCGTGGTCGACCGTGTCGAGGGCCTCGGTCGGTTGCTCGACGCCCTCGAACGCCACGACCACCCGGAGCACGAGGTCATCGTGGTCGACAACCGTGTCCGGGTCCCGGAGGACGACCCGCTGCCGGCCCTGCTCGCGGGACGCCGTGTCCGACTCGTCGAGGAACGGCGCCCCGGGCTGTCCGCCGGGCGGAACGCGGGGATCGCTGCGGCACGGGGCGAGGTCGTGGCGTTCACCGACGACGACGTGCAGGTCGACCCGCGCTGGCTCCGTGCCCTCGGCGAGCGCTTCGTCCGTGAGCCGGAGCTCGACGCCGTCGTCGGTGTGGTCCTGCCGACCGAGCTCGCGACGCCCGCGCAGGTCTGGTACGAGGCGTACTACGGCGGCTTCAGCGGCGAGCGCTCCTTCGAGCCGGTGACCATCGTCCCCGAGGACGTGCCCGGCGCGATGCGCTTCGCCCGCGTGGCCGCGGTGCGACCGGACGGCTCGGTCCGGCGACGGTTCCCGGTGTACGGCATCGGTGCGTACGGCGCCGGCGCGAACATGGCGTTCCGCCGGACACTGCTCGAGTCGGTCGGTGGGTTCGACCCGACCCTCGGCGCCGGGTCCCCCGCACGCGGCGGCGAGGACCTGGCGATGTTCGTCGAGACCCTCTGGCGCGGCGGACGCATCGGCTTCGAACCCCGCGCCGTCGTGCACCACCGGCACCGCCGGACCGTCGCGGAGCTGCACGCGCAGCTGCACGGCAACGGCGTCGGGTTCGCCGCCCTGCTCTGCGCACTCGTGGCCCGGGACCGACGACACGTCGCCGTCCTCGCTCGGCTCGTCCCCCTCGCGGCGACGGCGAAGGCCCGGGTCGCGGCCGCGGCCCTGTTCCGCGGCCGTGGCGCCGACCACCGACGGGCCGCGGACCCGACCCTCCCGGCTCCGGCGAGCACACCGGTGCCGCGGTCGCTGGCGTACCACGAGCTCCGGGGGTTCCCCGCGGGACCGTCCGCATGGCTCCGCAGTCGTCGACGCTGGCGCGCCGTCAGGGCGGGACGTCCCCTCGCCGGGTGACCCGGAGGCGCAGCGCCACGCGTGACCGTAGGATCGGTCACGTCCGACGACTGCGTCGGGCGCGAGGAGGGCGCATGCTGCTGGGTACCGACACCGAGCGCCGTGACGTCCCGGCGGACGACGCCACGGGTCCAGCGCCGGTGCTGCACCTCGTCGCGCCGAGCGCGACGGACGCCGCCACGTGCGCGTGCGGCCACCAGCGGGAGGCGCACGAGCACTACCGACGCGGCTCGGACTGCGCGCTCTGCGACTGCCCGCGCTTCCGTCGCCGGGGCTGACCGCCGCGCTCGAGCGGTACCGCGTGCGGGAAACCGCTGCATCCCCGCAGCCGCCCCGGCGGTTCCTTGTCGGGCTCCGGGGCCGGAGTTAGCGTCGCTCGCATGCCCACCCCCACCGCGGAGCTCGCCTGCGTCGTCCTCGCACACGAGGACCCGACCCAGGTCCGCCGACTCCTCGAGGCGCTGGACCCCTTCCCCGTCTTCCTGCACTGCGACGTCCGCACTCCGGACGCCGCGCACGACGCGATGACCGACGGGCTCCCGCCGCGCGTCCACCTGCTCGACCGCCGGCGCACCGGATGGGCGCGGTGGGAGAACGCAGCAGCGGAGCTCGCCGGGTACCGCGCCGCGCTCGCCGGGACGGATGCGAGCCACATCGCCGTCCTGACGGGCAGCGACTACCCGCTCGCGACCGCCGACGAGGTGCGCGCGGTGCTCGGGCGCCACCCCGGTCGTTCGTTCCTCGTCACCCACCCGCTCCCGCACCCGGACTGGCGCGGCGGGGGCTGGTCGCGGTTCCGCTACCGCCACTGGGCGTGGCGCAAGCACATGCTGCGGCTGCCGGTGCCGCGTCGGCTGCCGCGTGGGGTCGTCCTGACCGGTGGGTCCCAGGTGAAGCTGATCAGTCGTGAGCACGCGCAGGCCGTGGTCGACGTCGTGGACGCCCGCCCGGACCTCGTGCGCTTCTGGCGCCGCGTGTGGATCGCCGACGAGTCGCTCGTGGCCTCGATCCTGAACTCCCCCGCACTCGTCCCGGGGTTCGCCGACGAGCACCTCGAGCACCCGCTCTGGTACATCGGGTGGGACGGTACCCGGATGAAGAGCCCGCCGTGGCTCGGGACGCCGGACGCCGGACGCCTGCTGGAGCACTGGACCGGTCCGGACGACCAGCCGCCGTACCTGTTCGCGCGGAAGTTCTCCACGAGCCGCAGCGCCGACCTGCTCGACCTCGTCGACGCGGCGGTCGGCCTGCGGGCGCACCGTCCCGCCGGGGCCACCGCGCCGTGAGCGTCCCGTCCGACACCGGGAGTGCGACGCGGACGACGACGGTGCGGCGCGCCGGGCGGCACGTCGCCCGTACCCGCGACACCACGAGCAGCCCCGGCAGCACCGCCGGCACGGACACCGGCAGCACCGACACCGGCAGCACCGCCGTCCGCACGGGTGCCTCGGCGCTCTTCGGCCGGGGCATGCTCTACGTGGTCGTCTGGTCCATGCAGCTGGTCGTCAGCTCGCTCGTCTCCCCCGTCCTCGCGCACCTGCTGCCGCCGTCCGAGTTCGGCGTGCTCGCGTCCGCCATCGCGCTCTTCCAGGCGCTCGGCGTCCTCGCCGTGGCCGGACTCGACCAGGCGGCGGTGCTGCAACGCGCCGAGGACGGCGACGACCGTCGGGCCCGCGGGCTCGTCCCGGTCGGTGCGGTCCTCGCGACCCTCGTCACGCTCGCGGCGCTGGGGTCGCTGCCGGCGTGGGGTGACGCGGCCGGCTTCGTCGGCCAGCACCCGCTCCTCCTGGTCGCGGTGCTCTGGACGATGCCCGCGGCGGTCGTGCAGACGTCGCTGGCGCTCCTCGTGGCGCAGGACCGGATCCGCGTCTTCGCGGTCACCAGCCTGCTGTCGTCGGTGGGCGGCTCGGTCATCGGCCTCGGCCTCCTCGTGCTCGTGCACGCCGACGCGACCACCTACGCCTGGGGCGGCGTGGTCGCGCAGGGCGTGGCGATGGTGATCGGCGTCGTCGCCGTCCGCCCGCGCCTGCGGGGGCTGGTCGACCACGCGACGACGGCACGCGCCTTCCGGCTCGGCGTGCCGATCGCGCTGGGCAACCTGTCCTACTTCGTCCTGAACGCCGGGGACCGCATCGTCGTGCAGCGCCTCCTCGGACCCGACGAGGTGGCCCGCTACCAGATCGCCTACGTCGTCGGTTCGGCGGTCGTCCTGCTCCTGACCTTCACGAACAGCGCGTGGGCGCCGCACTTCGCCGCGCTCCGCGACGCCGCCGCACGACGGCGCCTCGCGATGCACGCGCGTGACGAGCTGTACCTGCTCCTCGCGCCGGTGCTCCTCGCCGTGACCCTCGTGTCGCCGGTCGCGCTCCCGGTGCTGGCACCGCCCTCGTACCGGGTCGAGGAGCTGTCGGTCGTCGTGTTCGTCGTCGCCCTGACGGCCTTCCCGGTCGTCGCGAGCGGCGCCACCGGACGACTGCTCGTCGTGGAGCGCCGCGGTGTCGCCGTCGGCGTGATCGCCGCCACCGCCGCCGCCGTGAACGTCGGCGCGAACCTGCTGCTCGTCCCACCGCTCGGCATCGCCGGCGCCGCGCTGTCCACGGTGCTGTCGTACGCGCTGCTCGCCGTGCTGCAGCAGGCCGCGCTGCGGGACCGGAGGCAGTGGCGTGGACCCGCCCGCCGGGTCCCCCTCGTCGTGGTGCCGGCCGTGCTCCTGGCTGCGGCCTCCCTGCTCGCCCCGCAGGACACCGTCTGGGACGTCGTGCGCATCGTCGGTGTCGTCGCCTGCCTGCCCTGGTTCCTGCAGCGGCTCCGGGCGGCCCGCGGCGACTCGCGCTGACCTGCACCCGCGCGCACCGACGCCCGCCCGGGCAGCACGCGCGAGGCCCCGGCACCCACGCGGGGTACCGGGGGCCTTGCATCTGCCGGGGTCAGACCGCGACGGGCTCCGGAGCCGGCGCCGCCGCCCGCACCACGACGGCGCCGAACGTCCGCCCGACCGCGTACCCGGTCACCGTGGCGACGACGCTCGTCACGATCGCGAGCGCACGGACACCACCACCACGGCCGACCGCCCCGAGCTCGCGCAGGAGCGCCCCCGGCAGCACCCGGGTCAGGTAGGTGCCCTCGCTCGAGAGCGAGTCCCGCGCACCGACCCGTCGACTCAGGACGGCCTTCGAGATCCCCTCGTAGTAGCTGCGACGACGGACGTACCGCATCGACACCCGGTCGGCCGACACGCGGTGCGAGACGTTCGACCGCGGCTCGTAGCGGATCCGGGCCGCCGGGCGCATCTGGGCGATCCGGATGCAGAGCTCGGTCTCCTCGCAGCCCAGCGGCTGGTTGCCGACCCGACCGATGCCGGACCGGAACCCGCCCGCGGCGAGCAGGACGTCCCGTCGGAACGCCATGCTCGACCCGATCACGTTCCGGACGTCGCCGGCCTCGGTCGGCAGCCCGGTGTAACTGCAGCCGACGATCCAGAGCAGCTCGTCCGGGAACGGTCCGGCGCCGGTGGTGTCCGGCCACGACGGGGTCGCGCGGCCGCCGACCCCGACGACGTCGGGCAGCTCGAGGGACTCGACGAGGTGCATCAGCCAGTCCGGGTCGGCCGCGGCGTCGTCGTCGAGGAAGGCCACGACGTCGGACGCGGCGAGTGCCACGCCCGTGTTCCGAGCGCCGGACAGGCCGCGCTCCTCGGCGTTCGGGACGACCCGCAGCTCGGGCCACCTGGCCGCGGCGCGGAGCAGCAGCTCGGGCTCGTGGTCGATCACGACGACGACCTCGGTGGCCTCGGGCTGCCGCTTCGCCGACTCCACGGCTGCCTGCAGGTCGCCCCAGCGCTGCTGGGTGTAGGCGCAGATGACGACCGCGACCGTGGGCAGGCTCACGCGGCTTCCTCGTCGAGGACGGCCACCGGCTCCGCAACGGCGCGGGCGCGCACCGGCGTCGGCGCGAGACGGGCGCGGGCGGCGACCTCGCCGGCGCGACGACGCTCGTGCATGATCGAGGTGAGGACGCGGATGCCGTCGCTCACGGCGTTGAGGTTGCTCGTGCCGTGCACGCGGAGCTTCTCGTGGCTCGGGACCTCGGTGATCGCGAAGCCGGCGGCGGACCACCGGCAGGTCAGGATCGTCTCGATCTCGAAGCCGTCACCCCACCGCATCGATCCGTCGGCGGGCTGCGGGAGCGTCGAGGACAGCAGACCGACCGTCGGCAGCGTGTCCGCCCAGAACGCGTTGTAGCCGTAGCAGAGGTCCGTGTACCGCGCACCGAGCAGCAGGTTCGAGATGATGTTGAGCCCCTTGTTGCCGAGGCCCCGGATCACCGTGATGTCGTCGCTGCCGCCGCCGGGCGCGTACCGGGACCCCTTGGCGACGTCGGCACCGGCGACGAGGGCGTCGACGAAGCGCGGGATCTCGGCGGCGTCCGCGGAGCAGTCCGCGTCGAACATGACGACCACGTCGCCGGTGACCGCCTCGAAGCCGCAGGCCAGTGCGTTGCCCTTGCCCTTCCGGGTCTGCTGCACGACCGTGATCGACGGCATCAGGCGCCGCGCGGTCGCGACGGTGTCGTCGACCGAGTTCCCGTCGACGAGGATCACCTCGTGCACGGGCGGCAGCATCGGCAGGATGATCTCGAGGTTGCGCGCCTCGTTGCGTGCGGGGATGACGACCGAGACACGGGGGTCTCGGGGTCGGACGGTGGTGCTCATGGTGCTCCTGTCGGGTTCAGGCTGCGTGGGTCGTGTCCCGTCGGTCCGGCGCTGGGTGGGCGCCGGTGGGACGTGTGGGGATGGTCCGTGGGGCGGGTGGGGTGCTCTCCCCGCGGGGACGGGGGTACGCCGTTCCCGCGGCGGTCCCACCTTCGTCCGCGCCGCGGTCACCGGTCAACGCGGCGCGGGGTGCGTTGCGGCAGCCGCGACCGCGCGTACGGAATCCCGCAAGCGGGTGCGGATCGCGCGGGCACGGATCGTGCGGGCACGTTGGCCGGGAGGCACGTGCTGACGCTCCGACGCACCGCCCGACGCGCCACGTGGCGACCGGGAGGGGCGGGACGGGTGGACCGTTCGTCCGACGTCCCGCACGTGGTCGGGTCGCGGAGCGTGGTGCGGCCGCGTGACGGTCGCTGCGGTCCGGTACCGGGCCGGGCCGCAGCCCGCGGTGCGGGCGCACGGCGCGCCTCCCGGTCGACACGCGGTCGGACCGCGTGCCGGATCAGGAGGTCCGGCGGGCGGCAGCCGAGCGGGCGCGCACCCTGCGACGGGACCGCGCGTAGCGACCGACACCCCGCAGCACGGCGCGGAGCTCGACGCCGCGCACCGCGGCGACCTCCCGGTCGAAGGCGCTGTCACCCGCTGCGGGGACGGTGTCGGAGCGCGCCGGCCCACCGGCGACGTCCGCCGCGGGGACCGCCGGCCCGGCGAGCAGGTGCCGGACCGCGCCGGGCGCGCGGACCAGCGCCATCCCGAGCGTCCGTGGCCGGAGGGCGGTCTTCGTCAGCCACGCCCCGAGCCCGGTGCCGTACCCGACCGCCTGGGTGCGGAGTGCGGCGACGTCGGCGCGGTGCCGGTGCCAGACCAGGGCGGAGGGCTCGACCGCGAGGGCCGCGCCGGAGAGCACCACGCGGGCGAAGACGTCGATGTCCTCGCCGCCGCCCGTGGCGGTGCCGACGCCGAGCGCCTCGTCGAAGCCCCCGAGCGCGAGCACCGCGTCACGGCGCATCGCGAAGTTCGCCCCGGTGCCGTAGTCGCCCACCGAGAACGGGAAGAGCGGCCGGTCCGCCGGCGGGGCGGTGAGCCGGAACACCCGCGGGGTGAGGTTCCGCGACCAGGTCACCCGTTCGTCGAACCAGCGCTGGGCCGGCGTGCGGAGCTCGCCGCTCGCCACGAGCCCGCTGACGCACACGACGTCCTCCCCGCGGGCGAAGCCGGACGCGAGGGCACGGAGCCACCCGCGGTCGACCACGACGTCGTCGTCGGTGAACGCGACGACCTCGCCGCGGGCGGCACGGACACCGGCGTTCCGGGCGCTGGACAGCCCGGGCGTCGGCTCGAGCACGTACCGGATGCGCGGGTCGGTGCCGGGCCCGGTGACGAGTCGACGGGTGGCGTCGTCGGACGGCGCGTTGTCGACCACGACGACCTCCAGGTCGGGGTGGTCGAGCGCGAGGACCGACCGCAGGGCGTCGGCGAGCTGGTCGGCGCGGTCGCGGGTGCAGAGCACGACGGTCGTGCTCGGGAGCCGCACCGGCACGGGCGGGTGCTCGGCCGGGGGCAGCGCGTCGACGGCCGCGCGGAGCTCGGAGGCGTCGACCGTCCCGTCGGTGACGGGCAGGTCGACGAAGCCCCGGGGCGACGTGCCCGCACGGACGAGGAGCCGCGCCGTCTTGTGGCCGGCGGCGTCCGCCAGCGGGATCGCGACGTCGCCGTCGGGGACCTCGTGCGCGTCGACGGCGCCGACCCAGACCGCACCCGACCAGGTGGGCGGCTCGGGGCTCGCCATCGTGCGCTCGAGCACGAGGCGGGACGACGACGGTCGCGGCGGCGTGGAGGTCATGGGACCACCGTCGTCGGCCCCGGCGGTGGCGTCAACGCGGCCGCGGGGAGCCTGCGGTTCCCCCGCAGGAGCGGACGCGACCGTGCGTGATGCCGCAATGCCGCAGGGCACCCGCACAACCCCGTCGGCACCCTCGTCGGTGGCGGTCGACGATGGTCGACTTGCCTCGACAGCCGGCACCCGACCCGAAGGAACGCCCGATGCCCCTCACCTCCGCGGTGGTCACCCCGTGACCGCGACGGCGCCCACGCGGGTGGAGCTCCGCCGGGCGCACCGGGTGCACCGGTCCCCGGTGCCGGCGGTCGCTGCCGCGGTGCTGGCGTTCGCGGCGACGGCGGTGCTGCTCACCGGGACGACCGGACCGGTGCAGACCGCCGTGGTCCTGACGTCGCTCCTCGTCGTGCCCGGGACGGCCGTCGTCCGGCCCCTCCGCCTGACCGAGCCGGTGAGCCGGGCGGCGCTCGTCCTCGTCGCCGGTGCCGCGGTCGACACCGTCGTCGCCCTCGCCATGGTCTGGACCCAGCGCTGGGCCCCCGTCCCGGCGGCGGGCCTCGTCCTCGTCGTCAGCGGCTGGGCGGCGCTGGCGCACGGGGTCGTCACGGCCCGGTCGTCCGACCGGGCGTCGGTGCAGCACGCCGTCCGCTCCGCCTGGGCAGCACGCCGCGACGGTACGCTCGTCCGGCTCGCGGTCGGCGGCGGCGTGCTCGTCACGGGGGTCGCGCTCTGGGTCGTCGGCACGGCGCAGACCACCAGAGGGGCGCTCGGCGAGTGGGGCCTGCTCACCGCCGTCCCCCCGGTGTGGTGGGTCGGTGCCGGTGCGGTCCTCGGGGTGACCGTCGTCGCGCTGGTCGACCGTCGGTTCCCGGCCGCGCTCCGCACCGCCACCGCCGCCGTGCTCGTCGTGGTCGTGTACGGCACGGCGAACCTCGCGGCTGCCGAGCCCCGACCGCCCTGGGTGTTCAAGCACATCGCGGTGACCGCGTACATCCAGCAGCACGGCTCGGTCGACCCGGCGATCGACATCTACAACCGCTGGCCGGGCTTCTTCGCGGTGAGCGCCTTCCTCGGCTCCGTCACGGGGACCACGGACGCCGCCGCGCCGGTCCGCTTCGTGGAGGTCGCGTTCGCCCTGCTCGACGGTGCCCTCGTCCTCGGCATCGCCCGGGCGCTCGGGCTCCGGGGCCGCTGGGCGGTCACGGCCGCCGTGGTCTTCAGCGCCGCGAACTGGGTCGGTCAGGACTACTACTCACCGCAGGCGTTCGCCTTCGCGCTCTTCCTCGCCGTCGTGCTCGTCGTGCTCACCACGCTGCGCAGCACCCCGAACGCGCTCGGGCGCGGGATCGTCGGTGTCGTCTCCCGGCTGCTCCGGGCCCGCCGGGCACCGATCGTGCCGACCCGTGGGACCGCCGCGGCCGTCGACCCCGGTACCGCCGCCACCCGCACCGCGACCGTCACCGCGGTGGTCCTGGTCGTGCTCCTCCAGGCGGTGATCACGGCGTCGCACCAGCTCACGCCCTACGTGCTCGTCGCCGCGTTCGTCCCGCTCGTCGTGATCGGGGTCGTCCGACCCTGGTGGACCGCGCTGCCCGTCGTCGCCGCACCGCTGCTGTACCTCCTGCCGAACCTCGACTACGTGCAGGAGAAGTTCGGCCTGACCACCGGGTTCGACCCGGTGAGCAACGCCACGGCCGCCTCGACGTCGATCGCGATCCCGTCGCTCGCGACCACCCTGCAGAGCCGCGGGGTGCTCGCCCTCACCGCCCTGGTCGCGGTCGTCGCCCTGGTCGGCATCGTGCGGACGGTGCGTGCCGGTCACGGCCACCGGGCACTGCTCGTGCTCTGGCTCGCCGCGTGCCCGGTCGTGCTCGTCCTCGGGCAGAGCTACGGGGGTGAGGGCAGGTTCCGCGTCGTGCTCTTCTCGGCGCCCTTCCTGGCGATCGCCGCCGTCCACGCGCTGCACGGGCGTCGGCTCCGTCTCCTGCTCACCGGCGCACTGGTCGGCGTCACGACGCTGCTCTTCGTCGCGACGACGTTCCAGGCCGAGCAGGCGAACCGGACGCCGGCCGGCGAGGTCCTGGCGGCGCGGTGGCTGGACGGCCGCTTCACGGCGGACGACACCCTGACGACCGTCGGCGGCTTCCCTGCCGTCATCGGCGCCGGGTACCCCGCGTACCTGCAGCGCTGGGGCCAGGTGCAGTCGCTGGGCGACCTCACGCAGTGGTACCCGGACGGCATCACGCCGGCCGACCTCGACGAGTCGCTCGCGGACCGGGCGCACGGCGGGGACGCGTGGCTGGTGTTCTCCGACGCCGAGCGCGCGGACGTGGTCGCCCGCGGCACCGCGACGGGCGCGGAGGTCGACGCCCTCGAACGTTCGGCAGCGGATCGCGGGACGCTGCGCTACGACCGCGACGGTGTCCGGATCTACGAGGTCGCCCGTGCGGCGTGAGCCCGCGACGCCCGAACGGGGCCCCACACGGCGCGACGTGCTGCGCCGCGGTGCGGTCGTCGCGGGACTCGTCGGCGCCGCGGCGCTGACCGGCACCGTGGCCGTCGTCCTGCCGACGGCGATCCGCCGGGCCGACCGTGCCGTGCCCGCGGAGATGCCCTCGGGGACGGTCGAGTCGGGCGGGGTCCGCTGGGTCCCGTACCTCGCCGAGGACTTCGACCGCGACGCCGCCCACGGCGACCTGCTCGCGGTCTACCCGGCGATGGCCGAGTACCGCGGGTTCCGCGACACCTCGGGCAAGGGGATCTACCACCCGGACGAGGTCGTCTCGGTCCACGACTCGACGCTCGACTTCCACCTGCGGACCGAGGACGGTCAGCCACTCGTCGCGGCCGTGCTGCCCGCGGGCTACCGGTCGTACACGCACCAGCGCGTCTCGATCCGCTACCGGGCCGGTGACGCCCCCGGCTACAAGTTCGTGATGCTCCTCTGGCCGCTGTCGGGCGACTGGAACGAGGGCGAGATCGACTGGCCGGAGGGCGACCTGGGCGGCGACGTCCGCCCGGTGTCGGCGGTGCCGGGCAGCTTCGACGCTGCGGACCGCACCATGCGGTTCCTGCCGGAGGACGCTCCGACGGTGCCGGGCGGCCAGGAGGACTGGCACGTCGCCACCGTCGAGTGGACCGCCGACGTCGTGCGCTTCTGGTGGGACGGTGCACTCGTCGCCTCGACGGCGGGCGCCGTGCCGAGGGTGCCGATGCGCGTCACCCTGCAGGCCGAGACCGCGATCGGCGACGCCCGTGTGCCGGCGGGCTCCGACGGGCACGTGCTCGTCGACTGGGTCGTGGCGTACCGCGCGGCCGACTGACGCCGAGCGGGCTCCTGCCCGGACGCCGACCACGACGGACCGACGGTCGACACCTCCGGGACACCGGCGCTCCTCGGTGCCGGCGTCCGGTGTCGTTCCGGGCGTTCCGCGTCCGTTCGCGCGCCCGGTGTCGATTCGGGCGTTCCGTGTCGATCCGGGCGTGTCTCCTCGTACGAGGCGCCCGGGAACGGGAAAAGCCCCCGGGATCTCCCGGGGGCTCTTCCTTCGAGCTGGGGTACCTGGACTCGAACCAAGAACGACGGTACCAGAAACCGCTGTGTTGCCAATTACACCATACCCCAAAAGGCCTGCTGGCCTTCCGTTCCCCGTTGTCCGGGGCACGATCAACTACTGTACAGCATCCCGGAGGTCCTCGAGACCACCCACCAGGTCCCGGTGCACCGCGGCTGCCGTCGACGCCCCGTGACCGGCTGCCACGACGAGCTGCTCGGGACCCGGCGGGGTGACGTCCCCGACGGCGTACAGCCCGGGCACCCGGGTCCGACCGACGCGGTCCACGCGGAGGAGCCCTTCGGCGTCCCGGTCCGCCGGCGCGTCGAGCCAGTCGAGGTCGGCGTGCCACAGGGGTCGCACGAACGCTCCGGTGTGCGGCCGCACGTCGCCGTCCGCCAGGCGGACACCGGTGAGGCCGTCCCGACCGCCCTCGAGGTCGGCCACGGGCCGTTCGTCGACCGTCACGCCCGCCGCCGACAGTCGCGCACGGCCGGCATCGTCCAGCACCGCGGCACCGTTCGTGTAGACCACCAGGTCGTCGGTCCACGAACCGACGAGCAACGCGCGGTCCACCACGTCGGGCGTCTCGCACAGGAACGCGAGGGGTTGCCCTGCGTGCTCGTACCCGTCGCACTCGACGCAGCTGTGCACCGACGTGCCGTAGAGGGCTCGCAGGGACGGCAGTGCCGGGAACTCCTCCCGGAGCCCGGTCGCGACCACGACGGCCCTCACGCGGGCCCGCAGCTCGGCCCCGCGGGAGGAACCGTGCACCGACCAGCCGTCACCCTCGCGGGACACGTGGTCGACGACCGACTGCACGACGGTCGCCTCCGGGTACGACTCGACCTCGACCCGGCCGAGCTTCCGGAGCTCGAGCGGCGAGATCCCGTCGCGCGTGACGAAGCCGTGCGAACGGAGTGTGGCAGCGTTGCGCGGTCGGTTCGCGTCGACGAGCAGCACCGTCCGCCGAGCGCGGACCAGGTTGAGCGCAGCGCTCAGCCCGGCCGGACCGGCACCGATGACCGCGACGTCGACGGACAGGCCGTCGCCGTCCCGCGCACCCGGAGTCGTCACCACGACGGTGTCAGCGGTCCGCGAGTCGGCGGAGACGGGTGAGTGTGGACTCCTTGCCGAGGATCTCCATGGACTCGAACAGCGGCGGGCTGATCCGGCGCCCGGACACGGCGACGCGGAGCGGTCCGAACGCCACGCGCGGCTTGAGGCCCATGCCGTCGATGAGGGACGACCGCAGGGCTGCCTCGATCGACCCGGTCGTCCAGTCCTCGACGCCCTCGAGCGCGGTGACCCCGGCGTGGAGCACGTCCCCGGCGTCGTCCTTCAGCGTGGCGCGGGCGTCGTCCTCGACCACGAGCTCGTCGTCGGTCGTGAACAGGAAGCCGAGCATCGCCGGAGCCTCGCCGAGGAGCTGCATGCGCTCCTGGACCAGCGGGGCCGCAGCCGCGAGCACCCGCTCCTGCTCGGCGGTCGGCGGCACCGACACGAAGTCCGTCAGGTACGGCAGCAGGCGTCCGCGGAAGTCGTCGGCGTCGAGCAGACGGATGTGGT
Organism: Curtobacterium sp. ODYSSEY 48 V2; assembly: GCF_023712625.1. Lineage (NCBI taxonomy): Bacteria > Bacillati > Actinomycetota > Actinomycetes > Micrococcales > Microbacteriaceae > Curtobacterium > Curtobacterium sp. ODYSSEY 48 V2. Next base: position 339,368 of record NZ_JAMAXX010000005.1, read on the forward strand.
CACCGTTGATCGCCTCGGCCTTCTTGTGGTCGAAGCGGGCGGGGTTCGGGTTCACGTCGACGACGTCGAACGCGGCGACCATCTCGTCCGACGAGAAGACGTCGCGGTCCGGGCCGATCGACCAGCCGAGCAGCGCGAGGTAGTTGAGGAGCCCCTCCGGCACCATGCCGGCGGCACGGTGGTGGAACAGGTTCGACTCGGGGTCGCGCTTCGAGAGCTTCTTGTTGCCCTCCCCCATGACGTACGGCAGGTGACCGAAACGCGGGACGACGTCGGTGATGCCGACCTCGACGAGCGCCTCGTACAGCGCGATCTGCCGCGGGGTCGACGACAGCAGGTCCTCACCGCGCAGCACGTGGGTGATCCCCATCAGGGCGTCGTCGACCGGGTTCGTGAACGTGTACAGCGGCTTGCCGTTGGGGCGGACCACCACGAAGTCCGGGAAGGTGCCCTGCTTGAAGGTGATCTCGCCGCGCACCAGGTCGTCGAAGCTGAGGTCGCGGTCGGGCACACGCAGCCGCAGCGCCGGCTGCCGCCCCTCGTCGCGGAACGCCTGGCGCTCGGCCTCGGTCAGGTCGCGCTCGTGGTTGTCGTACCCCTGCTTCGGGTCGCGACCGGCGGCCGTGTTCCGGGCCTCCATCTCCTCCGGTGTCACGTACGACTCGTAGACGTGGCCGGACGCACGCAGCTTCGCGATGACGTCCTCGTACACGTCCGAGCGCTCGGACTGGCGGTACGGACCGTGCGGACCGCCCACCTCGACGCCCTCGTCCCAGTCGAGCCGGAGCCACCGGAGCGCGTCGAGGATCTGCTCGTAGGACTCCTCGCTGTCCCGAGCGGCGTCGGTGTCCTCGATGCGGAACACGAGCTTGCCGCCGGTGTGGCGCGCGTAGGCCCAGTTGAACAGGGCCGTCCGGATGAGCCCCACGTGCGGGGTCCCGGTCGGGCTCGGGCAGAAACGGACTCGGACGTCGGAGCCGGTGGCAGTGGTGAACGGTGCAGTCATGACCACACGATCCTACCGGCGCGCCACGCTACCCGACCTGCGGTGGCGGTGTGCGGGTCGGCCCGGAAACGCAGGAAACCCCTGACCGGTCACGGTCAGGGGTTTCCTGGTGTTGCTGAAGTTGAGTCCGGCGGCGTCCTACTCTCCCACAAGGTCCCCCTTGCAGTACCATCGGCGCTGAGAGGCTTAGCTTCCGGGTTCGGAATGTGACCGGGC
>NZ_JAMAXX010000057.1:0-404 GCF_023712625.1 Curtobacterium sp. ODYSSEY 48 V2
GGCTTCGACAAACAATCATGTCTGGGTCTTGGCCCCGGAGCTTGCATAGTTCTCGCGCTGCGCGTTCGAGTTGTCGTTCGTTCATACGCTGGCCTCGTACATAAGTTCCTTTTCATCACGGCCAAGACCCAATGCTACTGTAGTCAGGCTCCTATGGATGGATGCACGCTCTTCTGTAGTAAGAGCGCGTGATGCACCGTTGATGAAGGCGCTGCGCGTCGAGCCACGCACAATGTGTTCTGGCATTGGATCGCCAGTGTTCAGCATCTCGACAACCGCAACACGTGGCTCGTTCTTGAACTCGTCGCGAAGATGCACGGCATTCATCGTGGGGAGCGGGCCATCAGACAGTATCAAGATTTCGATCTCGGTGCTGCGCATCACGTTGTGTGCAACGAGTGCTG
>NZ_JAMAXX010000058.1:0-398 GCF_023712625.1 Curtobacterium sp. ODYSSEY 48 V2
GTACCCGGCTGAGTAAGCTGGATAACGGCGAGTACGACGCCATCATCCTCGCCGCCGCCGGCCTGAAGCGTCTGCAGCTGGAAGCGCGTATTCGCCAGCCGCTGTCGCCTGAGCAATCTCTGCCGGCGGTCGGCCAGGGCGCGGTCGGCATCGAATGCCGTCTTGATGATGCATGGACCCGGGGGCTGTTAGCGCCTCTCAACCATACGGAAACGGCGGTGCGCGTGCGCGCCGAGCGGGCGATGAACACCCGCCTCGAAGGCGGCTGCCAGGTGCCGATCGGCAGCTATGCGGAACTGAAGGACGGGGAACTGTGGCTGCGGGCGCTGGTTGGCGCTCCGGATGGTTCACAGCTGGTGCGCGGCGAACGACGCGGGCCAGCGGAACAAGCGGAAGCC
>NZ_JAMAXX010000059.1:0-398 GCF_023712625.1 Curtobacterium sp. ODYSSEY 48 V2
GTTCAGGGCGGCGAGTTTTTAATGGGGGATTTTGGACCATTAGTCGGTCAAAAACTACCTTTCAGCATAAACCAGGATGATAAGGTATTACATAAAGTTGTATTAAGTGATTTTTCGATATCAAAGTTTAAAGTTACCAACGATGATTATAATAAATATCTGCAAATAACAGGGGTAAAAAAAGCACCCATCCATATTTTTTTAAAAAATTATCCATCCTTGCAAAAAGGAGATTATTCTGTTGGGGTTACCTGGCAACAGGCAAAAGACTATTGTCAGTGGTTAGGTAAGGAGTCTGGTAACAAGATTGATTTACCAACAGAGGCGCAATGGGAATATGCAGCAAGATCCAGAGGTCAATATTTTCAGTTTCCAACAAATAATGGTGAGTATTTACC
>NZ_JAMAXX010000060.1:0-395 GCF_023712625.1 Curtobacterium sp. ODYSSEY 48 V2
GTATTCCTGTATCCACGGGTGCTTGAAGCGCTCGACTGCCTCGATGCCGTCGTTGATGAGTACCTTCTGGTTCGCCAGGACCGCGACACGGTCGCATATGGTGTACAGCGTATCGAGGTCGTGGGTTACCAGAAACACCGTGAGGCCCAGTGCATTGCGCAGGGTCAGAATCAATTGGTCGAAAGATGCAGCCCCGATTGGATCCAGTCCTGCGGTGGGTTCGTCAAGAAACAGGATGTTCGCATCAAGCGCCAAGGCTCTCGCCAGTGCTGCTCGTTTCACCATGCCTCCGGACAACGAGGCCGGATACTTGTCTCCCGCTCCGGCAGGCAACCCCACCAAGCCCAGCTTGCTTCTTGCCAAACGCTCGGCAAGAGGCCGCGCCAGACCGACAT
>NZ_JAMAXX010000061.1:0-394 GCF_023712625.1 Curtobacterium sp. ODYSSEY 48 V2
GTTCATGAATGGAGGCTTGTATTGCTGCCTGCTCAATCTGAGCTTGGCTGGCCGTTAAATCGCCATAACGAATATTTTCTTCAATAGTCCCGCCAAAAATATGGTTTTTTTGCAATACCAAACCGATTTGTTGGCGTAGCTCATGGGTATCATAGTCTTGCAAATCCTTGCCATCGAGCAAAATTCGCCCCTGCGTGGGCTGATAAAATTTTACCAACAGATTGATAATGGTGCTTTTACCTGCACCACTCAAGCCGACCAACGCGGTAATTCGGTTGCGCCGAATGCGAAAGCTGACATCCTGCAAGGCTTGGTTGCCGTTGGGATAAACAAAATCCACGTGCTGAAGTTCGATATCACCCTGCACCGTCGCAGGATTGACACCGCCTACCAC
>NZ_JAMAXX010000062.1:0-394 GCF_023712625.1 Curtobacterium sp. ODYSSEY 48 V2
AATCAGGTTGACGACGCGCCGGGCCTTCATAGGCGTCACGCGGATGTAGCGCGCAGATGCCTTGGCTTCCATTGCTTTCCTTCTCTCGTCTTGTCGAAGAAGTGCAGCGTGCTGACCCCTGGGGTCAGCGACGCTTGCCCTTCTTGTCGTCCTTCACATCGCCGCGGAACGTGCGGGTGGGAGCGAACTAGCCGAGCTTGTGCCCGACCATCGACTCCGTGACGAACACGGGAACGTGCTTGCGCCCGTCGTGCACGGCAATGGTGTGGCCGAGCATGTCGGGGATGATCATGGAACGGCGGGACCACGTCTTGATGACGTTCTTGGTGCCCTTCTCGTTCTCCTTGGCGACCTTCACGAAGAGGTGCTGATCAACGAAAGGGCCCTTTTTGAG
>NZ_JAMAXX010000063.1:0-392 GCF_023712625.1 Curtobacterium sp. ODYSSEY 48 V2
GGACAAACCTTGCTCGACACGCTGGACTGTGCGCACGCTCAGCCCCGAAATTGCCGCCAATTGTTCTTGCGACCATTGCCGTGTCTCCCGGAACAACTTGATGCACGCGGCCAGTTCGGCCGGCGTGAGCAAGCGGCTTTGTTGAGAATTGCCGGTACCGTTCATTTCGTAGCTCCATCGTGTTGATCGATGTAACGAAGTATGGGGAGCGAAGCGCCGACGCAACACGACAGAAACCCGACAGTCAACCGACAGACGCGAGCAGTCAGAGATCGCGTGGCCGTCTGGGCCGACGTGCGGTGCGTCTTGTTGGGGCTGCGTCAAGAACCTAAGTCTAATCGAGTGCAAACTCAACCAGATTGAGGAGGGCGGTCGTGTCGCCGTCCGTAGGC
>NZ_JAMAXX010000064.1:0-392 GCF_023712625.1 Curtobacterium sp. ODYSSEY 48 V2
GTGTGCGGCTTAACAAACACTTCCACTTCTTCGTTCATCCGCCGGGCGATGGTCGTATCGTCAGCGTCCAGCAGATCGTCCATCGGCGGGCGCACCAGCACCGTCAGGCGATGCGTCTTGCCATCGTAGACCGGGAACAGCGGTACGACGCGGGCGCGGCATACTTTCATTAAGCGGCCAATCGCCGGCAGCGTGGCCTTGTAGGTGGCAAAGAAATCCACAAACTCGCTGTGTTCGGCGCCGTGATCCTGATCGGGCAGATAGTAGCCCCAGTAGCCCTGGCGCACCGACTGAATAAACGGTTTGATCCCATCGTTGCGCGCGTGCATACGCCCGCCAAAACGACGACGCACGGTATTCCATACGTAATCGAACACCGGGTTACCCTGGTT
>NZ_JAMAXX010000065.1:0-390 GCF_023712625.1 Curtobacterium sp. ODYSSEY 48 V2
TCGGGAGCGTAGCTTCCGGCCCTAGTACGCCAGCTTGCTGGTTGGGACGGGTCGGGGTGAGCGGGTCGGCTGGTGCACGTTGTTGGGTCCTGAGGGACCAGGCTTCCTGTTGACACGTGAGTGTTGGTGGGGGTTGGGCCTACGGGTCCTTCGTTGGGCCAGGGTGAACCTACCGGTTGGTGGGGGAGTGCTGGTGCCGATCGTATGTTGAGAACTACACAGTGGACGCGAGCATCTTAGATCGCTCGTGATGATGACCGGCTTTCGGGTTGGTTGTTGTTCGAGTCGATCGCAATTTTAATCTTTGTGGTCAAGTTTCTAAGAGCAAACGGTGGATGCCTTGGCATCTGGAGCCGAAGAAGGACGTAGAAATCTGCGATAAGCCTCGGG
>NZ_JAMAXX010000066.1:0-387 GCF_023712625.1 Curtobacterium sp. ODYSSEY 48 V2
TCGTGTTCCAGGTCGAGCGGATGCGCATGCGCATCCTGCGCGCCGAAACGCTGCTGAACGCATGGATGGCGCGCGACGACCTGCATGGGATGGCGCACCTGACCGCCGAGCTCGTCGACGCGAACCAGAACAGCCAGAGCGTCGCGCACCTCGTGCGCAGCAACTTCTCGCTGTTCGCGCGCAAGCTCGTCGAAACCAACGCGGACACCGGCGAGCACTACATCTCGCGCGGCCGCGCCGAGTACCTGAAGATGCTGCGGATGGCCGCGGGCGGCGGCCTCGTCACCGTCGTGACCGTGTGCGTGAAGTTCGCGATCACGGGCGCGCACCTGCAGTCGATGCTCGAAGGGCTGCTCGCGGGCATCAACTACGCGGCCAGCTTCATGC
>NZ_JAMAXX010000006.1:0-319427 GCF_023712625.1 Curtobacterium sp. ODYSSEY 48 V2
CTCCCGACCGAGCCGAGCAGCCTGGGGGCACGACGTGCGTCAGCACAACGGGGAGCACGCGACACCACGGACTTCCGTGGCGCGACGTGCTCCCCGTTGTGCTGAGCGCGGCACGGTCAGGGCCCAGCCCCGGAGCCCGGCACGGTCGAGGCCGGGCTCCGGAGCGCGGCACGCTCAGGGCCAGCCCCGCAGCCCGGTCAGGGGACGGTGTGCCCCGCCGCCGTCAGGACGCGGTACCACTCCTCGCGCGAGAGCCGGACGTCGGAACCCGCGGCCGAGTCCCGCACCCGCTGCGGGTTCGTCGTGCCCAGGACGACCTGGAAGTGCGCGGGGTGTCGGGTGATCCACGCGACCGCGATCCCCGTCGGGGTGACGCCGTGTGCCGAGGCGAGCTCCTCGAGCACGTCGTTGAGCTCGGCGTACTGCTCGCGGTCGCCGAGGAAGACGCCGTCGAAGAAGCCCTTCTGGAACGGCGACCAGGCCTGCAGCGTGACGTCGTTCAGGCGGGCGTGGTTGAGGATGTCGTTGTCGCGGTCGATCGACTGGTCGAGCCCGGCCATGTTCGCCGTCAGGCCCTGCGCGATCACGTTGGCGTGCGTGATGCTCAGCTGCACCTGGTTGAACGCGAGCGGCTGCCGCACCGACCGCTTCAGCAGCTCGACCTGACCGGGGGTGTGGTTCGAGACGCCGAAGTGGTGCACCTTGCCGGCGGCGTGCAGCTCGTCGAACGCCCGGGCGACCTCCTCGGGCTCGACGAGGGCGTCGGGACGGTGCAGGAGCAGCACGTCCACGTAGTCGGTCCGCAGCGCCTCGAGGGACTCGTGCACGGACTCGATGATGTGCTCGTACGAGAAGTCGAAGTACGCGCCGTCCGGCGTCGGGCGGATGCCGACCTTGGTCTGCAGCTGGATGTCGGCGCGCTCGGACGGCGACAGGGTGACGGCGGAACCGAACCGCTGCTCGCACCCGTGCCAGACGCCGTACACGGCGGCGTGGTCGAACATCGTGACGCCGGCGTCGCGCGAGGCGGTGTACAGCTCGCGGATGTCCTCGTCGCTCATGTCGTTGATTCGCATGAGGCCGACGACGACGTCGGACGCGGTGAGGTCGGTCTGTGGCAACTCCAGTGTCTTCACGCGCTCGATCCTGCCAGCAGCTCGCCGCGCGCAGACAGGCCCTGCCGGTGCCCGTCGGGCCGGGTCCGGCAGTCACGCCCGACGCGACCGGGTGACGGACGGGAGGCGCGGTGCCGGACCGGCACCGCGCCTCCCGTCCGGTGCTCAGCGCGTGGGCGACGCGGCCGGGCCGAGCAGACCGAGGAACGTCAGGTCGTCCGCCACCTTGGTGACGAGCGCGTGGTCGAGCGACGGGATGTCCGGCGAGCCGAGCGGACGCACCGAGCGGACCGCGGCCGCGAATGCGTCCGCGGGGATCGCGGACCCGGCGTGCGGCACCTCCGGGGTCGCGAACGCGTGCAGCAGCGGCAGGACCGAGCGTGCACGGTCCTCGTCCGGCAGCGCCTCGAGTGCGGACCGGAAGCGCTCGACCCACTCGGCGTGGTCCGCGACCCGCTCGATCGCGTACCCGTCCTCGACCAGCCAGTCGACGAAGGTGTCCAGCGAGACGCCGTCGTCGTGCGGGTTGACGACGTTGAACGTCCGGTGGCCGTCGACCACCGACGCGCCGATGGCGTCGATCGCGGCGGCCGTGAAGTCGGCGGGCAGGCCGTCGTAGTGCGAGCGCTGCACCCGGCCGTCCGGGGTCCGCTGCACGAAGGACACGGGTGCCAGCCCGGTCGCGAGCACGCTCCAGACCAGGCGGGTGAACACGTCGGGCAGGTTCACCTGGCCGCGCCAGCGCGGGTGCGCCAGCACCATGTCGGAGCGGAACACCGCGACGGGGACGCCGTGCTGCTCGTGCGCCTCGCGGAGCAGCACCTCGCTCGCCCACTTGCTCGCGCCGTACCCGTTCGCGTACTCGTCGGCGATCGTCCACTCGGGGATCGTCGCCCGGAGGTCCGCCCGCTCGTCGAGTGCCGCGGGGGCGTCGGGGGCGACGTCCTCGGTCGCGCTCGGGCGGGCTCCACCGGCGACGGCGACGCTCGACACGAAGGTGACGGGGACGCTCCCGGCGGCGATCGCGAGCCGGACGACCTCGGCGGTCCCGACGACGTTGGGCCCGAACAGCGCGGTGTACGGCAGGACGTGGTTCACCAGGGCGGCGGCGTGCGTGACGAGGTCGACCCGCGCGGCGAGGTCCTCCCACCGCGGTTCCTCGAGGCCGAGCAGGTGCTCGCTGACGTCCCCGGCGACCACCTCGAGCGACCCCGAGAGCTCGGCGAACCGGTCGGCGAACGCGGGATCGGCCGCGAAGGCGGCGTCCAGTCGACGGCGGGCAGCGGCGTCGTCCGACCCGCGCACGACGCAGACCAGCGTGCCGCCGACCGGTGCGAGCCGCTCGAGCCAGTCCATCGCGGTGAAGCGGCCGAGGTAGCCGTTCGCGCCGGTGAGCAGGACGGTGCGCGGCCCGGCCGAGGTGGGGCGGGGTGCGCGTGCCACCGGCGCGGGGACCGCACCGAGCAGGCGGTCCACCCGCAGGTCCGACGCCCGCAGCACCGTCGGGTCGGCGCCGTGCACGCGGGCGACGGTCGGCCGGTCGTCGGCGGCCGAACGCTCGACGTACGCGGCCACGGCGGCGAGGTCGTTCGTCGGGTCGGTGATGACACCGACGGGCACCTCGGTCTCGAAGACGTCCTCGAGGACGCCGGAGAACGTCAGGGCCGACAGCGAGTCACCGCCGAGGTCCGAGAACCGGGCGGCCGAGGCGGTCTCGGTGCTGACCTCGGCACCGAGCAGGTCACGGGCGGCACGGACGACGGTGTCGACGGTCGGTTCGTCACCCACGTGCTCGCGCAGGGTCGCGACGAGGGTGCCGCTCTGCTGCTCGGCGACCGCGTCGTAGAGCGCGGCGAACCGGTCCCCGTAGCGGGCGGTGACCCGGGGGCGGAGGAGCTTGCGGGCATCGGAGAGCATGCCGTTGTCGACCGTGAAGGGGTCCGGTTCGACGATGATCGCTCGGGGCACCTCGTACGGCGCGAGCCCGTGGGCGCGGGCGGTGCGCTGGAGGGCGGCGAGCAGGTCGCCCTCCGTGGCCTCCGGGTCGACGGGCACGACGACCGCGACGAGGAACGCGTGCCTGCTGTCCCCGTGCAGGGCGATCTGCCGGACCTCCGGCGTCCCACCGAAGGTCGCCTCGAGGGCCGAGACCGCGACGAACTCGCCCTGCGAGAGCTTGATGACGTTGTTCCGGCGGTCGAGGTACTCGTACGTGTCCGGACCGGTCTGCGCCATCACGTCGCCGGTCCGGTAGAACCCGTCCTCGTCGAACACCGCGGCGGTGACGTCCGGGCGGCGGAAGTACCCGGGGATCACCGCGGTGCTCTTCACGAGCAGCTCGCCGCGCGGGTGCGGTCGGTCGGTGGTGCGGTAGCCGAGCTCGGGGACGTCCACCAGCTTGTGCTCGGTGACCGGTGGCTGCTGCACCACGCCGTCGCGCAGGATGCTGCCCGCCTCGGTCGAGCCGTACAGGTCGTGCAGCGGGACGCCGAGGCACTCCTCGAGGTACGTACGGAGCTCGGGCGTGAGCGGGGCGCTGGCGCAGACGGCCTGCCCGACGCGACCACCGAAGGCACGTGTCCGGAGGTCGTCCTGCACCTGAGCACGCACGGCCGGGGCGTCGGTGGCTCCGGCCGCGAGCCGGCGCTGCTCCTCGCGGGCGCCCTCCTGGCGGACCATCTCGGCGATCCGCGGGACGAGGACGAGCTCGGTCGGTGCGTAGACCCGCAGGTCCTCGAACAGGGCCGACAGGTCGGTCGAGGTCGCGAGCGCCACGGTGCCGCCGCGGCCGAGCGTGGCGAGCAGCGCCGCGCGACCGGTCAGGTGGCTCAGCGGCAGGTAGGCGTAGCCGACGGTCACGGCGTCCGGGTGGTCCGGCCGGAGTGCGTGCCAGAGCCGCTCGACCATGGACCGCGTGTACATCGCGCCCTTCGGGGTCCCGGTGCTGCCCGAGGTGTACAGCAGCAGGGCGAGCGGGTCCTCGTCGGGCGCCGGTCGCCACGGGGTCGGCTGCGGCAGGTCGCGGCCCCGTGCCACGAGGTCGGCGAGCCTCGGCAGCGCCGCCGCACCGTCGGTGCCCTCGGCCCCGGTCGCCGCGCCGGCCGCACCCGTCGTGTCGAGCAGGACGGTGTGCACCTCGGCGGCGGCCGCGTCGGTGACCGCCCGGGCCGTCGCGGCCTGGTCGGCGGTGACGCCCAGCCACACCGGCGTCGTCTCGTCGACGATCGCACGGAGCTGCTCGACGGCCGCGCTGGTCTGCAGCGGCACGCTCACCGCGCCGAGCACCGAGCACGCGAGCTCGAGGGTCACGACGTCGGCGCTCGGCGGACCGAGCACCGCGATCCGGTCACCCGGGGCCACGGACTCGCCGAGCACCGCCGCGAGGGCCCGCGCACGGTCCCGGAGCTCCCGGAAGCTCGTGTCGGTGACGACCTCGCCGTCCCGCTGTCGGATCGCCGTTCGGTCGGCGTACCGGTCGAACACCGCCTCGACGGAGGTGTCCTCGTCCTGCTGCACCATGGTGGTTCCCTTCCTCGTTCGTCCGACGCGCCCCCGCGCGCGGCCTCTCAGCGCGCGGCGAGCACGATGCCCGCACGCGCCGTCCCCCGGTCCACTGCCCACCGTCCCGTCGCCGCGAACGCCGCGCCGCGACGCGCGCTCGCCGTGAAGGTCCCGTCCGGGCGCAGCTCCACGTGGGCACCGTCGATGCCGAACCAGCCGTCGTGCGCGGCCGAGCGGGCCTTGGCGACGGCCTCGGTCGCGGCGAGCAGGACGCTGTCCGGACTCTCAACCCCGGTTCGCCGGAGTGCGGTGAGACCCCGCGCGACACGGTCGTCCGTGACGTCCGCGATGCGTCGGAGCACTCCGGGCGGCAGGGGTCGCGCAGGGGTGGCGTCGATGCCGATGCCGGCGTGGTCGTCGCGCCGGGCGACGGCGCAGGCGCGCAGACCGGGGCAGTGGGTGATCGTACCGACCACGCCCTCGGGCCAGCGGGGAGCCCCGCTCCGACCCACGGGCAGCGCCGTCACCGGGGTGCCGATCGCCGTCAGGGCGCGGCGGGCGAGCAGGCGGCCGGTCCGGAACTCGGCACGCCGCGACGGGACGGCACGGGCGATCGCCACGCGTTCGTCGTCGGCGAGGGGGCCGCTCAGGTCGTGGTCGGCGGCGGCGGTGACCACCGAGGCGGGGAGCAGCCCCACCCAGTCGGTCCCGCCTTGAAGTTGCACATTGCAATCAGACGCCCGGAAGCTCCGAGTCCCCCGGACGGGGCACGTCGCGGAGCGGCCGCGACCGGGTCCGTCAGGCGGGCAGGACCGCGACGACGGCCGAGCGGTCGCGCCAGGTCGCGGTCAGTGTCTCGCCGTCCGGCACGGGCAGCCCGATCACCCGCAGCACGACGAGGTCGCCGTGGTCGGTGCGCACCGTCGTCTCGGTCCCGTCGGTGCTGGCTGTGGCCGACGTCACCGTGGGGGAGTCCGGCGCCGACCCGCTGCCGACCGCCGTGCCCTCCTTGTCGAACCGTCCGGAGCCGTCGGCGCGCTCGAGCTCCGCCTCGTGCCCGCCGGTGGCGATCGCACGACGCAGGACGTCGGCGTACACCGGATCCGCGACGGCGTCGTACACCCAGCGCTGCCCGAGCACGGAGTGGTGCATCTCGCACACCAGGGAGCCCCGGGCGCCGTCGAGCGGAGCGCCGCGGTAGGTCAGCGGCGTGTGCAGGAGCCGTCCCTCGGGCGTCCGCACGACGATCTCCTCGACACCGACCTCGCCCTCGGGGTCGTCGAACCGGAAGCGGGTGACGATCTCGACGGCGGCACCGGCGGTGAGGCCGCTCCACGGCTGCGCTGGCAGCCAGGCGGCGAGGGCCTCGGCCTTGGACGGTCGGAGTTCTGCGCGGTGGATGACGGCCATGCACCGACGCTACCGAGCAGACCTCGGCTTCCACCGTCGGCCCGCCGCACGGCGGTCAGTGCCCGGCGGTCAGGGCGCGGAGGTCAGTGCACGGGGTCAGTGCACCGAGAAGCCGCCGTCGACCGCGATCGACTGGCCCGTGACGTACGCGGACCCCGGTCCGGCCAGGAACACCGCCACGGCCGCGAAGTCCGACGGCTCGCCGTTGCGCCCGACGAGCGTGCGCGCGGCGAGCGCCGCGACCCGCTCGGGGTCGGCGGACAGTCGCCTGTTGAGCGCGGTCTGCACGAAGCCGGGGACCAGGACGTTCGAGGTGACCCCGCTGCCCGACCAGGCCTCCGCCTGGGAGCGTGCCAGCGCCTCCAGGCCGGCCTTCGACACCCCGTACGCGCCGCTCGCGGCGAAGGGGCGGTGGGCCTGCTGCGAACTGATGCCGATGATCCGGCCGTACCCGCGTGCGGCCATGCCGGGCGCGAGCCGCTGGCCGAGCACGAAGGGTGCGTCGAGGTTGACGGCCATCGTCGCGTCCCACGTGCCCTCGTCGAGGTCCGGCATCGGCGGTCGCAGGTTGATGCCGGCCGAGTTGACGAGGACGTCCACCTCGCCGACGGCGTCCGCGAGCGCGTGGGCGCCCGCCCGGGTCGACAGGTCCGCGACGACACCGGCGGCCGATCCGCCGTCGGCGGTGATCGTCGCGACGGTCTCGTCGATCGCCTCCCGCGTGCGCGCCGCGACCAGCACGTGGGCACCCGCGTCCGCGAGGGCGAGCGCGATCGCCCGACCGATGCCGGAGCTGCCCCCGGTGACCAGTGCACGGCGTCCGTCGAGGCCGAAGAGCTGCTCCAGTGCCATCGGGCCAGGCTACCGACGCCCGTACGCTGGGTCGGTGCGCGACGACCTGCTCCCCGTGCTCGCCTGCCCCGTCTGCGCCGAGCCCCTCGCCCGTGTCGACGGCGGGCAGGTCGGCTGCGCCACCGGACACCGGTTCGACGAGGCGAAGCAGGGCCACCTCACGCTCCTGCCCGCGAAGCGCCGCGCCCTGACCGCGGACACCCCGGACATGGTCGACGCGCGGATCCGGTTCCTCGGGCGGGGGCACTACGCACCGGTCGAGCGGGCGCTCGCCGCGGTGGTCGCCGCCACGAAGGCCCCGGGCGTCGTCCTCGACGTCGGCTCCGGCCCCGGCACCTACCTCGCGCACGTGCTGGACGCGGACGGACCGGACGAGACTGCGTCGGCCGGGAGGCCCGGCTCGGCCCCGGCAGGCCCCGTCGCTGCCCGCCTCGGGGTCGCGCTGGACCTGTCACCCGTCGCCGTCCGGCGGGCGGCACGCGTCCACCCGCGGGCCGGCGCCGTCGTCGGGGACGTGACCGAGCGCCTCCCGGTCGTCGACGACGCGGCGGCCGTCGTGCTGGACGTCTTCGCCCCGCGCAACCAGCGGGAGTACGCGCGGGTGCTCCACCCGGACGGCGTGCTCGTCGTCGTGACGCCACGGACCGGACACCTGGCGGAGCTCGCCGAGGCGACCATCGCGGTGGACCCGGAGAAGGAGCGGCGGCTGCGGGAGTCGCTCGAGCCGACGTTCGCGCTGCAGGGGTCCGAGGACCTCACGTGGACGATGGAGCTGTCCGCGGAGGACGTGCACGACGTGGTGCACATGGGCCCGAGCCACCACCACGTCGATCCGGACCGGGTGTTCGCGCCGACGGCCGTGACGGCCGCGGTGACCGTGAGCACGTGGACGGTCGCCAGGCGGCACTGAGGCGCTGCCGTCGGCCGTCCACGTGCCGGGGTCGGGTGTCAGCCCTGCGGCGCCGCCACGTCGAACTGCCACACGACGCCGAACCGGTCGCGCAGCTGCCCGGCGAGCGGGGCCCACGGCGAGGGCGCGAGCGGCTGTCGCACCTCGGCACCCTCGGACAGCGCCTCCCAGTACCGGGTGACCTCGTCGGCGTCGTCGCCGTGCACGAAGACGTAGCAGGCGTTCGTGCCCTGGTCGTACGGCTGGTCCGGCCAGACGTCGAACGCCATGATCCGGAAGCCGGCCTCGGTGTTGACCTGACCGAACACGATGCGGTCCGCCCAGGCGGGGTCCTGGGACGCGCCCATCTGGCCGTAGGTGGCGGCGGTCACGGTGCCGCCGAACGCGGATGCGTAGTGGTCCAGGGCCTCGCGGGCCTGTCCGTCGAAGTTGAGGTGGGTCGTGGTCTCGATGCTCATGGATCGAGTGTCGCGAGCGTTGCGGTCAGATCGTGACCGCTTCTCCGACGAGGATGGACGACGTGTCCGGACCCTCCTCGCGCATGCTCGCGCTGCTCTCCCTGCTGCAGGTGCACCGGGAGTGGACGGGCGACGAGCTCGCCGGTCGCCTGACCGTGAGTCCGCGCACCCTCCGCCGCGACGTCGACCGCCTCCGGGACCTCGGCTACCGCATCGACTCCGTCCGCGGTCCGGCCGGCGGCTACCGACTCGCCGCCGGATCGGACCTGCCGCCGCTGCTGTTCGACGACGACCAGGCGGTGGCGATCGCCCTCGCCCTCGCGGTGGCGCCGGCATCGGGTGCCGACATCGCCGAGGCCGCCACCCGCGCGCTCGCGACGGTGCGACAGGTCATGCCCGAACGGCTCCGGAACCGGGTGGACCTGGTGGATGCCGTCGTGGGATCGTCCGCCCCGCGGGTCGATCCGGACGTGCTGGTGGCCGTCAGCGAGGCCGTGCAGCGCCACGAGGTGTTCCGGTTCGGGTACGGCACGGACGACCGTCCCCGCAGGGTCGAACCGCACGCGGTGGTCGCCCGGCACGGTCGGTGGTACCTGCTGGCGTGGGAGCCCGAGCACGACGACTGGCGGACCTACCGGGTGGACCGGATCGCCCCGCGGATGCGGACGCGGCTCCCGTTCGTGCAGCGACCCGTACCCGGTGGGGACGTGGCAGCCTTCGTGGCGGCCCGCTTCAAGGGGTCCGACCGCGACGACGCGTGGCCGTGCACGGGGTCGGTCTCGCTGACCGCTGCCGACGCCGCGCGGGTCGCCCCGTTCCTGCCGGAGGGCGCCGTGCTCGAGGATGCCGACGACGACCGTCGACGGCTGACGCTCGGGTCCTGGTCGTGGGACGGTCTCGCCGGCGCGATCGCCGGGCTGACGGTGCCGTTCGTGGTCGAGGGGCCGGAGGAACTCCGCGCCGCTGTCGACGCGCTCGCCACCCGACTGCGCCGATCGTTCAGGGACTGACCGGACCGTCCTCCCTCAGGCGTCGGCTCCAGATCGGCTCGTCGAGCCAGGCGGGGACGAGACCCATCGAACCGACGTCGATCCCGTCGACCGCCGGGAACGCGGACAGGAGTTCTGCGGTACGGACCTGCCAGTCGACGTTCGACGGCACGGAATCGAGCAGGTACGCCAGGACTGCCAGGACCTCGTACACGCCGAAGCGTTTCGGTGCCCGGCCGACCACGAGGTGTGCGAGCGCTGGGACCTGCTCTGCGCTCGCCCGCTTCGGTGCGGTGACGAGCTTGCGGTTGAAGAGTCGCGAATGGTGGGCCGCGACGTTGCGGACGTAGTTGACCGAGGCGAGCCAACTCCGCATCAGCTGCTTCGTCGGGACGGCGAAGGATGCAGCGACCTCCGTCGCGAGGTCGTTCCGCAGTCCTCCGTACAGGCGTGACACCTGACCGAGCTCGAGCAGCTCGACGATCACCCAGATGGGCATCCGACCGTCGTAGTGTTCGCGGAAGTGCGCGACGAACGACTCGTCCGACCGGGTCTTCCGGTCCTCCAGGCGGTCGAGCCACCGAGCGTGCTCGCTCCTCGGGTCGTCCCCGTTCCGCGGTGCGCAGAAGGCCGTGTTGAAGATCGCTGGATCTTCGTGGGCGAACGGAGACACCGCCCCGAGGACGTGTGCAAGACACGTCCGGAAGGCGACCTCGAAGCGCTCGACCGCCTCGAGGACGAGCAGGCGCAGTGACCGATCGAAGGTGAGCAGCTCGCAGGCTGCGTCCAGGTCGGCACCGGGACGGTACTGCTCGAGCACGACGGTGGTGTGGCGTCCGCTCTCGTCGATCTCCGTTCCGGAGACACGGAACGGGTGGAGGTAGCCGCTCAGGCGGTAGTAGCCGCTCTCGCGAAGCGCTGCTGCCGCGCGGTCGTGGTCCTCGATGGACAGACCCCGCTCGCGCAGCAACGCGATCTGCTCGTCGATCGACAGCCACGGTTTCGCGTACGACACCTCGTCCTCCCACCCCGAGACGAGAAAATCGGCCCGAGCCGTGAGGCGAGCGGGCCGATCGTGATGCTCCGAGGATAGCCGAGCCGTCCACGGCGGGCAACGGTGAAGCTCCCTCGTGCCCTGCGCGTTAGGGCGGTGCACGCGTCCGTCAGGACGGCGTGAGGATTCCGTGAGGACCGGCCTGGAGGCACACGGCCGGAACCAGCATCGGTACCGCACCACACGTGGTGCGGTCCGCGCCGCCCGGCGTCGGACCCGCAGCAACCAACGGAGTCCTTCGTGTTCGACGTCTTCGTCGTCGCCGGTGTCCTCGCCGTGTTCGGTGTCGTGGCACTCATCGCCAAGGGGGTGGAGCGGCTGTGATCGTCGTCACCATCGCCGCCGCCGTCCTCGGCATCGCCTCGGTCGTCTACCTCGTGTGGGCGCTCGTGCACCCGGAGCGGTTCTGATGAGCGCTGCCGACACCTGGGCCGGGATCGCCCAGGTCGCCACCCTCGTCCTGCTCCTCGTGGTCGCGTACCGCCCGGTCGGTGACTGGATGGCGCGTGTCTACACGCCCACGGAGCACGCCCGCATCGAGCGCGGCGTCTACCGCGTGATCGGTGTGGACCCCGACGCCGAGCAGTCCTGGCCCGCGTACCTACGCGGCGTGCTGCTCTTCAGCGCCGTCGGCGTGCTGCTCGTCTACCTGCTGCAGCGCATCCAGGTCGTGCTGCCCGGTGACCTCGGGCTGCCGAACGTCGGCCCGTCGCTCGCGTTCAACACCGCCGCGTCCTTCGTCGCGAACACCAACTGGCAGTCGTACTCGCCCGAGGCCACCGTGGGGTACTCCGTGCAGATGGCAGGGCTCGCGGTGCAGAACTTCCTGTCCGCCGCGGTCGGGCTCGCGGTCGCCGTGGCCCTGGTGCGCGGGTTCGCACGGCGGAGGAGCGGCACGCTCGGCAACGTCTGGGTCGACGTCGTCCGCGGCACCGGCCGGCTCCTGCTCCCCGGGGCGTTCGTCTTCGCGATCGTCCTGGTCGCCGGCGGCGTCGTGCAGTCGTGGGGCAGCGGCACGGACATCACCACGCTCGCAGGCGGCACCCAGCACATCCCCGACGGCTTCGTCGCGTCGCAGGAGGCGATCAAGGAGCTCGGCACGAACGGCGGCGGCTACTTCAACGCGAACTCGGCGCACCCGTTCGAGAACCCGCAGGCGTGGACGAACCTCGTCGAGGTCTTCCTCATGCTCGTCATCCCGTTCTCGCTGCCCCGCACGTTCGGGCGGCTCGTCGGTGACGACCGCCAGGGGTACGCGATCCTCGCCGTGATGGGCGCGATCTTCCTCGTGTCGCTCTCGGTGATGTCGATCGCCGAGCTCGCGGGCGGCGGCAGCGCCACGCAGGCGGCCGGTGCGGCGATGGAGGGCAAGGAGATGCGCTTCGGCATCCTCGGCACGACGCTCTTCGGCACGACCTCGACCGCCACGTCGACGGGCGCCGTGAACGGCATGTTCGACAGCTTCACGCCGATCGGCGGGATGATGGCGCTCCTCAACATGATGCTCGGCGAGATCAGCCCCGGCGGCGTCGGCTCCGGCCTGTACGGCATGCTCGTGCTCGCCGTGATCACGGTGTTCATCGGCGGACTGCTCGTCGGCCGGACCCCGGAGTACCTCGGCAAGAAGATCCGCGCCCGTGAGATGACCTTCGCGGCGCTGTACATCCTCGTCACGCCGACCCTGGTGCTGCTCGGCACCGGACTGTCCCTGGTGATCCCGGGTGTCCGTGAGCAGGTCCTCGGCACGAGCATCTTCAACCCCGGCAACCACGGGCTGTCCGAGCTGCTCTACGCCTTCACCTCCGGCGCGAACAACAACGGCTCGGCGTTCGGCGGTCTCACCGCGAACACCACGTGGATGAACTCGGCGCTCGGCGTCGTGATGCTGCTCGGCCGGTTCATCCCGATCGCGCTCGTGCTGGCGCTCGCCGGGTCCCTGGCCGCACAGGACAAGGTGCCCGCGACCGTCGGCACCCTGCCGACGCACCGGCCGCTGTTCATCGGCCTGCTCGGTGCCGTCGCCGTGATCGTCACCGCACTCACCTACTTCCCCGTGCTCGCCCTGGGCCCGCTCGCGGAGGCCCTCTCCTGATGGGAACCGAACCCGTGTCCACCCCGACCCCCTCGTCCACCGTGACCAGCGCGCCGGAGGCGAGCAGTGCCTCCCGGCCGGTCACCCGATCGTCCGCGTTCGGTCCCCGTCAACTGGCGGCGGGCCTCCCGGGCGCCCTCCGCAAGCTCGACCCGCGCCTGATGTGGCGCAACCCCGTCATGTTCATCGTCGAGGTCGGCGCCGCGCTCACCACCGTGACCGCGTTCGTCGAGCCGTCGGTGTTCACCGCCGCGATCGCGGTGTGGCTCTGGCTGACCGTCGTCTTCGCGAACCTGGCCGAGGCCGTCGCCGAGGGCCGGGGCAAGGCGCAGGCCGACACCCTGCGGAAGACCCGCTCGACGACCAGCGCCCGCCGGGTGCTGCGATGGGACGCGTCCGACGCCGCCGCGCTGTCGAACGACACCGAGGAGGTCGCCTCGGTGGACCTCGCGAAGGGCGACGTCGTGGTGGTCGTCGCCGGCGAGGTCATCCCCGGCGACGGTGACGTGGTCGAGGGCATCGCCAGCGTCGACGAGTCCGCGGTCACGGGCGAATCGGCGCCCGTCATCCGCGAGTCCGGTGGCGACCGCAGCGCCGTCACCGGTGGGACGCGGGTGCTGTCCGACCGGATCGTCGTGCGCATCACCTCGACGCCCGGCGAGACCTTCATCGACCGGATGATCCGGCTCGTCGAGGGTGCCGCGCGGCAGAAGACGCCGAACGAGATCGCGCTGAACATCCTGCTGGCGTCGCTGTCGATCGTCTTCGTGATCGTCTGCCTGACGATGCAGCCCATCGCCGGCCTCGTCGGTGCGACCGTCAGCGTGCCGGTGCTCATCGCCCTGCTCGTCTGCCTCATCCCGACCACCATCGGCGCGCTGCTCTCGGCGATCGGCATCGCCGGCATGGACCGGCTCGTGCAGCACAACGTGCTCGCGATGTCCGGGCGCGCGGTCGAGGCGGCCGGGGACATCACCACGCTGCTCCTCGACAAGACCGGCACGATCACGTACGGCAACCGGCAGGCATCGCGCGTGGTGCCCGTCCCGGGCGTCACGGTCGCGACGCTCATGGAGGCCGCAGCCCTGTCGAGCGCCGCGGACAGCACGCCGGAGGGCCGCTCCATCGTCACGCTCGCCGAGCAGGACGGCATCACGCCCGGCACCCCGGCGGGTGCGGTCGAGGTGCCCTTCACCGCGCAGACCCGCATGTCCGGGCTCGACCTGGCCGACGGATCGCAGATCCGCAAGGGTGCAGCGGCCGCCGTGCTCGCCTGGTCGGGGTCTGCCGACGCCGCCGTGGTCGCCGCGGTCGACACCGCGGTCGCCGAGATCTCCGACCAGGGCGGGACGCCGCTCGTCGTCGGCCGTCGCTCGGCCTCGGGCGCCGTCGACCTGCTCGGGGTCGTGCACCTGAAGGACGTCGTGAAGGACGGCATGGCCGAGCGCTTCGCGGAGCTGCGGTCGATGGGCATCCGCACGGTGATGATCACCGGCGACAACCCCCGCACCGCGGCCGCGATCGCCGCCGAGGCCGGCGTCGACGACTTCCTCGCCGAGGCCACGCCCGAGGACAAGCTCGCCTACATCCGGAAGGAACAGGAGGGCGGGAACCTCGTCGCGATGACCGGTGACGGCACGAACGACGCCCCCGCCCTGGCGCAGGCCGACGTCGGCGTCGCGATGAACACCGGCACCACCGCTGCGAAGGAGGCCGGCAACATGGTCGACCTCGACTCCGACCCGACGAAGCTCATCGACGTCGTCCGGATCGGCAAGCAGCTGCTCATCACCCGCGGGGCGCTCACCACGTTCTCGATCGCCAACGACGTCGCGAAGTACTTCGCGATCATCCCGGCGATGTTCCAGGCGGCGTTCCCCGGCCTCGCGGCGCTCAACGTCATGGGGCTGCACAGCCCGGCGTCGGCGATCCTGTCGGCCGTCGTGTTCAACGCGCTCGTCATCGTGGCGCTCATCCCGCTGTCGCTGCGGGGTGTGCGCTACCGCGCCGCCTCGGCATCGTCCGTGCTCGGACGCAACCTGCTCGTCTACGGGCTGGGCGGCGTCATCGTCCCCTTCATCGGTATCAAGCTGATCGACCTCGTGGTCGGTCTCATCCCGGGGTTCTAGACCATGGCTTCCTCATCACGCTCCTTCCTCCGTTCCACCGGTGTGGCGATCCGTCTCGCCCTGCTGTCCACCGTCGTCCTCGGCGTCGCCTACCCGCTCGCGGTGTGGGGCGTCGGGCAGGCGGCCTTCCACGACCAGGCGAACGGCTCGATGGTCACCGACTCCTCCGGGAAGGTCGTCGGCTCGTCCCTGATCGGGCAGTCCTTCGCGGGTGCCCAGGCCGACCGCTGGTTCCAGTCGCGTCCGAGTGCCGCGGGCGAGGACGGCTACGACGCGAACGCCTCGTCCGGCTCGAACCTCGGGCCGAACAACCCCGACCTGCTCAAGAGCATCGAGGAGCGGCGGGCCGCCGTGGCGGATGCCGACGGGGTCAGCGCTGCCGACGTGCCCGCCGACGCGGTCACCGCCTCGGGCTCGGGGCTCGACCCGGACATCAGCCCGGAGTACGCGCTGCAGCAGGTGGCCCGGGTGGCCGACGCCCGGGGTCTGTCGGAGTCGACGGTCCGCACGCTCGTCGAGCAGCACACCGAGTCCCGGCAGGCCGGGTTCCTCGGCGAGCCGGTCGTGAACGTCCTCGAGCTGAACCTGGCCCTGGCCGCCGAACGCTGACGCCGGCCGGCCGGCCGGTCCGGCCGGTCTGGCTCGGCCTGGCCGTGGCCGGCCCGGTCCGGCCCGAGGGCGGAGCCGCCAGCACAACCGGAAGCACCTCGCGCCGCGGAACCGCGTGGTGCGACGTGCTTCCGGTTGTTCGGCAGCACGTCGCACCACGCACCACCACCACACCACACCGAACCGCGGGAGGATGAGCACGTGAAGCGCGGGAAACTCCGGGTGCTGCTCGGCGCCGCTCCGGGTGTCGGCAAGACGTACACGATGCTCGAGGAGGGCCACCGGCTGCGTGCCGAGGGCCGGGACGTCGTCGTCGCCGTCGTCGAGACCCACGAGCGAGCCGCCACCGCAGCCCTGGTCGACGGTCTCGAGCTCGTGCCCCGCCGCGTCGTCGAGCACCGCGGCGTCGCACTCGACGACATGGACCTCGACGCGGTCGTGGCACGGGCACCCGACGTCGCCCTCGTCGACGAACTCGCGCACACGAACGCCCCGGGCAGCCCGAACGAGAAGCGCTGGCAGGACGTCGAGGAGCTCCTCGCCGCCGGCATCAGCGTCATCTCGACCGTGAACATCCAGCACATGCAGTCCCTCGGCGACGTCGTCCGCGAGATCACCGGCACGGTGCAGCGCGAGACCGTCCCCGACACCGTGGTCCGCGCCGCCGACCAGATCGAGGTCGTCGACCTGTCGCCGGCGTCCCTGCGCGAACGGCTCTCGGACGGGCTGGTCTACCCGGCCGCCCGCATCGACGCGGCGCTGTCGAACTACTTCCGCCTCGGCAACCTCACCGCACTTCGCGAGATCGCCCTGCTCTGGCTCGCCGACGAGGTCGACGACGCGCTCAAGGCCTACCGCGCCGAGCACGGCATCGACCACCGGTGGGAGACCCGAGAGCGCGTCCTCGTCGCGTTGACCGGCGGTCCCGAGGGCGAGACCCTGCTGCGCCGCGGTGCCCGCATCGCCGCCCGCAGTGCCGGTGGAGAGCTCGCGGCCGTGCACGTCACGACGAACGACGGGCTGCGCGAGCGCCACCCCGGCGCGCTCGGCAAGCAGCGCGCCCTGCTCGAGCAGCTCGGCGGGACGTACCACCAGGTGGTCGGCGACGACGTGCCGAGCACCCTCGTGCGCTTCGCGAAGTCGGTCGACGCGACCCAGATCGTGATCGGCGTCAGCCGTCGCAGCCGCCTCGCCGCCGCACTGACCGGGCCGGGCATCGGCAACACGGTGGTCCGTGAGTCCGGCGACATCGACGTGCACGTCGTCACGCACGAGCGCGCCGGCGGCGGGTTCGCCCTGCCGAAGCTCGGCGGCAGCCTCTCGCGCGGCCGGATCGCCGCGGCGTTCGCGGTCTCGCTGCTGCTCGGCCCGCTGCTGACCTGGCTGCTGTCGCTCGGCAGCGACCCCGACTCGATCACGGTCGACGTGCTGTCGTACCAACTGCTCGTGCTCGTCGTCGCCCTGACCGGCGGGATGTGGCCGGCGGTCTTCACCGCGGTGCTCTCCGGCCTGAGCCTCGACTACTTCTTCGTGCAACCCCTCTACATGGTCACCGTCCAGCAACCGTGGCACCTGGTGGCCCTCGTGATGTACGTGATCAGTGCCGTCCTGGTCAGCTTCGTGGTCGACCGGTCCGCCCGCCGCAGTCGAGCCGCCCGTCGCGCGGCGGCCGAGTCCGGGCTGCTCGTCGGGATCGCCGGCAGCGTCCTCCGCGGCGACGACGCCCTGCAGGCGCTGCTCGACCGCACCCGCGAGGCGTTCGGGTTCACCGGCGTGCGGATCCGGCAGGGCGAGGAGGTCCCGGCCACGTCGGGGACGTTCGCCGACGGGCCGGACGCGACCACGAGCCTCCCGTCCGGCGCCGTCCTGGAGTTCTCCGGCGCTCCCGACGACCCGACCCAGCGCCGGCTGCTGCGCGTCGTCGAGCAGCAGCTCGACGCCGCGGTCGAGCACCGCCGACTCACCCGCACCGCGGTCGACGCCGAGCGGATCGCGGCGGCCGACCGCGTGCGGAGCGCCATCCTCGCGGCCGTCGGCCACGACGTGCGCCGGCCGATCGCGGCGGCCTCCGCCGCCGTGCAGACGCTGCGGGCGTCCGACATCCAGCTGTCGGCACCCGACCGGGAGGCACTGCTCGCCACCGCCGACGAGAGCCTCGGTCAGCTGGCGGTCCTGCTGGCCGACCTGCTCGACGTCAGCCGGGTCCAGGCCGGGGTGCTCGCCGTCACCCCGCTGCCCACCGCGCTCGAGACGGTCGTCGCCCCCGCGCTCGACGAGCTCGAACTCGGGCCGGACGACGTCGACCTCGACCTGCCCGCCGACCTGCCGCCGGTCCTCGCCGACCCGGTGCTCCTGCAGCGCGTCGTCGTCAACCTGCTCGCGAACGCGCAGCGCTACGCGCCGGAGGGCACCCGGGTCCGGGTCGCCGCCAGCGCCTTCGGCGGCGGGGTCGAGCTGCGTGTCGCCGACCACGGACCCGGCATCCCCGAGGACCGCCGCGGCGAGGTGTTCCAGCCCTTCCAGCGGCTCGGGGACACCGACAACGAGACCGGCCTCGGCCTCGGGCTGGCCCTCGCCCGCGGGTTCACCGAGGGCATGGGCGGCACCATCGAGGTCGACGACACCCCGGGCGGCGGGCTCACCGTCGTCGTGCGGCTGCCGATCGCCGGACACCTGGGAGTGGATGTCAAGTGAGCACGAAGGTCCTCATCGCCGACGACGACGCACAGCTCGTCCGCGCCCTGTCCGTCACGCTCGCCGCGCGCGGGTACGACGTCGCCACCGCCCGTGACGGTCGGGCCGCCATCGACGCCGTGATCACCGAGCGCCCCGACATCGTCATGCTCGACCTCGGCATGCCCCGACTCGACGGCATCGGGGTGCTCGAGGGCATCCGTGCGTGGTCGCAGGTGCCGGTGCTCGTGCTCTCCGGGCGGACCGACTCGTCGGACAAGGTCGACGCGCTCGACGCCGGAGCGGACGACTACGTGACGAAGCCGTTCCAGATGGACGAGCTGCTCGCCCGACTCCGAGCCCTCGGACGGCGGCAGGCGTCGGCCGCGGCGACCGCGGGGGTCACGCCGACGGTGACGATCGGCGATCTGGTCGTCGACCTCGTCGCGAAGCAGGTCACCCCGCCGACCGGCCCCGCGATCCGGCTCACCCCGACCGAGTGGCGGCTGCTCGAGGTCCTCGTCACGAACCCCGGGCGGCTGATGACCCGCGAGATGCTCCTGACCGAGGTGTGGGGTCCGACGCACGGCAACGACTCCGGGTACCTGCGGCTCTACATGGCGCAGCTGCGGCGGAAGCTCGAACCGGAGCCGTCGCACCCGCGGTTCCTCGTGACCGAGTCGGGCATGGGGTACCGGTTCGACCCGAGCGGGGCCTGAGCCCTCCCTTCAGCGCCGGTTCAGGCCGCGCCGCCATGCTCGGACGATGCGTGTGCTGGTCGTCGACGACGAGGTGCGGCTCGCGGACGGCATCCGCGCCGGGCTGCAGGCCGAGGGCTTCGCCGTCGACGTCGCGCACGACGGGGTCGACGGGCTCTGGTACGCCCGTGAGCACCCGTACGACGCCATCGTCCTCGACCTGATGATGCCGGGCATGAGCGGCTGGAAGGTGTGCGAGACGCTCCGCGCCGAGCAGGACTGGACCCCCGTGCTCATGCTGACCGCGAAGGACGGTGAGTGGGACCAGGTCGACGCCCTCGACGCCGGTGCCGACGACTACGTGACCAAGCCGTTCTCGTTCCCGGTGCTCGTCGCGCGTCTCCGTGCGCTCGTCCGCAGGGGGTCCCGGGAACGACCCACGGTCCTCCGGGCCGGCGACCTGCGTCTCGACCCGGCGGAGCGACGGGTGTGGCGGGGCGAGGAGCTGCTCGACCTGACGAGCCGGGAGTTCACGGTCCTCGAGTACCTCATGCGGCACGCGGGTCAGGTGCTGTCGAAGCGCGACGTCATCGCGAACGTCTGGGACGACGACTTCGCGGGCGACCCGAACATCGTCGAGGTGTACGTCGGGCACCTGCGCCGGAAGGTCGACCGGCCGTTCGGCCGGACCGCGATCGAGACCGTCCGCGGGGCCGGCTACCGCCTGGACGCCGACGGTGGCTGACCGGTCGCGGCGGGTCCGACGGCCGCGCAGCATCCGTGCACGCGCGACGGGAGGCGCGGCGGTCGTCGTCCTCGTCGCGCTCGTGATCGGGGCGGTCGCCTTCGTCTGGGTCCTCCGGAGCTCGCTGTCCGACGGCGTCCGGTCGTCGGCCGAGCAGACGCTCGACGGCCTCTCCGCACGGGTGGAGGCGGACGGTGTCGCCGCCGTCGAGGCCGAGGGCGACGACGTGCTCGCCCAGCTGCAGGACGGCACCGGCCGGGTGCTCGCGCGGGCCGAGGACAGTCCCGACGCGGCCCTCTCCGGCGCCGAGGAGTCCCGGTACCGGCACGACGGCGAGCGCTGGTCCCTCGTGTCCGACGACGTCGAGCTGCCGGACGGCACCGAGGGCGTGCTCGTCGTCGGGCTGCCGCTCGAGGACGCCGACGCCGCCGTGCGGACCGTGTCCGTGCTGCTCGTCGTCGCCGTCCCGGTGGTCGTGGCCCTCATGTCGCTCGTGACGTGGTTCGTCGTCGGTCGAGCGCTCCGTCCGGTCGACCGGATGCGCCGCGAGGTCGACGACGTCGAGGGCACGAACCTGCACGCGCGCGTGGCGGAACCGGGCTCGGGGGACGAGGTCGACCGTCTCGCCGCCACGATGAACCGGATGCTCGCGCGGCTCGAGGCGTCGCAGCAGGCCCAGCAGCGCTTCGTCTCGGATGCGTCGCACGAGCTGCGGTCCCCGCTCGCGACGATCCGGCAGCACGCCGAGGTCGCCCGGGCGCACCCCGACGTCACCGGGACGGCCGAGCTGGCCGCGGTCGTCCTCGACGAGGGTGCCCGTCTGCAGGACCTCGTCGAGTCGCTCCTCCTGCTCACCCGTGTCGACGAGCGGGGCCGTACCCGTGACCGGGCGGTGGACCTCGACGACCTCGTGTTCGCGGAGGGGTCGCGGTCCGCGGGGGCCGGGGTCGTCCGCGTGGACGTGTCCGGTGTCGCTCCCGCGCGGGTCGGCGGGGACGACCGGCTGCTCGCCCGGGCGGTGCGGAACCTCGTCGACAACGCCGTCCGGCACGCCGTGAGCACCGTGACGGTCACGCTCGTCGGGACCGGCGACGACGCGGTCCTCACCGTCGACGACGACGGGCGGGGGATCCCGGAGCAGGACCGGCAGCGCGTGTTCGACCGCTTCGTGCGGCTCGACGAGGGCCGTGCCCGGGACGCGGGTGGGTCGGGGCTGGGGCTCGCGATCGTCGACGCCGTCGTCCGGGCGCACGGCGGCAGCACCGCGATCTCGACGGCCCCGGCGGGCGGAGCCCGGTTCACGGTCCGGCTCCCGCTGCTGCACGACTGATGCGCTGCCCGAGGGGCGTGCCGGACGCCCCCGGCGTCACCCCAGGTGGCTTCAGGCCTGCTTCAGTGCCCGTTCCGCAGGCTTGCCGCATGCAGACCACGACGAAGACCACCGCCCGCCGCATCGCCCTCCTCTCCGCGCTCCCGCTCGTCGGGGCGCTGGCGCTCGCCGGCTGCGCCGGTGACGACGACCGCGACGACACGGCCGCCCCGGCTGCCTCGGCACCCTCCGTGACGGCGACCGACGGCGGCGCGAGCGGCAGCACGGGCAGCGGCCGCACGGGCAGCGGTTCCGACGCCGCCGGGAACGACGCCCTCGGAGCCGCTGCGGAGACCGCACGGGAGGCCGTCGGCTCGGGTACCGTCACCTCGATCGAGCAGGAGGCCGGCGGTACCTCGTGGGAGGTGCTCGTCGTGACCGCGGACGGCAACGAGCAGGAGGTCCACGTGGCCGCCGACGGGGAGCGCACCACCGCCGGTCCGACGGAGGACTCCACGGACGCCGAGGACGTCGCGGACAACCAGCGGTTCGTCGACGCCGCAGACCTGTCCGTCGAGCAGGCAGCATCCACGCTCGTCGAGACGGTGCCCGGCACGGTCACCGAGCTCGGACTCGACGACCACGCCGGCACGGTCGTCTGGGAGGGTGACGTCCGCGACGACGCCGGGACGAAGCACAGCATCCGGATCGACGCCGGCAGCGGCGAGGTCGTCACGAACACGGTCGACACCGACGACTGACCCGCAGAAGGGCGCCGACGCCCGGGTGACGGGGCACTGGCGGGTGCGTGTCGTGTCCGTGTCGTGGTGCTGTCGCCCCGGGCGTTCCTAGGCTCGGCACCATGAACGAGATGCGGATCGCCACCCTCCGACGTGAGCGCGGCTGGACCCAGGAACGGCTGGCCGAGGCGAGCGGCGTGGCCGTCCGGACCGTGCAACGACTCGAGGGCGGGAACGACGCGAGCCTCGAGACCCTGTCCGCGATCGCCCGGGCGCTCGAGGTCCCGGTGCGGGAGCTCTTCGCGCAGGACGACCCCGCGGAGCTGGAGCCGGGCGTGCGCGGGCTCGACGAGCGGACCGAGGCCGCCGCGGCTGCAGCTGCGTCGGAGCAGGCCGCGCGTGACCGGTTCGTCGGCGGGTTCTGGTCGCTGTACTCCGCGGTCGGGATCGCCTTCGGGATCCTCGCGGTCCTGCTCCTCGTCCTGCACGTGTGGTCCCCGCTGGTGTTCCTGCTCGTCGGGGCGTACTGGGCGGTCGGGCGGTTGGCCGGACGGTTCCTGCTCGACTCGGTGCTCGGCCCCTGGCTCGACCGGCGCTGGCCGCTGTCGTCGGCGACCGACGTGCCGGTCCGTGCCGCTCGCTGAGCCGACGCCGGTTCGCGTCGGGCCGGACGACGTCGACGAGGTGCACGCCTTCCTGTCGGCGTGCGACCTGACGGTCGCGGGGCTGTCGGACCCGGGCGTCCGGCTCTGGGCGCTCCGTGGTCCGGGCGGCGCCGTCGTCGGTACCACCGGGTACGAGACCGGGCCGGACGGGAGGCACGCCCTCCTCCGCAGCGTCGCCGTCGGACCGGCGCTGCGCGGCTCGGGTCGCGGTGCGGCGCTCGCTCGGTTCGCGATGGCGGAGGCGACGGCGGGCGGGGCGCGACGGGCGTGGTTGTTCAGTCGGCGGTCCGGGCCGTTCTGGCAGGGCCTCGGCTTCGCGCCGGCCGATCGCGCGGAGCTCGCGACCGTGCTCGCCGGCACGACGCAGGTCGAGCTGTTCCGCGCAACCGGGCAGCTCGGGGACGAGGTCGCGTGGAGCCGGCTGCTGGTCCCGCCCGTACCGGTCCCTTAGGGGCGTCCAAGGCTGCGCCGACGATCCGCGCACGTCGGGATCGCACCCTCGGGGGCATGACCCAGACGATCCCCGCCGAGCGCCCGCGCCTGCTCCCGCCACCCATCCGTCCGCACGGCGTCCGCGACCGCCTGGTCGGTCTCGTCCGCGGCCGTGCGGACACCGCGCGGTGGGAGTGCCCCGCGTTCCTCGGGCTGCTGCTGGTGACCGCTGTCCTCTACGTCGTGAACCTCGGCGTGAACGGCTGGGCGAACGCGTTCTACTCGGCGGCGGTGCAGGCGGGGAGCCAGAGCTGGGAGGCGTTCTTCTACGGCTCCTCCGACGCCGCGAACGCGATCACGGTCGACAAGCCGCCGGCGTTCCTCTGGGTGATCGGCATCTCCGTCCGGTTGTTCGGGCTGAACTCGTGGTCGATCCTCGTGCCGCAGGCGTTGATGGGCGTCGCGTCGGTGGCGGTCCTGTACCGGATCGTCCGGCGCCGGTTCTCGGCCGGCGCCGCCCTGACCGCGGGTGCGGTCCTGGCCACGACCCCGGTCGCGACCCTCATGTTCCGCTACGACAACCCGGACGCCCTGCTCGTGCTGCTCACCGTCGGGGCGGTCGCCCTGACGCTGCGCGGGGTCGAGTCCGGGCGGATGCGGTGGGTCGTCTGGGCCGGCGTGCTCGTCGGGCTCGGCTTCCTGACGAAGCAGCTGCAGGCGTTCCTCGTGCTGCCGCCCCTGGTCGGGGTGTACCTCCTCGCGTCGCCCCGCCCGGTGCTCCGGCGGATCGGGCACCTGTCCGCGGCGGCGCTCGCCGTGGTGGTCTCCGCCGGGTGGTGGGTCGCGATCGTCGAACTCGTGCCGGCCTCGGCTCGGCCGTACGTCGGCGGGTCGCAGACGAACAGCTTCCTCGAGCTGACCTTCGGCTACAACGGGCTCGGCCGGGTCACGGGCGACGAGACGGGGAGCGTCGTGCCCGGCGGGACGACCGGGGCGGGGTCGTGGGGCTCGACCGGCCTGACCCGGCTGTTCGGCTCGGAGTTCGGCACGCAGGTGACCTGGCTGCTGCCGACCGCGCTCGTGCTGCTCGTCGTGTCCCTCGTGGCGCTCGGGGTCCGTCGCCGCCGTGACCCGCGGCTCGCGACCGTGCTGGTGCTCGGCGGCTCGTTGCTCGTCACCGGGCTGGTCTTCAGCTTCATGGGCGGGATCTTCCACCCGTACTACACGGTGGCGCTCGCGCCGTACATCGCGGGCGTGGTCGGCATCGGTGCCGGGCTCCTGTGGCAGCGCCGCGCGGTGCTCGCCTGGCGCATCGCCGCCGCCGGCGTCGTCGCACTCTCCGGAGCGTGGTCGTCCGCGCTGCTGTCCCAGGCGTCGTCGTGGCAACCGTGGATCCGGTGGGTGGTCCTCGTCGCGGCCGTCGTCGGGACCGTCCTCGTCCTGCTGCCGCCGCGCGGTCGGGGCCTCGCGGGGGCGACGGTGGCGAC
This sequence comes from Curtobacterium sp. ODYSSEY 48 V2, assembly GCF_023712625.1. Lineage (NCBI taxonomy): Bacteria > Bacillati > Actinomycetota > Actinomycetes > Micrococcales > Microbacteriaceae > Curtobacterium > Curtobacterium sp. ODYSSEY 48 V2. Next base: position 23,869 of record NZ_JAMAXX010000006.1, read on the forward strand.
CGTGCTCGTCGCGGCGCTGCTCGGGCCGACGGCGTTCTCGGTGCAGACCACCACGGTCGGGCACACGGGTGCGCTCCCGTCGGCCGGGCCGAGCGTCACGACGAGCGGGTTCGGCGGGGGTCGCGGCGGCGTGCCCGGTGGTCAGGGTGGCCCCGGCGGCCAGGGAGCGCCCGGCGGCCAGGGAGCGCGCGGCGGTCAGGGCGGCCCCGGCGGAGCACCGGGCGGCCAGACCGGCCAGAACGGGACCGGCCAGAACGGGACCGGCCAGAACGCGACCGGCCAGAACGGGACGCGCCAGAACGGGACGAGCCAGAACGCGAACGGCCCGGGGACCGCAGGCGGCACCGACGGCCGCACGAACGCCCCCGGCGGCGGCACGAACCTGCTCGGCGGTTCGACCGAGGTGTCCGACGAGGTCGTCGCCGCGCTGTCCGCGGACGCCGACGAGTACACCTGGGCCGCCGCGACCGTCGGGTCGAACAGCGCCGCCACGTACCAGCTCGCGACGGGCGACCCCGTGATGGCGATCGGCGGCTACAACGGCACCGACCCGGCCCCGACCCTGGCGGAGTTCCGGACACTCGTCGCCGCGGGGAAGGTGCACTGGTTCGTCGGTGGCAGCACCAGCACCAGCACCAGCACCAGCAGCAGCGGGAGCGACGCCGCAGCCGAGATCGCCGAGTGGGTCGCCGCGCACTACGAGCCGACGACGGTCGACGGCGTGACGATGTACGACCTCACGCCGGCGTCCTGACCACGGACACCGCCGGTACCGCCCGCGTCCCCCGGACACGAGCGGGCGGTACCGTCGATCCGTGACCATCGAGCTGCGCCGGGTGACCGCCGAGGACTGGGCCGTCTGGCGCCCGGTCCGCCTCGCCGCCCTCACCGACGCGCCGCAGGCGTTCGGCTCCCGCCTCGAGGACTGGCAGGACGCTCCGGAACACCGCTGGCGCACCCGGTTGTCGCTGCCGGGCGCGGTCGACCTGCTCGCGGTCGAGGAGGGCGACACCGTCGGGATGGCGAGCGGGGTCCCCGACCCGGACGACCTCGCGCTGGCCGAGCTGATCTCGATGTGGGTCGCGCCGGGCGCCCGCGGTCGGGGGCTCGTCGCACGCCTCGTCGACGAGGTCGCCCGCGTGCTCGTCGTGCAGGGGACCGAACACCTCGAGCTCTCGGTGATGCCGGACAACGACCGCGCACGCCGGGCGTACGAGCGCATCGGGTTCAGCGCGACGGACACCCCCGGTGACCGGCTTCCGGACGGCCGGACCGAGACCGTGATGCGCCGCGACCTCAGCGCCGAGCGCACGCTCCTCGCGTACGAGCGCGGCGCCGACCGCTGGACGGAACGGACCGACGGCCACCGCGCGGGACTCGTCGACGACCTGCTCGGCCTCGTGCCCGGCGGCGCCCACGTCCTGGAACTCGGCTCCGGCCCAGGTCGGGACGCGGACGCGCTCGAGGCAGCGGGCCTCCGTGTCGACCGGACCGACGGCACCACGGCGTTCGTCGACCGGCTCCGCGCCGCCGGCCACGAGGCCCGCGTGCTCGACGTCCGCCGCGACGGCTGGGGCGGCCCGTACGACGCCGTCGTCGCGAACGCGGTCCTCCTGCACGTCGCGCGGTCGGACACCCCCGCCGTGCTCGAGCGCGCGCGCCGGGCGGTCCGCCCCGGTGGCGTCCTCGCGGCGACGGTGAAGCGGGGCGACGGTGACGGCCAGGGTGACGGCTGGAGCGACCGGAAGCTCGACGACCCCCGCTGGTTCACCTACTGGGACGAGGACGCCCTCGCGGCAGCCGTCACGACCGCCGGGTGGCACGACGTCCGGGTCCGTGAGACCACCCGCCCCGGCGCCGAGGAGCGCTGGCTGACCGTGACGGCCCGTCGGCCCGAGGAGGACCAGCCCGACGAGGACCGGCCCGACGAGGAGGACCGACCGTGAACCGAGCACTCCGATGGACCGCCTGGGTCGTCACCGTGGTGGTGCTGCTCGCGGTGGTCTTCCTCGTGTACGCGAACATCGTCATGCAGGGCACCAGGAGCGCTGCGCTGCAGGTCTGGCGGGACGACCGTGTGGCCGTGCGCGACGTGGGCGACAGCGTCGTGATGACCCCGACGGGCAGCGACGACGGCAAGGGCATCGTCTTCATCCCGGGCGCGAAGGTCGACCCCTACGCGTACCTGGCGACCTTCCGCCAGGTCGTCGCCTCGGGCACCACCGTCGTCATCACGAAGCCGACGCTGAACCTGGCGTTCTTCGACACCCGCCCGTTGGCGACCTTCGAGGCGCACGCACCCGGTGTCCGCACCTGGGCGGTCGGCGGCCACTCGCTCGGCGGCGTCCGCGCGTGCCAGCTCGCGCAGGACGCGGACGGTCTGCTGCTGCTCGGCAGCTACTGCGCCAACGACATCGCTCGTTCGTACGTCCAGGTCCTCAGCGTTTCCGGCTCTCGCGACGGCCTCTCGACGCCGGAGAAGGTCGCCGCTGCCCGCGACGAGCTCCCCTCCACGGCGCGGATGGTCGAGATCGAGGGTGCGAACCACGCCGACTTCGGCGCCTACGGCGACCAGCCCGGCGACCGCACGGCGACGATCTCACGCGAGGACGCGCGGGCGCAGATCAGCGCGGCCGTCCAGGACTGGGTGCGCACCCTGGGCTGACGCGACCACACGACAGACCGGAGGCTCGGTGCCAGCCGGCACCGAGCCTCCAGACCGTCGGCTGATCGGGGAGTGATCAGTGGATGCGGCCCGCCTCGTGGTCGCGACCGGTCCGGCGGCCCGTCGCACGGGCGACGAAGTACAGCACCACGCCCACGGCCAGCAGCAGGGCGGCGTACAGCCAGACCTGCCCGCTCTGCTGCGTGAGCAGCAGGATGCAGGACGCCACCCCGAGCACCGGCACCCACGTCCACACACGGAAGTGGTCGTGCTCGACCCTGTCCTTCCGCAGCACCAGCACGGCGACGTTCGTGCTGATGAAGACGAACAGCAGCAGGAGCACGACGGTCTCGGCGAGGGTTCCGACGTCACCGACGAGCGTCAGGAGCATCGCGACGACGGTGGTCGCGACGATGGCGACCCACGGGGTCTTCCGGTTCGGCAGGACCTTCGCGAGCAGGGCGGGCAGGAGCCGCTGCTCCGCCATGCCGTACGTGACGCGGCTCGCCATGATCATCGTGAGGAGCGCGCCGTTCGCGACGGCGACCAGGGCGATGAGGCTGAACACCCAGTCGGGGATCGGCACGCCGGTCGCCGACACGACGGCCAGCAGGGGGCCGCTCGACCCGGACAGCTCCGAGGCCGGCAGGGCGATCGAGCTCGCGAGCGCGACGAGCACGTAGACGACGCCGGCGGCGGCGAGGGACCCGAACAGCGCGCGGGGGTAGATGCGACGGACGTCGCGGACCTCCTCGGCGATGTTCGCCGAGGTCTCGAAGCCGACGAACGAGTAGTAGGCGACGATCGCGGCGCTCAGGGTCGCGAGTGCGGGGTTCGCCTCGGCGGGGAAGGCGCCGATGCGCGAGACGTCGCCGCCGCCACCGCCCAGCATGACCGCGACGACCACGATGACGATGACCAGGCCGGAGACCTCGATGATCGTCATGACGACGTTGCTGCGCAGCGAGTCGGAGATGCCCCGGGCGTTCAGGCAGGCGACGAGTGCGAGGAACACGATCGCCGTCGGCACCGGCGGCAGGTCCACGAAGGTGCCGAGGTAGTCGCCCGCGAACGCCAGCGAGAGCCCCGCGGCGCTCGTGACACCGGCGGCGAGCATGCTGAAGCCGACGAGGAACGACACGATCGGCGTCCGGTACGCCCGCTCGGCGAACACAGCGGCGCCACCGGCCTTCGGGTACTTCGTCACGAGCTCGGCGTACGAGCCCGCGGTCAGCAGGGCCAGGAGCAGCGCGAGGACCAGTGGTGCCCAGAGCGCGCCGCCGACGTCCTTCGACAGGGTGCCCATGAGGGCGTAGATGCCGGCGCCGAGCACGTCGCCGAGGATGAAGAGGAACAGGAGCGGGCCGGTGATCGCCTGCTTGAGCTTCGAGCCCGAGCCGTCCTGGGCCGTCGTGGTGGTGCTCATGTGGTGCCTTCCGTCACGCCCAACCTCGACGGGGAGCGGTCCGAGCGCTCCCGGAAGGTCCGCTCGGCGCGGTCGACACGGGTCCTCCCGAGCCTGAGCGTCCGAGCCGGGGCGGTCCTAGACTCGATCGGAGCCGAACCGACCACCGAGACCAGAGGAACTCCGATGACGATGCCGGACCGGCGCACGCCCGCACGACTCGCCGACACACGGGCACTCCTGTTCGACCTGGACGGCGTGCTGACGCCCACCGCCGACGTGCACATGCGCGCGTGGAGCCGCCTGTTCACGTCGTTCCTGTCCGAGCACGGCGCTGCGCCGTACACGGAGCAGGACTACTTCGACCACATCGACGGCAAGCCCCGCTACGACGGGGTCCGTTCGTTGCTCGCGTCCCGGGGCATCGAGGTCCCGCAGGGCGCGCCGGACGACGCCCCCGGGAGCGACACCGTGTGCGCGCTCGGCAACCGCAAGAACGCCGAGTTCACGGCCGAGCTGACCGAGCACGGCGTCGAGCCGTACCCGGGGTCGCTCCGGTTCCTCGTCGCCGCGATCGCCGCCGGCATGCAGGTCGCCGTCGTGTCGAGCTCGGCGAACGCGACGCAGGTCCTGCGCACGGCGGGCATCCTCGACCACTTCCCGGTGGTCGTCGACGGCCTGGTCGCGCGTCAGGACGGCCTCGCCGGCAAGCCCGCGCCGGACACCTACCTCGACGCCGCCGGGCGCTTCGGGCTGGCCCCGGCCGAGTGCGTCGTCGTCGAGGACGCCACGAGCGGGGTCGAGGCCGGTCGGAACGGCGCCTTCGGGCTCGTCGTCGGCGTGGACCGCGGCGCCGGAGCCGACGCGCTGCGCGAGCACGGCGCGGACGTCGTCGTCCAGGACCTCGCCGAACTCGTCGACCAGCTCCCGGCCCCGCGCACCAGCTAGCCTCCCGTCCCACCGGAACGGCCCCGACGGCGCGGCCAGACCGTCCGACCACCGCACGACTCCTCCCTCCCACGGAGCACACGCCATGAACCCCATCACCTCCGACCCCCTCGACCGCGTCCGCTACCCGGTCGACGAGTGGGCGCTCGTCGAGACCGAGTACGCCCCGGACGAGCAGGGCGTCGCGGAGACGAACTTCGCGGTCGGCAACGGCTACCTCGGCCTGCGCGGCAACCTCGACGAGGGCCGCGGCGGCGTGCAGTACGGCACGTACGTCAACGGCTTCCACGAGACCTGGCCGATCCGGCACGCCGAGGACGCCTTCGGCTTCGCCAAGACCGGGCAGACGATCATCAACGCGCCCGACGCCAAGGTCATCCGGTTGTACGTCGACGACGAGCCGCTGGTCCTGGCCGAGGCCGACATCCTGCGGCACACCCGTCGGCTCGAGTTCCGCGGCGGCTACCTGTACCGCGAGACCGAGTGGTCGACGCCGTCCGGCAAGCGCGTGCTCATCCGTGCCCGTCGACTCGTGTCCTTCACCGACCGGCACCTCGCCGTCATCGACTACGAGGTCACCGTGCTCGACGGGGACGCCTCGATCCTGCTGTCGAGCCAGATCCTCAACCGGCAGGACGTGCAGGACGAGTACCACGCGGGCATGCGGGCTGCGGCGAACGCCTTCGACCCCCGCAAGGCCGAGGCGTTCACCGAGCGGGTGCTCGAGCCGAAGCTCAAGCGCAGCACGGGCGGCCGTTCGCTGCTCGGCTACCAGGCGTCGAGCTCGGGCATGACGATCTGCGTCGGTGTCGAGCACCACCTGGAGACCGAGAACTCGTGGGACGAGGCGTCGTCGATCGAGGACGACCTCGCGAAGCACGTCTACCGCGTGCAGGCCCGCGCCGGGGTGCCGATCCGACTCGTGAAGCACATGGTCTACCACACGTCCCGCGGGGTGCCGGCGCGGGAGCTCGCCGACCGGTGCGAGCGGACGCTCGACCGTGCGCGCGCCGAGACGGTCGAGGAGACCTTCGCCAAGCAGCGCGCGTGGATGGACGACTACTGGACGCGCAGCGACGTCGAGATCCCGGGGCAGCCCGCGATCCAGCAGGCGGTCCGGTGGAACCTGTTCATGCTCGCGCAGGCCACCGCCCGCACCGACGGGCACGGCATCGCGGCGAAGGGCGTCACGGGCTCTGGGTACGGCGGTCACTACTTCTGGGACATGGAGATCTACGTCCTGCCGTTCCTGTCGTACACGGCGCCGATCGTCGCGCGGAACGCGCTGCGCTTCCGCTACAACATGCTCGACGCCGCTCGGTCGCGGGCGCGGGAGCTGAACCAGCGCGGGGCGCTCTTCCCGTGGCGGACGATCAACGGCGAGGAGTCGAGCGCGTACTACGCGGCCGGCACCGCGCAGTACCACATCGATGCGGACATCGCCCATGCGCTCATGCAGTACGTGCGGGCCTCGGGCGACACCGACTTCCTGAAGCGCGGGGCGATCGACATCCTGGTCGAGACCGCCCGCCTGTGGTCCGACCTGGGCTTCTGGCGGTCGAACGGCGACCGGAAGTTCCACATCGACGGGGTCACCGGGCCCGACGAGTACACGACGGTCGTCGACGACAACCTCTACACGAACGTGATGGCGCGGGCCAACCTGTGGTTCGCGGTGAACGCCTGCCGGCAGCTCGCGACCGACGACCCGGAGGAGTACGGCCGCATGGTCCGGCGCACCGGGCTCGTCGACGACGAGGTCACCGAGTGGGAGCACGCCGCCGAGTCGATGGAGATCCCGTTCGACCCGCACCGCGGCATCCACCCGCAGGACGCCCAGTTCCTCGACAAGGAGCTCTGGGACCTCGAGAACACGCCCGAGTCCAAGCGGCCGCTGCTGCTGCACTACCACCCGCTGGTGATCTACCGGTTCCAGGTGCTCAAGCAGGCCGACGTCGTGCTCGCGCTGTTCCTGCAGGGCCACGAGTTCACCGCGGCCGAGAAGCGTCGCGACTTCGACTACTACGACGCCCTGACGACCGGTGACTCGACGCTCTCCGCCGTGGTCCAGTCGATCATGGCGGCCGAGGTCGGGTACCACGACCTGGCGGCGCAGTACTTCCTGACGGCGCTCTACGTCGACCTCGCCGACCTGCACGGCAACACCGCGGACGGCGTGCACATCGCGTCGACGGGCGGCATCTGGGGTGCGCTCGTGAACGGCTTCGGCGGCATGCGCGACCACGGTGGCCGGATGACGTTCAACCCGCGCCTGCCGAAGGACTGGGAGCGCCTGACCTACCGCATCCAGGTGCACGGCTCGCGCGTCCGGGTCGACCTGGAAGAGGACGCGATGACCTTCACGGTGGAGACCGGCGAGGGCTTCACCGCGTGGGTGCACAACCAGCAGTGGGACGTCACCGCGGGGGCGCCGACGGTCGTGCCGCTCGCCCACCACGGGCCGCGGATGAGCGGGCACGCGCCCACCACGAGCGACATCCAGGGCACGCTCCGGGCGGACGGCTCCGTCATCACGGCGTCGATCCCGATGATCTCGCTGGACCGGAACCTCGACCTCGACGAGACCACCGCCTGATCGTCCGGCCGGGAGGCGCGGTGCGGGTCCGCCCCGCGCCGCGCCTCCCGTCGTCTCCGTACCCTCCACACCGGCACCGGTGCCGCCTCCGTCCCGCCTGCACACGCGCCCAGGCGGGTGCGGGCACCGTGGTCGTCCGTGCCCCCGGGCCGACGGCGTCTCCTGCGGCACGAGCAGTGCATCGAGAGGAGACACACATGGACAAGCGGTTCGAGGGCAAGGTCGCGATCGTCACGGGAGCCGGGTCGGGCATCGGCGAGGCCACCGCGCGGGCGTTCGTCGACGAGGGAGCTGCCGTGCTGCTCGTCGACAGTGTCGAGGACAAGGTCCGTGCCGTCGCCGACAGCCTGCCGACCGGTCGTGCGGTCGCGCTGCAGGCCGACGTGGCCGACCCGGCGGCGTGGGAGACGATCGTGTCCAACGCGGTGGATCGGTGGGACCGCGTCGACGTGCTCGTGAACAACGCCGGCACCTTCACCTCCGGCGACATCACCGACATCGAGCCCGACGAGTGGCACCGGGTCATCGAGACCGATCTGTCGAGCGTGTTCTACGGCACGCGCGCGGCGCTGCCGTTCCTGCGGGAGACCAAGGGGTCGGTCGTGAACACGTCATCGGTCTCCGGGATGGACGCCGACTGGCGGATGAGCCCGTACAACGCGGCGAAGGGCGGCGTCTCGAACTTCACGAAGGCCGCGGCGCTCGACAACGGGCAGTTCGGTGTCCGGGTGAACGCGGTCGCGCCGGGCCTCATCTGGACGGACATGACCCAGCAGCAGGCCGAGGACGAGGAGCTCCAGCACGCGTTCGCGGAGCGTGTCTCGCTCGGTCGCGGCGGGCGCTCGGAGGAGGTCGCTGCAGCGGTCCTGTTCCTGGCCAGCGACGCTGCGTCCTACATCACGGGAGCGATCCTGCCGGTCGACGGCGGGACGACCGCGAGCAACGGGCAGCCCGCGCAGTCCTGACCGTCCGACGCGCGGCTCAGAGCAGCTTGCGCAGGGTGTTCGTGTTGCGGGTCGTCGTCGTGCGCCGGAAGCGCGCGGCGGCGGCCCGCTTCGCGAACGCGGTGTCGGTGCTCGAGCCCTTCGGGCAGGACCAGTAGACGACACCGTCGCCCCGGGCCACCCGCTCGACACCGTCGTCGAGCGACAGGTCGGCGACCAGGCCGTCGAGGGCGGCGTCGTCGGAGCCGAAGACGACGTGGTCGTGCCGGTCGGGGGCGGAGTCGAACGGGAAGCCGTCGACGACCTCGGCGAGTCGCTCGTGCGGGACGAGGACGATCCGGGCGTCGTACCCGAAGCGGTCCCGCAGGGCCTGCTCGACGGCGGTCTGCACCGCCGACGCGTCGCCCGGTGCCGTGAACACGACGTTGCCCGAGGCGAGCACCGTCCGCACGTCGGTGTACCCGAGACCCCCGAACAGCGCCGCGAGCTCGGCGTTCCGGATCGTGATCCCGTTGACGTTCACCCCACGCAGCAGCGCGACCCACCTGGCCATGCCGGAACCGTAGCCTGCCCGGCGGCGGTGGGGCGAGCCTCCCGACTGATCCGCAACGACCATTGCGCAAGAAACGTTGCACAAGACGTGTTGTGCACCTATGGTCGAGCCATGGACGTGCAGCGACTCGACGACGCGGCGCAGATGCGCGCGCTCGCCCACCCGACCCGGCTGCGGCTCGTCGGGCTGCTCCGGACCGGTGGCCCGCAGACCGCGGCGATGCTCGGCGAGCAGGTCGACGAGGCACCGGGGACGATCAGCTACCACTGCAAGCGCCTGGCCGACGCCGGCTTCATCGAGCCCGCACCCGAGCTCGGCACCGACCGACGTGAGCGCTGGTGGCGGGCGGTCGCGCAGCACACGTCGTGGGACCTCGCGGACGGCTTCGACGACCCCGACCGGATGGTCGCCGGCACTGCGCTCGACCGGACCGTCGCGCAGGCGTACGCCGACGAGTACACGGCGTTCCTCGACCACGTCCCGGCCTTCGGGCGCGAGTGGGTCGCGGCGTCGAACAGCGGTGACCGGACCCTCCGGCTGACGGTCGACGAGCTGCGTGCCCTCGGGTCGGAGCTGCAGGGCGTCCTCGACCGGTGGGAGGCGCGGAGCGCCGAGCACGAACCCGGCGACGGTGCCGAGCGGGTCACCGCGGTCGTCCAGAGCTACCGGTCGGCGCGCCCGTGAACGCGCACTGGCGGCTGCGGTCGCTGCTCGCCGTCCAGGTGGTCTCGCGGACCGGGAACGTCGCGACGACGATCGCGGTGCCGTTTGTGGTGCTCTCCCGCGGCGGGTCGGCGACGGACGTCGGCATCGCGGCCTTCGCGGCGACGATCCCGATCGTGCTCGGCGGGGCCTTCGGCGGCGTGCTCGTCGAGCGCTTCGGGTTCGTCCGGTCGAGCGTGGCGTCCGACCTGGTCAGCGCCGCGACGCTCGTCGCGATCCCGCTCCTGGCGTGGACCGTCGGGCTGCCGGCCTGGGCGCTGCTCGTGCTCGTGTTCCTCGGCGGCCTGTTCGACACCCCGGGGGAGTCGGGCCGGCGGGTGCTCCTGCCGGGACTCGCGACGGCGGCGGGGATCCCGCTCGAGCGTGCCGTGGGCCACTTCGAGGCGTCGGTGCGCTTCTCGGTGCTGCTCGGCGCCCCCGCGGCGGGACTGCTCGTGGGCGCCGTCGGGCCGTTGCCCGCACTGGCCGTGACCGCCGCCGTGTTCGGGGCGGCAGCGGTGCTCGCCGCCGTCACGCTGCGGGGTGTCGTCGTCGCTCCCGCGACCGACGCGGGCGCCGCCGAGCCGTCCGCCGGGTACTGGCGCGACCTCGGCGCCGGGCTGCGCTTCTGCGTGCGCGACCCGCTCTTCCGGCTCGTCATCACGCTCGTGCTCGTGACGAACCTGCTCGACGCGGCGCGCTCGACAGCGCTGCTCCCGCTCTACGCCGACCGAGTGCTCGACGGCGCGCAGTCGCTCGGGATCGTCAGCGGGACCTTCGGTGGTGCGGCGTTCCTCGGATCCCTCGCGTTCGGGTACGTGGCGCACCGGGTGCCCCGGCGGATCACGTTCGTGGTGTGCTTCGTCCTGGCCGGCGGGCCGTCGCTCGCGGTGCCGGCGCTCGGGCTCGGGCTGCCGTGGGTGCTCGGCGCGTGCGTGCTGTCGGGCTTCGCGGCGGGCGCGCTCAACCCGATCCTGGGGGCCGTCGAGCTCGAGCGCATCCCGTCGCACATGCGGGCCCGGGTGTTCGGGCTCCTGTCGGCGGGGTCGTGGGCGGGCATCCCGCTCGGCGGACTCTTCGGGGGCATCGCTGCGGACGGCATCGGGGTGACCGCGACGTTCGGCGTCGTGGCGGTCGTCTACACGATCGTCACGCTGTCGCCGCTGCTCGGTGGGTCCTGGCGGCTCATGGAGCGCCCGACGGCGACGGCGCCCGCGGCCGTGCCGCCGACGGTCCCGGTCCCGTAGCCCGGTCGGCCGACCGGTCGGCCGGTCGGCCGGCCGGCCAGCCGGTCGGCAGCGCTCGCGGCGGCGCGGTCCGTCGTCACGCCGCACCACCGGAAGCACGTCGCACCACGGAGTTCCGTGGTGCGACGCGCTTGCGGTCGTGCGCGAGCGAGTCGAACCAGCGCACGACCGCACCAGCCGAACGCGACGAAGGAGCCCGTCCCGCACTTGCTCGGAGCGACCCGAGCGACGCTCCGGTAGACGAGGAGCATGACGGACGAGCGCGACGCAGACGGCCAGGCAGCAGACGGACAGGGACCGGACGACGCACACGTGGTGCCCGAGGGGGTGTCCGAGGCGACGGTCGAGGCGCTCGGCACGCTGTCGGCCGCACTCGAGGTGCTCGAGCACGCACGGGGCCTGCTCTACGGGTTCCACCGACTCACCGGGACCGCGGACCTGAACCTCGGCGAGGCCGTCGAACAGCTCCGGAAGGCTGGCCACACCGAGCTCGCCGAGCGGATCGACACCGAGCTGGTCGGCCGCAACGTCATCGACGGGCGGTGGACGTTCCAGATCGTCGAGGACTACGACGACAACTACTACGCCCTCGCCAAGGAGCTCGAGCAGACCGCCCGCGACCAGCTCGTCGGCGGCAAGCGCCACCTGTACGAGGCGGGCATGAAGGAGGACCGGCGCACCCCGGGCCGACGCCGCCACGAGGCCAAGCCGGCGGACGTGTCGGACTGACGACGCGCCTCCAGGCCGGACGTACCGGACGTACCGGACGTACCGGAGGCACTCTCGCGGAACGCACCGTGGGCGGCCCCTCGCAGCGGAACGTCGCTGCGAAGAACCGCCCACGTTGCGTCTCGTGGAGAGCGCGGGAAGCGCGGGACGCGGAAGCGGGAGCGCGCTACCCGACGCCGAGCAGCGCCTCGAGCGGCCCGCGCGCGAAGTACAGCAGGAAGCCCGCCGCGACGACGTAGAGGAGCCAGGAGACCTCGCGGCCGCGGCCGGACAGCAGCTTGATGAGCACCCAGCTGATGAAGCCGGCGCCGATGCCGTTCGCGATCGAGTAGGTCAGCGGCATCACGACGATCGTCAGGAACGCCGGCAGCGCAGCCCCGAAGTCACTCCACTCGATGTCCTTCACCTGCGCGACCATGAGCGCACCGACGACGACGAGTCCGGCGGCCGCGACCTCGAGCGGAACGACCTGGGTCAGGGGCGTGAGGAACATCGACGCCAGGAACAGCAGGCCCGTCACGACCGAGGCCATGCCCGTGCGGGCTCCCTCGCCGATGCCCGACGCCGAGTCGATGAAGACCGTGTTCGACGACACCGACGCGCCACCACCGGCGATGGCGCCGGCACCCTCGACGACGAGCGCCGACTTCAGGCGGGGGAAGGTGCCGTCGGGCTTCGCGACACCGGCGGCCTTCGCGAGCCCGGTCATCGTGCCCATCGCGTCGAAGAAGTTCGTGAAGACGAGGGTGAAGACGAGCATCGACGCGGCGACCGGGCCGATGCGGGTGAACGCTCCGAAGACGTCGGCGTGCCCGACGAGCGACAGGTCCGGCAGCGCGAAGAGGGCGTTCGGCAGGCCGGGGGCGTTGAGGTTCCAGCCGGTGGGGGAGTCGACCGAGGTGGGGACCTTGAAGATCGCCTGCAGGACGATGGCGATCACGGTGGTGCCGATGATGCCGATGAGCAGCGCGCCCTTCACCCGGCGGGCCATGAGCGTGCCGATGATGACCAGGCCGATCAGGAACACGATCGTGGGCAGGGCCGCGACGGAGCCGTCCTCACCGAGCTGCAGCGGCGGCGAGGCGTTCTTCGTGGTGCGGACGAACCCCGAGTCGACGAGTCCGATGAACGCGATGAACAGACCGATGCCGACGGTGATCGCGGCCTTGAGCTGCGCGGGCACGGCCGTGAAGATCATCGTCCGGATGCCGGTCAACGCCAGGATCACGATCACCACACCGTTGATGACGACGAGGCCCATCGCCTCGGCCCAGGTGACCTGGTGCACGACGCTCACGGCGAGGAACGAGTTGATCCCGAGGCCCGCGGCGATGCCGAACGGCAGGTTCGCGACGAGGCCCATCGCGATCGTCATCACACCGGCGACGAGGCCGGTCGCGGCAGCGACCTGCGCGTTCTGCAGCCAGCCGCCGAGGACGTCCTGCGGCGCCTGGTCCTGGCTGAACCCGCCGAGGATCAGCGGGTTGAGGATGACGATGTAGGCCATCGTCACGAAGGAGACGAGACCACCACGGATCTCACGGGGGATGCTCGACCCGCGGTGCGTGATCGAGAAGAAGCGGTCGAGGCCGGATGCGAAGCGGTTCCGGGGCGGGGTGTCGGTCTGCTGGGCGCTCACCGAACGAGTTTACAGAACGCTGGGAGTCCGAGCGGCTCGTGTGTCGCTGCAGGGCACCGGCCCGGAGGCGCGGGTCACCGACCCGGGGGACGGTGCGTCCGACAGGCGGCCGCGTTCTGCGGCCATCCGACGGTGTTGGATGAGAGCGTGAACGAACGTCTGGACCGCGCGCGGGTCGAAGCCGCCGTGCGCGAGCTCCTCCTCGCCGTCGGCGACGACCCTGACCGCCCCGAGCTCGAACGGACCCCGGCGCGCGTCGCCGACTCGTACGCCGAGTTCTTCGCCGGCATGGGGGTCGACGCCACCGCGATCGCCCGCTCCGGCGCCGTGCACTCCGAGGACGGGGAGCGCGGGCAGCTCGTGGTCGTCCGCGACGTGCGGTTCCGTTCGATGTGCGAGCACCACCTGCTGCCGTTCATCGGCGTCGCCCACCTGGCGTACGCGCCGGGCGAGCAGCTCATCGGCCTCGGGACCCTGTCGCGCGTGCTCGACGCCGTGGCCTCCCGGCCGCAGCTGCAGGAGCGTCTCGGCGAGCAGGTCGCGTCGGCGGTGGCCCAGGGGCTCGACGCCGACGGCGTGCTCGTCGTGCTCGACGCGACGCACCAGTGCGTCACCGCCCGCGGCGAACGGCAGTCGGGCTCGTCGACGGTGACCGTCGCCGCGACCGGCAGCCTGGCCGAGGCGTCGGGGCGGGCCGAGGCGATCGCGCTCATCGGGACGGGCGCCGGGACCGACCACGGGGCGGACGCATGACGAGCGAGCAGCCGACCACGGGCCTCCAGGCCGTGACACCCGCAGCCGGCTGGGTCGTGCCGGCCCTGCGCGACCCGGTCCGCACCATCGGGCGCCGCACCTTCGACTTCGACCACCGCATCGCCGTGATGGCGATCGTGAACCGCACGCCGGACTCGTTCCACGACAAGGGTGCGACCTTCGCACTCGACCGGGCCGTCGAGGCCGCCGTCCGCGCGGCCGACCAGGGCGCCGACTGGGTCGACATCGGCGGGGTCAAGTTCGCGCCGGGGCCCGAGCTGTCCGCCGACGACGAGATCGACCGGGTGCTGCCCGTCGTGTCCCAGCTCGCCGAGCAGTCCGACGTCGTGATCTCGGTCGACACCTTCCGGCCCGAGGTCGCTGCGGCGACGATCGCCGCGGGGGCCAGCGTCGTCAACGACACCACGGGGTTGTCCGACCCGCGGATGGCGTCCGTGGTCGCCGACTCCGACGCGACCGTCGTGATCACGCACTCGACCGCCCCGCCGCGCCAGCAGCTGCCGACGCCGCCGACGTACGCCGACGTGACCGCCTCGGTCGTGGACTTCCTGCGCGAGCGGGTCGACCGTGCGCTCGCAGCGGGGATCCCCGAGTCGCGGATCATCGTCGACCCCGGGCACGACCTCAACAAGAACACCGTGCACACGCTCGAGCTGACCCGACGGCTGCCCGAGGTCGTCGCGCTCGGGTTCCCGGTGCTCGCAGCGGTGTCGAACAAGGACTTCGTGGGGGAGTCCCTCGGGCGCGCCCGTGGTGCTCGCCTGTCGGGGTCGCTCGCCGCGGCGACCGTCAGCGCGATGCTCGGTGCCCGGATCGTCCGCATGCACGACGTCGTCGAGAGCGTCGACGCGATGCGCATGGTCGAGGCGGTCCTCGGCTGGCGCGAACCCGTGGAAACGAGGCACAACACGTGACCAGCCCCTCCCTGCCGGCGTCGATCGCCGACCTGTCCGACGACGAGCTGCTCGACCGGTACGCAGGGGACGTCCCCGACGGCCCCTGGCTGCGGGTGAACTTCGTCGCGACGCTGGACGGTTCGGCGTCCGCGTCGGGTCGCACGGCGTCCCTCGGCGGGGACGACGACCTGCGCGTGTTCGACCTGCTCCGCCGGGTCGCCGACGTCGTGCTCGTGGCCGCCGGCACCGTGCGTGACGAGGAGTACGGCCCGATGGTGCTGCGCGACGAGGACGTCGCCTGGCGCCGCGCGAACGGGATGCCCGACCACCCGGTCTTCGCGATCGTCACGAACTCCGCGTCGCTGGACGCGGGCTCGCGGGTGTTCACCGAGGCTCCGGTGCGGCCGATCGTGCTGACGTCCGGGTCCGGTGCCGCGTCGTCGTCCGGGCAGGCCCTGGCGTCCGTCGCGGACGTCGTGGACTGCGGCTCGGATGCTGTCGACGTGGGTGCCGTGCGGGACGCCCTGGCCGTTCGGGGCCTCGACCGGATCCACTGCGAGGGCGGTCCGTCGTTCCTCGGGGCGCTCGTCGCCGCCGACGCGGTCGACGAACTGACGCTGACGATCGACCCGACGCTCGAGGGCGGCGAGGGTCCGCGCATCGCGACCGGGTCCTCGCCGGAGCTGCGCCGGATGCGGCCCGCGCACGTGCTGCTCGGCGACGGCGGTGTGCTGCTGACCCGGTGGGTGCGCGACCGTGCCGAACGGTGACGGGCTCCGGTACTGAAACCTGACATGCCAGTAGGCTCCTGGCATGGTCTCGATCTTCTTCCCCACGCCCCTGACCGCCCGGCCACTCGTCGCGACGGGAGCCGTCGTCGTTGCCCTCGTCAGCGGTCTCGTGACTGCGCCCGACCCAGCGGCCGCTGCCCCGAGGTCCTCGACGACCTCGACCGAGCGGGGCATCCGCGACCTCGTCGAGCAGGCGCAGTCGTGGGAAGCACTCACCGACAGCGAGACCACGGCGGCGGTGGCGGTCTGGTCCGGTTCGGGACGGACGTCCTCGAGCGGGCTCCCCCTCGACCTCGCACGAGCGCAGGCTTTCGTGACGGTCGACGGGACGGTCCTCCGGCTGCCCTTCGCTGAGGGTGCCGACGTGTTGCCCGAGTCCAGCGTCACGGCCGTCCTCGACGGCGGGCACATCAGGACCTGGAGCGAGCTGGTCCTGACGCCGAAGACGGCTGACTCGGGTCGCCTGCAGACCTGGATCAACGGGATCGCCGGTCTCGATCGTGACGTCGCAGCCGGACCGGCGGCGCGCTCGACCTGGTGGAGCCGGTTCTCGTCGTGCCTGAACAGTGCCGGGGTCGCAGCATGGGCCATCACGGCCCTCACCATCGCGTGTTCTGCAGCATGCCTGGTCACAGCGGGTGTCGGCTGCATCGCCTGCATCACTGCTGCCGGCGCGGCGACCAGTGGGACGATCTCCTTCTGCGCGGGGAAGGCGAGCCGAGGGTGAGTCGCCGATCGACCCGGCGCGGCTCGATCGTCGCTGCCGTGCTCTGTGGTTGCGCTGCGGTCGTCATGGTGAGCGGCCACATGGTCCCCGCGCTCCGAGAGGTCCCAGCGGTGGTGTGGATCACGACCCTGGCGCTGATCGTCGCTGCGGGTGCTGTGATCGTTCGAGACCGGCGGCCGGGCGACCGGTAGCGGCTAGGGTCGGACGCGTGATCGACGTCGTGGTGTCCGGGGTGCTGTTCGACATGGACGGGACGCTCGTCGACTCGACCGCCGTGGTCGAGGAGGCGTGGAGCCGCTTCGGTGCGGAGCACGGCATCGACCCCACCGACATCCTCGGCTTCTCGCACGGGCGGCAGACGATCGACACCGTGCAGCGCTTCCTGCCGCACCTGGCCCCGGACGAGCAGCGGGCGATCGTCGCGACGATGATCGCCGCCGAGATCGGGTACACCGAGGGCATCGTCGAGGTGCCGGGAGCGGCCGCGTTCGTGCAGCGCCTGCTCGACACCGGTGTGCCGGTCGCCCTCGTCACGAGCGCGCCGCGGGAGCTCGCGGTGGAGCGGATGCGGGCCGCGGGGGTCCCGGTGCCCGAGGCACTCGTGCCCTCGGAGGACGCCGAGCGGAGCAAGCCGCACCCCGAGGGCTACCTGCGTGGTGCCGCGCTGCTCGGGGTGCCGCCGGAGCGGTGCCTGGCGTTCGAGGACGCCCCCGCCGGGGTCGAGGCCGCCGTCGCCTCCGGAGCCACGACCGTCGTCGTCGGGACGCTCGAGGCACCGGTCACCGCAGGGCTGCCGCGCATCACGGGGTACGACGGCATCGAGGTCGTCCGCGAGGGGTCCGCTTTCCGCATCCGGGGCTGAACGTCGGCTCCGGACTGCGAACGTCCCCAGGCCGTCCGGACGACCGTGGACATCGCGCCGGGAGACCCCCGGCAGCGGAAGGAGCGACCATGGCAGCCCTCGACGGCAAGAAGATCCTCGTCATCGCGACGAACTACGGCGTGGAGCAGGACGAGATCGTCGTCCCCACCGACCAGCTCCGCGAGCGCGGTGCCGACGTCACGGTGGCGGCGCAGGAGTCCGGCTCGATCGAGACCCTCGTCGGCGACAAGGACCCGGGCAAGTCGGTCTCCGTCGACACCACCATCGGCAGTGTCAGCGGCGCAGGCGACTACGACGCACTCGTCGTCCCCGGTGGCACCATCAACGCGGACACCATCCGCCAGGACTCGGACGCGGTCGCACTCGTGAAGGCCTTCGCCGAGGCGGGCAAGCCCGTCGCCGCGATCTGCCACGGCCCGTGGACCCTCATCGAGGCCGGTGTGCTGCAGGGCAAGACCATCACCTCGTTCCCCTCGCTGCAGACCGACGTGCGCAACGCCGGCGCCGAGTGGGTCGACCAGGAGGTCCAGGTCGACGGCGGCCTGATCACGTCGCGCAACCCCGACGACCTGCCGGCGTTCGTCGACGCGATCGAGCAGGCGCTCACCGCCTGACCCGCTCGCACCACGCACCATGGGCGGCACCTCGCAGGGCTACGGCGCTGCGAAGTGCCGCCCACGGTGCGTTCCCCGGAACGGCCGGAACGGCCGGAACGGGCGGGAGCGCCGGGCACACCCGTCCGTCAGAGCGCGACGGGGCGCGCCGTGCGGAGCACCGCGGGCCCGAGGGTGAGCACGCCGTCGGACTCCGGGTCGCAGCGAACCCCGCCCAGACCGCGCATCGCCCGGAACGCGCCGGGAGCCACCTCGTGGTCCATCCAGGCGCACGGGTTCGCCGGCCGGTACCCGCGGAAGGACACCGGACCGCCGGACCCCGGGCTCTCGAGCGAGAACGGCGAACCCCGGAGTGCCTCGACGTCGGCACCCCGCAGGTACACGTTGCGCCGGGTCGCCGCGGGGTCGACGGGGGCACCCACCGCCTCGGCCACGGCGTCGAGCCCCTCGAGACCGATCACCGTGACGGTGGCGTGCACGTGCGCCCGTGCGGCGAAGTAGCGGTCACCGACGATGCCGAGTCCCGCCCGGAGCTCGATCCGGTCGCGGAGCTCCGGGCCCGCGGCCGGCAGCGCCCCGTCCGCCGGGCGCCCCTCGTAGCGGTGGTGCGGGGAGACGAGCAGCATCGCGACCTCGACGTCGGTGCGGAAGGGCAGGTCGCCGGGGCCGGCCACGTCGTCGACGGAGGTCACGGCGCCCACGGTAGTCGTGCCTCCCGGCCGGCACCGCTGCCCCGCTGCCGTGGTGAGACGCCGGCGTGCGCGCGAGACGCCGCGAAGGTTGTGAGACGCGGCCGGATCCCGCGGCGTCTCGGAGCGAACGGTGCGTCTCGACGCGACGCCGCCGTCTCGACACAACCGCCGACCGCCGGTGCACACCGCCGCCCCGCTGCCGTGTCCGATTCCCGCCAGTACCTGTCGGGGGCCCGTGCCAGGCTGACCGCGTGACGAACCCCGCACCCGGCACGGAGCCGCAGCCCGACGCGCAGCCCGACGAGCTGCACGCCGAGCGCCACCGCGCCGTCGCCTCCCGCGACGCCCGGTTCGACGGCCAGTTCGTCACCGCCGTGCACTCCACCGGCATCTACTGCCGCCCGAGCTGTCCCGCCCGGACCCCGCGCGCCGAGGGCGTCACGTTCTACCGCACGAGTGCCGCCGCCCACCTCGCCGGCTTCCGCGCGTGCAAGCGCTGCCTGCCCGAGGCGACGCCGGGCAGCCCGGAGTGGGACCTCCGTGAGGACGTCGCCGGCCGTGCCGTCCGACTCGTCCTCGACGGCGTCGTCGAGCGCGAGGGGGTGCCCGGCCTGGCCGCCCGCGTCGGGTACTCCGAGCGGCAGCTGGGCCGGATCATGACCGAGGAGCTCGGGGCCGGACCGAAGGCCCTCAGCCGGGCGCACCGTGCACAGACCGCGCGGACGCTCCTGACCTCGTCGGACCTGCCGGTGGCCGACGTCGCGTTCGCCTCCGGCTTCACGAGCGTCCGGCAGTTCAACGACACCGTGCGCGAGGTCTTCGCCCTCACCCCCTCCGAGCTCCGCGCGCGCCGGACCGACCGCCCGGCGTCGGCCGACGACGGCTGGCTGCACGTCCACCTCCCCGCCCGCGCGCCCTTCGACCTGCAGGGCCTGCTCGACTGGCACGCGCTCCACGCGCTGCCGGGGCTGGAGCACGTCGAGCGGGACGCCTCGGGCCGCGTCACGGCCTACGGTCGCCTCGTCGCCCTGCCGGGAGGCCCGGCCCGCTTCACCGCCTCGGCCCCCGCCACCGACGGGGTCGGCAGGGGCGCGGGGCGCGTCGGGGTCGCCCTGCGCGTCCGGCTCACGACGCTCTCCGACCTGCCGACCCTCGTGGCGCGGGTGCGGGCCCTGTTCGACCTCGACGCCGACCCCGAGGCGGTCGACGCCGTCCTCGCCACGGACCCCGTCCTCGCCCCGGCGGTCGCCCGGGTCCCCGGCATCCGCCTCCCCGGCGCCGTCGACGCACACGAGGTCGTGTTCCGCACCCTGATCGGGCAGCAGGTCTCCGTGGCCGCCGCCCGCACCGCACAGACCCGGCTCGTCGCAGCCCTCGGGGAGTCGGTCGACCCGGGGCTGGCCGAGGACGGGCTGCTGTTCCCGACCGCGACGACGATCGCGACCCGCGGGCACGAGGTCCTGCGGGGACCCGCGGCACGGGTGGACACGATCCTGCGCGTCGCGGCGGCGCTCGCCGACGGGTCGCTCGTCGTCGACGCGGGACAGTCCCTCGCGGAGCTGCGCGCCGGGCTCCTGGCGGTGAAGGGCATCGGGCCGTGGACGGCGGACTACGTGGCCCTGCGGGTCCGGCACCACCCGGACGTGTTCCTGCACAGCGACCTCGCCGTGCGGAACGGTGCACAGGAACTCGGACTGCCCGGTGGCGCCCGCGAGCTCTCCCTACGGTCGGAGCAGGTGGCGCCGTGGCGGAGCTACCTGACGATGCACTGCTGGCGTCCGATCGTCGACCGCGCGAGCGCGACGGCGGAGGCAGCAGCGGCGACGGACCACCAGGAGGAGACAGCATGACCGAGCCCACGACGACCATCCAGACGCTCGACACCCCCGACGGCCCCTTCACGGTGCTCGAGGACGACGAGGGGTACGTGCTCGCGTCGGGGTGGACCGACGACTCCGCACGGTTGCTCGCGCGGCTGGCTGACCGGCACCGCCCACGACGGCTGACCGACGGCCGGGTGCGTGCGGCCGAGGCGGTCGAGGCCTTCTACGCCGGCGAGGTCGAGGCGGCGATGCGGGTCCCGGTCCGGCAGCACGGCACCGACCTGTTCGCCGAGGGCTGGCGGCAGCTCCGCGCGATCCCGGCCGGCACCGTCCTGACGTACACCGAGCTCGCGGCGGCCATGGGGCGACCGGACGCCGTCCGCGCGGCTGCGAGCGTCTGCGCGCGGAACGCCCCGGCGCTCTTCGTGCCGTGTCACCGGGTGCTGCGGTCCGACGGGACGCTCGGCGGCTTCGCGTGGGGGCTCGACGTCAAGCGCTCCCTGCTCGAGCGCGAGTCGGTCGGCGTGACCGCGCTCGCCTGAGCCGCTCCGTGCGCGGGAACCGAGCGGCGACCGAGCGGGAACCGAGCGGCGATCGAGCAGGGTCGACCGAGCAGAGTGCACAGGGAACGTGGAGCGCTCCCCCTGGTTGCGGGTGGTGACGCTCACGGTCCGGACTGTCATGCTCTGGGTACCGACCCGCACGGTCCCTCCGCAGGACCCGACGCAGCGCCGTCGCGCACCTCGGAAGGACCCATGCCCCCCGACCAGCACGCCCCGCCCGGACAGCAGCCGGGGGACCCCGCGCACGTCGACCGCACGGTCGTGTCCGCGGACGGCACACCGCTCGCGGTCGCCGAGAGCGGCTCCGGGCCCGCCCTGGTGCTGGTCGGCGGCGCCTGGGACCACCACGGCAGCCCGGCGGTCGACCGGATGGTCGCGGCCCTCAGCGACCGCTACCGTGTCGTCACCTACGACCGGCGGGGTCGGGGTGCGAGCGGGGACACCGCGCCGTGGTCGGTCGAGCGCGAGGTCGAGGACCTGGCGGCGGTCGCGGCGTCCGTCGACGGCCCGGCCGACGCGGTGGGGTGGTGCGTCGGTGCAGGGGTGGTGCTGCGTGGCCTCGCCGCCGGCGTGCCGTTCGGGCGCGCGGTGCTCTGGGAGCCGCCGTACCGCGCCACGGTCGACCCGCAGGGCGACGACGTGCTGTTCGCGGACTTCCTCGACGGGCACGTCGCGGCCGGACGCCGGGCGCAGGCGGTGCGGGCCTTCCTGTCCCGCGTGCTCGGCATCCCGATCCCGCACATCACCGCGGCGCGCCTGAAGCCCGGACTGTGGCGGTCGCTCCTGGCCGACGCACACGTGCTCTCCCGGGACGTCCGGGTGCTCAACGGCCTCTCCGTCCCCGAGCGGGTGGCGGCGTCGGTCGGCGTCCCGGTGCTCGTGGCCTCGGGCGACGGCGGCGCCGAGTGGATGCGGCAGGCCTCGGTCGCGCTGGCCGAGGCGGTGCCCGGCTCGCGGCACCTCGTCGTCCCCGGTCAGGGGCACGTGCCGGAGCCGAAGGTGCTGCGGCACCTGGTCGACCGGTTCGTCGGGCTGCCCGCGCCCGAGTGACGTGCGCGCCCGGAGCCGCTGCGGTCGGTCGTCACCGGCCGACGCGGGAGGGTGGGCATCGCGGGTGCGAGAGGATGGAGGCGTGACTGCTCCCCGCCTCGGCCTGCTGCTCGACGTCGACGGACCCATCGCCAGCCCGGTGACCCGGACGATCGCGATCCCCTCGATCGTGGCGGACCTCGTCGCGCTCGCCGCCGAGGGCGTCCCGATCGTCTTCAACACCGGCCGCAGCGACGCGTTCATCCGCGAGCAGGTCGTCGGTCCGCTGATCGCCGGAGGGCTCGCGGAGGGCGGCCGGGTGCACGCGGTGTGCGAGAAGGGTGCCGTCTGGTGCTCGATCGGCCCGCAGTACGAGGGCGGGATGAGCGACCTGGTGATCGCCGAGGACCTCGCGCTCCCGCGGGACTTCGCCGACGAGATGCGCGACCTCGTCCGTGACGAGTACGCCGACCTGGTGTTCTTCGACGAGACGAAGCACGCGATGGTCTCGATCGAGCAGCGCGTCGAGGTGCCGAACGCCGCGTACCTCGCCCGCCAGGCCGAGTTCGACGCGAAGGCGATGGCGGCGCTGGAGCGGCGCGGGCTCGGTGTCCGCCGGCTCGACGACGTCCGACCGGACGCCGACGGCGCGGTGCAGTGGCGCGTCGACCCGACGATCATCTCCACCGACGTCGAGTCCGACCGGTCCGGCAAGGACATGGGTGCCGAGCGAGCCCTCGAGCTGCTCGCGCAGGACGGGGAGCTGCCGGTGACCTGGCGGACCGTCGGCGACTCTCGCAGCGACTACGCGATGGCGGACTGGTTGCACGCCAACGGGCACGACGTCGCGCACGTGGACGTCCGGCCGGCGGACGGGGTGCCGGCGACGCCGTACCCGGTGCTCACCGCGGACGACGGCGTGATCCACGACGAGGCGGGCGCGCGCTTCCTGGCCGACTGGCGCCGCGGCGCCTGAGCCGCCCCGCGTTCGGGCGGGCCTCCCGCGCCGGACCCCCCCCGAGCCTCCAGGCCGATGCCGCGATGCCGCGTCTGCACGGGTGCCCGGGTGCCGAGACGCCGGCGTCTGCACCAGACGCCCTGAGTGCCTCGAGACGGTCCCGGATCCGGCGGTGTCTCGACGCGTCGACGGCGTCTCGCCGGGACGCCGTCGTCTCGCACCCCACGCCGTCTCGCCCGGACGCCAGCGCCGCCCTCGCCCGGACGCCAGCGCCGCGCACCGTCCGGACGGCTGGTGCTGCTGGCCCCGTGTCCCGGGGCGACACCGTTTGCGAGCCGGGGTGGTACACCAGTACCCTCACGGGGTCCATCGCCAGCCGTTCGACGGGAACCCCCATGGCATCACCGCTCCGCATCAAGTCGATCGAGGCCTCCCTCGCCGACTCCGAGGAGGCGGGCCGCTCGCTCAAGCGGTCCCTCAAGACGTTCGACATCGCCGCGATGGGCATCGCGGTCGCCGTCGGCGCCGGCATCTTCTCGGTCGGCGCGAACGCCGCCGCGAACTTCGCCGGCCCGAGCGTCATCATCTCGTTCCTGCTCGCAGCCGTCACGTGCGGCCTGGCGATCATGTGCTATGCCGAGTTCGCCTCGACCATCCCGGTCGCCGGCTCCGCGTACACGTTCACGTACGCCACGATGGGCGAGCTGCTCGCGTGGATCGTCGGGTGGGACCTCATCCTCGAGACCCTGACCGCGAGCGCCGTCATCGCGAAGTACTGGGGCATCTACCTGAGCACCGCGTTCGGGGTCTTCGGCATCGACCTCCCCGACACGATCCAGCTCGGCCCGATCGGCTTCACGTGGGGCCCGGTCCTCATCGTCGGCGTCTTCACGCTGCTGCTCGCGTTCGGCACCCGCCTGTCGTCCCGCGTCTCCGCCGTCATCACGATCATCAAGGTCGCGATCGTCGTCTTCGTCATCGTCGCCGGGGCGTTCTTCGTCAAGGCCGCGAACTTCGCCCCGTTCGTCCCGCCGGCGGAGCCGTCCAAGGGCGCGGAGGGCGGTGTGCTGACCCAGTCGCTCGTGTCCTTCGTGACCGGTCAGGCCCCGGCGCAGTACGGCGTGTTCGGCCTGCTCGCCGCGGCCTCGCTCGTGTTCTTCGCCTTCATCGGTTTCGACGTCGTGGCGACGAGCGCCGAGGAGACCGAGAACCCGCAGAGGACCCTGCCCCGAGGCATCTTCATCGGCCTCGGCATCGTCACGCTGCTCTACATCGGCGTCAGCATCGTCATCACGGGCATGGTCTCCTACCAGCGGCTCGCCGACGAGGAAGCGCCGTCCCTCGCCTCCGCCTTCGACATCGTCGGACTGCCGTGGGCCGCGGGCATCATCGCGATCGGCTCGCTCATCGGCCTGACCACCGTGGTGATGGTCCTGCTGCTCGGCCTGTCCCGCATCGTCTTCTCGATGAGCCGCGACGGTCTGCTGCCCCGCTGGTTCTCGAAGACGAACCCGAAGACGCAGACCCCGGTGCGGGTGCAGGTCGTCGCCGGTGTCGTCGTCGCGTTCATCGCCGGGTTCACCGCCGTCGAGCGCCTCGAGGGCATGATCAACATCGGCACGCTCTCGGCGTTCGTGCTCGTGTCGATCGGCATCGTGGTGCTGCGCAAGACTCGCCCGGACGCACCGCGAGCCTTCCGGGTGCCGTGGGTGCCGGTCCTGCCGATCCTCTCCGCGGTGCTGTGCTTCTGGCTCATGCTCAACCTCGAGGTCGAGACCTGGCTGCGCTTCATCGCCTGGCTGGCGATAGGGTTCGCGATCTACTTCGGGTACAGCCGACGCAACAGCCGGGTGGGCAAGGGCCTGCAGTAGCGGGCGGCGGCGGCGGCCTCGCCGCGCGCGCAACGGGAAGCACCTCGCGCCACGGATCGCCGTGGCGCGAGGTGCTTCTGGTTGTGCCGGAGCAGCCCGCGCCGCCGCCCGCCGCCCGCCGCCCGCGCCACCGCCCGCCCGCGCCGCCGCCCGCCGCCCGCAGCCCGTGCCGCCGCCCGCCGTGCCGGATGCCGCGCGCCCGCGCCGCGGCAACTACGCCCCGACGGCGAGCGCGACGCCGAACGACAGCATCACGACGGCGACGAGCCCGTCGAAGACCCGCCACGTGAGCGGCTTCGCGAACAGCGGTCGGAGCAGTCGTCCCCCGAACCCGAGTGCGCCGAACCAGAGGCAGCTCGCGGCGACCGCGCCGACGGTCCACCACCAGCGGTCGTCGACGCCCTGCTGGTTCGCCACCGAACCGAGGAACACGAGGGTGTCGAGGTACACGTGCGGGTTCGCCCACGTGAACACGAGCATCGTCGCGACCGCCGCACCGAGGGTCGGGACGGCGCGTGCTGCGGAGGCGACTCGCGTCGCGACCGCGGGTGTCGTGGTCCGGCCGGGAGGCTCCTCCGCACTCCGTCCCGCAGCCCCGCCCCCGCCGTCGGGAACGACGGTGTCGTCGGCCCGCCGCGCGGCTCGGCCCGCGGCCGGTCCGGGGTCACCAGCCGCCTGCGCGACCGTCTCGGACGAGGCCGTCGCAGGCGCCGCGACCGCCGTGGGCGCGACCGTCATCGGCGCCACCACGCCGTCGTCCGCCGCCTCCTGCTCGACGGCCATGGCCTCCCCGGTGGGACGGAACGCCCGGCGGGCCGCGAACACCCCGTACACCACGAGGAACGCCGCGCCCACGAACCGCACCACCACGAGCGCGACGGGGAACCGCTCGACGACGACCCCGACGCCGAGCACCCCGGCGACGATGAGCACCGCGTCGGACACCGCACAGACGGCGACCGCGGCGGCGACGACCCGCACGGGGGCGCTGACCGCGAGCCGGAGCAGGTACGCGTTCTGCACCCCGATCGCGACGATCAGGGCGAGGCCGGTGCCGAGGCCGGCGAACAGGGGGAGGAGGACGGTCACGGTCTCGACGGTAGGAGCGACCCTCGGTGCAGTCCAGCTCACGTTCCTGAAGGTCCGTAAGCTCTGCTGCATGCTCCGTCTGCAACGGGACCACCTCGAGACGCTCCTCGCCGCCGTCGACCACGGCACGTTCGACGCTGCGGCCCGCGCCCTCGCGATCACCCCGTCCGCGGTGTCGCAGCGCATCAAGGCGATGGAGCAGCAGCTCGGCCGGGTGCTGCTCCAGCGGACGACACCGGTCGCGCCCACCGCCGACGGTGCGGTCGTGCTCCGGCACGCACGGCAGGCCCGGCTCCTCGAGGACGAGACCGCCCGGGCGCTCGGCGCGGTCGGGCATGCGGACGCG
Organism: Curtobacterium sp. ODYSSEY 48 V2; assembly: GCF_023712625.1. Taxonomy (NCBI): domain Bacteria; kingdom Bacillati; phylum Actinomycetota; class Actinomycetes; order Micrococcales; family Microbacteriaceae; genus Curtobacterium; species Curtobacterium sp. ODYSSEY 48 V2. The sequence continues at coordinate 50,353 of NZ_JAMAXX010000006.1, forward strand.
CCCGTCGTGCCGTCGATCCCGCTCGCCGTGAACGCGGACACGCTCGGCACGTGGTTCCTCGACGCCCTCGCGCTCGTCCGAGCCGACACCGAGGTCGTGTTCGACCTGCACCGCGAGGACCAGGACCGCACCGCCGAGCTCCTCCGTGCGGGCACCGTGATGGCCGCGGTCACCGCCGAGGCCGACCCGGTGCAGGGCTGCTCGTCGGTGGCACTCGGGGTCGACCGCTACCGGGCCGTCGCCGCGCCTGCCTTCGTCGACCGGTACCTCGCCGGTGCGGTGTCCGAGCGGCAGATGACCGCACGGCTCGACGCGGTCCCGCTCGTCGACTACGACCGCGACGACGACCTGCAGCAGGGGTACCTCCGCCGGGTCCTCGGGCACGCCCCTCGCGGGCCGCGGCACTTCGTCCCGACGTCGGCAGACTTCGCGCGCGCGGTGTCGCTCGGCTTCGGGTGGGGGATGCTGCCGGAGGCCCAGTGCCTCGACGGCCTGCGCAGCGGAGCACTCGTCGAGCTCACGCCGGGGCGTCGGGCGGACGTGGCGCTGTGGTGGCAGCGGTGGAACCTGGCGTCACCGCTGCTCGAACGGGTGACCGAGGCCGTGCGGGCGACCGCGCACGAGCGACTGCACCAGCCCGGCTGACCGCGGACGCTCTCCGCCCCGCCCAGCGGGTTGCGGACCCCGCCCGCGGTGCCGGATCAGACGGTCGCCCGCCAGCGCAGCCCGTCGACGAGCAGTCCGACCAGCTGCTGGCTCTGCTCGGTCGTCGGCGCCCCGTGGCAGAGGTCGGCGACCGCGCGGAGCAGCTGCGTGGCGCCGATGTCGTTGCGGATGGTCCCCGCTGCCGAGGCCGCGTCGAGCAGTCCGGTCAGCGCCCCGCCGAGTCGACCGATGAACCAGGGGTGCAGTCCCTCGAACGCCGGGTCACCGGACTGGAGCGCCGCAGCGAGCCCGCGCTTCGTCGCGACGAACCCGGTGAACCGCTGGAGCCAGAGCGCGAGGGCGTCGTCCGGCTCGTGGTGGTCGGCGAGGTCCGCGGCGGCGTCGGCGCACTCCTCGACGGCCTGCTGGAACACCGCCACCACCAGGTCGGAGCGCTGCGGGAAGTGGCGGTACAGCGTGCCGACACCGACGCCGGCGAGGTCGGCGATCACCCTGGCGGGAGCGTCGACGCCCTGGTCGGCGAACACCTGACGGGCAGCGTCGACGAGGGCGTCGAGATTGCGGCGGGCATCGGCGCGCACGGTTCCTCCGAACGGGGTCGCGGTGAGGGCTTGCGGAAACGGAACAGCTTTCCGTATCGTTGCGGAAGAGCGTTCCGCTTCGAGCCAGCCTACGACGACCGGCCTCGGGACGCCACCGACAGGAGACACCACCATGCAGTACCGCACCCTCGGCCGCACCGGCATCCAGGTCAGCCCCTTCGCGCTCGGCGCCATGATGCTCGGCACCGACGGTCGCATCGGCAACGGCGACGAGCAGGACTCCATCCGCATCGTGCACCGCGCGCTCGACGCCGGCATCAACATCATCGACACCGCCGACCGCTACTCGCAGGGCGGGTCCGAGGTGCTCGTCGGCAAGGCGATCAAGGGCCGGCGCGACGACGTCGTCCTCGCCACGAAGTTCAACGGTCCGATGGGGGACGACCCGAACCGGCGCGGCAACTCCCGCCGCTGGATCACCACGGCGGTCGAGGACTCGCTCCGACGCCTGCAGACCGACCACATCGACCTCTACCAGGCACACCGTCCCGACGACACCGTGGACCTCGAGGAGACCCTGTCCGCACTCACCGACCTCGTCCGGAGCGGCAAGGTGCGTGCGATCGGCTCGTCGGACTTCCCCGCATCGATGCAGGTCGAGGCGCAGTGGACCTCCGAGCGTCGCGGTCTCGAGCGCTTCCGGTCCGAGCAGCCGACCTACTCGATCCTCAGCCGGGGCATCGAGCGCGAGGTCCTGCCGGTCGCCCAGCGCTACGGCATGGGGGCGCTGGTGTGGAGTCCGCTCGCCGGCGGCATGCTGACCGGGCGCTTCCGTCGGGGACAGCAGAACGACCTGTCGCGGGCGGGCATGTTCCGCCACGACCAGGACGACCGGCGGATCGACGCCGTGGAGCAGGTCGTCGCCCTCGCCGAGGAGACCGGCATCCCCACCACCCACCTCGCCCTCGCGTTCGCGATCGCCCACCCCGGCGTGACGAGCGCGCTGATCGGGCCGCGGTCGGTGGAACAACTCGACGACCTGCTGGCGGCGGCGGACGTCGCACTCTCCGACGAGGTGCTCGACCGCATCGACGCGATCGTCCCGCCGGGCACCGACGTCACGCGGCTCGACCAGCAGTACCAGCCGCCCGCGCTCCTGCGACCCGAGCTCCGCCGTCGTCCGGCCGCCGAGCGCTCCGCCGCCTGACGCCCCCTCGCCCTCCGCAGGACGCAACCCCGGCGGTTGCTCGCAGCGCTGTACCGCTGCGAGCAGCCGCCCTCGTTGCGTCTCGCGAAAGAGCGAGAGAGCGAGAGAGCGAGAGAGCGACCGAGCGGGGGAGCAGGGGAGTGTCGGCGCCCCCACCCGATCCCGCAACGCGGTGATGCGGGAAACCGCAAGAAGCAGCGGGGTCCTGCGGGATTCACACGACGGACACCCGAGCGCGTCGAGCGGGTCGTAGTGTCGCACTCGACCGACGGCACGGGCCGTCGTCGCACGACCGCTCTCGACACACCGAACACCGCGACCGCACCCTCGGTCGCGACCTCCCCGGCGCAGGATCCCTGGTCCCTCGCCGAGCCGGACCCATCCCGACGGTCCGGGCCCATGTCGCCACAGTCGCCGACGCCCGTCTCGCGACCCGTCGGCGTCCCTGCCTGCGGGCCGCGAGCTTCTCCCGACCCGACAGGAGATCCTCATGTCCGCACCAACGGACGTCCGTCGCGCACGCCCGGACGCCAGCACCCCGCAGTACCGCCGGAGCGCCCCGCCGCAGTCCCCGGACGCGGCCCAGCCCGTCCAACCGCAGCAGACGGAACTGCTCCAGCAGCCCCGACTGCTCCAGCAGCAGGCGCTCCCGCCGCAGCCGCTCCCCCAGCCGCTCACCCCGCGTGACCGCGAGCGCGCCCGTCGACGCCGGCAGGCCGAGCAGGTCGGGCACGTGCGACCCCGCTCCGAGAGCCGCGCGCACAGCCCCGTCATGGTGCTCATCGTGCTCGTCGCGACCCTCGGCGTGATGGCCTACGCGGTGTTCCTCCTCGACCCCGCGAACCGCGGCGACTTCCTGCCGTACGGCCTGGTGATCGTGGCGGAGAGCGTGCTGGTCGGCCAGGCGCTGCTGTCGATGTGGACGATCCTGTCCGGCGGTGCCGACCCGCGGGACTTCGCGTTCCACCACACGCAGGACACCCTGTTCGACCGGGACACGATCGAGCGCGACGGGCTCACCGACCAGCCCCACCGCTGGCCGATGCACGTGCGGGGCCGTCAGGTCGAGGTCGACGTCTTCATCACCGTCTACGGCGAGGAACTGTCCAAGATCGCCGCCACCGTGCGGGCAGCGGTCGCGATGCGCGGCGAGCACCGCACGTGGGTGCTCGACGACGGCCGGAGCGACGAGGTCCAGGCGCTCGCCGCCCGGCTCGGCGCGCGGTACGTCCGCCGGCTGTCGTCGCACGGTGCCAAGGCCGGCAACATCAACCACGCCCTGACCCTCGCCAAGGGCGACTACTACGCCGTGTTCGACGCCGACTTCGTCCCGGAGCCGGAGTTCCTGTTCGAGACCGTGCCGTTCTTCGCGGACGACACCATCGCGTTCGTGCAGACGCCCCAGACCTACGGCAACCTGCACAACCTGGTGTCCCGCGGCGCCGGGTACATGCAGACCGTCTTCTACAAGTTCATCCAGCCAGGCCGGAACCGCTTCAACGCGGCGTTCTGCGTCGGCACGAACGTCATCTTCCGCCGCAGCGCGATCGACGACATCGGCGGCATGCACACCGACTCGAAGTCCGAGGACGTCTGGACCAGCCTGATGCTGCACGAGCGCGGGTGGAAGTCGGTCTTCATCCCGATGACCCTCGCCGTCGGCGACGCTCCCGAGACCATCGAGGGCTTCACGAAGCAGCAGCTGCGCTGGGCGACCGGCGGGTTCGAGATCCTGCTGACGCACTTCCCGTTCAACCCGAAGCACCGCCTGACGATGGACCAGCGCCTGCAGTACCTGGTGACGGCGAGCTTCTACCTGACGGGCATCGTCCCCGGGCTCCTGCTCCTCGTGCCGCCGCTCGAGATCTTCTTCGACCTCCGCCCGATGAACCTGTCGATCGGTGCGGGCGAGTGGGTGCTGTTCTACCTCGGGTTCTACCTCATGCAGGTGGTGCTGGCCTTCTACGCGCTCGGCTCGTTCCGCTACGAGACGCTCCTGCTCGCGGCGGTGTCCTTCCCGATCTACGCGAGCGCGCTCTGGAACGTGCTGTGCGGCAAGGAGCAGGCCTGGCACGTCACCGGTGCCGACCGCGGACGGACACCCTCACCGTTCAACTTCATCGTGCCGCAGGTGCTCGTCTTCGTGTTCCTCACCCTGACCAGCGTGGTCGCGGTCTGGCGGGACACCGGCAACGGGCAGTTCACGCTCGCCACCGCGTGGAACATCACGAACACGCTGGTCTTCGCCGCGTTCATCGTCGCGGCGTTCCGTGAGCAGGCCCGCAACCGCGTGGCCGACCGGCAGCGCGCTCGCGGCGAGGCCGTCCGACCGGCCGCACCGCTGGTGCAGGCCCCGGTCAGCCCCGTGCGGACGACCGTCGTCCGCCCCGACACCCTCGAACCCCAGCGCGCCGCGATCGCCGGCGTCGCGATGCAGATGCAGGACGGACCCCGCGCATGACCTGGACCAACCGACTCCGACTCTTCGGCGGCCTCGTCGTCGTCCTGGTGATCGTCGCCGCGTGCACCCTCGTGTTCAACCAGCGTCAGAGCGCCGTGGCGAGCACCTCGGCGGCCATCGCCGCGCAGGAGTACGCCGTCGGCACCGACTACGGCGGGACCGTCACCGAGGAGTACGTCCAGGAGGGCGACTCCGTCATCAAGGGCGAGAAGCTCCTGCAGGTGCAGAGCCTGCAGCTGGCGCAGGACATCCGGAAGGGCGTCGTCGGCGCGGACACGCAGACGAGCGCGTACGACATCGGCGAGGACGGCTTCATCACGTTCAAGGCCGAGGTCTCGGGCACCGTGGCGAAGATCGACGTGAAGACCGGCGGGTACGTGCAGGCCGGTTCCGAGCTCGGCACCATCCACAAGGAGGACAGCCTCTTCGTCACCTCGGAGTTCACCGTCACCGCGCGCGACTACGGGCGCATCCGGAACGGTGCCGAGGTCGAGCTCCGCCTGCCGGACGACCGCACCATCACCGGCACCGTGAAGAGCGTCAGCGTGGAGACGAACGACGACGGCCGGGCGAAGACCACCGTCGACGTCGAGAGCCCCGAGCTGTCGGCCTCGCCGTCGTCGGGCATCACGAGCCCGGGCACGCCCGTCGACGCGACCCTGCACCTGCGCGACGACGGCACGCTGGCGGGCGTCACCGACGCCGTCCGCGACTTCTCGCGCCAGATCGGGCTGTAGCCGGTGCGGCACCACCTGCACCCCGGCCGCCGCCCTGCGGGCGCACGCCGGGCCTCCCGGTCGACGCTCCTGGTCGTCCCCCTGGTGACGTCCGTCGCCCTGCTGCTCGCTGCGTGCACCGGGACGGGAGGCACGGACCACCCGACCCCGTCGGCCACCCCGACCGACGCGGCGGCCCAGGCACGCGCGGTCGCCGCCCTGGGCGACGTCGCGTCGTCGACGGTGGGCACGATGCGCCTGGCCGAGGGACTGACCCCGCCGACGAACCGGTGGTTCTCCGGCCTGGTGTTCGGCGACGCACCCCAGCCGGTGTTCCCGACGCCGATCTCGTGGCAGGTCACCGACCACGGCTTCGCAGCCGGACTGCCCGACGTGACCGCGACCGAGAAGACCATCGCCGGCGGCGCCGTACCGCAGGTCGGCTTCGACCTCGGCGCGACGAGCACGCTCGTGTCGGCGTACGACGCGGTGTCGGTGACCGTCGAGCACCGCGACGGCGACACCGTGCTCGGGCACTCGGTCGTCGCCGAGGGGTCGCCCCTCGTGACCTACACCGCCGACCGCGACCAGACGCTGACCGGCACCTCGCCGCTCGACCCGACCGGCGACGGCACGGCGACGATGTCCGGCGGCGGTCGCACCTGGCAGGTCGTCGTGCACAATGGCTCGGTCGCCGCGTCCGGCGTGCGCCTGCGCAGGGGCGGGTCGGTCGTGCTCCTGCCGACACCGGACGGCGCGTCGTCGTCCGAGGTCTCCCGGCTCGTCGCGGCCGCACGGCCGCTCTCCGGCTCGTCGCTGGAGCGCAGCGCGTCCGGTGGTTCCCAGCGCACCACGCTGTCGTACGACTTCGACGGCGGTGCCGGGGTGCTCGTGCCGCAGCCTGGCCAGGGCACCCACGGGCTGACGTGCACCGACCTGCGGGTCGCGACCCTGACGGGTCCCGCGCCGGTCTGCACCGGGACGGCGCTGCGCTTCGACGCCGACACCGTCGAGCCGTCCGACCGGCTCGACCTGTCCGGCCTGTCCGACGGTCAGCGGGACACCCTGGCCGCACAGGTCCGGCAGGACGCCGCCGGGGTCGACGCCTCGTCGTACGCGGCCGACTCGTACGGCGGCGGCAAGGACCTGTACCGCGTCGCCACGCTGTACCGGCTCGCCGTCGCGCTCGGGCTCGACGACCAGGCCGCGGCGCTGAAGACGTCCGTCGTCGCGGAGCTCGACCAGTGGTTCGACCCGGCGGGCTGCGGCGGGAGGACCGCGCGGTGCTTCGCCTACGACCCCGAGGTCCACGGGCTCGTCGGCCAGGAGGCGTCGTTCGGCTCTGACGAGTTCAACGACCACCACTTCCACTACGGGTACGTGCTGTCCGCCGCTGCGATGGTGGCCGACGGTGACGCGTCCCTCGTGCGGAAGTGGCGCACCGTCGCGGACCTCGTCGCCGCGGACATCGCCTCGCCGACCGCGACGGAGTCGTTCCCCGCGCTCCGCGTCTACGACCCGTACGCGCAGCACTCCTGGGCGTCCGGCTACTCGCCCTTCGCCGACGGCAACAACCAGGAGTCGTCGTCCGAGGCGGTGTCCGCGTGGAACGGCCTGGCCCGCTGGGGCGCCGTGTCCGGGTCGACCTCGCTCGAGTCCACCGGCACCTGGCTGCTGTCGAACGAGGCCGCCTCGGCGCAGCGCGACGTGCTCGACCCGGACCTGTCGGCGTTCCCGGGCTTCACGCACCGGGTCGTCTCGCTGACCTGGGGCGGCAAGCGCGACCACGCGACGTGGTTCAGCGCGGCGGCCGCGGCGCCGGCGGGCATCGAGCTCATCCCGATGCCCGCGATGGCGGCGGAGTACGTCGACGCGGGCGGCCGGCAGCAGATCGGGCGGGTGCTCGACGAGGCCGTGCCGGACGGTCGCTACGACGTCCAGTTCGGCGACTACCTGCTCATGTACCGGGCGCTCGGCGGGAAGGCCGACGCGGCGGCAGCCCTGCGCGACGCGGAACGGCTGCCGGACGCGGTGATCGACTCGGCGAACACGCGGTCGTACCTGCTCGCGTGGATCATGACCCAGGGTCGGGCGTAGCGGCCCGTGCCCCGCACGAGCCCGACGGGCGGCACGACGGTCCACCGACCGCGTGCCGCCCGTCGTTCGCTTCCCGGACGCCCTGGGGTCCTGCACGGGGACCGCGGCCTACCGTCCACGGCATGACCACGCGAGCCAAGACCGCCACCGCGCTGCTCGGCGCTGCCACCCTCGCCCTGCTCCTGACGGCGTGCGACCCGGGCGGTGCCCAGAACATCGACCCGGTCGGCAAGGTCCCCGGGGACGAGCAGAAGTCGCAGTCGACCGAGTGCGCCGTCGCCGCGAGCAACGCCGTGGACGCGATCGGCACCGCGGTCGGTCCGCACGACACGACGGACTTCGCGAACGTGGCGGAGGGCGACGGTGGCTGGTACCTGGCCGCGTCGATCGTGCCGTCGGACAGCAAGGACGCCAACGACGACGAGCTGACCATCTGGGCGACGGAGACCGACCCGACGGCCGACGACTGGGACGGCACGATCTACGCCGTGAACCAGACCGCGAAGGACGCCACCTCGGACGAGTCACGCTCGGCGTCGCCGGCACCGAGCGCGTTCAGCGCGGACTCCGACGCCGCGAAGCGCGCCGAGAGCTGCGCCGTCGAGGCCGCCGACCGCTGACCCCGCCCCAGGCCTGGTGCCGCGCGGCCCCGTGCTGCTCGCCGGCGGGCCGTCCCGGGCTCCGGTCGGCCCGGCTCAGGTCTGACAGCGCGGGCACCAGTAGGTGTCCCGCAGCGTGAGCTCCGAGTCGCCGAGCTCGCCCCGACGCACCGGGGTCCCGCACCGCAGGCAGGGCTTGCCGGCGCGGCCGTAGACCCAGAAGCGGCGCCCGGGCCGGTCGACGCCCGTAGTGACGCGGTTGCTGCGGTCACGGTTCATCGTGATGAGCCGGTGGGACAGCGCGATCGCCCGCGCCGGGTCCGGCACCTGTCCGACGGGTCGCGTCGGCAGCACCCCCCGCAGGAAGCACAGCTCGTTCCGGTACACGTTGCCGAGTCCGGCCAGCACGCGCTGGTCGAGCAGCGCGAGCCCGATCGGGCGCTCCGGGTCCGCCGTCAGGTTCTCGAGCGCCCGGTCGGCGTCCCAGTCGGGACCGAGCAGGTCGGGGCCGAGGTGCCCGACGACCTCGGACTCCTGGTCGCGCGGGACGACCTCGAGCACCCCGAGGGTGAACCCGACGGTGGAGACGTCCTCGGCGTCGAGCACGACCCGGGCCTGGTGCGCGGGCCGTCGCCACCGCTCCCCGGGCGCGTAGACGTCCCAGCGGCCCTCCATCTTCAGGTGCGAGTGCACGGTCACGTCGCCGATGCGGTGCAGCAGGTGCTTGCCGCGGGGCACGACCTCGTCGACCGTCCGTCCGACCAGGTCGAGGGTCGCGAACGCGGGGACGCGGAAGTCCGAGCGGGTCAGGACCTTGCCCGCGAGCGCGGTGTGCAGGCGCCGGGCAGCGCGGAAGACGGTGTCACCCTCGGGCACGGCACACCTCCGCTGCGGCTCGTCCGGTCGGCCGTGTCACGTCCCGTGCACCGGCGCACGCCCGGGAGGCCCTGGTCGCGTCAGACACGCAGCCGCAGTCCCTGCGGGGTCGCCGTGAACCCCGCCTCGCGCAGTGCCGACCCGAGCGGCGTCTCCAGCACGAAGTCGCCGTCCACCCGCTCCACCGAGAGCTTCCGCAGCCCGCTCCGCACGGTGGCGGCGATCGAACGCGCCGCGACCGCGAGGTCCGCCGGGTCGTCGGTGAAGGTCAGGACGGACTTCCCGCCGCGCTCGACGTAGACCGCGAGGCGGCCGTCGACCGTGGTCACGAGGGCCCCGGCCTTCCGCCCCGGTCGGTGTCCGCGACCGCTCGTCGACGTCGACCGGCTGGCGGGGACGGCCGCACCGCGGGCGCCCGTCGGAGCGGCGTCGGCCGCGGGACCGGGAGCAGCGGGGTCGGCGTCCGGGTCGGCGGGGGCGTCGTCCGACGGCCACGGCAGCGCCGCACCGTACGGGTTCGCCGGGTCCGTCGCCGCGAGCGTGAGTGCCTGGCGTTCGCGGTCCGGGTCGGCGCGCTCGTCGTCGTCGAGGTCGCGTGCGTAGGTCCGGAGCCGGTCCACGGTCGGGCTCGTCGCGAACTGTGCCGCCCCGAGCCCCTCGACGAAGTACCCGCGGCGTGCCCGGCCGGACTCCTCGAACCGGCTGAGCACCCGGTAGACACCGGCGAACCCGCCACGAACGCCCTCGACCTGCACGGCACCGCGGGTCACGACGCCGTAGCGCTCGAGCAGCTGCTCGGCGGTCGCTGCCGCACGCAGCGTCGAGTCGGACTCGGCGAGCGGCAGGATCGACCACCGACCACCCACGGACGGCGGACCGGACTGCGACGGCAGCGTCGGCCGACGCCGCCCGCGGTACGCCCGGGCCCGCGGCGCGCTCGTCGACCTCGCCTTGCCGCCGAGCATCGACCGCAGCGGCGCGAACGTGTCGTTCGTGACCTGTCCGGCCCAGACCAGGTCCCACAGCGCGGTCGTCAGGGCCTGGTCGTCCGTGCTGCCGACCGCCTGGCCGAGCTGCCGGAAGAAGTAGGCACCACCGCCGGCCAGCGCTCCGAGGACGTCGCGCTGCAGCTCGGTGGTCTCGCCGCCGTCGGGCTCCGCCAGGGTCGTCGACGCGGTCTCGGCGAGGTGCAGGCGCACCCAGCCGTCGTTCCCGGGCAGCGTGCCGCCGCCCGACCACAGGACCTCGCCGGTGGCGGTCAGCTCGTCGAGCATGCTCGTGGAGTAGTCGCTCACGCGGGACGGCAGCACGAGGGTCTCCCACGAGCTCGCGGGCAGGGCGACGCCGGCCAGCTGGTCGATGACCTGCAGCACCCCGTCGACCCCGCGCAGCCCGCCGCGGGTGCCGGGCGCCTGGACGTGCTGCCACGCCGGCAGGAACCGGGCGAGGGTGTCCGGCGACACCGGCTCGACCTCGTGCCGGAGCGCGGCGAGGGACTTCGTCCGGATGCGGCGGAGCACCTCGGCGTCGCACCACTCCGCGCCCTGGCGGTCCGGGCGGAACTCGCCCTCGACCACGCGGCGGTCGGCGACCAGGCGGCGCAGGGTGTCCTGCACGACGGCGATGCCGAGGCCGAGCCGGCTCGCGGCCTCCTGCGCGGCGAACGGTCCGTGCGACCGGGCGTACCGGCCGACCAGGTCGCCGAGCGGGTCCGCGACGGGTTCGACGAAGGCGGTCGGCACGCCGATCGGCAGCGGGACGCCGAGGGCGTCGCGGAGGCGGGAGGCGTCCTCGATCACCGACCAGCGCGTCGCACCGCCCTGCGTGAACGACAGCACACGGCGGTCGCGCTCGAGGGCCTCCAGCGCCGACCGGACGGTCGCACGCGCGGCGTCGGGGTCAGCGGCGTCGGCCACCCAGCTGCGGGCGACGAGCTCGTCCAGCTCGAGGGCGCCGACGAGCCGCAGCACGTCGACGAGCCCCTCGGTGTCGCGCGCTCGACGGTCGGGGGAGAGCCGCTGCAGGTCGCGCTCGACGGAGGCGATGACCGCCGGGTCGAGGAGCTCGCGGAGCTCGGCCCGTCCGAGCAGCTCTCCGAGCAGCGTCGAGTCGAGCGACAGTGCCGCCGCCCGGCGCTCGGCCAGCGGCGAGTCGCCCTCGTACATGAAGGCCGCGACGTACCCGAACAGGATCGACCGGGCGAACGGCGACGGCTGCTCGGTCTCGCGCTCGACCAGGCGGATGCGGCGCTCGGCGATCTGGTCCGAGATGCCGAGCAGCGCCGGCACGTCGTAGACGTCCTGCAGGACCTCGCGCACGGTCTCGAGCACGATCGGGAACGTCGGGTACTTCCGCGCGACCTCGAGCAGCTGCGACGCCCGCTGGCGCTGCTGCCAGAGCGGCGACCGCTGCCCGGGGTTCCGCCGCGGCAGGAGCAGGGCCCGGGCCGCGCACTCGCGGAAGCGGGCGGCGAAGAGCGCCGAGCCGCCGACCTCGTCGGTGACGAGCGCCTCGAGGTCGTCGCGCTCGAACACGAACAGGTCGGCGCCGGGCGGTTCCGCGTCGGTCTCCGGGATCCGCACCACGATGCCGTCGTCGGCCGCCATCGCGTCGCCGTCGATGCCGTGCCGCTCGCGCAGCCGGGCGCCGACCGCCAGGGCCCACGGCGCGTGCACCTGCATGCCGTACGGCGAGTGCAGGATGAGCCGCCAGTCGCCGAGCTCGTCGCGGAACCGCTCGACCACGAGCGTGGTGTCGTTCGGCACGTGACCGGTCGCCGCACGCTGGTCGCGCAGGAAGGTCAGCAGGTTCGTCACGGCCCGCTCGTCCAGCCCGCCGGAGGCGACCCGGGCACGCGCGTCGTCGTCGGAGGCCGCGTCGACCTCGCGCACGAACGCACCGGTCGCCCGTCCCAGCTCGGCGGGACGACCGATGCCGTCGCCCTTCCAGAACGGGACCCGCCCGGGCTGCCCGAACGCCGGGCTGACGATGACCCGGTCGTGCGTGATCTCCTCGATGCGCCAGCTCGTCGCGCCGAGGGCGAAGACGTCGCCGACGCGGGACTCGTAGACCATCTCCTCGTCGAGCTCGCCGACGCGCGATGCCTTCTCGCCGACCATGAAGACGCCGAACATGCCGCGGTCCGGGATCGTGCCGCCGCTCGTCACCGCGAGTCGCTGGGCGCCCGGACGCCCGGTCAGGGTCCCGTGCACGCGGTCCCACACCAGGCGCGGCCGGAGTTCGGCGAACTCGTCGCTCGGGTACCGCCCGGTCACCAGGTCGAGCGTCGCCTCGAACGCCGACCGCGGCAGCGAGCTGAACGGGGCGCTCCGCCGGACGAGCTCGAACCAGTGCTCCACCTCGACGGTGTCGATCGACCCGGCGGCCACAGTGTGCTGCGCGAGGACGTCGAGCGGGTTCGCGGGCACCGAGATCGACTCGATCTGCCCGGAGACCATGCGCTCGACGGTGACCGCGCTGTTCACGAGGTCGGCGCGGTGCTTGGGGAACAGCACGCCGCGCGAGATCTCGCCGACCTGGTGTCCGGCGCGACCGACGCGCTGCAGGCCGCTGGCGACCGACGGCGGGGCCTCGACCTGGACCACGAGGTCGACCTCGCCCATGTCGATGCCGAGCTCGAGCGAGCTGGTCGCGACGACGCAGCGCAGACGTCCGGACTTCAGGTCGTCCTCGATGATCGCGCGCTGGTCCTTCGACACGGAGCCGTGGTGGGCGCGGGCGAGCACCGGGACCGACGGGTCGGAGCCGCCGCCCTCGGTCTGTCCGGACTGCCCGACGAGCTGCGCCGGCGGTCGCTTCGGCTGTGCGACGGGTGCGTGCGCGGACGCCCGACCGGGGGACTGTGTGACGGGAGCCGACCCGGCCACCGCGCCCACGGCCTCCGCGCCCACGACCTCCGGCGCGCCGAGCGCAGCCGTGCCGACACCCGCCGCGTCGACGGCCCCGAGCACGCGTTCCTCGTGGATCTCGTTGAGCCGTGCCGTCAGGCGTTCCGCGAGTCGGCGCGAGTTGGCGAACACGATCGTCGAGCGGTGCTCCTCGATGAGGTCGACGACGCGTTCCTCGACGTGGGGCCAGATCGAGCCGTTCGTCGGTGACTCGGTCGCGTCGGCACCGACCGGCGGGGCGCCGAGCTCGGTCATGTCGTCGACCGGCACGACCACGCGCAGGTCGAAGGTCTTCTGCGCCGGCGGGGCGATGATCGACACGGGCGCGCGGCCGCCGAGGAACCGGGCGACCTCCTCCGCGGGGCGCACGGTCGCGGACAGGCCGATCCGCTGCACGGGCTTCTCGAGCAGGTCGTCGAGGCGCTCGAGCGAGACCGCCAGGTGTGCGCCGCGCTTGGTCGAGGCGACCGCGTGGACCTCGTCCACGATGACGGTGTCGACGTTCACCAGGGTCTCGCGCGCCCGCGACGTGAGCATGAGGTAGAGCGACTCGGGCGTCGTGATGAGGATGTCCGGCGGCTGCCGCAGGAGCCGCTGCCGGTCGGACGACGGGGTGTCACCGCTCCGGACGCCCACCGTGACCTCGGGCGGTTCCGTCCCGAGCCGACGCGCGGTCTGCGTGATGCCGACGAGCGGGCTGCGGAGGTTCCGCTCGACGTCGACACCGAGGGCCTTGAGCGGAGAGACGTAGAGCACCCTCGTGCGCTGCTTCGCCGGCGGACGGTCGCTCGCGCTGATGAGCCGGTCGATCGACCAGAGGAACGACGCCAGCGTCTTGCCGGAGCCGGTCGGGGCGACCACGAGCGCGTGCTGCCCGGTGGAGATCGCGTCCCACGCGCCGGCCTGCGCCGCGGTCGGGCCGGGGAACGCGCCACGGAACCACTCCGCGGTCGCGGGGGAGAAGCGCTCGAGGACGTCCGTCATGGTCCGTCCCATCCTGCCCGTCGCCACCGACAGCGGTCCGGGGGAGGACGGGTGCTTGACAGGCCGATCCGTAGCGATCTATCGTTAACCCATCGCGATAGGAACACAACGCATCGCGAGCTCACGTCACCACCGACAGGAAGGAGTCATCATGCGCCCCTCGTACGATGACCTCGACAGCACCACGCCCCGCCGCGGCCCCCGCGGCACCGGTCCGCGCGGCCCCCGCTTCGGCGGCGCGCGACAGCACCACGGCCACGGCTTCCCCGGCCGCGACCGCGGCGACCACGACCACGGCGGACGCGGCGGCTTCGGCCCCGGGTTCGGCGGACGCGGCGGCTTCGGCCCGGGCTTCGGTCCCGGCTTCGGCGGCGGCCCCGGCTTCGGGCGCGAGCGCCGCCGTCGCGGCGACGTCCGCCTCGCGATCCTCGGGCTGCTCGCCGAGGGCCCGCAGAACGGCTACGCCGTGATCAAGACCATCGCCGAGCGCACCGGCGGTGCCTGGAAGCCGAGCCCCGGCTCGGTCTACCCGACGTTCCAGCAGCTCGTCGACGAGGACCTCGTCGTCTCGAACGGCGACGGCCGCAAGACGCTCTTCGAGCTCACCGACGCCGGCCGCGCCGAGGCCGAGGCGAAGGCGGACGAGATCGCCGCCGCGTTCGACGCCGCGCCGGGCATGCCCGACACGCAGCGCGAGTTCGTCGAGGCCCTCCGCAAGGCGATGGGGGTGCTGCACATGTACCGCACCAGCGCCTCCGACGAGCAGACCAGGGCCGCGACGGCGAAGGTCGACCAGCTCCGCAAGGACCTGCTGCAGATCCTCGCCGAGTAGCGCCGTGCCGGACGGGAGGCACGTGGCGACCCCGCCACGCGCCTCCCGGCCGTCAGTCGGTCACCCGGTCACCTCCGCGGACCCGTCGCGGGAGCGGCCGTCAGGACGCGTCGACGAACGCGGCCACGTCGGCGAGCTCCTCGGCGGACACCGCGTGCGGCAGGCCGACGTACGTCCGGTCGGTCACGTCCGTGTGCGTCGCGGCCCACGCCTGCGTCCGCGCGGTGGCCTCGGCCGGGATCACCGGGTCGAGGTCGCCGTGTCCCAGGAAGACCCGGGGACGGACGGCCGCGACCGCCTCGTCGCGGGAGTCGGTCACCCCGGGCACCACGAACCCGGACAACGACACCGCGAAGGCGAACGCGGCCGGTCGGGCACGCAGGAGCTGCAGCGCCATCGACCCGCCCTGCGAGAACCCGAGCAGACCGATGCGCGGGTGGTCGGCGGACACGGCGTCGATCCATTCGAGGACACCGGCGACCGCGGCGTCGACCGGCTCGAGCGCGGGCGACCCCGGCGTCCCGAGCGGGTACCAGGAGAACCCGGGCCCCCACGGCATCGGTGCGCGGAGCGATGCGACGGTCCAGACGGACGGCAGCGCGGGCGCGAGCCCGAGCAGGTCGCGCTCGTGCGACCCCACCCCGTGCATGGCCACGAGCAGGGGCGTGCCCGCGCGTTCCCCGGTCGGACGGGTCCACTGCACGATGTCCGCATCGATCACGGGGACCACGCTAGCCGTCCACGGCGACCGCGCCTCCCGCCGAACTCGCCGGGGCGACTGGTAGACACGGTGCATGGCCTCGCTGCGCACCCCCGACCCCGACTCCGGCTGGCTGTCCGACGAGGAGCTCGCCGACGTCCGTCGTCGACTGCCCATCTGCTACGTCGAGGCCCTGCCCGTCCGGACCGACGGGCTCGGTGTCGTGACCGAGGTCGGCGTGCTGCTCCGTGTCGCCCCGAGCGGCTCGATCGCGCGCACGCTCGTCTCCGGCCGCGTGATGTTCGGCGAGTCGATCCGCACGGCGCTCTTCCGGCACCTCGAGAAGGACCTCGGTCCGATGGCGTTCCCGCAGCTCCCCGCGAGCCCCACGCCCTTCACGGTGGCCGAGTACTTCCCGCTCCCCGGCGCCTCGGTGTTCACCGACGAGCGGCAGCACGCGATCTCCCTCGCGTACGTCGTCCCGGTCACCGGCACCTGCGAGCCCCGGCAGGACGCCCTCGAGCTCACGTGGATGAGCCCGATGGAGGCAGCTTCCGACGCCGTCGCCGAGGAGATGGAGGGCGGCCGCGGCGCACTCCTGCGCGCCGGCCTCGCCTCGGTCGGCGCCCTGCACTAGCCATCACATCACCGCGGCGCTCCCGGGCCGCGCCCGCGACGATGCCGATCTGCTCCGAACCACGGAAGCGACATCGAACCACCGGCACGGTCTGGTTCCACGTCGTTTCCGTGGTTCGATCCGCGGGCGACCGAACCGACGCGGTGCCCGCACACGACGAAGCCCCCGGAACCGTGCGGTTCCGGGGGCTTCGCAGCTCGGTCGTGGACCGGCTTCAGTGCTTCTCGTCGCGGAGGGAGTCCGCAACGCCGTGCGCTGCGCCCTTGACGTCGTCGACGCCCTGCTTGGCCGACGCCTTGGCCTGGTCGGTCTGACCCTCGGCCTTCAGCTTGTCGTTGCCGGTCAGGTTGCCAACGCCCTCCTTGACCTTGCCGACGAGCTTCTCGCCGGTGTGGTTCTCTTCGCTGCCAGCCATACGGTCTCCTTCCAACGACGGACGATTCCCCGTCGGCCACTCGCGCGGCCGTCGGTGAAGGAGAACCTACGCGTGGGGACGCCCGGTGCTCCCACCGGGCGTCCAGGTTCCGGACACCGTCGCTCCGGCCCGAGCGGACCGCTCAGTGGCGGTCGGCAGCCCCCGCCGGACGCGATGCGCGACGCGAGCCGCCGCGGCGACGACCGCCGCCGGACTCACCCGCACCGGAACGACCCGCTGCGTAGCCGCCCTCGGACGACCACACCGGGGCGGACCCGCCACGGACGACGTCACTCGACGCCCGACGGCTCCCGCCCGAACGACGCTGCCCACCGGCGGCCGCACCGCCCGACGCTGCAGCACCCGAGCCCGAGCCGTTGCCGCGACCGGCGCCACCGGCGCGCCCGGTGCCACCAGCGGCGGCCGGAGCCCCCGCGGTGACCGGACGACCACCGCGACCACCGGCGGTGCGACCCGAGCCGCGACCGGCCGAGGTGGTCTCGGGAGCCTGCGTCGAGCCTCCCGACCGGCCGCCGCGACCACGGCGACGACCGCCGCCCGCGGACTCGGCGAGACCCGTCTCGGTCGCACGCGGCTGCCGCTGGCGCTGCTGCTGTGCGGGCTGCTCCGGAGCGAGGTGGCGGATCGGCGCGACCTCGCCGACGAGCGACGCGACGGCCGGCGAAGTCGCGGTGACCTGCTGCGGGGTGACCTTGATCGCGGCGGCACGCATCATCTGTGCGACGTCGCGGCGCTCGGCCGGCAGCGTCACGGTGACGACGTCACCCGAGGACCCGGCACGCGCGGTGCGGCCCGAACGGTGCAGGTACGCCTTGTGCTCGGTCGGCGGGTCGACGTGCACGACGAGCTCCACGTGGTCGACGTGCACACCACGGGCGGCGACGTCGGTGGCGACGAGCACGAGGGCCTCGCCGGAGGAGAACTTCGCGAGGTTCCGCTCACGCGCACCCTGCGACAGGTTGCCCTGCAGGTCGACGGCCGGGATGCCCTGGCTCGTGAGCTGCTTCGCCAGGCGCTTCGCGTGGTGCTTGGTGCGCATGAAGAGGATGCGGCGGCCGGTGCCCGAGGCGAGCGCGCGGACGAGGTCCTTCTTCGCGTCGGCGTCGGCGACCTCGAACAGGTGGTGGGTCATCGCCTCGACCGGGCTGGTCTCGTCGTCGACCGAGTGCATCACCGGGCTGTGCAGGAACTTCTTGACGAGCTTGTCCACGCCGTTGTCGAGCGTGGCCGAGAACAGCAGGCGCTGCCCCTGCTCCGGGGTCGCCTGCATGATCTTCGTCACGCCGGGCAGGAAGCCCATGTCGGCCATGTGGTCGGCCTCGTCGAGGACGGTGACCTCGATGTCGCCGAGGCTCACGTGCCCCTGCTGCATGAGGTCGGCGAGGCGGCCCGGGCAGGCGACGACCACGTCGACACCGGCACGGAGCGCGTCGACCTGACGGCCCTGGCCCACGCCGCCGAAGATCGTCGTCGTGTTGAGTCCCATGGACTTCGCGAGCGGGGCGAGGGTCGCGTCGATCTGCGTCGCGAGCTCACGGGTCGGGGCGAGCACCAGTGCACGGGGGCGGCCGGCGCGGCGCGGGCGACGGCTCGCGGCCAGACGGGCGGCCAGGGGGATCGCGAAGGCGATCGTCTTGCCGGAGCCGGTGCGCCCGCGGCCGAGCACGTCCTTGCCCTGCAGGGAGTCGGGGAGCGTGTCGGCCTGGATCGGGAACGCGGTCTCCTTGCCCTGCTGGGCGAGGGACTGGACCATCGGCGCGGGGACGCCGAGGTCGGAGAAACGGATGTCCTGGTTGGTCATGGTGACCTTTCGGGCCGGCTCGTGCCGGCCGTGGGCGCGCTGGCATGTGGCGCGCGGGCGGGAACCCCGCGTCAGCAGAGGCTGACGCGGTCGCCGCAGCAGAGAGCCTGGCACCGGGATGTCGGTGCGCGATCATCGACCGGATGAGGGTCGGGAGTCGGGGGCGTCCGTACGACGCACGAGGCGATCGGCGCCTCGAGTACCACCAGCATAGCGGGTGCTCGTCGAACGAGCCGGGGCCGTTCGCGTCGGGCGTGCGACGTGGCGTGCGACGGGGCGTGCGATGATCCCGTGGTGCGCACGCGATCCGTCCTCCTGACCACCGCGATCGCGCTGGTCGCCGTCCTCGGCAGCGCAGGCTGTGCCGAGGCCGCGACACCCGCCGGGTCGACGGCCTCCTCGTACCGGAACCTGCCGACCTCGGGGCGCCCCGACTACCAGCTCGGCGGTGGGTACACGCCGCCGTCCGGGGTGACGATCGTCGAGCGGGACAGCACCGACCGCCCGGCCGCCGGGAAGTACTCCGTCTGCTACGTCAACGGCTTCCAGACCCAGCCGGGAGCGCTCGCCGGGTGGGAGCGCCGGGCGCCGTCGGCACTGCTGCGCGACGGTTCCGGCGAGCTCGTGGCCGACCCGGGCTGGCCGGACGAGGTGCTCCTCGACACCCGGACCGCCGCGAAGCGCGCCGCGATCACGAAGGAGCTCACGAAGTCGGTCGCGCGGTGCGCCGACCGCGGGTTCGCCGCCGTCGAGTTCGACAACCTCGACTCGTGGACACGGTCGGGGAAGCGACTGACCCGCGCGGGGAACCTCGCGCTGGCGGCGACGCTCGTGCGGCTCGGGCACGATCGCGGTCTGGCCGTCGGGCAGAAGAACACGCCGCAGCTCGGGAAGGCCGGGCGGCAGTCGACGGGCTTCGACTTCGTCGTCGCCGAGGAGTGCGTGCAGTACGACGAGTGCTCGGCCTACACGGCCGCGTACGGGAAGCGCGTGGTCGACGTCGAGTACGCGGACACGCTCGACCGCTCGTGGGCATCGGTGTGCCGCCTGCGCGACCGCCCGGCCATGACGATCCTGCGGGACCGCGACCTGGTCACCCCTGCTTCGGACGAGTACGTCTTCGAGCACTGCTGAGGACCCCGTCCGGTCCCGTCCCGCCCAGCGCGACGCAACGTCGGCGGCAATGCGCAGGAGCACAGCGCTGCGAGACCTCGCCGACGTTGCGTGTCGCGGAGGGCGCGCACGGCGGTCGGCCGGGAGGCACGGTGTGCCTTCCGCCCCGCGCGTCGCGGACGGCGGGCGGTCGCCTCAGGCGGGCCAGGCGTCGCGCAGTGCCGCTGCGGCCTGGTCGGCGGACAACCCGGCCGCTCGCGCGGCGGCGGCCAGGGCGTGCGCTGCCCCGGCGACGGCGTCGGGCACCTCGGCCGGCCGCACCACCCGCGTGCCGGCGCCCCGGGCGGTGTGCACGAGCCCGGCCTCCTCGAGCAGCTGGTAGGCCTTCGCGACGGTGCCCGCGGCGAGCGAGAGCTCCTCGGCCAGGGCGCGCACGCTCGGCAGGCGCTCCCCGTCCACCAGGTACCCGGCGGCGATCTGCGCCGCGATCTGCGAACGGACCTGCTCGAAGGGCGGCACCCGGCCGCCCGCGTCGAGTGCCACGAGTCCCGTCATGCGATCCACCCTTGCGTCCTGTCCGTGTGCTCGTGCGTGCGTCGTGTCAGAAGTCGTACTGCTCGCCGACCGGGATCGGCACGGCGACGGTGTTGCCCGGGGGCGCGAGGGGGCACGCCCACGCCGGGTCGTACGCGCACGAGGGGTTGTACGCGAAGTTGAAGTCGAGGACGAGCTCGCCGTCGTCGCCGCCGAGGTCCGCACCCTTGATCGTGTCGAGCAGGTACCGCCCGCCGCCGTAGGTGCCGCGGGCACGACCGGCGCTGGCGTCCTTCACGGGCACGAAGACCCCGCCCGCGTAGCCGCCGTGCGACCAGACGTCGAGCGTGCCGATGCCCGGCAGCCGCACGACACCGAGCCGGTCGAAGTGCACGACGCCGTCGGTGCCCGTCTCGACGTCCATCGCACGGGGCTCGGCGGACTCGATGCGCGCGCGGAACCGCCACTCGGGGTCGTAGTCGGGCACGGGCAGCGCCTCGAAGTCGCGGGCGTCCTCGTCGAGCAGCGGACTGGCCGGGTGCTCGGCGAACATCGCGTCGCGGGTCTCGCGCCACATCGCGTGCGCGGTCTCGGGGTCGGCCGTCGCCCGCACCCGGCGGTACAGGTCGAACGTCATCCGCCGCCAGTCCACGGTGGCGAGGGTGCTGTGCACACGGTCCTGGGCCCTCGGCTCCTGCGTCTGGCTCACGAGGACGAGCGTACGCCCGGGTGCTCCGGACCCGCCAGCGACGGGCCGGGGCTGTGGACGGTCCCCTGCGGGTGCTCCCGTGACGGCCCTGGCACACTGGTCGGACAGCGACCGACGAGGGGACGGGCGACGTGACCAGGGGAACGACGACCAGACGGACCGCCGCCGCGCGGACCACGGCGGGACGGGCGGCACCACGCGTGCACCGCTCGATCGCCCCGATCGTGGCGGGTCTGACCCTCGTCGCGGTCCTGAGCGGGTGCACGGTGTCCGCCTCCGCGAACCGGACGGTGTCGCCGTCGGGGTTCGAGGACGTGGTGGCCGACGCACTCGAACGCGAGGTCGGTCAGCGTCCGCTGGTCGACTGCGGCACGGACCCGATCGACCTGGTCGAGGGGAACACCGTGCACTGCGAGATCGGTGCCGAGGGTGACACGACCGTGTACGACTCCGTCGTCGAGGTGCGTGACGTCGACGGCACGGACTACGCCGTCCACGTGCAGGTGGACGAGCAGCCGAAGTCCTGACGGACGTCGCGCGTCAGTGCCCGGGACGGCCCCACGACGGGGCGAGCTGCCGCATCCGGAGCGCACGCCACTGCCAGATGACCCACATGCCCGGCCAGAGTAGGGCCCCGAGGAGCGTGGGGCGCATCCGGTAGGTGAGCCGGTCGAGCAGCAGGGTCCGCCCGTCACCGAGGTCGACGGTGGCCATCCGGTGCCGCATGGTCATCCGCCCGAAGAGCCCCGAGGTGCCACCTCCGTTGTCGCGTTGCACCGGCACCCCGTCGACCTCGTACAGGTCGATGTCGACGTGCGTGTCGCCGCTCGGCACGACCCCGAGGGCGTCGGCGGTGATCGGGTGCGGGACGCCGGGGGTCCAGCGCTCCGGGAGTCCCTCCGGTGACCGTGAGCGGTAGACGAGGAACGGCTTCGTGACGGCGACCATCACCGAGGGCGACAGCAGGGCGTCGCGGACGGCGTCGACCGGGGCGTCGAGGACGATGCGGAGACCGACGTGCATGCTGCGGACGCTACGCCGTGGCGCTGGGCGGGCGACGTCACCGCGGGGGACGGTGCACCCGTGCGTCCGACGGGTCAGGCGTGCCGGGCGGCCCGACGCCGTGCGCCCTCGGCACGGTCCCGCGTGCGCAGGCGCTCGGTGAGCGACAGGCGCACGGTCGGCCACTCGGTGGCGGTGATCGAGAAGACCACGGTGTCGCGCAGCGTGCCGTCCCGGCCGATCGAGTGGCTGCGCAGGACGCCGTCCTGCTTCGCGCCGAGCGAGGCGATCGCCGCCCGCGACTGCTGGTTGTGCCAGTGCGTCCGGAACTCGACGGCGATGCAGTCCCAGGTGTCGAACGCGTGCGAGAGCAGGAGCAGCTTCGCCTCGGTGTTGATCCCGCTCCGCTGTGCCGCCCGCGCCAGGAAGGTGTAGCCGATCTCGACGCGACGGTTGGCGGTGTCGATGTTCGCGAAGGTGGTCGCCCCGACGACGCGACCGGTCGGGCGGTCACGGATCGCGAAGGGCACCATCCGCCCCGCCGCGTGCTCGCCGAGCCGCCGGTCGATCTCGGCCTCGACCCGGTCGGGGGCCGGCACCGAGGTGTACCAGGTGCGCCAGAGGTCGCCGTCCGCCACCGCCGCCCGCAGGTCGTCCGCGTGCTCGGCCGCCAGGGGCTCGAGGGTGACGCGGTCGCCGGTCAGCGTGGGGACGGTGGCGATCTCCATGGTCACCGATCCTACGGTCGCGGCACCGACAGCGGGGTCGAGCGGGCACAGGCTGTGGACCGGGCTCCTGTGGGGACGGACAGGGACCGACGGGGACGGACCGGGACGGACGGGGACGGCCCGCGGCTATCGTGGACCGGTGGCAGCACGCACCCAGGAGCAGTACCAGGTCCGGTTCGCGTGGGGGAGCGCCGGTGCCGACCGGATCGCGCACGGCACGCACCTCGTGGTGTGGGTGGACGTCCTGCCGGAACCGTCCGGGGGTGGGGCCGACCCCGCGGCACGGGCGCGGGCCGCGGCAGCGCTGCTGCCCGACGGCCCGGAGGTCGTGCTCGGCCACCTCGGCAACGCGGCGGCGGTCGCGGAACGCGTGACGAGCCTCCAGGCCGAGCGCGGGGACCGGTGCGTCGTCGCGGTCGTCGCCGCGGGCCGCACCACCGACCCCGGCGTCACCGTCGCGGACGCCGCCGGGGAGCCGACGGACGGCGCGGAGACGCCGGAGCCCGCGGTCGAGGACCTGCTCGCCGCCGGGGCCGTCGTCGACGCCCTCGTCACGGTCGGGATCGACCACACCTCGCCCGAGGCGGCCACCGCCTGCGCCGCGTACACGGGACTCCGTCGCGCGGTGCGGCACCTCGTGAGCGCCGCGGAGGGTGCGGCGGACCTGGACCGGGAGACGGTGCACGCGGCGCTCGCCGCGGGGCCCGAGCTCGTCGTCCTGCGGGAATCCGGCACCCGGGCGTAGCGTTCCCGATCGGGACCGGCGTCGCCAGGACGCCGCTGATCGCAAGGAGCACGTCATGAAGGCAGTCGTCGGCGACACCGTGATCGCGGAGGCTCCGCAGGAGGACCTCATCCAGATCGAGGGGAACTGGTACTTCCCGCCGTCGAGCGTGGCGCCGGAGTTCTTCTCGGAGAGCGACACCCAGTACCACTGCCCGTGGAAGGGCGACACGCAGTACTACACCGTCACGGTCGACGGTCAGGCGCTGCCGGACCGCGCCTGGACCTACCCCACGCCGATCCCGTCGTCGTTCGACCGGGTCGGCAAGGACTACTCGGGCTACTACGCCTTCTGGAAGGAAGTCCGCGTCGTCGACTGACGCGGGGACGACCCGGTCGTCGTCGTCCGGCGGGTTCAGCCGGCCAGCGTCAGCACCACGAGCGCCACGTTGAGGGCGACGATCACCAGCGCGATGACGCCCGCGACCACGCGGGTGGTCATCGCGTTGACGTCTTCGCCCATGATGCTCCGCCGTGACGTGTAGACCACGAGCGGCACGATCGCGAAGGCGATGCCGAAGCTCAGCACCACCTGGCTGAGCACGAGGAGCATCGTCGGGTCCGCGCCGACGGCCAGGAGCACCACGGCGGGCAGCAGCGTGACGAGCCGGCGCACCGCGACCGGGATGCGGACGTGCAGCAGCCCGTGCATGATCTCCGCGCCGGCCATGCAGCCCACCGAGGTCGACGCCAGACCGGACGCGAGCAGGCCGACCGCGAACAGCACGCCCACGACGGGGCCGACGTTCGCCGCGATCGCGGCCTGCGCGCCGGGGATGGTGTCGGTGCCCGCGACCCCGGGCAGCGTGGCGGCGGCGAGCACGAGCATGCAGACGTTGACACCGCCCGCGACGACGAGGGCCAGCCCGACGTCCCACCGCGTCGCGACGAGCACCCGGCGGCGCTCCGGCCCGGCGGGGACGTCGCCGTGCCGGTCCCGTGCCAGGGCCGAGTGCAGGTAGACCGCGTGCGGCATCACCGTCGCACCGAGCATCGAGGCGGCGAGGAGCACCGACTGCGCGCCCTCGAACCGGGGGACCAGGCCGCTGACGAGCTCGCCGGGGGAGACCTGCGCGGACAGCAGGCCCGCGCAGAAGCCGACGGTGAGGACCGCGAGCATCGTCGTCACCACGGCCTCGAACGTGCGGGTGCCCCGGCGGCTGTGCAGGAGCAGGATCGCCATCGAGACCACACCGGTGAGCACGCCGCCGACGACGAGCGGCAGGCCGAACAGCAGGTGCAGCGCGAGCGCCCCGCCGATGACCTCGGCGACGTCGGTCGCGGCGGCGACGACCTCGGCCTGTGCCCAGAAGAGCAGCCGCGGGGTGCGACGCATCCGCAGGCCCAGGTGTTCCGGCAGCGACCTCCCGGTGACGATCCCGAGCTTCGCCGACAGGTACTGGACCACGACGGCACTGGCGTTCGCGGCGACGAGCACCCAGAGCAGCAGGTACCCGTACTGCGCACCGGCGGTCAGGTTCGCCGCGACGTTGCCCGGGTCGACGTAGGCGATCGCGGCGACGAAGGCGGGCCCGAGCAGCGTGAGGCCGGCGGCACGGCGACGCGGCCGACCGGGACCGGTTCCGGGGCCGCCGGTGCCGTCGTCGAGACGTCCGGAGGGGGCACGGCGGGCGGCGGCGGTGTCGGACATGCCGACAGCCTGCCAGGTTTCGGCGGACCGAATCCTCAGATTCGGCGTGTCACGAGTCGTCCGGGCAGGGCGCCCTAGGCGGCCGCACGTCGCGCCCGGTGCGCGCGGACCTTCGCGCGGTTGCCGCACCGCTGCATCGAGCACCACCGGCGGGTGCCGCCACGCGACGAGTCGTAGAAGACGAGCCCGCAGTCGTCCGCCGAGCACCGGCTGAGGCGGGTCGCCTGTCCGTCCGCGGCGACGTCGTCGAAGCCCACCTCGGTGAAGAGCGCCACCGCGTCGCGGGCCACGCTCGACAGCGCCTGGGCCAGACGGACCCGGTTCGCACCCGCGCGGCGTCGGCCCCCGGGCAGGCTCGGGGGCACGTCCGGCAGCGCCGCGAACAGGTTCACCGTGTCGATGTCGTCCGGTGCCGGCCGGGTCCGACCGGTACCGGCGCGGAGCCCGGCCGCGACCGCGGTCCGTTCGGCGGGGCCCGACGAGCCGACGGGGGCCGGGGCAGCAGCGACGGCCAGTCGTCCGATCGCGGCGCGGAGGGCTCGGGCGTCCTGCAGCTCCCGCGCCGTCGCGCCGACGTCGATCGGCTCGGTGTGGTCGCCGAGCCACTCGTCCAGGTCGGCCGGCGTCACGAGGAGCTCACCGAGCCGGGCGCGGGGGCGACGGCCGTCGGCATCGTCGGCGAACCCACCGGTGTGGGCGAAGTCCAGGGCGATCCGGCCGGCGTCGAAGAACCACGACGACCCGCTGTCCGTCCGGATGTGCTGCCCCGTGTGCATCCGCCCAGGCTAACGGCTCCCCGGCGCGCCTCCACGTGCCGGATCGATCATGCGGTAGCCGCGCGCCGCTCCCAGGTGATGAGGTTCCGGCCGTCGAAGCGTCGCGCGCACCGGGCGCAGGCCAGGGGGCGCGTCGGTGTCCGGTAGCGGAAGTGCTCGTGGCCCGCGGGGCAGGTGCCGACCCACGGCGCGAGCTCCGACGCGACGGGCCCGTCGTACAGGCGGGAGCCGGTGTACCCGATGTCCGCCGCGGTGCGTCGCCAGACGGGACCGTGACCGGCACGGGGACCGGCGAGCGCGTGCGCGACCTCGTGCAGCAGGACCTGGTCCACGTCGTCGTCCGACACCCGGGTGACGATGTGCCGGCTCACCGTGATGCGTCGGCGGCCGAAGTCGCACTGCCCCGCGCGGGTCCTGGCGTGGTCGAACGCGAACGTCCACCCGCCCGGGCCGAGGTGCACCGCCAGCAGGTGCTCGGCTCGTGCACGGACCCGCTCGAGCGTCGCCGCGGGCTGCGTCGCCGCTGCGGGCTGCGTCGTCACCGTGCGCCGGGGTCCCGCAGGTCGTCGGTGGGCTCGTCGCGCGGCGCCTGACCCTTCTGCGCCGCCTTCGCCGCGATCCGACCCCAGATGTCGTCGGCGTCGGTGCGTGCGGCGTCGGGTGCTCCGAGCACACGGCGACGGACCGGCGGGACCTGCTTCACCGGTTCGGCGACGCGGGTCGTCTGCGGCTCGTCGTCCTCGGCACGGCGCGCGGCGACCTCGCGGGCGGTGCGGGGCTTCTCCTCGGGGGCCTTCGGCTGCGCCACCGAGGCCCGGAGCGCGGCCTCGACCGCGGTGCGGAGCGCCTCGGTGCGCTCCGACGGAGCCCCCGCCTGCCGGAAGGCCTGGTAGGCACGCGAGAGCGCCGACCGGGCCTCGTCGAACCGTGACAGCTCGAACAGCGACCAGCCCTCGAGCTCGGCGGCGGCGCCCTCGAGCTCCGGCCACTCCTCGGTCCGGGCGGTGTCGCGCGCCATCGCGGCCTCGGTCGCGGCGCGCTCGTGGCGTCCCAGGTCGTGCAGCACGTGCGCACGGCGGATGCGCGCGGCGACCTTGTCCGACCGCTCACCGGTGAACATCGTCAGCCGGAAGACCTCCTCCGCGACGACGAGCGACTCGTCGAGCCGGCCGAGCAGGCGGAGGAGCTCGGCCCGCTCCGCCAGGGCCTCGGTGCTCCGGCTCTGCCCGAGGTCGCGCAGCCGCTGCTGCACGGCGTCGGCGTCGACGGCCGGCCGCAGGCTGATCGGCGCGAAGGTGCTCCCCGGGCTCACACCCGCGGTGACCGGGGCGGATTCGCCCGGCGCGGCGTGACGGGGTTCCCGAGCGCGGTCGGGTTGCTGGCTGTCGTCAGGCGGGAGGGACATCGGTTCGAGGGTAACCGCGGGCTCCCGTGAGCGGGCGGTGCCACGCGCACGGGGGGTCCGAGAACGCGGACCGGTCCGGGACGCGGAACGGCCCGCCCCGCTGCAGCGGGACGGGCCGTCGGTGGTACTCGTGGATCAGTTGCCGCCGGTGACCGCGGCAGCCGCGGCGATGCTGACCGCGATGAACGTCGCGAAGGTGGCGACGACGGCGAGGATGATCGCGAGGACACCCCAGACGCGACCCCGGCCCGCGACCGCCGCGATGATGCCCTGCACCAGGGCCCACAGGCCGAGGACGGCTGCGATGAGGATGATGATCGCCCCGCCGCCGAGCTGGCTCATCGCGGACGGGTCGTTCATGAGCTGCTGCTGCAGCTGTTCCTGCTGCTGCACCGATCCGCCGCCGTCGCGCGCGATCTGCTCGAGTGCGGCGTTGCCCGCGAACGCGGCGCCCAGCACGGCACCGCCGACGACGCCGAGCACGAGCGACAGGACCCCGAGCGCGAACGCCACGAGGCCGACGGTCTTCTTCTTCTTCGCCGGCTTCGTCTCCTCGGAGGACTGCCACGCCGGGCTGCCTGCACTCGCCGGCGCCGAGGACGCCGCGTAGGGCTGGTGCGACCCCTGGTGCTCGCCCCACGTCGGGGACTCGTGACGGCCGTCGCGCTGGTCGTACCGACCGTGCTGGTCGTGCTGGTCGTGCTCGCCGTGCTGCGGCTGGCCGTACTGCTGCTGTCCGTGCTGGTCGCGCTCGCCGTACTGCTGCTGCTGCCCGTACTGGTCGCGCTCGCCGTACTGCTGCTGGCCCTGGTGCTGCTCGCCGTACTGCGGCGCCGATCCCGGTGCCGGGTCCACGCGCTCGCCGTAGCGGGGTGCGTCGTGCTGGTCGCGCTGGTCGCGCTGCGGCGCACTGCCCCAGACCGGCGCGTCGCCGTCGCCCGTCCGGTCCTCGTTGCTCCGGTCGTCGTTCGTCATCAGGGGACTCCCTCGGTCGGTCGCGCGGTCGCGCGGTCGTTGTCCCCCATCCTGGCAGCCGGATGCCCGACGTGTTCAGGGGGACTCGGCGCTCCTGTACCCGTCCCACGGCCGGGAGGCCCGGCACCGGACCGGCACCGGGCCTCCCGTCCGGCGTGTGGTCGGGACGCGACCGCGGGCTCAGCCGCCGAAGACGCTGCGGTTCGGTTCGGGGGACGCGACCGCGGTCGCGTCGGTGACGATGGGCGCGCCGGCCGTGAAGGCACGGAGCTCCTGCCCGTGCACCACCTTCGCCGGCATCGGGTCGGACGAGTAGCGCCGGGGCATGTCCGCCACGGGGAGGTCGGTCCGCGACCCGAGCAGCACGATGTTGCCGAACCGCCGCCCCTTGAGCATGCCGGTGTCGGCGACGGCCGCGACCGACGGCAGGACGGCCTGCAGCGTCGATGCCTGCCCGCGTGCGAAGGCCAGACCGGCCCCGTCCGCCACGTTCACGGCGACGATCCCCGTGGGCGAGAGGAACTCGGCGACGGAGCGGTAGAACTCGACGCTCGTCACGTGCGCGGGGATCTGCGAGCCGCCGAACACGTCGACGACCGCCAGGTCCACCGTGCCGCGGAGGCCGGCCGGCAGCTTGCCGAGCACCTCGCGGGCGTCGCCGTAGCGGACCCGGATCGAGGCGCCGCGGGGGAACGGGAGCACCTCGCGCACGTGCTCGACGAGGTCCCGCTCCAGCTCCACGACCTGCTGCCGCGAGCCCGGGCGGGTGACGGCGACGTACCGGGGCAGGGTCAGTGCACCCGCACCGAGGTGCAGCGCCGTGATCGGTCCCTCCGGCAGGAGGTCGATCGCGTGTCCGATGCGCCGGATGTACTCGAACGCCAGGTGCGTCGGGTCCTCGAGGTCGACGTGCGACTGCGGCGTGCCGTCCACCACGAGCGTGAAGGACCCGGGGCGGTGCCGGTCCGGCTCCACCGACGCCCAGCCCGCACCGATCCGGAACCCGTCGAACGCATCAGCCATGCCTCCCATGGAACACCACCGCGGAGCCTCCGCTCTCCGCACGACCAGCCGACGTCAAGGGACACGACGTACCGTTCTCGTCGTCGTCACCCGACCGGTGTCGAGCACCGTGCGGCCGAGGCCGTGGTGTTCCGCCGGTCCGGGTGACCGCGACGTGGACCGGCACGACCCCGCGCGACCCCCACCGCGCCCGGGTGCCCCGCACGTCGTCGGCGCGCCCCGCACCCCCACCCGAGGCTCGCCGCCCTCCCGCGTGCGACGGCGCACGGCACCACGCGTGCGCCGTCCGACGACCCGGGCGCCCGCGGCAGGAACACGACTCCCGCAGGAGACCCGCGATGACCGACACCCTGAGCATCCCCACCCTCCGTCCCGCCCGGCGCCCGGCCGGCGTGCCACGCAGCCGGACCGGCTCCGCCGCGGCGGACGGTCGCCGGTCCGCCCGGCCGCACCGCGCCTCCCGGCCGGTGGCCGTCGACGGTGAGCGCGCTCCCCGGTGGATGCGCGTGGTCGGCGCCGTGCTGCTGCTCGGCGGGGGCGCGCTGACCGCGGCCGTCCTCGGTTGGCCGGGGGACGCACCGGAGGTCGCGCTGCTGCTGCCGGGCGTGGTCGCACTCGTGGCCGGTGCCCTGCTGCTGCTCGCCCGGACCGGCATCGCGGTGACCGACGCCGCCGTCGTCCTGCACTTCCGGCCGCTGCCGACGCGGCGGATCGCGCGGGGACGCATCGCCGACGTGACGGTGGCCGACGCGGACGCGCGCACCTTCGGCGGGGTGGGCCTGCGGCTCGGTCGCGGGGTGCGGGCGCTCATCCTCACGCCGGGCCGCGGCGTGCGGATCACGGACGACCGGGGGCGGGTGACCTTCGTCCGGACCGAGCACCCGGAGGAGCTGCTGCACGCGCTCGAGGACTGATCCGGGCCGCGCTGCGGGAATCCCGGGGCGGCCGGTGTGCTTATACACGCCATCGCCGAATCCGGTCAAGCCAGGACTGGACAGCGCGCGCCAGGGCGACCTATGATGACAGTTCGCGCTCCCTGGCATTCGTGTGTCGTCATATTGCGGTCGAACACGCGCCCTGGTGCAGCCGGTCCCGTATATGGCGGCGGGACCCGCTCACCGATCATCCCACAGGTCCTCGACGGTCGTTGCCGTCGTGCGTTCCGTGTCGGTGGTCCCGGGGTCGCGCCGAGCGATCAATCCACTCACCTACGTGCTGCTCGTCAGTACCGGCCCGACGGGGCCTACCGGAGGTCACACCCTTGGCTGCTGCGCCCAACGCATCCACCAACCCCAAGAACGGTCGCAACCACTCGCGACTCTCGTTCGCCAAGATCACGGACACCCTCACGGTGCCGGATCTGCTCGCCCTCCAGACGGAGAGCTTCGACTGGCTCGTCGGCAACGACGTCTGGAAGGCCCGCCTCGCCGAAGGACAGGAGCAGGGTCGCACCGACCTCGCGCTGCACTCCGGCCTCGAGGAGATCTTCGAGGAGATCTCCCCGATCGAGGACCTCGGCGAGACCATGCAGCTCTCGTTCACGTCCCCGGAGCTCGAGGACCCGAAGTACTCCATCGACGAGTGCAAGGAGCGTGGCAAGACCTACGCCGCGCCGCTGTACGTCAACGCCGAGTTCATGAACCACATGACCGGTGAGATCAAGACGCAGACCGTCTTCATGGGCGACTTCCCGCTCATGACCGAGCGCGGCACGTTCATCATCAACGGCACCGAGCGCGTCGTCGTCTCGCAGCTCGTCCGCTCGCCGGGCGTCTACTTCGAGCGCCAGCAGGAGAAGACCTCCGACAAGGACATCTACTCCGCCCGCGTGATCCCGTCGCGTGGTGCGTGGCTCGAGTTCGAGATCGACAAGCGCGACCAGGTGGGCGTGCGCATCGACCGCAAGCGCAAGCAGTCCGTGACCGTCTTCCTCAAGGCCCTCGGCCTGACGAGCGAGGAGATCATGGAGGAGTTCCAGGGCTTCGCCTCGATCGAGTCGACCCTCGAGAAGGACGCCGTCCTCACCAAGGAAGAGGCGCTCAAGGACATCTACCGCAAGCTGCGTCCGGGCGAGCAGGTCGCCGCCGAGGCCGCGCGTGCGCTCCTCGACAACTTCTACTTCAACTCGAAGCGCTACGACCTCGCCAAGGTGGGTCGCTACAAGCTGAACCGCAAGCTCGGCATCGACGCGCAGCTCTCGGACTCGGTGCTGACCGTGCAGGACATCGTCCGCACCATCAAGTACCTCGTCTCGCTGCACGCCGAGAAGACGACGCTCGACGGTGTCCGTGACGGCGAGCCCGTCCAGCTCCGGCTCGACGTGGACGACATCGACCACTTCGGCAACCGTCGCATCCGCGCCGTCGGCGAGCTCATCCAGAACCAGGTCCGCACCGGTCTGTCCCGCATGGAGCGCGTCGTCCGCGAGCGCATGACCACGCAGGACATCGAGGCGATCACCCCGCAGACCCTGATCAACGTGCGACCCGTCGTCGCCGCGATCAAGGAGTTCTTCGGCACCTCGCAGCTGTCGCAGTTCATGGACCAGAACAACCCGCTCGCGGGTCTGACGCACAAGCGTCGCCTGTCGGCCCTCGGCCCGGGCGGTCTGTCCCGTGAGCGTGCCGGCGTCGAGGTCCGCGACGTCCACCCGTCGCACTACGGCCGCATGTGCCCGATCGAGACCCCGGAAGGCCCGAACATCGGTCTGATCGGCTCGCTCGCGTCGTTCGGTCGGATCAACTCCTTCGGCTTCATCGAGACGCCGTACCGCCGCGTCGTGAACGGTCAGGTCACCACGACCATCGACTACCTCACGGCATCGGAGGAGGACGACTTCGTCGTCGCCCAGGCCAACGCGCCGCTGACCGACGACTTCCACTTCCAGGACGACAAGGTGCTCGTCCGGAAGAAGGGCGGCGAGGTCGAGCTCGTCGGCAAGGACGAGGTCGACTACATGGACGTCTCGCCGCGCCAGATGGTGTCGGTCGCGACCTCGCTCATCCCGTTCCTCGAGCACGACGACGCGAACCGCGCCCTCATGGGTGCGAACATGCAGCGTCAGGCCGTGCCGCTGCTCCGTTCCGAGTCGCCGCTCGTCGGCACCGGCATGGAGGGCTACACCGCCATCGACGCCGGTGACGTCGTCACCGCCGACAAGGCGGGTGTCGTCTCCGAGGTCTCGGCCGACGCCGTGACCCTGCAGCTCGACGAGGGCGGCACGCAGACCTACTACCTGCGCAAGTTCGACCGCTCGAACCAGGGCACGAGCTACAACCACCGCGTCATCGTCTCCGCAGGCGAGCGCGTGGAGCAGGGCGAGGTCATCGCCGACGGCCCCGCGACGGAGAACGGCGAGCTCGCGCTCGGCAAGAACCTCCTCGTCGCGTTCATGCCGTGGGAGGGCTACAACTACGAGGACGCGATGATCCTGTCGCAGAACCTCGTGAAGGACGACACGCTCTCCTCGATCCACATCGAGGAGTACGAGGTCGACGCCCGCGACACGAAGCTCGGCAAGGAGGAGATCACCCGCGACCTCCCGAACGTCAGCCCGGACCTCCTGGCCGACCTCGACGAGCGCGGCATCATCCGCATCGGTGCCGAGGTCCGCCCCGGCGACATCCTGGTCGGCAAGGTCACGCCGAAGGGCGAGACCGAGCTCTCCGCCGAGGAGCGCCTGCTCCGCGCGATCTTCAACGAGAAGTCGCGCGAGGTGCGCGACACCTCGCTGAAGGTGCCCCACGGTGAAGAGGGCACGATCATCGGCGTCAAGGTCTTCGACGCGCAGGACGGCGACGACGAGCTCGGCTCGGGTGTCAACCAGCGCGTGGTCGTCTACATCGCCCAGAAGCGCAAGATCACCGCGGGTGACAAGCTCGCCGGTCGTCACGGCAACAAGGGCGTCATCTCGACGATCCTGCCGGTCGAGGACATGCCGTTCCTCGCGGACGGCACCCCGGTCGACATCGTGCTCAACCCGCTCGGCGTCCCCGGCCGCATGAACTTCGGCCAGGTCCTCGAGATCCACCTCGGGTGGCTCGCGAAGCAGGGCTGGAACGTCGAGGGCATCCAGGAGTGGGCATCCGCCCTGCCGGAGGCAGCGCACAGCGCGGCGCCCGGCACGAAGGTTGCCACCCCGGTGTTCGACGGTGCGTACGAGCGCGAGATCGAGGGGCTCCTCGACAGCACGCTCCCGAACCGCGACGGCGAGCGCCTGATCGGTTCCTCCGGCAAGGCGCAGCTCTTCGACGGCCGCTCCGGCGAGCCGTTCCCGGAGCCCGTCTCGGTCGGCTACATGTACATCCTCAAGCTGCACCACCTGGTCGACGACAAGATCCACGCCCGTTCGACCGGTCCGTACTCGATGATCACGCAGCAGCCGCTGGGTGGTAAGGCGCAGTTCGGTGGACAGCGGTTCGGTGAGATGGAGGTGTGGGCGCTCGAAGCGTACGGCGCCGCCTACGCCCTCCAGGAGCTCCTGACGATCAAGTCCGACGACATCCTCGGCCGCGTGAAGGTCTACGAGGCGATCGTCAAGGGCGAGAACATCCAGGAACCCGGCATCCCCGAGTCGTTCAAGGTCCTCATGAAGGAGATGCAGTCGCTCTGCCTGAACGTCGAGGTCCTCTCGGCGGACGGCCAGGCGGTCAGCCTCCGCGACACGGACGACGAGGTCTTCCGTGCCGCTGAAGAGCTCGGCATCAACATCTCCTCGCGGTTCGAGTCGTCGTCCGTCGACGACATCTGAGCCGGCCCGTACCGAACACGTTTCGAACTCAGCAAGAGAGAAGAACATTGCTCGAAGCAACGTCATTTGACGCCATCCGGATCGGCCTCGCGACCGCCGAGGACATCCGTCAGTGGTCGTACGGCGAGGTCAAGAAGCCGGAGACCATCAACTACCGCACCCTGAAGCCCGAGAAGGACGGTCTGTTCGGCGAGCAGATCTTCGGTCCGTCCCGCGACTGGGAGTGCGCCTGCGGCAAGTACAAGCGTGTCCGCTTCAAGGGCATCGTCTGCGAGCGCTGCGGCGTCGAGGTCACCAAGTCCTCGGTCCGTCGTGAGCGCATGGGCCACATCGAGCTCGCCGCCCCCGTCACGCACATCTGGTACTTCAAGGGCGTCCCGTCGCGCCTCGGGTACCTCCTCGACATGGCGCCGAAGGACCTCGAGAAGGTCATCTACTTCGCGGCGTACATGATCATCGACATCGATGAAGAGGGCCGTCACGCCGACATGCCCGGTCTCGAGAACGAGATGCGCCTCGAGATCAAGAACCTCGAGGGTCAGCGCGACTCGATCATCGCCGACCGCCTCAAGAAGCTCGAGGACGACCTCGCAGCGCTCGAGGAAGAGGGCGCCAAGGCCGACGTGAAGCGCCGGACCAAGGACACCGCCGAGAAGGAGATGTCCCAGGTCCGCAAGTCCTTCGACGAGGACATCACCCGCCTCGAGCGCGTGTGGGAGGACTTCCGCAACCTCAAGGTCGGCGACCTCAAGCCCGAGGACGCCGTGTTCCACGAGCTGCAGGACCGCTTCGGGATCTACTTCGACGCCTACATGGGCGCCGAGGCGATCAAGCTGCGGCTCGAGGCCTTCGACCTGGCCGCCGAGGCCGAGTCGCTGCGCCTGCAGATCGCCGAGGGCAAGGGTCAGAAGAAGATCCGCGCGATCAAGCGCCTGCGCGTCGTCAGCTCCTTCCTCGCCACCGGCAACTCGCCGGCCGCGATGGTGCTCGACGTCGTGCCGGTCATCCCGCCGGAGCTGCGCCCGATGGTGCAGCTCGACGGTGGCCGCTTCGCCACGTCGGACCTCAACGACCTCTACCGTCGTGTGATCAACCGCAACAACCGTCTCCGCCGCCTGCTCGACCTCGGTGCCCCCGAGATCATCGTGAACAACGAGAAGCGCATGCTGCAGGAAGCGGTCGACGCGCTGTTCGACAACGGTCGTCGTGGTCGTCCCGTCACGGGTACCGGCAACCGCGCCCTGAAGTCCCTGAGCGACATGCTCAAGGGAAAGCAGGGTCGTTTCCGCCAGAACCTGCTCGGCAAGCGCGTCGACTACTCGGGTCGTTCGGTCATCATCGTCGGCCCGCAGCTCAAGCTGCACCAGTGCGGTCTGCCGAAGCAGATGGCGCTCGAGCTGTTCAAGCCGTTCGTCATCAAGCGCCTGATCGACCTGTCGCACGCGCAGAACATCAAGTCGGCCAAGCGCATGGTCGAGCGTTCGCGTCCGCAGGTGTGGGACGTGCTCGAGGAGATCATCCGCGAGCGCCCCGTCCTGCTGAACCGTGCGCCGACGCTGCACCGTCTGGGCATCCAGGCGTTCGAGCCGCAGCTCGTCGAGGGCAAGGCCATCCAGCTCCACCCGCTCGTGTGTGCTGCGTTCAACGCGGACTTCGACGGTGACCAGATGGCCGTGCACCTGCCGCTGTCGGTCGAGGCCCAGGCCGAGGCCCGCATCCTGATGCTCGCCTCGAACAACATCCTCAAGCCGTCGGACGGCCGTCCGGTGACCCTGCCCGCACAGGACATGATCATCGGTCTGCACCACCTGACGACCGTCCGTGAGGGCGCGCTCGGCGAGGGCCGTGCGTTCTCGTCGGTCGCCGAGGCGATCCTGGCCAAGGACCAGAACACGCTGCACCTCAACGCGATGGTGAAGATCCGCATGTCGGGTGTCCACTTCGCCGAGGGCGAGGCGCCGGAGGGCTACGAGGTCGGTCAGCCGATCCTCCTCGAGACCACCCTGGGCCGTGCGCTCTTCAACGAGACGCTGCCGGCGGACTACCCGTTCGTCCAGCGCGTCACCGACAAGGGCACCCTCTCCGCGATCGTCAACGACCTCGCCGAGCGCTACTCCAAGACCGAGACGGCCGCTGCGCTGGACCGGATCAAGGACGCGGGCTTCTACTGGGGCACGCGCTCCGGTGTGACCGTGGCGCTGTCGGACGTCGTGACGCCTCCTCGCAAGAAGGAGATCATCGCGGGCTACGAGGTCCAGGCCGCCAAGGTCCAGGGCGAGTTCGACAAGGGTCTGATCACCGACGCGGAGCGCCGCGCCGACCTGATCAAGATCTGGACCGAGGCCACGAACGAGATCGCGCAGGAGATGCGCGACAACTTCCCGGTCGACAACACCATCAACCGCATGGTCTCGTCGGGTGCTCGTGGTAACTGGCTGCAGGTGCGCAACATCGCCGGTATGCGTGGTCTGGTGAACAACCCGAAGGGTGAGATCATCGCCCGCCCGATCATCAACTCGTACCGCGAGGGCCTGACCGTGGCGGAGTACTTCATCGCCACGCACGGTGCCCGCAAGGGTCTGGCGGACACGGCTCTCCGTACCGCCGACTCGGGCTACCTGACCCGTCGTCTCGTCGACGTGTCGCAGGACGTCATCATCCGTGAGGACGACTGCGGGACGACCCGTGGCCTCGAGCTGCCGATCGCGACCGTGGGTGCCGACGGCGCCCTCGTCCGCGACCCGCGCGTCGAGAACACCGTCTACTCGCGCACGCTGGCCACCGAGGCAGCGGACGCGAAGGGCACGGTCGTCGCCGAGGCCGGTTCGGATGTCGGTGACGTCCTGCTGGACACGCTGCTCGAGGCGGGTGTCGAGAGCATCAAGGTGCGCTCGGTCCTGACCTGTGAGTCGGCCGTCGGTGTCTGCGCGAAGTGCTACGGCCGTTCGCTCGCCACGGGCAACCTCGTCGACATCGGCGAGGCGGTCGGCATCATCGCCGCCCAGTCCATCGGTGAGCCCGGTACCCAGCTGACGATGCGTACCTTCCACACGGGTGGTTCGGCCTCGGCCGACGACATCACGCAGGGTCTGCCCCGCGTGACCGAGCTCTTCGAGGCGCGCACCCCGAAGGGCGCGTCCCCGATCGCCGAGGCCCCCGGCCGCGTCACGATCGAGGACACGGACAAGGGTCGTCGGATCATCCTCACGCCGGACAACGGCGACGAGCCGTTCATCTACCCGGTGCTCAAGCGTGCGACCCTCCTCATCGAGGACGGCCAGCACGTCGAGCTCGGCGAGCAGTTCATCGCCGGCACGGTGGACCCGAAGGAGGTCCTCCGGGTCAAGGGTGTGCGCGAGGTCCAGAAGCACCTCGTCAACGGTGTGCAGGACGTGTACGGCTCGCAGGGCGTGCCGATCCACGACAAGCACATCGAGGTCATCGTCCGCCAGATGCTCCGCAAGGTCACCGTCGTCGACCACGGCGACACCGACCTGCTGCCGGGCGAGCTCGTCGACCGGTCGCGCTACAACGCGCTGAACCGTGCGGCGCTGCAGGAGGGTCGTAAGACCGCCTCGGCTCGCCAGGAGGTCATGGGCATCACGAAGGCGTCCCTCGCGACCGAGTCGTGGCTGTCCGCCGCGTCCTTCCAGGAGACCACCCGCGTCCTCACGCAGGCGGCCATGGAGGGCAAGCAGGACCACCTCGTCGGTCTCAAGGAGAACGTCATCATCGGTAAGCTCATCCCCGCCGGGACGGGCCTCAGCCGGTACCGTGACGTGGACGTCGCCGCGACCGAGGAAGCCAAGGCGGAGCGGTACCCCAACCGCATCTTCGCCGACGACTCCTCGTTCTCGGACGCCGACCTGAGCTTCGTCGACTTCGACAGCTTCTCGTCGGACGACTTCACGCCCGGGACCTACAACTGAGCCTGAGCTGAACCCGGAAGGCCCCCGCATCCTCGGATGCGGGGGCCTTCCTCGTTGCCGGCGCGTGGCCGGTCAGCGGCGTGCTGCCGGCCTGGAGGCTCGTGGCGAGCCCGCCACGCGCCTCCAGGCCGGCGCGCGGTCGCGTCTCAGGCCGTGCGGCCCTTCTCGTCGACCAGCGAGTACAGGCTGAGGACGTTGCCGTCGGGGTCGCGGACGTCGAACCAGTCGACGGCACCGTCGACGCACTCGACCGGGCCGACGTCGATGCCGAGCGACCCGATGCGGGCGTGCTGGGACCGGACGTCGTCGACACCGAACCGGACGGTCGCCGGACGCCGTTCGGCGTCCGCGTCGAGGTACAGCTGCAGCCAGATGCCGCCGATCTCGTACTCGACGACGCCGTCCTCGGGCTCCAGGTCGGGGTCCGCACGCTGGAACACGGCGCCGTACCAGAGGCAGGACGCCTCGATGTCGGAGACGGGGAGGCCCACGGTCACGCTCGTGATGTCCATGGCTCATCATGGCCCGGGGCGGCGCCGCACGTCGAGGACTTCGTCGTGGGGCGGTGCGGGCGGCGGCCGCGCGTGGACCCCGTCGCGTCCGTTCCTGCACAGCCCGGGGTCTCGACCGAGTGCTCCACCGATCGCCGGACCGCCCACCCCGCGAGCACGCTCGCGACGGAGCATCGACCCGTGTCGATCATCGTCCGGACCACCCAGTACCGGCGGGTACCCCTGCACTGGGGACACCCGCCACCCCGTCGCCCCCTCGTTGTGGGACTGCGGTCGCCGCGCACCGCGGCAATAGCGTGGACGGGCGCCGCACCGCTGCGGGACGCATCCCCACGACCCGGTCTCGACCCGAAGGAGGCTCCGGGACACATGGCCACGCTCTCCGAGATCCTCATCCTCAACGGCGCACTGCCGATCGAACACCTCGACTCGATGACGGGGGACGAAGCGATCGACGAGCGCTCGATCCGCACCCTGGTCGACCAGGGCGTGGTGAGCGAGGCGCAGTACATCACCGCGCGTGCGGCCTCGAACAACGCGCACACCGTCCCGCTGACCGACTACCCGGTCGACGGCACGGCGGTGTCGATGCTGCCCGCGGCGCTCTGCCGTCGGCACGGTGTGCTCGGTGTCGGGTTCGAGGGCGAGACGCTCGTGCTGGCGATGGTGAACCCCTCGAACGTGCTCGCCATCGACGACGCCCGCACCGCCTCCGGTCGCTCGATCAAGCCGCTGCAGGTCGACGAGCGCGACCTGGTGAGCGCCCTCGACCGGTACCTGCGCGCCGACGACGAGCTCAACGACCTGACCTCGTCGTTCGAGGACCAGTCGGCCGCCCCGACCCAGCAGCAGGTGGACCTGACCGACGGCGCGCTCGACGACGTGCCGATCGTCCGCTTCGTGAACCTGCTCGTGTCGCAGGCCATCCAGGACCACGCGTCCGACATCCACATCGAGCCGGGCGAGCACGAGGTCCGGGTGCGATACCGCATCGACGGCGTGCTGCACGAGATGGCCCCGGCGCCGAAGAACATCCAGAACGGTGTCATCAGCCGGCTCAAGATCATGAGCGACATCGACATCGCCGAGCGTCGGAAGCCGCAGGACGGCCGCATGTCGGTGCGCCACGGCGGTCGGCAGATCGACCTGCGTGTGGCGACGCTGCCGACCGTGTGGGGCGAGAAGGTCGTCATGCGGATCCTCGACAACACGAACACGTCGCTGACGCTCAAGGACCTCAACCTGCTCGAGCAGAACTTCCAGGCGTACCAGCGGTCCTACTCGAAGCCGTACGGCATGATCCTGGTCACCGGACCCACCGGTTCGGGCAAGTCGACCACGCTGTACACGACGCTGAACGCCGTCGCGAAGCCCGAGATCAACGTCATCACGGTCGAGGACCCGGTCGAGTACCGGATGGCCGGCATCAACCAGGTGCAGGTGAACCCGAAGGCCGGGCTGACGTTCGCGTCCGCGCTGCGCTCGATCCTGCGCTCCGACCCCGACGTGGTGCTCCTCGGTGAGATCCGCGACCACGAGACGGCGCAGATCGCGATCGAGGCCTCGCTCACCGGTCACCTGGTGCTCTCGACGCTGCACACCAACGACGCACCGTCGGCCGTCACCCGTCTGACCGAGATGGACATCGAGCCCTTCCTGGTCGGCTCCGCACTCGATTCGGTGGTCGCCCAGCGTCTGGCCCGCCGGCTCTGCGACCGGTGCAAGGCCCCGGCGGTGTACGAGGCCGAGCAGCTGCACGCGCTCGGGTTCCTCGACCGTGCGGACGCGGCCGTGCCGGAGTTCTTCGCGCCGATCGGCTGTGCCGTCTGCTCGAACACCGGCTACCGCGGCCGGATCGCCCTGCACGAGGTCATGACCGTCTCCGAGGAGATCGAGCGGCTCGCCGTCGCGCGGGCCTCGAGCGCCGAGATCAGCCGCGTCGCCCAGCAGCAGGGCATGCTCACCCTCCGACAGGACGGGTGGGAGAAGGTCAAGCTCGGCATGACCAGCGTCGACGAGATCCTGCGCGTGGTCGCGTAGTCCCGGGAGCACGAGGACGATGAACGAATCGGTGTACGACATCGAGGCCGGCGACGACCCCGTCGCCGGATGGCACCCCGGACAGCCGGGCAACGAGGTCGGCGGTCGTCGGGCTGCGCGGCTCGCTGCCGCTGCTGCGGCCGCTGCGGCGTCGGCACCCTCGGCGTCGTCGAGCGACCGCTCGCCCGTGCCGACGTCGAGCAGTGCCGTGTACGACCTGTCGACCGAGCCCGCGTGGGGCGCACCGGCGGCGTGGGGCGGCTCGTCCGCGGCTGCGACCTCCAGCGGATCCTCGTGGCCGCCGCCCGCCGGCGACCCCGTCGCCGTCCCGGTCGCGCAGCCGCAGGCCGCGCCGGCCACGCCCCCGGCGGCCGTCCCCGCGTCGACGGCCGCGTACGGCTACGCCGAGACGGTGACCGAGCACCTGCCGGTGGCGCCCGCGGTACCGATTACGAGCCTCCAGGCCGTCACCACCACGACGCAGGGCCGCGCCGTCGACGCCGGCTCGCACCCCGAGATCGGCTTCACGCGCCACGCGCGCGAGGTCGCCGACGCCGACCTCATCACGGCGCTCTCGCAGGTCGTGTACCAGGGCGCCTCGGACCTCCACGTCACCGCCGACGCCCCGCCCACCGTGCGGGTCGACGGCTCCCTGCGGCCCGCGGTCCCCGGGGGACCCTGGGCACGCAACAAGGTGATCGCCGCACTGAAGACCCTGTTGAGCCCCGAGCAGGCCGGGCAGTTCGACCACGAGCAGGAACTCGACTTCGCGTACTCCCTGTCGCCGGAGTTCCGCTTCCGCGTGAACTACTACCAGCAGCGCGGCAACTGGGGCGCGGCCTTCCGCATCATCCCGACGAAGATCAAGACGCTCAAGCAGCTCGGCATCCCGGAGCACGTGGGGGAGTTCGCGAAGCTGCCCCGCGGCCTCGTGCTCGTCACCGGGCCGACCGGTTCCGGCAAGTCGACGACCCTCGCCGCGCTCATCGACCTGGTCAACGAGACCCGGGCCGACCACATCGTGACGGTCGAGGACCCGATCGAGTTCATGCACGACCACAAGAAGGCGATCATCAACCAGCGCGAGGTCGGGGCGGACACGCACTCGTTCGCCGCCGCGCTGAAGCACGTGCTGCGGCAGGACCCCGACGTCATCCTGATCGGTGAGCTCCGCGACCTCGAGACCATCTCCGTCGCGCTCACCGCGGCCGAGACCGGCCACCTCGTCTTCGCGACGCTCCACACGCAGAGCGCTCCGGGCACCATCGACCGCGTCATCGACGTGTTCCCGCCGCACCAGCAGGGGCAGATCCGAACGCAGCTCGCGGCGACACTCGAGGGTGTCGTCTGCCAGACGCTCGTGCCGAAGGCGAACGGCACCGGCCGGGTCGTCGCCACCGAGATCATGCGGACGACGCCGGCGATCGCGAACCTGGTGCGCGAGGGCAAGACGTACCAGATCACCTCGGCGATGCAGGCCGGCCGAGACGCCGGGATGCACACGATGGACCAGGACCTGGCCGAGCTGGTCAACGTCGGCACCGTCACCCGGGCTGCGGCGATGGAGAAGGTGCACGACGAGGACGGCTTCGACCGGCTCGTCCAGCGCGTCGAGTCGCCCTCCGACTCGTCCGCCGCCGCGATCGCCGCATCCGAGATCGACTTCGGCGACAAGTACTCCGGAGGCCACTGATGTCGCTCGCGTTCGACTACCGGGGCCGCGACGGCGCCGGCAAGCTCGTCAAGGGTCGGCTCGACGCCGCGTCGGAGGGCGCGGTCGTCCAGCGCCTGCGCGGCATGGGCGTCTCGCCGATCGCCATCACCGAGGCGAAGCCCGGCACCGGGCTGCAGACCGAGATCAAGATCCCGGGGCTCGAGAAGGGCGTCGGGCTCAAGGACCTCGCGATCATGTCGCGCCAGGCCTCGACGATGCTCTCGTCCGGGCTCTCGCTCCTGCGTGCGCTGACGATCCTGGCGGGCCAGACCGAGAACAAGAAGCTCAAGGAGATCCTCGGCAAGGTGCGGGACGACGTCGAGCGCGGCGTCTCGTTCTCGGACGCCGTCGCGAAGTACCCGGTCGACTTCCCGCCGATCATGATCAACATGATCCGCGCGGGGGAGACCGGCGGATTCCTCGACCAGGCGATGGACTCGATCGCGACGAACTTCGAGAAGGAGCACAAGCTCCGGTCGACGATCAAGTCGGCCATGACCTACCCGGTCGTGGTGCTCGTGATGTCGCTGCTGGCAGTCGTCGTCATGCTCGTCTTCATCGTGCCGATCTTCCAGGACATGTTCGCGTCGCTCGGTGGGCAGCTGCCGTTGCCGACCCGGATCCTCGTGCAGCTCTCGCACGCGATGCGCTGGGCCGGACCGATCCTGGCGGTACTCGTCGTCGTCGGGTGGCTCTGGTACCGGGGGAACAAGAACACGGACCGCTTCCGGGCGTTCCGGGACCCGATCCTGCTGCGGATGCCGGTGTTCGGGCAGTTGACGAAGAAGATCGTCATCGCCCGGTTCGCCCGGAACTTCTCGAACATGATCGGGGCCGGCGTCCCCATCCTGCAGGCATTGAAGATCGTGGGAGAAGTATCCAACAACTTCGTCGTGCAGAAAGCGCTCGACCGGGTCGCGGAAAGCGTCCGGAAAGGCGAATCGATCGCCGAGCCGCTGGCAAAGGAGAACGTCTTCCCGCCGATGGTCGCGCAGATGATCGCGGTGGGCGAGGACGCCGGTTCGCTCGAGGTCATGCTGGAGAAGATCGCAATCTTCTACGACTCCGAGGTGGAATCGACCACGGAATCCCTGACGTCGCTCATCGAGCCGTTGCTCATCGCATTCCTCGGCGTCGTGGTCGGCGGCATGATCGTCGCGCTCTACCTGCCGATCTTCCAGATCTCCTCGCTCGTCAAGTAACTCGACGGCGCACGCCCTCCGTTCGGGGGTCGGTCAGGAATTCCGCACCCCCGGTACTGGGGGCATTTCGCAGCACGGATCACCCCCGTTCTCGGGATTATGCCCGGAAAGTGCCGTCAATACGCTTGCCAGCGGCGGCGGAGCAGTCTGCGGCACAACCCCCATCGCATTCCCGAGAAGAACGGAACCACCATGTACTTCGCTCTCATGGGCAAGCTCGACGCTCGCCGCAAGGGCCTCCTCGAGGACAAGGAGAAGGGCTTCACGCTCATCGAACTCCTGGTCGTCGTGATCATCATCGGCATCCTCGCCGCGATCGCCATCCCGGTGTACCTGAACGTGCAGAACAACGCGAAGGACGCGACGGTGAAGTCCGACCTGGCGAACGCGAAGACCGCGGTCATCGCGTTCCAGACGGACAAGAACGGGAAGCTCCCGACGGACGCCGAGTTCAAGGACGTCCCGACCATGTCGCCGTACGGGTACACGAGGAGCGATGGGACCAAGTTCGTTTACACGCCCGCCGCTACCGGCACGTCGTTCTCGATCTGCGCGAGTGGCGACACGAAGACCTCCTTCACCATCACCGACACCACGGCGGCCACCAAGGCCGGCAACTGCGTGTAGTGCGACCCCGATGGGGTGACCGGTCTGTAGACGGGTCACCCCATCATCGTTCCGACCACCGCCGAGGAGGTGACCGTGATCCGCACCCTGCAGCGCGCCCTGCGCCCGGTCGACCCGACGACCCGTGAGGCGGGCCTCTCGGTCATCGAGGTCATGGTCGCCATGATGGTCTTCGCCGTGATGAGCGTCGGGATCGCCTACGGCATCGCGAACACCCTCCAGCTCACCCAGACGAGCCGTGGCCGCGAGACCGCGGTGGCGCTCGCCTCGCAGGACATCGACTCGATGCGGCAGACGGCCGCCGCGACGACCGCCGGCATCTTCAAGGTCATCAGCAAGGACGGGGCGGTCAACACGAAGACCCTCGGCGGCGTGACCTACCAGATCGACCGGTCGGTGCGGTGGGTGCAGAGCGACGGTGCGAGCGGTGCGTGCGGCACCTCGAACGGCAAGCTCGCGTACAAGAGCGTCGTCGCGACGGTGTCCTGGCCGAACGCCCGCGGCGGTACGTCCTCCACGTCGATGACCTCGGCGATCGCCCCGAGCGACGCCGTCACGGACCCGGGCTACGGCACCGTGATCGTCTCGGTCGCGAACGCGTCCGGTGCGCCGTTCGCCGGCGTGACCGTCTCGTTGACGCCGATCTCGGGCAGCGGCGCCGTCGCACCGAGCACCTCCCCGCTGCCGACCGACTCCCAGGGCTGCTCGTACGCGGTGAACGTGGCGCCGGGTGACTACACCGTCACCGCC
Source organism: Curtobacterium sp. ODYSSEY 48 V2 (assembly GCF_023712625.1). Lineage (NCBI taxonomy): Bacteria > Bacillati > Actinomycetota > Actinomycetes > Micrococcales > Microbacteriaceae > Curtobacterium > Curtobacterium sp. ODYSSEY 48 V2. The sequence continues at coordinate 95,038 of NZ_JAMAXX010000006.1, forward strand.
AGCGTCGCGGACGGCATCGACACCGACCAGAAGCAGCCCTCCCAGCAGACCCCGATCACCGTTGCCGCCGGCGCGAGCGCCCCCGTCCCGTTCGTCTACGACCGCGCGAGCCGACTGACGCTCGGGTACGCGCAGTCCTACGGGGCGACGCTCCCCACGAACATGCCCACCGTGCTCTCGAGCACCGGCGGCGGGCTCGACACGGTGACGCCCTGGGACACGACGAGCACGACGCTCGCGATCACCTCGACCTCGACGCCCTCGCTCCCGGTCTTCCCCTTCACCTCCGGGTACACGGCCTACGCCGGCCCCTACTCGAACAGCCCGAACGCCAGGGTCAACTGCCTCAGCCCGAGCCCCGCCGCGTGGACCACGCCCAACGCGGACGGAGCGGTCGGAGCCACCCTCGACGTGATCACGACGAGCGCGGGTGAGCCCTCGAGCGGTTCCGTGCGCATGGGTGTCGCGACGGTCAAGGGCGTCAAGGGGCGCTACGTCACCGCGGTCTCCTCCGCGAACCCCGGTCCGGGCGATCCGGGCTGCGCAGCGGGCATGACGATGAAGTTCCCGGTGTCGTCCGCGGACACCGCCACCATCGCCCTGCCCTTCGGCACGTGGACCATCTCGTCCGGCACGACGTTCGGGTCGACGTCGCGCAACGAGATCGCCACGAACGCCTCCAACGTCGCGCCGGTCACGCCCGGGACGGTCAACAGGAAGACCGCGCTCATCGTCATCAGCTACGACAACACGCTCACCCTCGACCCGCGCGGGCAGACCTCGTGATGCGGGTGCTCCGTCGCTTCCGGCACGAGGACGACGGCGTCGGGCTCATGGAACTCATCGTCGCGATGAGCATCTCGATGGTGATCCTCGTCGCGGTCGGGGGCTTCTTCACCGCGACGCTGCGTGCCGGGTCGACGAACACCCGGTCCGACCAGAACGCGCGATCGGCGTCGGTCGTGATGAACTCGCTCACCCGCTACGTGCACGCGGCGAGCCTGCTGCCGAAGGCGGACGGCACCTACGCGTCCGCGGTGACCCAGGCCGACGGTTCGAGGATGACGTTCACCGCCTTCGTGAACCTCGACGGCAACGCAACCGACGTCCCGGTGCAGGTGCGGTACTCGCTCAACGGGGCGAAGGGCATCGTGCTCGACCGGTGGACGGGCACCACGACGAAGGGCTTCACGACCTTCCCCGCACCGACGCAGCCGCCCACCACCTCGACCGTCCTCGGCGGAGCGGTGTCCTCCCCGACCGGGGACGGCGACCCGCTCTTCACCTACCTCGGTGCGAACGGGACTCCGCTGCCGACCCTCGCCGACGGTTCCCTGGCCACGACGCAGCTCGGAGCGGTCCGCGCCGTCCGCGTGAACCTCGAGCTCGGAGCCCCCACGGCGGACACCCCGGGCAACACCCACATCCAGAACACGCTGTACCTCTTCAACGTGGCGTACGGCACGAACTCCGGAGCGACACCGTGATCGGCCGGATCAGCGCTGCCCTCCGCCGCGCGCACGGGGACGAACGGGGCATGGCCCTGGCGAACGTCGTGATCTTCGGCACGGTCATGCTCATGCTCGTCGCGACGATGGTCGCGGTGTCCACCTCGGGGGCGGTGAAGTCGGCGACGGACCGGAACTTCCAGAACGCCATGGCCGCGGCGTACGCCGGCCTGGCCGACTACCAGTCGAAGCTGTCCAACGACAACGGCTACGCGCTCTACGGCAACGCGGCAGCACAGTTCAGCAAGACGAGCGGGTCGACGTTCACCGGCGACGACAAGAACACCGCCTTCACCAGCAGCGGCTCGCAGTGGGCGTCCGTCGTGGGCTCCACGGACCAGTTCTTCCGGTACGAGGTCGACAACGCCGACTACTCGTCGAAGGGCGTGCTCCGGGTCCGCGTCACGGGGAAGTCCGGCGGGAGCGTCCGGTCGCTCGTGGCGAACCTCAAGGGCGACGGCTTCATCAACTACCTGTACTTCACGAACTACGAGTCGTCGAGTCCGTCGATCTCCGGCAGTGACTGCACGACCGCCTACCAGTGGCAGGGAGGCGTGTCGAACAGGTGCCAGGCCGTGCAGTTCGCCGGGACCGACGTCCTCAACGGCCCGATCCGGACGAACGACGTCTTCACGGCGGCGTGCGCGACGACCTTCAACGGCAGCGTCGAGCAGCACGACACGCGGGTGCGTCCGTCCAGCGGGACCTGCAGCGGCCAGTTCCTCGGTGGTGACCCGTCACCCGTGCCGTACCTGGGGCTTCCGGCGCTGAACTCGAACATGTCCCAGGAGACCCGCGTCGACATCCCCGCCACCGTCCCGCGTCCCGGCTGCCTGTACACGGGCCCGACCCGGGTGGCCTTCCTCGGAGGCGGCAAGATGACGGTCTGGTCGCCGTGGTCGAAGGCGACGCAGATCCGGGTGGACAGCCAGTCCGGCGAGGTGTCCGCGAGCGCGGACACCGCGAAGGCAGCGTCGCTCTGCGGGTCGATCGACGCCCTGCAGAGCCAGGGCGGCGCGACGATCCCCACGCTGCCCGCGAACCTCGTGTACGTGCAGGACGTCCCGTCGGCGACGAACAACGTGAACACCTGGTCGGGGACCTTCCCGTCGAAGTACACCAACACCTACTGCACGACGACGGTCACGGTCGGGGCGAACGGCCGGGCGACGACGAAGGCGAACCAGCCGTTCAGCAACGGCATGGGCTACCCGGCCGCAGGGGAGTGGGTGAACGGCCGCAGCGCCGGCCGCAACAACACGACGCAGGCCGGTTCCGCGCCGGACACCTACTCGTGCACCGCCGGCGACGTCTTCGTCAGTGGCCCGTTCGCCGGCGCGATGACGATCGCCTCGTCGGGCACGATCTGGGCGACCGGCAGCGTGACGTACGACGACCCCACCACCGACATCCTCGGCCTCGTCGGCCAGAACGCGGTCGAGGTGTACAACCCGACCAAGTGCACCTCCTACGCGTCCGACGGCACCGCCTGCAACAACTCGGGGATCGCCCTGCTGAACCGCTCGACCGGGGACGGCATCACCATCAGCGGTGCCATCGCCAGCAACGCCGGGACGTTCTGGAACCAGAACTACGACGTCGGACCGAAGCTCGGCGTGCTCAAAGTCGTCGGCTCCATAGCGCAGAACTGGCGCGGACCGGTCGCGACCACCGGGAACACCGGGTTCTCGAAGAACTACGTGTACGACCAGCGGCTGCTCACCACCGCCCCGCCGAAGTTCCTGCAGCCCGTCTCGACCTCGTACGGCGTGACGACACAGGTCGAGGTGCAGTCCGCGTACCAGGTCGACGGTGCGTGCGCGAGGACGAGCACGGGAGCCTGCCGGTGAGCGCCGCCTGGGTCCTTGCCGCCCTGGCCGGTGTGCTCGGTCTGGCGATCGGCTCCTTCCTCAACGTCGTCGTGCACCGTGTCCCCGCCGGGATCTCCGTCGTCGCGCCGGCGAGCGCGTGCCCGCGGTGCGACCACCCGATCCGCAGACGGGACAACGTCCCGGTCCTCTCGTGGCTGCTGCTGCGCGCGCGGTGCCGCGACTGCGCCGCTCCCATCTCGGCCCGCTACCCCGCGGTCGAGGGCGCGACCGCGGTCCTGTTCGTGCTCGTCGCCCTCGTCGTCCCCCAGCCGCTCGGCGCCACCACCGTCGGCGAGGCCCTCGGTCGGACCGTGATGCTCGCCGCCCTGCTGTTCCTGATGGCGGTGAGCGTCGCGCTCTCGCTGATCGACCTCGACACGCACCGGCTGCCGAACGCCGTCGTCTACCCGGCTGCCGTCGTGCTGCTGGTGCTCCTCGGCGCGGTGTCCGCGGTGTCCGGGGACTGGGGCGCCCTGCTGCGCGGTCTCCTCGGCGCCGTCGTGCTCGGTGGTGCGTACCTGGTCCTGGCGCTCGCGGTCCCCGGGGGGATGGGGCTCGGCGACGTCAAGCTCGCCGTGGTCCTCGGCCTCGTGCTCGCGTACCTCGGATGGGGACCCCTCGCAGTGGGAGCTTTCGGCGGCTTCCTCGTCGGCGGTACGGTCGCGATCGCACTCGTCGCCGTCGGTCGCGCACGGATGGGCAGCGGAGTCCCCTTCGGGCCGTCGATGCTCGTCGGCGCCTGGATCGGCATCGTCCTCGGCGCACCCCTCTGGTCGGCCTACCTCGGGCTCCTCGGCCTCTCCTGACCCTCAACGAAAGCAGCACCATGGGAAAGAGCATCGTCGGCGTCGACATCGCCGCGTCGTCGATCCGCGCGGTCGAGGTCGGGGACGCCGACCGTGACCGCCCCGTCGTCCTCCGGGTCGCCGAGGTGCCGACACCCGAGGGTGCGGTCAGCCGCGGCGAGGTGCTCGAGCCGAACACGGTTGGGGCCGCGCTGCGGCAGCTCTGGTCGGTCGGCAGGTTCCGGTCGCGCGACGTCGTCCTCGGCATGGGCAACCAGCGGGTCCTCTCGCGTGACCTCACCGTGCCGCACGCTCCGCTCGCGCAGATCCGCGAGAGCCTCCCCTTCCACGTGCAGGACATGCTGCCGGTGCCGGTGGGGGACGCGATCCTCGACTTCTACCCGGTCAGCGAGGGTGTCGACGAGACCGGTCCGGTGATCAAGGGACTCCTGGTCGCGGCGATCAAGGACGCCGTGCTCGCCAACGTGCGCGCCGTGCGGCTCGCGGGCCTCAACCCCGTCGGTGTCGACCTCATCCCGTTCGCGCTCACCCGGGTCCTGAGCCCGACGCAGGCGCAGCACGGCACCATCGCGATCATCCAGGTCGGTGCGGACACCACGAGCGTCGTGCTCGCCACGGACGGCGTGCCGCAGTTCGTGCGGATCATCCCGTCCGGCGGGGACGACATCACCCGGTCGCTCGCCGGTCGACTCGACATCCCCTTCGCCCAGGCCGAGGCGGTGAAGCGGCACTTCGGCATCGGACCGGGGGCCCGCACGCCGGACGACGTCCGCGCCGTCGCGGCGGTGTTCGACACGGTGAACGAACTCGTGACGAGCCTCCGCAACACCATCAACTACTACGTCAACACCCGTCCGGACGAGGTCGTCGCCGGGATCGCCCTCGTGGGCGGCGGCGCGCAGCTCATCGGGCTGCGCGAGGCACTCGCCGACACGACACACCTGCCGGTCTCGACCCCCTCCGCATTCCGCGGTGCGGGCTTCGGGCGGGCGGTGCGCGAGGAGGACGTCCTCGCGCACGGCGACTCGGTGGCGGTCGCGTACGGACTCGCGGTGGGGAGCAAGGCAGCATGACCAGCACAGAGGAACGCACGGACGCGACGCAGGGTCGTCGGGGTCGGGCAGGCCGTCGAGCGGCTGCGGACTCGACCGCGGGGCGCACGCCCCGCGTCGACCTCCTGCCCGCGGAGGTCTACGTCGAGCGTCGGCAGCGCGCGGTCACGCGTCGCGCCTGGCTCGGTGTCGTGGTGGCGGCAGCCGCCGTCGTGCTCGCGAGCGGCGGGGCGATGGCGCACCAGATGGCCACGGCGGCGGCGCTGACCGCGGCGCAGGGTGAGACCACGACGCTCCTCGCCCAGCAGCAGCGGTACGCGGAACTGCGTGCGGCAGAACGCGACACCGACCTCCTCGACTCCGCCCGCGCCGTCGGCGGGTCGACGGAGGTCGACTGGGACGGCACGCTCGGCGGCATCCGGGACGTCCTGCCGGCAGACCTCGCGATCAGCGGGATGACCATCGCGTCCGCGACCGTGACGGAGCCGTTCGGGCAGCCGGCGGACGCAGGACGCACGCCGAGGGTCGCCACCCTCACGCTGACCGCCCGGTCGACGACGATCCCGTCCGTCCCGGACTGGACCTCGCGCCTGTCCGGGACCACCGGCTACCTGGACTCGTCGATCTCGTCGATCTCGTACGACGAGGACCGCGGCGAGTACACCTCCGTGATCGAGCTCGAACTCGATGCGCGGGCCTACGACGGCAAGTACGAGAAGGACGCCGACCGATGACGAAGCACCACCTGTCCCTCGTGATCGCGCTCGTGGTCTGCGCGGTCGTCCTGGCCGGGGGCTGGTTCCTCGGTGTGCAGCCGCAACTCGCGGCGGCGTCGTCGAACCAGGCGCAGCAGAGCACCATCGACGCGACGAACGACAAGAACCGTGCGGAGCTCACGCGGCTCGCCGCGGCGTTCGCCGGACTCGACGCCACGAAGGCCGAACTGGCGCAGCTCCGGGCATCGGTGCCGTCGACGACGGACAGCGAGTCCTTCGTCCGGCAGATCGACGCGAACGCCGCCGCGGCCGGCGTCCAGGTCACGAACGTCACCATCGGGGACGCCACCGCCTACGCCCCCGCCACCGAGCCCACGGCGGAGAAGACGGCAAACGCGGCGCCGTCCGCGGCCGCGACCTCGAGCACCGACGAGGACGTGCCCTCGGCGCAGCCGGCGACCGACCCTGCGGTCACCGACGCGAACTTCTCGCTCGTCCCCGTGACGGTGGCGGTGCAGGGGTCGTACGACCAGGCGCTCGCGTTCACGAAGGCGATGCAGTCCGGGTCGCGGCTCTTCCTGGTCTCCGGCATCGCGGCCGCGAGCGAGGAGGAGGACGACGCGCCCCCGATGGAGTCGCAGTCCTGGTCGCTCTCCGGATCGGTCTACGTCTTCACGGACACCTCGTCGACCGCCTCGACGAACGGCTGACACCCCCTCCGCAGAGCCCCCGCGAAGTGGGTGCGACACGCCACGCCGCACCCACTTCCGCGACACCCGTCGGTGTGCCTACGATGCTCCCGACGCCGCACTCGCGGCTGCTCACACCCCTCTCGGACGGTCGCCTCAGGACGGCCGTTCCTCGTCGTGCCCGGAGTCGCGCGTGTTGGTCGGAATCGTGGAGTTCCTCGGCTGGTTCGGAGCCGTAACCGTCCTCGCAGGTTACCTGCTGTTCTCACTGGGCAAGATCCCGAACGGGCCGCTCTACCAGTCCCTCAACCTGGTCGGCGGCCTCTCCGTCGCCGTCAACGTCGCTGCGCACCACGCGATCCCGTCGACGATCGTGAACGGTATCTGGGCGGTCATCGCGGTGGTCGTCCTGGTCAGGATGGGCCGCGCACGTCGGGCCGCCCGGAACCAGGCTTCGGCCCTGCCGAGCGCGTCGGCCCTGCCGACGGCGCCGGTCCTGCACAGCGAGCCGCCGACGACGACGGCGGTCCTGCCGGTCGTCGGGCCGGCCCTGCGCGACCACGAGGCGGAGCCGGGGGAGCGCGACCGCGGCGAGTCGCGCCTCCAGGACGGCACAGTGACGGCCCCCGTCGCTCCCATGACGGAGTCCGTCCCCGTCATCACGGCGACGATCGCGCTCGCGCTCGTCGCGGCCGCGCAGCACCAGGCGACCCAGGGCGGCCCCGAGCGGCACCAGGCGACCCAGGACGACTCCGCGCAGCACCAGGTGACCCAGGGCAGCCCCGCAGCGCAGGGACCCCAGCACGCGCAGGAGCACGCCGCACGGTGACGTGACGGCGCCGCAACCCGCCACCCAGGGTGCCCGGCAGTAGCATCGAGCCATGTCCCGGTGGCTGATCGCGACGATGACGTCGGTCCTCTTCATCGCGCTCGTCATCGCGGTGACGGGCTTCGAAGCCCTGCTCGCCGACGTCGAGGCGATCCCGCAGCCGGACGCGAGTCCCTACCTCGGCCCCACGATGGTGGTCGCGGCGGCCGCGGTCGTGTTCCTCGCCACCGCCGCGGGCATCCGCGAGGGCAACCCGGGCGTCACCGGGCTCGTCGCCGCTGCCGGTACGTACCTCGTCATGCTCGGCACGGGTGCGATCGGGTACTCGATGACGCGGGGCGACGGTACCGAGCTCCTCGTGTTCCCGGCGGGGTCCGCGTTGAGCCCGTTCGTCGTGGGGTCCGTCGTCGTGGCGCTGCTCTGCGTCGTCGGCGGCGTCTCCGCCGCCCGCTACCAGGCCCGGCAGCGTCCGGCGGGCGCGACCCCCGGCGTGGAGGGCGACCGCCGCTAGGAGTCACCCGCGCGCTCGGCGCCCCCCGGCTGTCGCGCGCCGTGCATGCGTGCGCCTCCGACCCCGCCCCGACTCCGACTCCGGCCCGCGCTCCACAGCGCCGGCCACAGCCCCGGTCCCGCGGCGCCGGTCGGCGGTAGGATCCGGGGGCACGCAACAGGCACGACGGGGGACGCATGACCGACCATGAGCCGGACGGGTGGGCACGTGTCCCGCACGTCGACACGATCCGCGGGACGCAGGAAGCACCGGTCCCGGCGGCCGTCCCCGTTGCACGACGGCCTCGTCGCCGGATGCGCCGCGGCGCACTGGTCGGGATCATCGCCGGCGGTGCCGCCGTGGTCCTGCTGCTCGCGACGGGGGTCGTCGGGTACGCGCTCCAGTCCTCCTCGCACTCGGCCGACCGGCCGGTGCGGGCCTTCCTCGACGACCTGACCGCCGGTCACGTCGACGACGCGCTGCGCCTGGCAGGTGTGGACCACGACGACGAGGACGTCCTGCTCACCGACGCCGCCTACGCGAAGGCGTCCGACCGGGTCACCGGGTACCGCATCGCGGCGACGCGCACCGACGGCGACACCGCGACCGTGCGTGCCTACCTCCGTCAGGGCGGCCGGGACGTCGCCTCCACCTTCACGCTCGACCGCACGGGGACCGACTGGGGGGTCTTCCCGGTGTGGGAGCTCGAGGCCCCCGACCTCGGCCGGGTGCAGGTCTCGGTGCGCGGCCCCGGCGGGACCCCGGTCGAGGTCGCCGGCCAGCGTGTCCGGACGTCCGACGACGGCATCGCGAACCTGACCGCGCTGCCCGGGACGTACGACGTGACCGTCGACGGCGGGAAGTGGTTCACGGCAGAGCGCGCCTCCGCTCGTGTCCCCGGGTTCAGCGGGACCGGTTCGGTGCCGGTGTCCTTGACGACGGAGCTCACCGACGACGGCAAGCAGGCCGCGCAGCAGGCGGTCGACCGCTGGGTGGACGGCTGCATCGCCTCCACCGACCCCGCCCCCGCGGGCTGCAGCTTCTACGCCTACGGCGAGGACCCGGCGTACACCTACACCAACCAGAAGTGGACGCTCGAGCAGCGCCCGGAGGTCACGGTCGGCGGTTGGCTGTCGCGCGGGTGGACGATCTCGACGACGACGCTCGGCCGCGCCACCTTCACCGCGGACATCTCCGGACCCGACGGCGTCGGCACGGCCACGGCGGGGCCGATGAACGTGAACGCGAGCGGGTACGTGTCGGGCTTCTCCGACGACGGCGCCACCTTCGAGTCGGCCGTCGGGAACGGGTCGTCGGACTCGGGTTCCTGACGCGGACCGGCCCGGACCCGCGGTCGACGGCCGGGAGGCCCGCCCCGCCTCCGCCCCGACCGGTGCGGTCCGGTACGGGGCCGGCCTGGCGCGTCGGCGGGTCGCTCGGAGCGCGACGCGCCCGGATTGATTTCGCCGTGTGACGCGGGTAGTCTCTACCGGGTGTGCGCTCTCGGGCGCGCCCGAAATCCCGGGTCACCCTCGTCGTCCTCGACGAGACCGTACCGGGTCATCCATCCCACGACCTCCCCTCCGCCGTCAGGCGGTGATCAGCGTGGGATGAGGAAGCCGACGGAAGGCGTCGGCCAGAACACGAGCGAAGAACCAGGAGAACAGTTGCCTACCATCCAGCAGCTCGTTCGCAAGGGTCGTACGCCCAAGGTCGTCAAGACCAAGGCGCCGGCACTGAAGGCGAACCCCCAGCAGCGTGGTGTCTGCACCCGCGTCTACACCACCACCCCCAAGAAGCCGAACTCGGCCCTGCGCAAGGTCGCTCGTGTCAAGCTCTCGAACGGCACCGAGGTCACGGCCTACATCCCCGGTGAGGGCCACAACCTGCAGGAGCACTCGATGGTGCTCGTCCGCGGCGGTCGTGTGAAGGACCTCCCCGGTGTGCGCTACAAGATCATCCGCGGTGCCCTGGACACCCAGGCCGTCAAGAACCGTAAGCAGGCCCGCAGCCGCTACGGCGCGAAGAAGGGTTGAGTTAGATGCCTCGTAAGGGTCCCGCCCCGAAGCGTCCCGTCGTCGCCGACCCGGTGTACGGCGCGCCGATCGTCTCGCAGCTCGTCAACAAGATCCTCCTGGACGGCAAGAAGGGCCTCGCCGAGCGCATCGTCTACGATGCACTCGAGGGCGTCACCGCCAAGAACCAGCAGGACGCCGTCGCGACGCTGAAGAAGGCGCTCGACAACGTCCGTCCGACCCTCGAGGTCCGCAGCCGCCGCGTCGGTGGCTCGACCTACCAGGTCCCGGTCGAGGTCAAGCCGCACCGCGCGAACACCCTCGCGCTCCGCTGGCTCACCTCGTACGCCAAGGCCCGTCGCGAGAAGACGATGACCGAGCGTCTCATGAACGAGATCCTCGACGCGTCGAACGGTCTCGGTGCCGCGGTCAAGCGCCGTGAGGACACGCACAAGATGGCCGAGTCGAACAAGGCCTTCGCCCACTACCGCTGGTAAGTCCGGCGCTGGTAGTCCCGGCTCCGGGTGGGTGCTGGCGGTCATGAACCGTCGGCGCCCACCCGGACGCCAACCTCTCCTACAACTCTTCCGGAGGAACCTGTGGCACAGGACGTGCTCACCGACCTGAACAAGGTCCGCAACATCGGCATCATGGCGCACATCGATGCCGGCAAGACCACGACGACCGAGCGCATCCTGTTCTACACGGGCATCACGCACAAGATCGGTGAGGTCCACGACGGCGCCGCGACGATGGACTGGATGGCGCAGGAGCAGGAGCGCGGCATCACGATCACGTCGGCCGCGACGACCTGCTTCTGGGACAACAACCAGATCAACATCATCGACACCCCCGGTCACGTGGACTTCACGGTCGAGGTGGAGCGCTCGCTCCGCGTCCTCGACGGTGCCGTTGCCGTCTTCGACGGCAAGGAGGGCGTCGAGCCCCAGTCCGAGACCGTGTGGCGTCAGGCGGACAAGTACGACGTCCCGCGCATCTGCTTCGTCAACAAGATGGACAAGCTCGGCGCCGACTTCTACTTCACCGTCGACACGATCATCAACCGCCTCGGTGCGGAGCCGCTCGTGCTCCAGCTCCCGATCGGTGCCGAGAACGACTTCGTCGGCGTCATCGACCTCATCGAGATGCACGCCAAGGTCTGGCCCGGCGACGCCAAGGGTGACGTGACCATGGGCGCCCAGTACGAGGTCCAGGAGATCCCGGCGGACCTCCAGGACCGCGCCGAGGAGTACCGCGCGAAGCTGATCGAGCGCGTCGCCGAGACCGACGACGCCCTGCTCGAGAAGTTCTTCGGTGGCGAGGAGCTCACCAAGGACGAGATCAAGGGCGCGATCCGCAAGCTCACGATCGCCTCCGAGGTCTACCCCGTCCTCTGCGGCTCGGCCTTCAAGAACCGCGGCGTCCAGCCGATGCTCGACGCGGTCATCGACTACCTCCCGTCCCCGCTCGACGTGCCGCCGATGATCGGCCACGACGTCAAGGACGAGGAGAAGGAGATCATCCGCAAGCCCGACGCCACCGAGCCGTTCTCGGCCCTGGCGTTCAAGGTCGCGGTGCACCCCTTCTTCGGTCGTCTGACCTACGTCCGCGTGTACTCCGGCTCGATCGAGTCCGGTGCCCAGGTCATCAACTCGACCAAGGGCAAGAAGGAGCGCATCGGCAAGATCTTCCAGATGCACTCCAACAAGGAGAACCCGGTCGACAACGTCACCGCCGGTCACATCTACGCGGTCATCGGCCTCAAGGACACCACCACCGGTGACACCCTGTGCGACCCGTCGGACCAGGTCGTCCTCGAGTCGATGACGTTCCCGGAGCCGGTGATCGAGGTCGCCATCGAGCCGAACACGAAGGCCGACCAGGAGAAGCTCTCCACGGCCATCCAGAAGCTCGCGGAAGAGGACCCGACGTTCCGCGTCGAGCTCAACGCCGAGACCGGTCAGACGACGATCAAGGGCATGGGCGAGCTCCACCTCGACATCCTCGTCGACCGCATGAAGCGCGAGTTCAAGGTCGAGGCGTCCGTCGGCAAGCCGCAGGTGGCCTACCGCGAGACCCTGACCAAGGTCGTCGAGCGCTACGACTACACGCACAAGAAGCAGACCGGTGGTTCCGGCCAGTTCGCGAAGGTGCAGATCGCCCTCGAGCCGATGGAAGTCACGGCCGAGAAGGTCTACGAGTTCGAGAACGCCGTCACCGGTGGTCGCGTCCCGCGTGAGTACATCCCGTCGGTCGACGCCGGTATCCAGGACGCCATGCAGGTCGGCATCCTCGCCGGGTACCCGACCGTCGGCGTGAAGGCCATCCTCAAGGACGGCGCGGCGCACGACGTCGACTCGTCCGAGATGGCGTTCAAGATCGCCGGTTCCATCGCCTACAAGGAGGCCGCCCGCAAGGCCGGCCCCGCCATCCTCGAGCCGATCATGGCCGTCGAGGTGCGTACTCCCGAGGAGTACATGGGCGACGTCATCGGTGACCTGAACTCCCGTCGTGGCCAGATCGCCTCGATGGAGGACGCCTCGGGCGTCAAGGTGGTCCGCGCGAGCGTGCCGCTGTCCGAGATGTTCGGCTACGTCGGGGACCTCCGGTCCAAGACCTCTGGTCGTGCGGTCTACTCGATGACCTTCGAGACCTACAGCCAGGTCCCGGCCAAGGTCGCCGAGGAGATCATCGCGAAGAACAGCGGAGAGTAACGCTCCGGCGTTCTCTCCACAGGCGAGGGTGCCCGGCGACGGGCCCCTCGTCACCAAGTACAGTTAGACACACACCCTGCTCGCCAACGGTCGTCAGACCGGGGGCGTGCTCTCCGAGTCCTGAGGAGGACCCACAGTGGCCAAGGCCAAGTTCGAGCGGACCAAGCCGCACGTCAACATCGGAACCATCGGTCACGTCGACCACGGCAAGACCACGCTCACGGCGGCGATCACCAAGGTTCTGCACGACCAGTACCCGGACCTCAACGAGGCCCGTGACTTCGCGCAGATCGACAGCGCTCCCGAGGAGCGCGACCGCGGCATCACGATCAACATCTCCCACGTCGAGTACCAGACCGACAAGCGCCACTACGCGCACGTCGACGCTCCGGGTCACGCCGACTACGTGAAGAACATGATCACCGGTGCGGCGCAGATGGACGGCGCGATCCTCGTGGTCGCCGCCACCGACGGCCCGATGCCCCAGACGCGTGAGCACGTGCTGCTCGCCCGCCAGGTCGGCGTCCCCTACATCGTCGTCGCGCTGAACAAGTCCGACATGGTGGACGACGAGGAGATCCTGGAGCTCGTCGAGCTCGAGGTCCGTGAGCTCCTCGGCTCGCAGGAGTTCGACGAGGACGCCCCCGTCGTGCAGGTCTCGGCGCTCAAGGCGCTCGAGGGCGACGAGAAGTGGGTCAAGTCCGTCCAGGACCTGATGTCCGCCGTCGACGAGAACGTCCCGGACCCGGTGCGCGCCACCGACCAGCCGTTCCTCATGCCGATCGAGGACGTCTTCACGATCACCGGTCGTGGCACCGTCGTCACCGGTCGTGTCGAGCGTGGCACGCTGGACCTCAACTCCGAGGTCGAGATCGTCGGCATCCGCCCGACGCAGAAGACCACGGTCACGGGCATCGAGATGTTCCGCAAGCTGCTGGACAAGGCTGAGGCGGGCGACAACACCGGTCTCCTCATCCGTGGCCTCAAGCGCGAGGACGTCGAGCGCGGCCAGGTCGTCGTGAAGCCGGGTTCGGTCACGCCGCACACCGAGTTCAAGGCGAACGCGTACATCCTGACCAAGGAAGAGGGCGGTCGTCACAACCCGTTCTACGCGAACTACCGTCCGCAGTTCTACTTCCGCACCACGGACGTCACCGGCGTCATCACGCTGCCCGAGGGCACCGAGATGGTCATGCCCGGCGACACCGTCGCCATGTCGGTCGAGCTGATCCAGCCGATCGCGATGGAGGCCGGCCTCCGCTTCGCCATCCGTGAGGGTGGCCGCACGGTCGGTGCCGGTACGGTCGAGGAGATCGTCAAGTAACTCCCGGTTCTCCGGAAGACACTGCGTCAGCGGGGTCGGGCCTTCGGGTCCGGCCCCGCTTCGTCGTTGCCGGCGGCCTTCTGGTCTCCTCCGGGAGCGTTCCCGGTGACGGGTCACAGGCGCTGACGGGCAACATCGTCGGAGTGACCCGTCTCCGCCGCTCCGCGACCAACGGTCGTGGCTACCACCGTGTCCGCAGCGGCAAGGGCTTCTCGTACCGCGACCCGGACGGGAAGACCGTCACGGACGAGGCCGTCCGGCAGCGCCTCGAGGACCTCGTGATCCCGCCGGCCTGGGACGACGTGTGGATCTCGCCGTACGAGAACGGGCACATCCTCGCGACCGGCAAGGACGGCGTCGGTCGTCGCCAGTACATGTACCACCCCGGTTGGCGCGAGCGGATGGACCGCATCAAGTACGACCGCGCGCTGGCCCTGGCGGAGTCGCTGCCGTCCGCGCGACGGATGGTGACGCAGGACCTGCGACGGCCCGAGCCCGACCGTCGGCGTGCCCTCGCCGCGGCCTTCCGGATGCTCGACCAGGGCTCGCTCCGGGTCGGCTCTGAGCGGTACGCCACGGAGCACGGCAGCCGCGGGCTGTCGACGCTGCTCTGTGCGCACGCGCACGTGTCGGGCGACGACATCGAGCTCGACTTCCCGGGCAAGAGCGGACAGGAGTGGTCCTCGACCATCCACGACCACGACCTCGCGCGGGTCATCGCCGGGATGAAGCGGCGTGGCCCGAACGCCCGCCTGCTGTCGTTCCGCGACGGACGGGGCGCGGAGTGGGAGCCCCTCGCCGCCGAGGACATCAACGAGTACGTGAAGGAGCGCGCCGGCGACGAGTTCACGGCGAAGGACTTCCGCACCCTGCACGGCACGGTGGCCGCCGCCGTGGACCTCGCGCGCACCGGACCCCAACCCAGCGAGGCGAAGCGCAAGAAGGCCGTCTCGCACGCCGTGAAGGCCGCGAGCGAGGAGCTGGGCAACACGCCGACCGTGTGCCGGCAGAGCTACATCGACCCGCGGCTGCTCGACGCGTACCAGCACGGCGAGACCATCGACCCCGAGCGCCTGCACGCAGCCGAGTCCGAGGTGCGTGCCCTGCTCTACCGACAGTGACGGAAGGGGGCGGATCATGACGTACGGTTGGACACCGTGCCCGACCTCCCCCACCCGGGCACGGAAGGACCCCTCCCAGTCGTGACCGACGAGTGCATCCACGGTTTCCCCACCGAGCTCTGCGACATCTGCTCCCCCCGACAGGCCGAGGTGCCTGCCGTCCCCACCACGCCGACGCCCCGTCGGACCCGCATCACCACCGACCTCCGCTCCACCCCGGCGCCCGCGCGCGGCTCGTCGTCGCTCCGGTCTCCCGCGGCTCCCGAGCTGCCGGAGCCCCGCGTCTTCGCGTCGCTCCGCGCGCACCACGCCACCCACGTCGACAACCTGTCGTCGATCGTCGCCGAGGGTGCGATCCTCGCTGCCGACGCGGCCGCCCCGGTCGTCGACGTCAGCTCGGCCGAGACGCGGGCCGCCCGCGCCGAGGCGAGTGCTCCCGACGGCGGACCCGTCTCCGGGCACGTGCCCTTCACCCTCTCGCCCGACGCCACCCGCTGGGACGAGCTCCGTCACGGTGCCGAGGGCACCCGGTGGTCGGACGCCGCCCGCCGCACCCGCGCGACCGAGTACGTCGTGCTCGTCGTGCCGGTGTCCGCGTTCGGCGCGTCGGTGATCGTGGCCGACCAGGACGCCGACGCCGACGACGTGCGGTTCGCCGTCGGTCCCGAGGCCGCGACGAACCTGATCCGCCGGACCGACTTCACCGACCCGGACATGCACGGGCTCGAGCTGCTCGCCGGTCCCCGGGTGCCGTTCTCGTCCGTCGCCGTGATCGGTGTGCCGAACGACCGCGTCCGACAGCAGGTCAAGTCGCTGCTCGCGCAGCACCGGGTCACCGGGCCCCGCGTCGCGGTCTTCCCGCCCTGGTTCGTCCCGCCCGTGCCCGAGGAGTTCTGACCGGGTCGGACGACCCCCCCACCATCGTGCCCGCTCGGCCTCGCCGAGCGGGCACGATCCGTTCCTCAGGGTTCGCCGGGCTGCCCGGTCCTCCTGCGCCGTGCCGAGCGGGCTGCTTCCGTCGCGCTCGGCACCTCGACCCGACCGATCCCGCCCGCTCGGCGCGCACCGCGCGGCGTGTCCTGCCCGCTCGCGGAGCGACGGGGCCGCACCGGCGCCCGCCGGAGCAGCGCCGGCGTGACCGATCCCGGCCACCGGAGGCGCCGCCGCGAGCACACCGAGCACCTCGGGAACGCGCCCGACGCGCCCGGGGTGCGCCGTGCCTCCAGGCCGACCGGAACCCCGCCGTTCCGGGGGAGCGAGCCGCTCCGCGCCCCACGGAATCCGACGACACGCCCGGGTTGCACGCACGGACGTGCTGTGCGAGACTTGTCCGGTTCCGAATTCCGCGGGCGTTCGCGCGCGCAGGATCACTGCTCTGGCAGTGCACAACCCCTCCGTCCAGCGGAGCTGGGTTGGGCCGCAGGCAGCAGAACACGATCGAGTCCCTCGTGAGCGCCTGGCCACTGCTGTGTCCAGGTGTGGGGGAAGCGACATGCCCACGCTGGACGGCCACGGTCGCCCTGCGCGGTTGACAGGAGAACAGCGGTCATCCCCCGAGGATGCGGCCGGTTGGTTCAGGAAAACAGCCAAGCCCTGCAGGAATGCACGGTGACGGCGGCGTCAGGCGGCCCGAGGGTGCGCGGCGCAGAGAGGACAGAGAGACACATGGCGGGACAGAAGATCCGCATCCGGCTCAAGTCGTACGACCACGAGGTCATCGACACGTCGGCCCGGAAGATCGTCGACACGGTGACCCGTGCCGGTGCGACCGTGGTCGGCCCGGTGCCGCTCCCCACCGAGAAGAACGTGGTCACCGTGATCCGTTCGCCCCACAAGTACAAGGACTCGCGCGAGCACTTCGAGAAGCGCACGCACAAGCGGGTCATCGACATCGTCGACCCGACGCCGAAGGCCGTCGACTCGCTCATGCGACTCGACCTCCCGGCTGACGTCAACATCGAGATCAAGCTGTAAGGGGGACCGACCAATGGCGAACTCAACCAAGACCGTCAAGGGCCTCCTCGGCAAGAAGCTCGGGATGACCCAGGTGTGGGACGAGAACAACAAGTTCATCCCCGTCACCGTGATCGAGGTCGGCCCGAACGTGGTCACCCAGATCCGCAACGTCGAGCGCGACGGCTACGAGGCGATCCAGATCGCCGCCGGTGCCATCGACCCGCGCAAGGTGAACAAGCCGGCCGCCGGCCACTTCGAGGCTGCCGGTGTGACCCCGCGTCGCACCCTCACCGAGATCCGCACCAACGACTCCGCCGAGTACACGCTCGGCCAGGAGCTCACCGTCGACACCTTCGAGGCCGGCCAGAAGGTCGACGTCGTCGGGACGTCGAAGGGCAAGGGCTTCGCCGGTGTCATGAAGCGCCACGGCTTCGCCGGTGTGTCCGCTTCGCACGGTGCCCACCGCAACCACCGCAAGCCCGGTTCGATCGGTGCTTCGTCGACCCCGTCGCGTGTCTTCAAGGGCATGCGCATGGCCGGCCGCATGGGTGGCGAGCGCGTGACCGTCCTCAACCTCACGGTGCACGCCGTCGACGCCGAGAAGGGTCTGCTGCTCGTCAAGGGCGCCGTCCCCGGTGCGCGCGGTCGCTCCGTCTTCGTCCGCACCGCCGTGAAGGGTAAGTGATCATGGCCACCGAGACCGCAACCACGATCGACGTCCTCGACGCGACCGGAGCCGTCGCCGGCAGCATCGAGCTGCCCGCCGCGCTCTTCGACGTCGAGACCAACGTCCCGCTGATCCACCAGGTCGTCACCGCGCAGCTCGCCGCCGCGCGTCAGGGCACCCACAAGACCAAGAACCGCGGCGAGGTCCGCGGTGCTGGTCGCAAGCCGTTCAAGCAGAAGGGCACCGGCCGCTCCCGTCAGGGTTCGGTCCGCGCTCCGGAGCACACCGGCGGTGGCGTCGTCCACGGACCGACCCCGCGCGACTACTCGCAGCGCACCCCGAAGAAGATGATCGCCGCAGCCCTGCTCGGCTCGCTCTCGGACCGCGCCCGCGGTGGCCGCATCTCCGCTGTCGAGTCCTTCGTCGCGGCCGAGGTGCCGTCGACCAAGACCGCTCGCACGCTCATCGAGAAGGTCGCGCCCGTCAAGAACGTGCTCGTCGTGCTCGAGTCGGACGACGAGCTCACGCTCAAGTCGATCCGCAACCTGCCGGGTGTCCACGCACTCTCGTACGGCCAGCTCAACGCCTACGACGTGCTCAAGTCGGATGCCCTCGTCTTCAGCAAGAGCGCACTCGACGCCTTCATCGCGTCGAAGACCGCGAAGGAGATCTCCGCATGAGCGGCTTCAACAAGGACCCGCGCGACATCATCATCTCGCCGGTCGTCTCGGAGAAGAGCTACGGCCTGATCGACCAGGGCAAGTACACGTTCATCGTGGACCCCCGCTCGAACAAGACCGAGATCAAGCTCGCCATCGAGAAGATCTTCGACGTCAAGGTCGCGAGCATCAACACGCTGAACCGTCCGGGCAAGACCCGTCGCACGAAGTTCGGCCTGGGCAAGCGCAAGGACACCAAGCGCGCCATCGTGACGCTCAAGTCCGGTTCGATCGACATCTTCACGGCTGTCGGCTGAGGACCAGAGGGATAAATCATGGCTATTCGTAACTACAAGCCGACGACCCCCGGTCGTCGCGGCTCGTCGGTCGCCGACTTCGCTGAGATCACCCGTTCGACGCCGGAGAAGTCGCTGCTTCGTCCGCTGCCGAAGACCGGTGGCCGCAACAGCTCGGGCCGCATCACCACCCGCCACATCGGTGGTGGCCACAAGCGCCAGTACCGCGTGATCGACTTCCGTCGTCACGACAAGGACGGCGTGGACGCCAAGGTCGCACACATCGAGTACGACCCGAACCGCACCGCGCGCATCGCGCTCCTGCACTACGTCGACGGCACGAAGCGCTACATCATCGCGCCGAACAAGCTCAAGCAGGGCGACGTCATCGAGCAGGGCCCCGGCGCCGACATCAAGCCCGGCAACAACCTGCCGCTGCGCAACATCCCCGTGGGTACGGTCATCCACGCGATCGAGCTCCGCCCCGGTGGCGGCGCGAAGATGGCGCGTTCGGCCGGTGCCTCGGTCCGTCTCGTCGCCAAGGACGGCCCCTACGCGCAGCTCCGCCTGCCGTCGGGCGAGGTCCGCAACGTCGACGCCCGCTGCCGCGCCACGATCGGCGAGGTCGGCAACGCCGAGCAGTCCAACATCAACTGGGGCAAGGCCGGCCGCATGCGCTGGAAGGGCGTCCGCCCGACCGTGCGTGGTGTCGCGATGAACCCGGTCGACCACCCGCACGGTGGTGGTGAGGGCAAGACGTCCGGTGGTCGTCACCCGGTCAGCCCCTGGGGCCAGGCCGAGGGTCGTACGCGCAAGCCGAACAAGCCGAGCGACAAGCTCATCGTCCGTCGCCGTAACGCCGGCAAGAAGCGCAAGTAGGAGTTCAGAAGATGCCACGCAGTCTGAAGAAGGGCCCCTTCGTCGACGAGCACCTGCTCCGCAAGGTCGTCACGCAGAACGAGGCCAACACCAAGAACGTGATCCGTACCTGGTCGCGTCGCTCGATGATCGTCCCGAACATGCTCGGACACACGATCGCCGTGCACGACGGCCGCAAGCACATCCCGGTGTTCGTCACCGAGTCGATGGTCGGTCACAAGCTCGGCGAGTTCGCGCCGACCCGCACCTTCCGTGGTCACGTGAAGGACGACAAGAAGGGCCGTCGCCGCTAACGCGGCGACGCAGAGGAGGAACGAAATGGTGGAGTCGATCGCACGCGTGCGACACATCCGCGTCACGCCTCAGAAGGCCCGTCGCGTCATCGAGCTGATCCGCGGCAAGCAGGCCCACGAGGCCCTCGCCATCCTGAAGTTCGCCCCCCAGGGCGCTTCGGAGCCCGTGTACAAGCTGGTCGCCTCGGCGATCGCGAACGCACGTGTCAAGGCGGACTCGACGAACAGCTTCCTCGACGAGCGCGACCTCTACGTGAGCCGCGTCTTCGTCGACGAGGGCACGACCCTGAAGCGGTTCCAGCCGCGTGCCCAGGGCCGCGCCTTCCGCATCAACAAGCGCACCAGCCACATCACGGTCGTCCTCGCGACGCCGGACGAGGCCGAGGCTGCCGCGACGAGCAAGAAGGCGAGCAAGTAATGGGCCAGAAGGTCAACCCGTACGGCTTCCGTCTCGGGATCACGACGGACCACGTCTCGCACTGGTTCACCGACAGCACGAAGGCCGGTCAGCGCTACGCCGACTACGTGGCCGAGGACATCAAGGTGCGCGAGTACCTGAAGAAGACCCTCGACCGCGCCGGTGTCGCCCGCATCGAGCTCGAGCGCACCCGTGACCGCGTCCGCGTGGACATCCACACCGCGCGTCCGGGCATCGTCATCGGTCGCCGTGGCGCCGAGGCGGAGCGCGTCCGTGGCGAGCTCGAGAAGCTCACCAAGAAGCAGATCCAGCTCAACATCCTCGAGGTCAAGAACCCCGAGACCGAGGCCCAGCTCGTCGCGCAGGGCATCGCCGAGCAGCTCTCCGCTCGTGTCGCGTTCCGTCGCGCCATGCGCAAGGGCCTGCAGGGTGCACAGCGCGCCGGCGCCAAGGGTGTCCGCATCCAGGTGTCGGGCCGTCTCGGCGGCGCCGAGATGTCCCGCTCGGAGTTCTACCGCGAGGGTCGCGTGCCCCTGCACACGCTCCGCGCGAACATCGACTACGGCTTCTACGAGGCCCGGACCACGTTCGGCCGCATCGGCGTGAAGGTCTGGATCTACAAGGGCGACATCACGAA
Source organism: Curtobacterium sp. ODYSSEY 48 V2 (assembly GCF_023712625.1). NCBI lineage: Bacteria > Bacillati > Actinomycetota > Actinomycetes > Micrococcales > Microbacteriaceae > Curtobacterium > Curtobacterium sp. ODYSSEY 48 V2. Next base: position 115,978 of record NZ_JAMAXX010000006.1, read on the forward strand.
CAAGGAGCTCGCTCGCGAGCAGGCGAACCAGCGTTCGTCGCGCCCCGAGCGTCGTGGCGGCCCGCGTGGCGAGCGCGGCGACCGTGGGGACCGCCGTGGCGGCGACCGCGGCGGCCGTCAGCAGCAGGCTCCGCAGGACGCGCCGGCCGGCGCAGGAGTTGAGGCGTAACCATGCTTATCCCCCGTCGAGTCAAGCACCGCAAGCAGCACCACCCGAAGCGTTCGGGCCAGGCGACGGGCGGCACCAAGGTGTCGTTCGGCGACTTCGGCATCCAGGCGCTCACGCCCGCCTACGTGACCAACCGTCAGATCGAGTCCGCTCGTATCGCCATGACGCGTCACATCAAGCGTGGCGGCAAGGTCTGGATCAACATCTACCCGGACCGCCCGCTCACCAAGAAGCCGGCTGAGACCCGCATGGGTTCCGGTAAGGGCTCGCCCGAGTGGTGGGTCGCCAACGTCAAGCCGGGTCGTGTGCTCTTCGAGCTCTCCGGCGTCAGCGAGGACATCGCCCGTGAGGCGCTGACCCGTGCAATCCACAAGCTGCCCCTCAAGGCACGCATCATCAAGCGCGAGGAGGGCGACGCATAATGGCGATCGGTTCCAAGGAGCTCCGTCCGACGGAGCTCGACACCTTCGAGAACGAGCGTCTCGCTGACGAGCTGAAGAAGGCCAAGGAGGAACTCTTCAACCTCCGCTTCCAGTCGGCCACCGGCCAGCTGGAGAGCCACGGTCGTCTCCGCGCCGTCAAGCGCGACATCGCACGCATCTACACGGTCCTCCGTGAGCGCGAGCTCGGCATCCGTGCCACCCCCGCGCCCGTCGAGACCGCCACCAAGGCCAAGAAGACGAAGAAGGCTGACAAGCCCGCCGAGTCGACCGAGGCCGCTACCGCCGAGGAGAACTGATGGCGAACGAAGAGAACAACTCCGCCGCCTCGACCCGCGGCTACCGCAAGACGCGTCGCGGCTACGTGACGAGCGACAAGATGGACAAGACCATCGTGGTCGAGGTCGAGGACCGCGTGAAGCACGCGCTCTACGGCAAGATCATCCGTCGCACGTCCAAGGTGAAGGCGCACGACGAGCTCGGCACCGCCGGTGTCGGCGACCTCGTCGTGATCAGCGAGACCCGTCCCCTCAGCGCCTCCAAGCGCTGGCGCCTGGTCGAGATCCTCGAGAAGGCCAAGTAGGCCCCGGCCTGCTTCGGAATAGGAGACAGCAGTGATTCAGCAGGAATCCCGCCTGAAGGTCGCCGACAACACGGGTGCCAAGGAGATCTTGACCATCCGCGTGCTCGGTGGCTCGGGTCGTCGCTACGCCGGCCTCGGTGACGTCATCGTCGCCACGGTGAAGGACGCCATCCCCGGCGGCAACGTGAAGAAGGGTGACGTCGTCAAGGCGGTCATCGTTCGCACCAAGAAGGAGACCCGTCGTCAGGACGGCTCCTACATCAAGTTCGACGAGAACGCGGCAGTGATCCTCAAGGCCGACGGCGACCCGCGCGGTACGCGCATCTTCGGGCCGGTCGGTCGTGAGCTCCGTGACAAGAAGTTCATGAAGATCATCTCGCTCGCGCCGGAGGTGCTGTAAGCCATGGCGAACATCAAGAAGGGTGACCTCGTCCAGGTCATCACGGGAGCCAAGCAGGAGCGTGGCGGCGACCGTGGCAAGCAGGGCAAGGTCATCGAGGTCCTCAAGGACAAGAACCGTGTCGTCGTCGAGGGCGTGAACTTCGTCACGAAGCACGTCCGCGTCGGCCAGACGCAGCGCGGGTCGAAGACCGGTGGCGTCGAGCAGCACGAGGCTCCGATCCACGTGTCGAACGTCGCCATCGTCGACCCGAAGACCAAGAAGCCGACCCGCGTCGGCTTCCGCATCGAAGAGGTGGAGAAGGACGGCGTCAAGAAGACCGTCCGCGTCCGCTACGCCAAGAAGTCGGGTGAGAAGCTCTGATGACCGACACGACTGCCGCGCCGGAGACCAAGGTCGAGCCGCGCCTCAAGCAGAAGTACAAGAACGAGATCAAGGCTGCCCTCACCGAGCAGTTCGGGTACGCGAACGTCAACCAGGTCCCCGGCCTGGTCAAGGTCGTCGTGAACACCGGTGTCGGTGAAGCAGCTCGTGACTCGAAGGTCATCGAGGGGGCCGTCAAGGACCTCACGGCGATCACGGGTCAGAAGCCGGTCGTGACGAAGGCCCGCAAGTCCATCGCGCAGTTCAAGCTGCGTGAGGGCCAGGCCATCGGCGCGCACGTCACCCTCCGTGGTGACCGCGCGTGGGAGTTCATCGACCGCCTCGTCACCCTCGCACTGCCCCGCATCCGCGACTTCCGCGGGCTCAGCGACAAGCAGTTCGACGGCAACGGCAACTACACGTTCGGTCTCACGGAGCAATCGATGTTCCACGAGATCGACCAGGACCGCATCGACCGCGTGCGTGGCTTCGACATCACCGTCGTGACCACCGCGAAGACGGACGACGAGGGCCGCGCGCTGCTCCGCCAGCTCGGCTTCCCGTTCCGTTCGGCCGACCAGACGGTCTAAGCTAGTCCGGGCGCTGCGGGCCGGAGGATTCACGTCCTCCGGCCCGCACGCACGAACACCGGCCGACGGCGACAGCCGCCGGCCCCCAGGTCTCCGGGATCCGCTCGGAGACCACCCGATCGCTCAGGTCGGCATTCGTGGAACGGGTGTCGAAACCAGGCGAAGAATGGACGACCATCATGACGATGACCGATCCGGTCGCAGACATGCTGACCAGATTGCGGAACGCGAACTCGGCGCACCACGACGCCGTCTCGCTCCCCAGCTCCAAGCTGAAGAAGAACATCGCCGAGATCCTCAAGCGCGAGGGTTACATCAGCGAGTGGAAGATCGAGGACGCCCGCGTCGGGCAGACCCTCACGATCGACCTGAAGTACGGCCCCGAGCGCGAGCGTTCGATCGCCGGCATCAAGCGCGTCTCGAAGCCCGGTCTCCGGGTCTACGCGAAGTCGACGGAGCTCCCCCAGGTCCTCGGTGGCCTCGGCGTGGCGATCCTCTCGACCTCGTCGGGACTGCTCACCGACCGTGAAGCCGAGCAGAAGGGCGTGGGTGGGGAAGTCCTCGCCTACGTGTGGTGATCGACAATGTCTCGAATCGGACGTCTTCCCATTGACATCCCCGCGGGTGTGACCGTCGCCATCGACGGCCAGACCGTCGCGGTCAAGGGCCCGAAGGGCGAGCTCGCGCTCACCGTCGCAGAGCCCATCCAGGCCAAGGTCGAGGAGAACCAGGTCCTCGTCACCCGTCCGGACGACGAGCGCAGCTCGCGTGCGCTGCACGGCCTGACCCGCACCCTCATCGCGAACAACATCGTCGGCGTGACCCAGGGCTACTCCAAGGGCCTCGAGGTCGTCGGTACCGGTTACCGCGTCGCGGCGAAGGGCAGCAACGTCGAGTTCGCGCTCGGCTACTCCCACCCCATCACGGTCGAGCCGCCGGCGGGCATCAGCTTCGCCGTCGAGGGCAACAACAAGCTCACCGTGTCGGGCATCGACAAGCAGGCCGTCGGCGAGGTGGCTGCCAACATCCGCAAGCTGCGCAAGCCCGAGCCCTACAAGGGCAAGGGTGTCCGCTACGCGGGCGAGATCGTGCGCCGCAAGGCCGGAAAGTCAGGTAAGTGATCATGGCTCTCGGTATCCGAGGAAAGAGCAAGTCGGCCGCCAAGGCGCGCCGTCACAACCGTCTCCGCAAGAAGATCACCGGCACCGAGGCGCGTCCGCGTCTCGCCGTCACCCGTTCGTCGCGTCACGTGTTCGTCCAGGTCATCGACGACGCGAAGGGCCACACCCTGGCCAGCGCATCGACGATGGAGGCCGACCTCCGTTCGTTCGACGGCGACAAGACGGCCAAGGCCCGTCGCATCGGCGAGCTCGTCGCCGAGCGTGCGAAGGCCGCTGGCGTCGAGGCCGTGGTCTTCGACCGCGGTGGGAGCAAGTACGCCGGTCGCGTCGCCGCGATCGCCGATGGTGCCCGTGAAGGAGGGCTGAACCTGTGAGCGACATCGCGAACAACAACGAAGCGGCCGAGACCGAGACCGCTGCTGCGACGGAGACCGTCGCCAAGGCCGCGGCCGGCAAGGAAGCGGAAGCCCCTGCCGTCGCCGAGCGTCCGGTCGAGACCGCCGCGGGCTCCGCGTCGAACAACCGCGACAACGCCGACCAGCGCGGCCGTCGTGGTGGCGGGCGTGACCGTCAGCAGGGTCGTGACCGCAACAACCGCGGTGGCGACAGCCAGTTCCTCGAGCGCGTGGTGACCATCAACCGCGTGTCGAAGGTCGTCAAGGGTGGTCGTCGCTTCAGCTTCACGGCGCTCGTCGTCGTGGGTGACGGCAACGGCCTCGTCGGCGTCGGCTACGGCAAGGCGAAGGAAGTCCCCACCGCGATCTCGAAGGGCGTCGAGGAGGCGAAGAAGAACTTCTTCCGCGTCCCGCGCGTCGGCAACACCATCCCGCACCCGGTGCAGGGTGAGGCCGCTGCCGGTGTCGTGCTCCTGCGTCCGGCCGCTGCCGGTACCGGTGTCATCGCCGGTGGTCCGGTCCGCGCCGTGCTCGAGTGCGCCGGCATCCACGACGTCCTGAGCAAGTCGCTCGGCTCGTCGAACACCATCAACATCGTGCACGCGACCGTCGAGGCGCTGCAGCAGCTCGAGGAGCCCCGCGCGGTCGCGAGCCGTCGTGGCCTCGACGTCGACCGGGTCGTCCCGGCCCGTCTGCTCCACGCCGAGGCTGCGGCGCTGCGTGCCGCGACCGAGAAGGCAGGTGCGTGATGGCGATGCTGAAGATCACGCAGACGAAGTCCGTTATCAGCGAGAAGCAGTACCAGCGCGACACCCTGCGCAGCCTGGGCCTCAAGCGCATCGGCCGTACGGTCCTGCGTGAGGACAACGCCCAGAACCGCGGGTACATCGCGACGGTGGCGCACCTCGTGAAGGTCGAGGAGGTCGACGCATGAGCGACGAGAAGAACGAGCGGGTCCAGGTGCTGAAGCTGCACCACCTCCGTCCGGCTGCCGGTTCCAAGAAGGACCGCACCCGTGTCGGCCGTGGTGAGGGCTCGAAGGGCAAGACCGCCGGCCGTGGTACCAAGGGCCAGAAGGCTCGTTACCAGGTCAAGGTCGGCTTCGAGGGTGGGCAGATGCCGCTGCACATGCGCACCCCGAAGCTCCGCGGGTTCAAGAACCCGTTCCGCGTCGAGTACCAGGTCGTGAACCTGGACAAGATCGCGGAGCTCTACCCCAACGGTGGCGACGTCACCGTCGCGGACCTGGTCGCCAAGGGCGCCGTCCGCAAGAACGAGAAGGTCAAGGTTCTCGGTCAGGGTGACATCAGCGTGAAGCTCACGGTCTCGGTCGACAAGGTCTCGGCGTCCGCCGCCGAGAAGATCGTGGCTGCTGGCGGAACCGTCTCCCAGTAACCCCCGTCGGCGGCCCGTGCGTTTGCGCACGGGCCGCCGTTACGGTTTCCTTGACAGTGGCTGACGTCCGTCGGCCAGGTCGGCGCTGCCGATCGACACCGTGAAGACCCCGATCGGGTCGCCGGTCCCAGAAGTTCGGAGTCCTCGTGTTCAGAGCGGTCGCGCGCATCATGCGCACCCCAGATCTTCGCAAGAAGATCGGCTTCACCCTCGCGATCATCGCGCTGTTCCGTCTCGGGTCGTACATCCCCGCGCCGTTCGTCGACTACGCCGCCGTGCAGAGCTGCCTGGCGAGCGCCGGCTCCTCGGGTGGGCTCTACGACCTCATCAACCTCTTCTCCGGCGGCGCGCTGCTGAAGCTGTCGGTCTTCGCGCTCGGCATCATGCCGTACATCACGTCGTCGATCATCGTGCAGCTCCTGCGCGTGGTGATCCCGCACTTCGACGCCCTCTACAAGGAGGGCCAGTCCGGCCAGGCGAAGCTGACGCAGTACACGCGCTACCTCACCATCGCGCTCGGTGTCCTGCAGTCGACCACCCTCATCACGGTCGCGCGCTCGGGTGCCCTCTTCGGCACGAACGCGTCGGCGTCCTGCTCGTCGATCATCTCGAACGACAGCTGGTACGCGATCATGCTCATGGTCGTCACGCTGACCGCCGGTACCGGCCTGATCATGTGGATGGGCGAGCTCGTCACCGAGCGCGGCATCGGCAACGGCATGTCGCTGCTCATCTTCACGTCCATCGCCGCGCAGTTCCCGTCGGCCCTGTGGGCGATCGAGCAGTCGCAGTCCTTCGAGCTCTTCCTGTTCGTCATCCTCGTCGGTCTGGTCATCATGATGGCCGTCGTCTTCGTCGAGCAGTCGCAGCGACGCATCCCGGTGCAGTACGCCAAGCGCATGGTCGGGCGCCGCACCTACGGCGGCAACAACACCTACATCCCGATCAAGGTGAACATGGCCGGCGTCGTGCCCGTCATCTTCGCCTCGTCGCTGCTGTACCTGCCGGCCCTGGTCGCGCAGTTCAACCAGCCCTCGGACGGCTCGGAGCCGGCCGCCTGGGTGACCTGGATCCAGAACAACCTGACCTCGGGTGACAACTGGTTCTACATGGTCCTGTACTTCCTGCTCATCGTCGGGTTCACGTACTTCTACGTCGCGATCACCTTCAACCCCGAAGAGGTCGCCGACAACATGAAGAAGTACGGCGGCTTCATCCCGGGCATCCGGGCCGGCCGTCCGACGGCCGAGTACCTCGACTTCGTCCTGACCCGGGTGACGTTGCCCGGCTCGCTCTACCTCGGTCTCATCGCGCTCATCCCGCTGGCAGCACTGGCGCTGTTCGGCGCGAACCAGAACTTCCCGTTCGGCGGCGCGAGCATCCTCATCATCGTGGGTGTCGGTCTCGAGACCGTGAAGCAGATCGACTCGCAGCTGCAGCAACGTCACTACGAAGGGCTTCTCCGTTGAGCGCACGCCTCATCATCGTCGGACCTCCCGGAGCCGGGAAGGGCACCCAGGCCGGTCGCATCGCGGAGGGCTTCGGCGTCCCCGCGATCTCCACGGGTGACATCTTCCGCAAGAACGTCTCCGAGGGCACGCCGTTGGGCGTGCAGGCCAAAGCGATCATGGACGCGGGGAACTACGTCCCCGACGAACTGACGAACGAGCTCGTCAAGTCGCGCCTCGCCGAGCCGGACGCCGAGCAGGGCTTCCTGCTCGACGGCTACCCCCGCACGGTGGGCCAGGTCGAGTACCTCGACGCGCTGCTCGCGGAGCAGGGCGCCGCGATCGACGCCGTCGTGCAGCTCGTCGCCGACCAGGACGCGCTCGTCGCGCGGCTCCTGAAGCGCGCCGAGGACCAGGGGCGCAGCGACGACAACGAGGAGACCATCCGGCGTCGCCAGGAGGTCTACACGGAGCAGACCGCGCCGATCGTCGCGGCGTACGCCGAGCGCGGTCTCGTGGTCGACGTGGACGGCCTCGGCGGCATCGACGAGGTCGGGGACCGCATCCAGGCGGCGCTCAGCTCGCGCGGCCTCACCGCGGGCGTCTGACACCCCTCGTGCGTCGTCGCAAGCCCTCGATCTACAAGTCGCCGGAGGAGCTCCGCGCGATGGTCCGTCCCGGACTGCTCACCGAGGCCGCGCTCGTCGCGGTCCGTGCTGCGATCCGCCCGGGCGTCACCACGGGCGAGCTCGACGCGATCGCCGAGCGGACGATCCGCGAGGGCGGTGGCGTCCCGAACTTCCTGCTCGTCCCGGGCTACCGGCACACCCTGTGCGTGTCCGTGAACGACGAGATCGTCCACGGGATCCCCGGCGACCGCGTACTCGAGCCGGGCGACATCGTCTCGGTCGACGCCGGTGCAGAGGTCGACGGGTGGAACGGTGACAGCGCCTTCACGACGGTGCTCCCCGGCGGCGACGCTCCCGTGACGGCGGCGCGCCAGACGCTCTGCGACACCACGGAGCGCTCGCTCTGGCACGGCATCGCGGCGCTCGCACACGCACGGAACCTCAACGAGGTGGGCGCGGTGATCGAGGACGCCATCGACGAGACGGGCGCCTGGGGCATCGTCGAGGACTTCACGGGGCACGGGATCGGCCGGTCGATGCACGAGGACCCGCCCGTCTTCAACTACCGGGTCCGCGGTGCCGGTCCGGCGGTCCGGCCCGGTCTGGTCGTGGCGATCGAACCGATGGTGACGGCCGGGACGATCGACAGCTCCACGGACGACGACGACTGGACGATCAGGACCCTCGACGGTTCCGACGCGGCGCACTGGGAGCACTCGGTGGCCGTGCACGCCGACGGCATCTGGGTGCTCACCGCATCGGACGGCGGCGCCTCCGGCCTCGTGCCGCTCGGCGTCACGCCCGTCCCCGTCCCGTAGGGCGTCCGGACGCGTCCGGACCGTGACCGGTGACCGCGAGGTCGGCCGGGAGGCGCGGTGCGACTCCGCGCACCGGCCCGGCCACGTCGATGGCCGGGCCGACGCCGGGACCGCTCCGCGCGCGACCGCGCCGGTCCCCGACGGGCTGAGTTCCCGACGGGTTCAGTCCCCGACGCGCTCAGTCCCCGACGGGCGCAGTCCCCGACGCGCTCAGTTCCCGACGGTGCAGGTCTGCTCGGACGCCGACTGGCCGGAGATGCTCGAGGGCAGCGGGGTCGCCGTCGGCGTCCCGGCAGCGGTCGCCGTACCCGTGGGCGTCCCGGTCGCAGCTCCGCTCGCCGCATCGTCCCCCGCGGCCGGCGCGTCGGACGCCGGCGCGTCGCTCCCCGGGGTGCCCGCCGCGGTCGGGGACTCCTCCGACGCCCGGCCGGTGGACGAGTCGCTCAGCGAGGTCTTGCGGTCCTGCTGCAGCACGACGTTGAGGTCGTGCGCCGCCGCCTCGTCGACGAGCACGTGCGCGGTGTCGGAGGGGTCGTCGACGACCGGGTACTGCACGAACAGCATGTCCGAGGTGCTCATGCCCCGCAGGGTCGAGGCGAGTCCGACGAGGGTGCGGGTCTGCGCCAGGCCGTCGGAGAGCGTCATGTTCGACAGCGCTGCACCGGCCAGCTTGTAGAGGGTCACCGGGTTCGACAGGGTGCCGTCCGAGGTGACCTTCCGGAGCAGGGCGGACAGGAAGACCTGCTGGGAGCTGATGCGCGCGAGGTCGCTGCCGTCACCGACGCCGTGCCGGCTGCGCAGGAACGCGAGCGCGTCCTGGCCGGCGAGGGTGTGCTGACCGGCCGAGAGCTGCAGGCCGGTGTACGAGTCGTCGATGGGCTTCGCGACGCAGACGTCGACGCCGCCCACGGCGTTCGACATCTCGATCACCCCGTCGAAGGTGATGAGTCCGGCGTAGGGGATCGTCAGCCCGGTCAGGTTCTCGACCGTGTCCACGGCGCAGGAGATCCCGCCGTGCCCGAGGGACTCGTTGATGAGCTCGCTGTCCACGGCCGGGTACGAGGTGCCCGTCTCGGGGTTCGTGCACGCCGGGATCGGGACCTTGAGGTCGCGGGGGAAGCTGACGGCCGTGAGCTGCTGGTGGTCCTGCGAGATGTGGACGAGGATCGTGACGTCGTTCCGGGCGCCCTCGACGTTCTCGTCCGAGTCGAACTGCCCGACGCGGGTGTCGCTGCCGAGGAGCAGGATGTTCGCGCCGCCCTGCATCGCCGTGATGTCGGCGGTCTTCGCGGTGTTCTGGTCGTCGGTGCTGAGCTCGACCGTGTGCGGTGCCGCGGCGAGCTGTGCGCCGGCGATCGCCGCGACGCTCGTGCCGCTGACCAGGACGACGGCGACCGTGGCCGCGACGAACCCCAGCAGCGTGCCCCATCCGCGACGGCGCGGCAGTCGACCGTGACGGGCGAGGGGGCGGCGGGGCGCGTCAGGCACGTGGTCTCCGATCGGTTCTCCGGCGCGGGCGTCCGGGGGTCAGCGACGGCCAGGCTACGGCGACGGGCCCGTTCCGGACCTCGGAAGCGGCCGCTGATCCACTGTGGACCGTTCAGCTCCGGACGGCGAGCCCCAGACGGAGGGTCGCGGCCCGACCGGCACTTGGCAATCTGCGCCTGATCGCATAGGGTTGATCTTTGGTGTGTCATGCCCTTCGGCGTGGCGCCCGACCCGCAGACCGGCTCGGGGATCACACCGGTAATCCAACCAAGCGACAGTGAGGCTATGGCCAAGAAAGACGGCGTCATCGAGATCGAAGGCTCGGTGCTCGAAGCTCTGCCCAACGCGATGTTCCGCGTTGAGCTGACCAACGGACACAAGGTCCTCGCGCACATCTCCGGGAAGATGCGCCAGCACTACATCCGCATCCTCCCCGAGGACCGCGTGATCGTGGAGCTGAGCCCGTACGACCTGACCCGCGGCCGGATCGTCTACCGCTACAAGTGATCCGCGAGCTGGAAAGGAACGGCTCGGCGAACCCGCCGGGCACGAAGCCAGCGAGCAACAGGAAGCAATCATGAAGGTCAACCCCAGCGTCAAGCCCATCTGCGAGCACTGCCGTGTCATCCGCCGCAAGGGCCGCGTCATGGTGATCTGCAAGAGCAACCCGCGCCACAAGCAGCGCCAGGGCTGAGCTCCCAGCAGGACCCACAACTCAACACTGAACACGCAGTACCAGAACTCCGCCACTGACCTCGGTCGTCGGCGGGGGGACACCTCGGGGCGGAGGCCCGGGCACCGGTACTGCGCCACACCTCCACTGAAAACAGGAGCAGCCAGAACATGGCACGTCTAGCAGGCGTCGACATCCCGCGCGAGAAGCGCGTGGAGATCGCACTCACGTACATCTACGGCGTCGGCCGTACCCGCGCGGTCCAGGCACTCGCCGAGACCGGTATCTCCGGTGACATCCGCGTCAAGGACCTGACCGACGACCAGCTCGTCGCCCTCCGTGACTTCATCGAGGGCAACTTCAAGGTGGAGGGTGACCTCCGCCGCGAGGTCGCCGCCGACATCCGCCGCAAGGTCGAGATCGGTAGCTACGAGGGTCTCCGCCACCGTCGTGGTCTCCCGGTGCGTGGTCAGCGCACCAAGACCAACGCGCGTACCCGCAAGGGACCGAAGCGCACCGTGGCAGGCAAGAAGAAGGCCCGATAGGAGATCATCATGGCTACCCCCAAGACTGCCGCGCGCAAGCCGCGTCGCAAGGAGAAGAAGAACGTCGCCGTGGGCCAGGCCCACATCAAGAGCACGTTCAACAACACCATCGTCAGCATCACCGACCCGTCGGGTGCCGTCCTCAGCTGGGCGTCCTCGGGTGCCGTGGGCTTCAAGGGTTCGCGCAAGTCGACGCCGTTCGCGGCGCAGCTCGCCGCCGAGTCCGCTGCGCGTCAGGCGCAGGAGCACGGCGTCAAGAAGGTCGACGTCTTCGTCAAGGGCCCGGGCTCGGGTCGCGAGACCGCGATCCGCTCGCTCCAGGCCGCTGGTCTCGAGGTCGGCTCGATCAACGACGTCACCCCGCAGGCGCACAACGGCTGCCGCCCGCCGAAGCGTCGCCGCGTCTGACGCGAGGAGCAACCGGCCGTTCCCCGCTCGTCCCCTGACCGGGGCGAGCGGGGCCGGCCATTCCTGGTCGTTCGATCGCGTACGTCGGGCCCTCCCGGCCCCGCGCTGCGCGTGATCACAACTCAACAGACCCGTCGGGGCCCGGTCGGCCCCGTCGTACCGCCGAGTGTCATATAGCGGACACTCCGCCGAAAGGAATCCCACAGTGCTCATTGCACAGCGCCCCACCCTGACCGAGGAGTCGATCTCCGAGCACCGCTCGCGCTTCGTCATCGAGCCGCTCGAGCCGGGCTTCGGTTACACCCTCGGCAACTCGCTGCGCCGCACGCTCCTCTCCTCGATCCCCGGCGCGGCTGTCACCAGCATCCGCATCGACGGCGTCCTCCACGAGTTCAGCACCGTCCCCGGTGTCAAGGAAGACGTCACCGAGATCATCCTCAACATCAAGAGCCTCGTCGTCTCCAGCGAGCACGACGAGCCGATCACCGCGTACCTGCGCAAGCAGGGTGCCGGTCAGGTCACCGCGGCGGACATCTCCGCCCCGGCCGGCGTCGAGATCCACAACCCGGACCTCGTCATCGCGACCCTGAACGACACCGCGCGCTTCGAGCTGGAGCTGACGATCGAGCGTGGCCGCGGCTACGTCTCGGCGACCCAGAACCGTTCGGAGTTCAGCGAGGCCGGGCAGATCCCGATCGACTCGATCTACTCGCCGGTCCTCAAGGTCACCTACCGCGTCGAGGCGACGCGTGCCGGTGAGCGCACGGACTTCGACCGCCTGGTCGTCGACGTCGAGTCGAAGCCGGCGATCACGCCGCGCGACGCCATCGCGTCGGCCGGTCGCACGCTGGTCGAGCTGTTCGGTCTCGCCCGCGAGCTGAACACGGCGGCCGAGGGCATCGAGATCGGCCCCGCGCCGGTCGACGCGGTGCTCTCGAACGAGCTGCAGACCCCGATCGAGGACCTCGACCTGTCGGTGCGCAGCTACAACTGCCTCAAGCGGGAGGGCATCAACACGGTGTCCGAGCTCGTCGCCCTGTCGGAGACGCAGCTCATGAACATCCGCAACTTCGGTCAGAAGTCGGTGGACGAGGTCAAGGACAAGCTCACCGAGCTCGGCCTGTCCCTCAAGGACACCGTCCCCGGATTCGACGGCGCCCACTTCTACAGCGGGTACGACGAGGACGAGTCCAACAACTGACCTCGCGCTCACGCGCACGCGCACCGATGAGTCGGTGCGCACCACCATCACCACTGGAGAACTGACATGCCGAAGCCCACCAAGGGCCCCCGCCTCGGTGGCGGCCCCGCCCACGAGCGCCTGCTCCTGAGCAACCTCGCCAACGCCCTCTTCACGCACGGTCGCATCACGACCACCGAGACGAAGGCCAAGCGCCTGCGTCCCGTCGCCGAGCGTCTCATCACGTTCGCGAAGCGTGGCGACCTGCACGCGCGTCGTCGTGTGATCGCCCAGCTGCGCGACAAGTCCGTCGTGCACACGCTGTTCACGGAGATCGCCCCGCAGGTCGAGGACCGTCGGGGCGGCTACACCCGCATCACGAAGCTCGGCTTCCGCAAGGGTGACAACGCGCCGCTCGCCTCGATCGAGCTCGTCCTCGAGCCGGTGTCGAGCACGCCGGCCCCGGTCAAGCGCGACGCGGCCCCGGCTGCTGCCGCTCCGGCCGAGGAGACCCCGGCCGAGGAGACCCCGGTCGAGTCCACGGAGACGACCGAGGAGTCCGCTCCCGTCGAGGCCGAGACCGAGACCCCGGCTGCCGCCGAGGTCGAGGCCGACGCCGAGGCGAAGTCGGACGACGCCAAGTAGGTCCAGCACCACCACACGGAACCCCCCGCGACCCACGTCGCGGGGGGTTCCGTCGTCCCCGCGGACGGCGTGGCGACGGACGGGAGGCGCGGGGCGGGGCCGCCACGAGCCTCCCGTCCGGAGCGCACCCGCGTCCGCTCCCAGCGTCGCCGCCGTACGGTGATCGCGACATGGCGAGAGCGGAACGGATCACCGGCGCAGGGCGCCGTCTGTGGCGGTGGAGTCGGGACTCCGGCACCCAGCCGCGGTTGTTGCTGGCCGGCAAGGCCGCGCTGGCCGCCACGATCGCGTGGACCCTGGCGAAGTACGCGCCGGGCGTCGCCGCGGAGTACCCGTACTACGCACCGCTCGGTGCGATCGTCGCGATGCGCACGACCGTCTTCGCGGGGATCCGGGCCGGCGTGCAGACGCTGGTCGGCATCACGCTCGGCATCCTGATCGCCGGGTTCACGATGCTCATCGGCGATCCCGGCGTCATCGCGGTCGCGCTCGTCGTCGGCCTCGGCGTGCTCGTCTCGGGCTTCCGGATCCTGGGCGAGGGGTACTCGTGGGTGCCGATGGCGGCGCTCTTCGTGCTCCTCATCGGCGGCGGGAACGCCGAGGGCTACTCGTTCGCGTACGTCGTGCAGATGGCGATCGGCATCGGCATCGGGCTCGCGGTGAACTTCGCCGTGGTCCCGCCGCTGCACTTCTGGGACGCCGAGCGCCGCATCGACCAGGTGAACGCCGTGCTCGCGCAGCAGCTCGACGACCTGGCTGACGTGCTCGACGAGGGCGAGCCGGACACCGGTGCCTGGGACCGTCAGCAGGAGCGGCTGGACAAGGCGATCGCCGAGGTGCGGGACCGCGTCTCGACGGCGCAGGAGGCGCGCCGGATGAACCCCCGGAGCGTGCTGCGGGGACCGCGTGCGCGCCTGCAGACCGACGGCGCGCGCTTCCGGGCGCTCGAGCGCGTCGCCTGGTACACGACCGACCTCACCGAGCTGGTCGCCCGTTCGGGTCCGGTCGCGGAGAACATCGGGCGGCCGGACCCGGCGTTCGCAGGACCCTTCGCGGCCGCGCTCCGGAAGGTCGCCTGCGTGGTTCGCGGTGACTGCGAGGAGGACGGGGCCGACGAGTCGATCGCCGACCTCGAGCGCGCGATCGACGCCAGCGACGCGGACCCGTCGCAGGTGACGGTGACCTCGAGTGCGATCGTCGCGCTGCGCGGGGTGCTCGAGTCCGAGAAGCGGGCGACCGCCGACGTCGACACCGAGACCGGGCCCTCGGGACGACAGCGCTAGCGAGCGCCTCCGGTCAGCCGCGCGAGGCCGTCGCCCAGCGCTCGACGGCCTCGGCGGTGTCCGGGGCCACCGCGCGCATCAGGACGAAGTGCTCCCACGTGCCACCGTCCGACACGACGTCGAGGGTGCACGCGGTGTCGTCGCACGTCCGCCAGGCGCCGTCGCGGTCGTCGAGGCCGTCGAGGTCGATCCGCCCGTCCCGGTCGATCGTGCCCGCGGCCAGGCGCTGCTCCACCGCCCAGCCACCGTTCGGGAGGCGGTCGTACTGCGCCTGCTGCTGGTCGTACCGCGGATCGGACTCGGCGGGCGCCACGAAGCCGCACGACGCTCCCGACAGACGGTCGAGCGCGTGCTCGACCGTCGTCGGAGCGACGTCGGTGCCCTCGAGTGCCCAGCGGAGCGTGGTGTCCGTGACCGCGTCCACGTTGTCGGCGACGCAGGGCGGCAGGCTGCCGTCGACGTGCTCGTCGACGCGGGCGGTGGTGACGGGGCTCGTGCGCACGGCGTCGCCGACCTGCTCGACGAGAGCGCGGAAGGGGGCGTCGAGTGCCGCCTCGGTCGTGTCCGGGTCGTCCTGGACGCGCTGCGCCAGGACCTGCACCCAGGCGTCACCGACGAGCACGTCGGAGACGCAGTACACGACCGCGGCGTCGCTCGCGCTGCAGCTCGGACCGCCGTCCAGGACGCCGGTCAACCCGGACGCGGCGAGGTCCTGGTACTCCGCCGTGGCGTCGGGCAGCACCGTGACGCGCACGCCCTCGTAGCGGGGGTCGTCGATCGTCCCGAGCACGGTGCCGTCGAGCGGTGCGACGCCGGTGGTCGACGTGCAGGAGGAGCCACCGGCGACCACGGGTGCCCAGTCGGCGGCCGCGACGTGCGGGACGTCGGCGAGGGCGACCGCACGCGCGCCGGGGACGACGGCGTCGACTGCTGCTGCGGGCAACAGCGCCGAGCAGTCCGGTGTGCCGTCGCCGGCGGGGGCCGTCCCGAAGTCCACGGTCACCTCCGCGGACGGGCTGCTGCTCGGCGCGGACGACGCGAGCGGGCCGGAGGCGCTCGGTGTCGCGCCCTCGGTCGACGGCGACGAGCAGGCGGTGACCGCGAGGAGCACGGCGACGGACACGGCGGGTACGGCCGCGCGGCGGGTACGAGGGAAGCCCATGTCCGTGACGCTAGCCCGTCGCGTGTCACGGACCGGTGACGACCACGTGCTCGCCGGTCACGATCGGGTGACGGCGTCCTCGCACGGCCGGAACTAGGATCGGGTCGTGCCCGTCGCGTCCCGTGTCGCCGTCCTCGGACCGGTGACGGTGGCGGGCCCGGACGGTGCCGCGGTCGCCGTTCCCGGTGCGCTCGCGCGGTCGTTCCTGACCGCGCTGGTGCTCGCACCCGGCCGTGCACTCGGCACCGACGCCCTGATCGACGAGCTCTGGGGTGCGGACCGGCCGAGGAGTGCCCGGGCGGCCCTGCAGACCCTGGTCTCCCGACTGCGCCGGACGACGGCGGACGGTCTCGTCGTGTCGACCAGCACGGGGTACGCGCTCGGTGGCGACCCGGCGGACGTCGACCTCGTCGCCGCGGAGCGGGCCGTGCACGCACCCGACACCGCAGCGGTGGGGGCAGCGCTCGGCCGGTGGCGGGGCGCACCGGGTGCGGACGTCGACGGGGACCTGGGCTCGGCGCTCGCCGACCGCGCGGCCGCGGTCGAGCACGCCCTGCGTCGGCGGCTCGCCGTCCTGCTGCTCGAGGACGGCGACGCCGCCGCCGCTGCGACCACCTGGCTCGCCGAGGTCGACGCGGCGCCCTTCGACGACACGGCGGTCGGCGGAGCGATGCGCGCCCTCGACGTCGACGGGCGGACCCCCGAGGCACTCGCGGTGTTCGCCGCGCACCGCGGACGGCTGGCGGACGGACTCGGGGCCGATCCGTCCGCGGAGCTCGTGCGGCTGAACGCCGAGCTCCTGCGCCGGTCGGCGTCCGCGACCGACCACCCGGTCCGGCGGACCGGGCTCCGGGTCGCGCCGAACGAGCTCGTCGGGCGGCAGGACGACGTCGCGACGGTGTCCCGGTCGCTCGACGAGCACCGCCTGGTCACGGTGCTCGGTCCGGGCGGACTCGGCAAGACGCGCCTGGCGCAGGCCGTCGCCGCCGCGCTGCCCCCGACCACGGGCGTCGTCGTCTGCGAGCTCGCACCGATCGACGACGGCGAGGACCTGCTGCCTGCCCTCGGCGCACTGCTCGGGATCGCCGAGGTCCGGACGGCGCGCATGCTGCAGGACGCGGTCGTCACCGACCTGTGGGGCCGGGTGGTGCGTGCCCTCGACGACGGACCGACGGTGCTCGTGCTCGACAACTGCGAGCACCTGCTGCAGGCCGTGGCCCGCTGCACGGCCGACCTGCTCGCCGCCGTGCCCGGGCTGCGGGTGCTCACGACGTCCCGGGCACCGCTCGCCATCGCGGGCGAGGTCGTCGCACCCCTCGGACCGCTGCCGGTCGAGGCCGACGGTGCGGCGGTCCGGCTGTTCACCGAACGCGCCCGTGCCGCTCGGCCCGGTGCGGTGCTGCCCGTGGACGCGGTGCGCAGGATCTGCACCCGACTCGACGGGTCGCCGCTCGCCATCGAGCTCGCCGCCGCCCGCATCCGAGGGATGTCGGTCGACGAGGTCGAACGGCGGCTCGACGACCGCTTCGCCCTGCTGCGCGGTGGTGACCGGAGCGCTCCCGAACGGCACCGCACCCTGCTCGCCGTCATCGAGTGGAGCTGGCGGCTGCTCGACGAGGGCGCCCAGGACCTGCTGACCCGCCTCGCACTGTTCCCCGACGGTGTCGCGGTCGAGGCCGTCGAGTCGGTGGCGGAGCCCGGACGGCGGTGGGACGCGCTCGACGACCTCGCCGACCTGGTGGAACAGTCCCTCGTGCAGCTCGTCGAGGTCGAGGGGGAGCCGGTCCGCTACCGACTGCTCGAGACCGTGCGCGAGTTCGGCGCCGCACGCCTGGCGGCGCGGGGCACCACCGAGGCCGTGCGGGCGGCCATGACCGCGTGGGGCCGGGAACTGTCGGCAGCGCGCAACCTGTTCGCACTGCGGGGTCCGGCGCAGCTCGTCGCGTTCACCGAGGTCCGCCGCGAGGCCGACACGCTCGTCACCCTGCTGCGCTGGGCGATCCGCGCCGACGACGTGCCGACGGTGGCGCACGTCTTCGCGGCCCTCGGCGGGTACTGGACGCTCCGCGGGCTGCACCGCGAGGTCGCCGCGACCGCACCCGACGTCGTCGCGGCGCTGCGGTCGCGCGTGCCGGCGCCGGCCGACCGCACCGCGACGGTGATCGGCCTCGTGATGTGCGGTGCGACCGCGGTGTTCACCGACCTCCGCACCACCGCCCGGGCGATCAGCGGACTCCGGGAGCTGCACCGCTCCGGGCGTGCCGAGGACCCGGTCGTCGACGCGCTCGCCGGGCTCCTGCTCGCCCTGCCGCGACCCGAGCAGGGCTCCGCCGAGCTGGCACGGCTGCGTGCCCACCGGGAGCCCGCGGTCGCCCTGCTCGGCCACCTGCTCAGCGCGCCGCTGGCCGAGAACGACGGCGACCCGGCCGGGGCGCTGCGGTACATCCGGCGTGCGGAGGAGCTGGCACGGACGACCGGAGAGGCCTGGACCACGGGCACCGTCGCGGTCACGCTGACCCAGCTGCTCGCGCAGTCCGGGCGGTACCGGGAGTCCCTCGCCGCCGCCGTCACCGCCCGGGAGGACCTCGAGCTGTTCGGGGCGGAGGACGACCTGTACGAGATCGGGTGGACCGTCGGTCTCGCCTCGGCCGCGACCGGCGACGTCGACCGTGCACGTGCCGTCGCAGCGGACCTGCGGCACCGGCCCGACGGCGGCCGCGGCGGGTTCGACGACCGCGGGCTGATCGCCGTGCTCGCGGTCGCGATCACCGCCGAGTGCGCGCGGTACGAGGGCGACCTCGCCGGGGCCGCGGCGGCGTACGCCGCGGCCTGGGACGTCGTGCAGCCCGGCCGCGGACCCGCCGCGCACTGGGCGCTGACGGCGGGGGCGGCACGCATCGCGGCGGTGGACGAGGCGGGCACGGGCCGGACCGACGGCGCGGCCCCGGGCCTCCCGGCAGCCGAACTGGCGGTCGCCCGCCGGATCCGTGTCGGCACCCTCGTGCAGCTGCGGCTCCGCCAGGCCCGCCGGGACGTGCCCGTCATCGGGACGGCCCTCGCCGGGCTCGCGATCGCGTACGCGCGCGCCGGACGTCCGGACACGGCTGCCGCGTGCTGGGGCACGCTCACGCGGATCGGCTCGCGGCAGGACTTCGCGGTGCTCGCGCACGCCCGGCTGCGACCGCTGCTCGCCGAGGCCGTGGGGGAGCCGGCGCTCGCCGACGCCGAGACGGCCGCGGCCGGCAGGGACCGGACCGAGGCCGTCTCGTGGGTGCGGCGCGTGCTCGAGGACGCTCGCCTGCCCGGCTGACCGGCGCTCGGGCCGTCCTCCCCCGGACGGTCGCCCGGACCGTCAGGCCTTCCGCATGTACGCGCGGACCGTCAGCGGGGCGAACACCGCGACGACCACGGCCGCGCCGAGCAGGCTCAGCCAGAGGTCGCCGCCGACCACGCCGTGGTTCACCAGGTCGCGCACCGCGGTGATGAGGTGCGAGACCGGGTTGACCTCGGTGAACCAGCGCAGCCAGGCGGGCAGCGTGTCGGTCGGGACGAAGGCGTTCGACAGGAACGTCAGCGGGAACAGCACGAGGTTCGCGATGCCGGAGACGCTCGACGCGGTCCGGGCGATGACCCCGAAGTACGCGAAGACCCAGCTGATCGCCCACGCCACCACGATGACGAGCAGCGCCGCGAGGAGCACGGCGCCGAGTCCGCCGGCGGGGCGCAGCCCCATGACGATGCCCACCACGAACGTGATCGTCGTCGCGATGGCGTAGCGGACGGTGTCGGCGAGCAGGGCCCCGGCGAGCGGGGCGATCCGGGCGATCGGGAGCGACCGGAACCGGTCGAACACGCCCTTGTCCATGTCCTCGCGGAGCTGTACGCCGGTGACGACCGACGACGTGATCGCCGTCTGCACGAGGATGCCGGGGATGATCACGGGCAGGTAGCTGCCGACGTCGCCGGAGATCGCGCCGCCGAAGATGTACGTGAACATCACCGTGAAGACGATCGGCATGAGCGTGACGTCGAACAGCTGCTCGGGGGTCCGGCGGATCTTCACGAGTCCGCGGTACGCCATCGTGAACGACTGGCGGACGGTGGCGGCCGGGCCGGTGCCGCCGATCCCGGGTCGGGGTGTCACGCGGGGCGACGACGTGGTGGTGGGGGTCGGGGCGAGGGTGGTCATGCGGGGCTCCCTTCGAGCGCGCGCTCGGACTCGGTGTCGGCGTCGGCGTCCGCGGGCGTCGGCGAGCCGGTGATGGTGAGGAAGACCTCGTCGAGCGTCGGCTTCTGCACGCTCATCTCGGCGAGGGAGACGCCCGCGTCGCGGAACGACACGAGCAGGTCGGTGACCCGGTCGGGCGCCGTCATCGGGGCGGTGAGCCGCGCGCCCTCCGGGCTGACGACCGCCGGGGTGCCGAGCACGCGCTCGACGAGCGATGCCGCGGTCGCGAGGGCGTCCGCATCCGCGTCCGCCAGGCGGAGCTGCAGCGAGGCCGTGCCGACCGAGGACTTCAGCTCGTCCGCGGTGCCCTCGGCCACGACACGTCCGTGGTCGATGACGGCGATGCGGTCGGCGAGCTGGTCGGCCTCGTCGAGGTACTGCGTCGTGAGCAGGACGGTCGACCCGGTCGCGACGAGCTCGCGGATCGTGTCCCACATCTGCGCCCGGGTGCGGGGGTCGAGGCCGGTCGTCGGCTCGTCGAGGAAGATGAGCGGCGGCTGCGCGATGAGGCTCGCGGCCAGGTCGAGCCGGCGGCGCATGCCCCCGGAGAACTTCTTGAGCGGACGCGACGCCGCCTCGGACAGCCCGAAGCGCTCGAGCAGCTCGACCGCCTTGCGCTTCGCGTCGCCGCGGGAGAGGCCGAGCAGCCGCGCGAAGATGACGAGGTTCTCGGTGGCGCTGAGCGTCTCGTCGACGCTCGCGTACTGCCCCGTCACCCCGATCAGGGAGCGGACCGTCTGCGGCTCGCGGCGGACGTCGTGCCCGAAGACGCGGGCCTCGCCGCCGTCCGGCCGCAGCAGGGTCGCGAGCATCGAGATGGTGGTCGTCTTGCCGGCGCCGTTCGGGCCGAGCACGCCGTAGACCGTGCCGGCCTCGACGCGGAGGTCGACCCCGTCCACGGCACGGTTGCTGCCGAACGTCTTGACGAGGCCGGTCGCCTCGACGGCGAGTGGTGTGGTGGTCATCGCACAGGTCCTTTCGTCGATGTCGGGACGATCGTGCCGCCGGCCGCTCACGCGGCACTGACGTGGCGCTGACACGGTCGGACGCTCTCCGTCAGCGGGGCGGGCGCGGTCGTCGTCGGCGGGGCCGGACGGGAGGCCCGTCCCGTCCCCGGTACGCTCGCTCCCGTGGCAGGGACGGACGACTCGGGTGCCGGTGTCGGCGGTGCCGTGCGGCTGCGGCTGGACGTCGCCTACGACGGGGCTGCCTTCTCGGGCTGGGCCCGGCAGCCCGGCCTGCGGACCGTGCAGGGCGCGCTCGAGTCCGCGCTCGCCACGGTCTTCACCCGGTGGGGCGCGCCGCCGCAGCTGACGGTCGCCGGTCGGACGGACGCCGGGGTGCACGCCACCGGGCAGGTCGCCCACGTCGACCTGACCGCGGAGCAGTGGGGTGCGCTCACCCGTCCGCGGCGGTCGTCGCCGGACGGCCCTCCTCGCACCTCGCTCGACGGACTCGTCAAGCGCGTGAACGGTCTCGCCGGGGCGACGGGCGACGTCGTCGTCACGCGCGCGTCGGTCGCACCGGACGGCTTCGACGCCCGGTTCTCCCCGCTCTGGCGGCGCTACGAGTACCGGGTGGCGGACGCCGACGCCCCGCGCGACCCACGTCGCCGCGGGCACACGCTCTGGCACCCGACGCGCCTGGACCCGGCGGCGATGGAGCGCGGTGCGCTGACGTTGCTCGGGCTGCACGACTTCGCGACCTTCTGCAAGCCGCGCGAGGGCGCGACCACGATCCGGACGCTGCAGGAGTTCCGCTGGGACCGCGAGCCGGACGGCGTGCTGGTGGCGCGCCTCCAGGCCGACGCGTTCTGCCACTCCATGGTGCGGGCGATGGTCGGGGCGACCATCGCCGTCGGGGAGGGCCGCTTCGGCCCGGACCGCCTCGAGGAGCTGCGGGTCGCGCAGCAGCGCACGAGCGCGTTCAAGGTCGCACCCGCGGCCGGTCTGACCCTCACCGAGGTGGGCTACCCGGGGGACGACGAGCTCGCGGCCCGGGCGGCGCAGACCCGTGCGCGCCGGACGGACGACGAGCCGGACGCCGGTACCGTCGGGGGATGAGCTCCCGCAGGCCCCGGTCCGTCGTCTCCGTGGCACCCGGTGTGGTGTTCGTCGAGGGGCCGGTCTCGAACTGGGTCGTGCTCGCCGAGGAGGACGGCGTCGCGCTGATCGACGCCGGCTACCCCGCGGACACCGCGCTCGTCCTCGACACCGTGCGCTGGGCGGGGCACGACCTCGGCGACCTCCGACGCATCTACGTCACGCACGGGCACGTCGACCACATCGGGGGCATCCCGGGGATCCTCGAGCGGTACCCGCACGTGCAGGTCCTGGCGCACGCGGACGAACTCGACAACGTGCGCGGGCCGCAGCGGCAGCAGGTCCGGCCGGCGGAGATCGGCGGGCGTCTCGCCGCACCGCGGACGTTCCGCTGGCTGGCGCGGGCCGTCGGTTCCGACGCCCTGCGTCCCGTGACCGTCCCCACCGCCCGGGCCTTCACCGCGCACGACTTCGCGGGGCGTGCGATGACGCCGTTCCCCGCCGTCGGGCACACGGCCGGCTCGACCGCGTACCTGTTGCCGGCCGCGAACGCGATCGTCACCGGGGACGCGGTCGTCTCGCACCACGACACGCTCCCGGGGTCGTGGCAGCCGCGGCCACGCATGATCACGCCGTTCTTCACCGCGGACCAGGCGACGGCGCTCGAGTCCGCGCGGGCGCTGCCGATCCCGGAGATCGTGCTGCCCGGGCACGGACCGGCCGTGCACCGGGTCGGCAGCGGGTGGGTACCGGTCGCCGGCTGAGCCCGCCGCCGGGCACCGTCCCGTCGCCACGCGGCGCACCCCGGACGGGGGTGGACCGGATCGTTCACCTGCCGGAAACCTGAGTGGCCCCGCAGGTCGCTAGCGTGCTGGAGTCCCCCTCCTCCTGCCGAAGGTCAGCATGCCCAACCTCCTGCGGCGCACCGTGCTGTGCGCCACGGTGGCAGCGACGCTCGTCGCCGCCCCGCTCGTCCCCGTCTCCACCGCCGTCGCGGACCCCGCTGGCACCGGCCTCGTCATCGCCGAGGCGTACCTGAAGGGCGGCAGCGCGAACCAGCCGTTCACGAACAAGTTCGTCGAGATCGCGAACCCGACCGACACCGCCGTCGCCGTGGACGGGTGGTCGATCCAGTACCGGGCCGCCGCGAACACCGGCACGCCGTCGGTCGGCAAGCTCGCCGGCACCGTCCCCGCACACGGGTCGTACCTCGTGCAGATGGGCTCGAACGGGACGAACGGCCAGGCGCTGCCCACCCCCGACGCCGTGACCGGCCTCAACCCGTCCGGGTCGACCGGCACGCTCGTCCTGTCCGACCAGGCCACGGCGCTCACGCTGCCGGTCGGCTCGGTCACCACCGGGACGCCCGGCGTCGTCGACCTGCTGGGCTACGGCACGTCGAACACGTTCGAGACCGCCGTCGCGCCGACCGGGACGGCGAACTCCGTGCCGGACGCGCTGCACCGCGACGGCACCGTCGACACCGACTCCAACGCGGCGGACTTCGCCCTGGGCTCGACGGTGACGCCGGAGAACTCCGGTGGCGCCGGCACGACACCGACCGATCCGGGCACCCCCACCGACCCCGGCACGCCGACCACGCCTGCCGAAGCGGTCACGATCGCCGAGCTGCAGGGCACGGGTCCCGCGTCGCCGTACGTGGGGAAGCGCGTCGTCACCGAGGGCGTCGTGACCGCGGTCTACGCCACGGGTGGGCTGAACGGCTACACGATCCAGACCGCCGGTACGGGCGGGGCGGTCGACCTCGCCACCCACACCGCGTCGGACGCCGTGTTCGTGTTCTCCGCCGCGACCGCGGGCAGCGTCGCCATCGGGGACGCCGTGCGCCTCACGGGCACGGTCGCCGAGTACAACGGCCTCACCGAGCTCGAGGTCGGCTCGACCGCCGACGTCGAGGAGCTCCCCGCCGCGGGCGTCGTGCAGCCGGTCCCGGCCACGCTGACCCTGCCGCGCACGGACGCGCAGCGCGAGTCGCTCGAGAGCATGCTGATCGCGCCGCAGGGCGACTACACGGTCGCCGACAACTACACGACGAACCAGTACGGCGAGATCGCGCTCGCCGCGGGCACGAAGCGCCTGATCCAGCCGACCGAGGTCGCCCGCCCGGGCAGCGCCGAGGCCGCGGAGGTCGCCGCCGACAACGCCGCGCGCACGGTGGTCCTCGACGACGGCGCGAGCACGAACTTCCTCAGCGCCGCGAACCAGTCGGTCCCGGTGTCCTGGCTCACGCAGGGCCCGGTCACGGTCGGTGCCGCAGCGACCTTCTCGGAGCCGGTCGTCCTCGACTACCGCAACGACACCTGGAAGTTCCAGCCGACGTCGCCGATCACCGGTGCGACGCCCGCGGCAGACCTGCCCGCGTCGTTCTCGCAGGTCCGCACCGCGGCCCCCGAGAACGTCGGTGGGGACCTCAAGCTCGCCGGGTTCAACGTGCTGAACTACTTCCCGACCACGGGCGATCAGCTCACCGGCTGCACGTACTACACCGACCGCGACGGCGACCCCGTGACCGTCCGCGGTGGCTGCGACGCCCGTGGCGCCGCGAACGCCGACGACCTCGAGCGCCAGCAGGTGAAGATCGTGAAGGCGATCAACGCCCTCGGTGCCGACGTGGTCTCCCTCGAGGAGATCGAGAACTCAGCACGGTTCGGCAAGGACCGCGACGCCGCCGTCGGCACGCTCGTCTCGGCGCTGAACGCGGCGACCGGCCAGGACACCTGGGCGTACGTGCCGTCCCCGGCGGTGCTGCCCGCGAGCGAGGACGTCATCCGCCTCGCCCTCATCTACAAGCAGGACCGCGTCGCACCCGTCGGCGAGTCGACCATCCTCGACGACCCGGCCTTCGCGAACGCCCGCCAGCCCGTCGCGGACGCCTTCCGCCCGGTCGGCGGGGACGCGGACGACGACTTCCTGGTGATCGCGAACCACTTCAAGTCGAAGGGCTCCGGCTCGGGCGCGGACGCCGACCAGGGCGACGGCCAGGGTGCCTCGAACGCGTCCCGCGTGGCACAGGCGACGGCGCTCGCCGCGTTCTCGACCACCGAGCAGGAGAAGTACGGCACGGACAGGGTGTTCATGCTCGGCGACTTCAACGCCTACAGCGAGGAGGACCCGATGGTCGTCCTGCGCGACGCCGGCTACACCGACCTCGGGCCGGCGAAGGACCCGACCGAGTACTCCTACGTGTTCAGCGGCCTGAGCGGTTCGCTCGACCACGTGCTGGCCTCACCCGCGGCGCTCGAGGCCGTGACCGGCGTGGACATCTGGAACATCAACTCGACCGAGTCGGTGGGCCTGGAGTACAGCCGCTACGACTACAACGTCACCGACCTGTACCGCGACGACGTGTACCGGGCGAGCGACCACGACCCGATCCTGGTCGGCTTCGACCTGGCCGAGGACGAGACCCCGACGCCGGGTGACGGTGGTACGCCGGGCAACGGCGGGACCCCCGGCGGACCCGGCCACGGCGGCGACCACCCGGGCAAGCCGGGTCACGGCGGCGACCACCCGGGCAAGCCGGGTCACGGCGGCGACCACCCGGGCAAGCCGGGTCACGGTGACGGGAAGCCGGGCAAGCCCGGCCACGGTGACGGCAAGCCGGGCGGGCCCGGTCACGGTGGGTTCGTCGCGGACGTCGTCCGTGTCGTGCTCGGGGTGTTCGGCTGGCTGCGTGGACTGTTCGGCTGAGGTGACCACGGCCCGGACGTGACCGTGTGACGGACGGGAGGCGCGGTGTCGGACGGCACCGCGCCTCCCGTCCGTCACGGCCCCGTTCGACAAGGCGAGCCGCGTCGGGTAGGCTCTCACCTTGGTCTGTGCGCCCCGTGCGCCGGACAGTCAGATGAGCCCTCCACCGGGCAGTTCCACGAGCATCGCCCGCGGAACACCCACCGGAGCGGGATTCACGGACTCCTCACCTCGACACGAAAGCAGCACTCCTGTGACTCGTACGTTCTCCCCGAAGCCGGCAGACGTCCAGCACGACTGGATCGTCATCGACGCGACCGACGTCGTCCTCGGCCGTCTCGCCACCCACGCCGCGGCGCTCCTGCGCGGCAAGCACAAGGCCACCTTCGCCCAGCACATGGACATGGGTGACTACGTCATCATCATCAACGCGGACAAGGTCGCCCTCACCGGCTCCAAGCTCGCGAAGAAGGTCTACTACCGTCACTCGGGCTACCCGGGCGGCCTCACGGCGACCTCCTACCCGGAGATGCTCGAGAAGCACCCGACCCGCGCCGTCGAGAAGGCGATCCGCGGCATGCTGCCGAAGAACACCCTCGGCCGTGAGCAGCTCAAGAAGCTGAAGGTCTACGCCGGCGCAGAGCACCCGCACGCCGCGCAGCAGCCCAAGGCGTACACCTTCGACCAGGTCGCACAGTAGTTCCGGCCACGACGACTTCAAGGACTGATAAAACTCATGGCTCAGATCGCTGACTCCCTCGACCAGACCCCGGAGAGCTTCACCACCGAGAGCGCCCCGGCGTCCTCGGAGGCCGCTCCCCGCCAGATCCTCAACGTCTCGGGCGGTGCCGTCGGGCGCCGCAAGGAGGCCATCGCCCGCGTGCGTCTCGTCCCCGGTGGCGGCTCGTTCACGGTCAACGGCCGCACGCTCGAGGACTACTTCCCGAACAAGCTGCACCAGCAGCTGATCAACGACCCGTTCAAGGTGCTCGAGCTCCTCGGCGCCTACGACGTCGTCGCTCGCATCACCGGTGGTGGCCCCTCGGGTCAGGCCGGTGCGCTCCGCCTCGCCATCGCGCGTGCGCTGAACGAGATCGACCGCGAGAACAACCGCGCCACCCTCAAGAAGGCCGGCTTCCTCACCCGTGACGCTCGCGTCATCGAGCGCAAGAAGGCCGGTCTCAAGAAGGCCCGCAAGGCGTCGCAGTTCTCGAAGCGCTAGTCGCGCGACGAACCCGATCGCAATGCCGCGTCTGTTCGGTACCGACGGTGTTCGTGGACTCGCCAACGGCGAGCTGACGGCCGCGCTGGCTCTGGGTCTCGCCCAGGCCAGCGCGGCCGTGCTCACACACGGACACCATGCGGACGCCCGCCGGGCGTCCGGTCGACCGCGCCCCCGCGCGGTCCTGGCGCGCGACCCGCGCGTCTCCGGTGAGTTCCTGGGTGCCGCGGTCGCGGCCGGTCTCGCTTCCGCCGGTGTCGACGTGCTCGACGCCGGGGTCATCCCCACCCCCGCTGCGGCGTTCCTCGTCGCGGACATCGACGCCGACTTCGGCGTGATGATCTCCGCGTCCCACAACCCCGCGCCCGACAACGGGATCAAGTTCTTCGCCACGGGCGGCCGCAAGCTGCCGGACGAGGTCGAGGACCGCATCGAAGCGGCCATGCACGACCAGTCCGCCCCGACGCCCACCGGTGGCGACGTCGGCCGGATCACCCGCTTCGCCGACGCCGAGGACCGCTACGTCGTCCACCTGCTCGGCACGCTGCCGCACCGGCTCGACGGCCTGCACGTCGTGCTCGACTGCGCGAACGGTGCCGCCGCGGGCGTCTCGCCCGAGGTCTTCGTCAACGCCGGCGCTCGCGTCACGCTCATCGGCGCGGACCCGGACGGCATGAACATCAACGACGGTGTGGGCTCGACCCACATCGACAACCTCGCCGCCGCCGTGCTGGCGCACGGCGCCGACGTGGGCATCGCGCACGACGGCGACGCCGACCGCTGCCTCGCGGTGGACGCCGCCGGCAACGCCGTCGACGGCGACCAGATCATGGCGATCCTGGCGCTCTCGCTCCAGGAGCGGGGCCGGCTCGCCGACGACACGCTCGTCGCGACCGTCATGTCGAACCTCGGGCTCAAGCGGGCCATGGCGGACGCGGGCATCACGGTGCTCGAGACCGGCGTGGGCGACCGCTACGTGCTCGAGAAGATGAACGAGGGCGGCTTCTCGCTCGGTGGCGAGCAGTCCGGCCACATCATCTTCAACGACTACGCCACCACCGGCGACGGCGTGCTGACGGGCCTGCACCTGGTGGCCGAGATGGCCCGCACGGGCAAGAGCCTGCAGGAGCTCGCGTCGTGCATGACCGTCTTCCCGCAGGTGCTCCTCAACGTGCGCGGTGTCGACCGCCACGGGCTGGACGACCAGGGCGTGCAGGACGCGATCGCCGCGGCGACCGAGGCCCTCGGCGACGCCGGTCGGGTGCTGCTGCGACCGTCGGGCACCGAGCCCGTCGTCCGCGTGATGGTCGAGGCGGCGTCGCAGGAGGATGCGCAGCGGGTCGCCGAGGAGCTGGCCGCCGTCGTGCGCGACCGGCTGGCGATCGACGCGGCCGCGTAGGGCACTCGCACGCGACGTCCCGGGTCGTCGGAACAACCGGAAGCGGCTCGCGCCACGTGTGATCACGTGGCGCGAGCCGCTTCCGGTTGTTCGCGAGCAGGTCGCGCCGCGGGACGACCGAGGCGGCACGGCGCCCTCGCCCACCGCCCCGCGTCAGATCTTGCGGAGCAGCACCGAGTTGACCTTGTGGTTCGCGCCCTTCTTGAGCACGAGCGTCGCCCGGGAGCGCGTGGGCAGCACGTTCTCGAGCAGGTTCGGCTCGTTGATCGCCCGCCAGACCTCGGTCGCGGTCCGGACCGCGTCCTCGCGCGACAGCGAGGCGAAGCGGTGGAAGAACGAGTCCGGGCTCGAGAACGCCTCCTCCTGCAGGGCGAGGAACCGGTCGACGTACCAGGACTCGATGTCCTTGGTCTTCGCGTCGACGTAGATCGTGAAGTCGAACAGGTCGGACAGCGCGAGCCGCCCGTGCACCGGCGGCGCGAGCACGTTGAGGCCCTCGACGATGAGGACGTCCGGCTGCCGCACGACGATCTCGGCGTCGGGGACGATGTCGTAGACGAGGTGCGAGTAGAACGGCGCACGCACCTCGGCCGCCCCGCTCTTCACCTGGCTGACGAACCGCAGCAGCGCACGACGGTCGTACGACTCCGGGAAGCCCTTGCGGTCCATGATCCCGCGGCGCTCGAGCTCGGCGTTCGGGTACAGGAAGCCATCGGTTGTCACGAGTTCGACCCGCGGGGTGTCCGGCCAGCGCTTCGTCAGCTCGCGGAGCAGTCGCGCGACGGTCGACTTGCCGACCGCCACCGACCCGGCGACACCGATCACGAAGGGCGTCCGGCCGGCCCGCTCACCGAGGAAGCGGCTCGTCTCGGCGTGCAGGTCCCTGGCCCCGGCCGCGTACAGCGTCAGCAGGCGGGAGAGCGGCAGGTAGACCTCCAGGACCTCCTGCATGTCGAGCCGGTCGCCGAGGCCGCGCAGCTGCACGATCTCGGTCTCGGTGAGCGACAGGTGCTCCTTCGGTGCGAGCTGGGACCACTCGTCGCGCGGGATCTCCACGAACGGGGTCGGGTGCGCGACGGTGGCTTCCGTGATCGGCATGGGCACGAGCGTACAGACGGGAGGCGCGGCGGACGTGCGTGGACCGGCTGCGGTGATCCGCGCCTCCCGTCCGGTGCCCGGTGCGTGTCCGCAGGACGCGACCCGTCGTGCGGACGGTGACCGTCAGGCCGGCAGGGCCGCCTCGATGGCGGCGACGACCTCGGGGGCGTCCGGCTTCGTGGTCGGACGGAAGCGCGTGACGGAGCCGTCGGGGGCGACGAGGAACTTCTCGAAGTTCCAGCTCACCCGGCCGGCCTTGCCGGAGGCGTCGGGCGTCTCCTTGAGTGCCTGGTAGAGCGGGTGGGCGCCCCTGCCGTTCACCTTCACCTTCTCGGACATCGGGAAGGTCACACCCCAGGTGGTGGAGCAGTACTCGTCGATCGCCTCGGACGAGCCGAGTTCCTGCAGGAACTGGTTGCTCGGGAAACCGAGGACCGTGAAGCCGCGGTCGCCGTAAGTCTTCTGCAGGGCCTCGAGCTGCTCGTACTGCGGCGCGAGTCCGCAGCGCGAGGCGACGTTCACGACGAGGACGGCCCGGTCCGAGAACTGCGCGAAGGTGGTGTGCTCCCCGTGCAGCGTGGTGATGTCGATGTCGTCGAAGCGTCCCATGTCCCGAACGGTATCCCCACTCCTGCGGACTTGCAGGGTTGATCTCCAGCCAGACCGTAGGATCGTGCGCATGTGTGGAATCGTGGGCTACGTCGGCAGCAAGAGCAGCCAGGAGGTCCTCCTCGGTGGTCTCCGTCGTCTCGAGTACCGCGGCTACGACTCGGCGGGCATCGCCGTCGTCGACCGGCCGGGTGACCTCGTCTCGGCGAAGAAGGCCGGCAAGCTGCAGGCCCTGGTCGAGGAGCTCGAGTCGCACCCGATCGCCGACGGTGCCACCGGCATCGGGCACACCCGCTGGGCGACCCACGGCGGCCCGACCGACGGCAACGCCCACCCGCACCTGGCGGACGGCGGCAAGCTCGCGCTCATCCACAACGGCATCATCGAGAACTTCTCCGAGCTGAAGCAGGAGCTCGTCGCCGAGGGCGTCGAGTTCACCAGCGAGACCGACTCCGAGGTCGCCGCGCACCTCGTCGGTCGTGCGTTCCGCGAGACCGGGGACCTGACCGCTGCCATGCAGCAGGTCGTGCAGCGGCTCGAGGGTGCCTTCACGCTCCTCGTCGTGCACGCCGACCAGCCGGGCGTCGTCGTCGGTGCGCGCCGCAACTCGCCGCTCGTCGTGGGCCTCGGTGACGGCGAGAACTTCATGGGCTCCGACGTCGCGGCCTTCGTCGCCTACACGCAGCGTGCCCTCGCGATCGGCCAGGACGAGATCGCGACGATCCGTCCCGACGGCGTCGAGGTCGTGCACTTCGACGGCTCGCCGGCGACCCCCGAGGAGTTCGAGGTCAGCTGGGACGCCTCCGCCGCGGACAAGGGCGGCTGGAGCTCCTTCATGGCCAAGGAGATCAGCGAGGAGCCCGAGGCCGTCGCCAAGACGATCCTCGGTCGCGTGCACGACGGTGCCGTGACGCTGACCGACCTCGACCCGATCGCCGATCGGCTGCAGCAGGTCGACCGTGTCATCGTGATCGCGTGCGGCACGGCGGCGTACGCCGGCATCCTCGGCAAGTACGCCATCGAGCAGTGGGCACGCGTCCCCGTCGAGGTCGAGCTCGCCCACGAGTTCCGCTACCGCGACCCGGTGCTGAGCGACCGCACCCTCGTCGTCTCGATCAGCCAGTCGGGCGAGACCATGGACACGCTCATGGCCGTCAAGTACGCCCGCGAGCAGGGTGCGCAGGTGCTCTCGATCTGCAACACGCAGGGCGCCACCATCCCGCGCGAGTCCGACGCGGTGATCTACACGCACGCCGGCCCCGAGGTCGCCGTCGCGTCGACCAAGGCCTTCATCGCCCAGGGCGTCGCGCTCTACCTGCTCGGGCTGCACCTCGCCACGCTCAAGGGCACGCTCACGGCCGAGCAGATCGCCGAGCAGGTCAGCGAGCTCGAGGGCCTCGCACCGAAGCTCCAGCAGACCATCGACGACGCGTCCGGCGTCGCCGAGCTGGCGAAGTGGATGGCGGACACCCGGAGCGTGCTGTTCCTCGGCCGCCACGTCGGGTACCCGATCGCGCTCGAGGGGGCCCTCAAGCTCAAGGAGCTCGCGTACATCCACGCCGAGGGCTTCGCCGCCGGTGAGCTCAAGCACGGCCCGATCGCGCTCATCGAGCCGGGGCAGATCGTCTTCGTGATCGTGCCGTCGCCGCGCGACCCGCGTTCGCTGCACCCGAAGGTGGTCTCGAACATCCAGGAGATCCGCGCCCGCGGTGCCCGGGTGATCGCGATCGCCGAGGAGGGCGACGCCGCCGTGCTGCCCTTCGCGGACGAGGTCCTGCGGATCCCGCTCGCCACGCCGCTGTTCGAGCCGCTGCTGGCCGTCGCGCCGCTGCACATGTTCGGCATGGAGCTCGCCGCCGCCAAGGGGCTCGACGTCGACCAGCCGCGCAACCTGGCGAAGTCGGTCACCGTCGAGTAGGCCCGCGTCGTGATCATCGGCATCGGGGTCGACGTCGTCGACACGGAGCGGTTCCGGGGTGTGCTCGAACGCACCCCGGCGCTCCGGACGCGGCTGTTCACCCCGGCCGAGCAGCTGCGCGACGGGGAGCCCCGACCGGTGTCGTCGCTCGCGGCCCGGTTCGCGGCGAAGGAAGCCCTCATCAAGGCGTTCGGGTCCAGTGCCGGGCTCAGCTGGCAGGACCTCGAGGTCGTGTCGGACGACCAGCGGAACCCGTCGCTCACGCTGCACGAGGGCGCTCGTCGGGTGGCGGCGGACCGGGGTGTGACGGACGTCCACCTGTCGCTGTCGCACGACGGCGGTATCGCGACGGCGTTCGTCGTCATCGAAGGAGGGGGCGCATGAGCGCGTTCACGGGGATCACGGTCGACCGCGAGGCCCTCATCGCGAACTACGCCACGGTGTCCGAGCAGGTGGCGCCGGCGGGTGTCATCGCGGTCGTCAAGGCGAACGCGTACGGGCACGGTGCGGTCGACGCCGCACGGGCGTTCGTCGACGCCGGTGCCGAGTGGCTCGGGGTCGCCGACGTCGAGGAGGGCATCGCGCTCCGCCGCGCCGGCATCCACGAGGGCGTCCGGATCCTGGCGTGGCTGCACGCCCCGGACGAGGACTTCCGCCGCGCCGCGCAGTACGACGTCACCCCGGCGGTGTCGAGCGTGTCCCAGCTCGCGGCCGCGGCCGACTCCGAGGTGCCCGCGGTGCACGTCTGCGTCGACACCGGGCTGAGCCGGAACGGCGCGGTCGAGTCCGAGTGGGCCGAGCTCTTCGACACCGCCGGGCGGATCGCCCGGGCCGGCGGGCGCACCCGCGTCGAGGGGCTCATGTCGCACCTGTCGAACGCGTCGCGTGCCGACGATCTCGACCAGGACGCCGCACTCCAGCGGGCGCTCGACGGCCTGGCGGCGAACGGCATCGTGCCGGACATCGTGCACCTCGCCGCGAGCGCCGCGGGCATCGCGGTGCCGGAGACGCGCCACGACGCCGCACGGGTCGGGCTCGCGCTCTACGGGCTCAGCCCCTTCGCCGACCGCACCTCGGCCGACCTCGGGCTCCGCCCGGCGATGCGCGTGACCGCCGCGGTGCTGCGGACCGTCCCGGTGGCCGCGGGCGACGGCGTCAGCTACGGCTACACCTGGCGTGCAGCGACGGACACCCGGCTCGCGGTGATCGGCCTCGGGTACGCCGACGGCTTCGACCGCGACCTCGGCAACCGGGTGTCGGTGCGCATCGGCGACCGGGAGTTCCCCGTCGTCGGCCGCGTCGCGATGAACGCCATGCACATCGACATCGGCGACGCCGACGTCCGGGTGGGCGACGAGGTCGTGCTCTGGGGCGACCCGGCGGACGGCGACCCCGCGGTCGAGGACTGGGCAGCGGCGATCGACACCATCAACTACGAGGTGGTCGCCAGGGTCGGCCGCAGCGTGGAACGGAGGACGACGTGAACGCCCCCCTTCGTCGGGCCCGGATCGACCTCGACGCCTACCGGTCGAACCTCGACCTCGTGCGCGAGTGGATGCACCCGGTCGAGGTCATGGCGATCATGAAGGCCGACGCCTACGGGCACGGTCTCGAGCCGATCGCGCTCGCGGCCGTCGACGCCGGCATCCGCTGGATCGGCGTGCTGACCGTGCCGGCCGCGCTGCGCCTCCGGGCGATCGGCGTCGGCGAGGACGTGCACCTGTTCACCTGGCAGCACGACCCGGCGCTCGACTTCCGCGACGCCGTGGACTCGGCGATCGACCTCGGCGTCTCGAACGTCGCCGAGCTGCAGCGGGTCGTCGACGCCGTCGACCAGCGTCCGGCACGGGTCCACCTCGGCGTCGACTCCGGCTTGCACCGCGACGGCGCGACCGCGGACGCCTGGCCGGAGCTGGTGGCACTCGCGGTCGACGCGCAGCGCGCCGGCCGGATCGAGGTCGTCGCGGCGTACACGCACCTCGCGGAGTCGTCGGACGAGGACGACAGTGCCGCGGTCGCCGTGTTCGACCGGGCCGTCGAGACCGCGGAGGACCTCGGGCTCGACCTGCCGATGGAGCACGTCGCGGCCTCGCTCGCCGGGCTCGAGCGGAAGGAGTTCCGCAAGGACATGGTGCGGATGGGCGCGAACCTGCTCGGCATCCCGGGTGCCGAGGGCGTGTCCGCCGCCG
This sequence comes from Curtobacterium sp. ODYSSEY 48 V2, assembly GCF_023712625.1. Taxonomy (NCBI): domain Bacteria; kingdom Bacillati; phylum Actinomycetota; class Actinomycetes; order Micrococcales; family Microbacteriaceae; genus Curtobacterium; species Curtobacterium sp. ODYSSEY 48 V2. Next base: position 150,129 of record NZ_JAMAXX010000006.1, read on the forward strand.
ACCTCGGGCTCGAGCCGGTGATGACGCTCACGGCCTCGGTCGCGAAGACGAAACGGGTCCCGGTCGACACCGGCGTCTCCTACGACTACACGTACCGCACCACGTCGGAGACCACCCTGGCGCTCGTGCCCGTGGGCTACGCGGACGGGGTGCCGCGTCGCGCGCAGGGCCGCGTCGAGGTGACGATCGGCGGGAAGCGGTACCCGGTCGCCGGTCGCGTCGCGATGGACCAGTTCCTGGTCGACGTCGGCGACGACGAGGTCCGCGTCGGCGACGAGGTCGTGCTGTTCGGCACGGGGGAGCACGGCGAGATGACCGTCCTCGAGTGGGGCGAGGCGCTCGGCACCATCGGGGAAGAGGTGACCTGCCGGATCGGGGCCCGCGTCCCGCGCGAGGTCGTCGGGCACCAGGTCGAGGGCCGGGTCGGCGACTACCTGCGGGAGCAGCCGTGACGGACGCCCGGGTGCTGCTCGACACGACGGTGTCGACGACCGACGAGATGGGTGTGCTCGGTGCGCGGCTCGCACGTGTCCTGCGTGCCGGCGACCTCGTCGTGCTGACCGGGCCGCTCGGTGCGGGCAAGACGACGCTCACGCGTGGCCTCGGGGCCGCGCTCGGCGCGCGGGGGCAGGTGTCGAGCCCCACCTTCGTCCTCGCCCGGACCCACCCGACGACGACCGGCCCGGACCTGGTCCACGTCGACGCCTACCGGTTGAGCGACCCCGTGGAGCTCGACGACCTCGACCTCGACTGGGACGCCTCGGTCGTGGTGGTCGAGTGGGGCCGGGGCTTCGTCGACGGCATCGCGGACAGCATCCTCGACGTGGAGATCGTCCGTGCGACGGGAGCGGACGCGCCCGACGGCGACGCCGACGACCTCGACCCCGACGACGTTCCCGACGAGCCCCGACGGGTGATCGTCACCGCGACCGGGCCGCGCTGGGCGGACGTCACGCTCTGACGGATCGCCGGGTCAGCCCGACCGCACCGAGGTGGTCGGGTCGATGAAGAAGTCGGCGTAGGCCGGGTCGTCGACCGGCAACCACCCGAGTCGGGCGTGCACGAGCGCGTCGACGTCCGCGGGCGGCAGCAGGCCCCGACGGCGCCACTGCTCGGGATCGCGGTGCGCTGCCGTGCGCGGTGTCCAGGGCATCGGTGACCTCCCTCGTGCAGGTGGAACATCACCGGACACTACGCCACCGTCCGCCGTCCCGATCGCGCCTACGATGGACGCGTGCTCCTCGCCATCGACACGTCCGCCGGCACCTCGGTCGCCGTCGTCGACCCGGCCAGCGGTCGTGTGCTCGCCGAGCGCAGCACCGACGACTCCCGCCGGCACGCCGAGGTGATCGGCCCGTTCCTCGCCGAGGTGCTCGCCGAGGCCGACGTCACCGGTGCCGACGTCACCGGGGTGGTCGCCGGCACGGGCCCCGGCCCCTTCACCGGCCTGCGCGTCGGGATCGCCGCCGCGCGCACCTTCGCCGCCGCCCGCGGCGTCCCCCTCCTCCCGCTCGTCAGCCACGACGCGATCGCGGCCGACCTGCAGCGGCACCCCGTCGTCGTCCTGACGGACGCGCGCCGCCGCGAGGTCTACTGGAGCGCCCACGACGAGACCGGCACGCGGGTCGCCGGTCCCGGACTCGCGAAGCCGGCGGACCTGGACGAGGCGATCCGCGCCTCCCGTCCGGAGGCCGTCGACTGGCCCCGCGAGACCGTCACGACCGTCCCGGCCGGGAGGCTCGGGTCGCTGGCAGCAGACCGGCTCGCCTCCGGCGCGCCCTTCGCCGACGACACCCCCCTCTACCTGCGTGACCCCGACGTCACCGTGCCGGGGGCCCCGAAGCGGGTCGTCCGGTGACCGGACTGCCCGCCGGCCTGCGGCTGCGCCGCGCGGTCCCGCAGGACCTCGACGACGTCATGTTCCTCGAGCACACGTCGTTCCCGACGGACGCCTGGACCTCGTCGCAGATGGCGGGGGAGCTGTGGTCCCCGCACGGGTACTACGTCGTGGTCGAGACGACCGAGGACGGCGCCCCGACGGTCGTCGGCTACGCCGGGCTGTCCTCGCTCGCGGGCAACCCCGTCGCCGACGTGCAGACCATCGCGGTCGCTGCCGAGCAGCGGGGCCGGGGCATCGGGAAGGTGCTCTTCACGGAGCTCCTCGACGAGGCCCGACGGCGTGAGGTGCACGAGGTGTTCCTCGAGGTGCGCGCCGACAACCCCGTGGCGCAGGCGATGTACACCGCTGCCGGGTTCGAGCGCATCGCCGTGCGGCCCCGCTACTACCAGCCCGACGGTGTCGACGCGTGGGTGATGCGGGCGGAGCTCCCCGTCACCCCCGGTGCGTCCACCGGTGTCGGACCGATCGGACAGGAGACCCTCGGTGAGCGCGACTGAACCCCTGGTGCTCGGCATCGAGACGAGCTGTGACGAGACCGGCGTGGGCATCGTCCGCGGGACCACCCTGCTCGCCAACGTCATCGCGTCGAGCATGGACGAGCACGCCCGCTACGGCGGCGTCGTGCCCGAGGTGGCCGCACGGGCGCACCTCGAGGCCATGACCCCGACCCTGCACGAGGCCCTCGACCGCGCGGGTGTCACGCTCGACGAGCTCGACGCCGTCGCCGTGACCGCCGGCCCGGGGCTCGCCGGTGCCCTGATGGTCGGGGTGGGCGCAGCCAAGGCACTGGCGGTCGCGACGGGCAAGCCGCTGTACGGCGTGAACCACCTGGTCGGGCACGTCGGTGCGGACGTCCTGCGTGCGGACGGCAGCGCGATCGAGCTGCCGACCGTGGCGCTGCTCGTGTCCGGCGGCCACACGTCGCTGCTGCTCGTGCGGGACCTGGTCGGCGACGTCGAACTGCTCGGCGAGACGATCGACGACGCGGCCGGCGAGGCGTTCGACAAGGTCGCACGCCTGCTCGGACTGCCCTACCCGGGCGGGCCGCAGATCGACCGGGCGGCAGCGGAGGGCGACCCGACCGCGATCCGGTTCCCGCGCGGCCTGACGCTGCCGAAGGACATGGCGCAGCACCGGTACGACTTCTCGTTCTCCGGGCTGAAGACCGCCGTCGCGCGGTGGGTCGAGAAGTGCCGGGACGAGGGCCGCGAGGTCCCCGTCGCCGACGTCGCGGCGTCGTTCCGCGAGGCCGTCGTCGACGTGCTCCTCACGAAGGCGCTCGCCGCGTGCCGGGACACCGGTGTCGACCGCCTGCTGCTCGGGGGTGGGGTCGTCGCGAACGCACGGTTGCGCGCCGTCGCCGAGGAACGCTGCGCTGCCGCCGGGGTCGCGCTGCGGATCCCACCGTTCGACCTCTGCACCGACAACGGGGCCATGATCGCCGCGGTCGGTGCGCGCCTGGTGGCAGAGGGGCACGCGCCGAGCGACCTCGGCATCGCGGCGGACTCCACGCTGCCGGTGACGACCGTCCAGGTCTGAGTCGCGCGGCCGGGTGGCGCACGCCGACGCCTGAACCGGCTCCCGGCCCGTGTGGGAGGATGCTCAGCAGGCACCGACCGACCGGGTGCCGGGAGGGGTGGACGGTGTCCGATCAGAACCAGTGGCCGAAGCCGGGCGAGTCGAGCGGGGGAGACGACGGCCGGCAGCAGCAGGACGGGCAGTCGGGCAGCCAGCAGCCCGCGAACCCCTCCGCGCAGCCGTCGCAGGGCACCCCGTACGGCCAGGGCCAGCAGGCGTCGGGCGCCCCGTACGGTCAGGGCCAGCAGCCGTCGGGCAACCCGTACGCGCAGCAGTCCCAGCAGGGCAACCCGCACGCGGCCTCGGGGCCCCAGCACAACCCGTACGCACCGCAGTCGCAGCAGGGCAACCCCTACGCGCAGCAGTCCCAGCAGGGCAACCCGTACGCGCAGCAGTCGCAGCAGGGCAACCCGTACGCGCAGCAGTCGCACCAGGGCAACCCGTACGCGGCCTCGAGCCCCCAGCAGAACCCCTACGCGCCGCAGCAGGGCGGGAACCCCTACGCGTCGCCGTACGCCACGAGCGGGTACCAGCCGTACGCCCAGCGCCCGAAGACGAACACCCTGGCGATCCTGTCGATCGTGTTCGCGTTCGCCGGGGTCGTCATCTGGCCGATCGTGATCCTCACGAGCCCCGCCGGCGCGATCATGGGGCACATCGCCCTCGGGAAGATCAAGCAGACGGGTGAGGGTGGCCGTGGACTGGCCCTCGCCGGGGTCATCGGCGGGTGGGTGCTGACCGGGCTCTACGTGCTCTTCGCGGTGATCTTCATCATCGCGATCGCGTCGAGCCACTCGTCCTCCGACCCGTACGGCTACGACTCGGGCGCCTTCATCCGCTGACCCGCGCCGCGCTGCACGGCTCCGTTCCGCGAGATCGACAGACCCCCGCCGATGTTCGGCGGGGGTCTGTCGCTGCCGCGGACGTGAACACGACAGCGACAGCGACAGCGACAGCGAGAGCGCCTCGCGCCGACCGCCCGCGCAGCCTCGTGCCCCGCTACCGCCCCGCTACCGCCCCGCGGCCGAGCCGGCCACGTCGGTGAGGCGCTCGCACAGGAGCGCGGTGTGCCGTCCCTCCAGACGGGTGAGCACGAGCGTCACCGACCGCCGCCCCCGCAGCCGCAACCGCTTCCGGAACTGCGCCGGGTCGACGTCGACGCCGCGCTTCTTGATCTCGACGGTGCCGACGTCCTCCGCCGCCAGGCGTGCCGACAGCTGCTTCACGTCGAGGGGCATCGTGTCCAGCACCCGGAACCCCTGCGCGAACGGCGTCGTCACGGCACGGTCCGACGTGACGTACGCGATGCCCTCGGAGAGCATCCGGCCTCCGATGGACCGCGCCAGGTCACCGATCAACCGCCCACGGATGACGGCGCCGTCCGGCTCGTACAGGTAGGCGCCGACGGGACCGACCTCGACGTCCTCGGCGTCCGCCGGGCCGGTGAGCTCGGCGATGCCGTGACCGCCGATGACGGTGGCCGCGCGCCGGACACCGTCACGGGCGAGGGGCCCGGACCACAGGACGAGCTCGACGACCTCGCGGTCGACGGACACCCACTGCGCCTCGAGCGTGTCCGGGATCAGGTCGCGGTCGATGCCCGGGCCGAGCTTCACGCCCGTCGGGGTCGTCGTCGCGGCGGCGAACACGGTGTCGAGCGACGGCGACCAGTCGTCCGGGTCGGCCAGGCGCCTCGTGTTCGCGTGCCCGGCCGTGCGTCGCGCGGGGTCCATCCAGACGCCGTCGACCCGGGACAGGTCGAAGGCGGCCGCGGCGCCGAGCTCGACCCGGGCGTTCGGCCAGAGCGCGAGGTTGTGCGTCGCGACCGCCGCGGTCACCTCGTCGCGGTCGACGGCGGTGACGTCGAGGTCGAGCGCGGCCATCGCCATGGCGTCGCCACCGATCCCGCAGCCGAGGTCCGCGACCCGGGTCAGACCGGCGGCGGCGAAGCGACCGGCGTGCTGCGCGGCGACCTGCAGTCGGGTGGCCTGTTCGAGGCCGGCCTCGGTGAAGAGCATCCGCGCGGCGAAGTCCCCGAACTTCGCGCGGGCCTTCTGGCGGAGCTTCGCCTGGGTCAGCACGGCTGCCACGAGCCCCGGGTCGTGTCCCTCGCCACGGAGCCGGGAGACCACCCGGACGATCTCGCCCCCGTCCGAGACGCCGGGGGTACGGTCGAGCAGGGCCATCCCCTCGGGGGTCAGCAGCTGGGCGAGGTCGGCGGCTTCCACCCGTCGATCCTCCCAGGTCGCCGGGGAGGCCCGACACGTGCTGGCACTCGGATTGACCGAGTGCCAGACTGTCCCTAGAGTTGTGGTTGGCACTCTCCTGTGCGTAGTGCCAACCGGTTCCCATCTGTACCGAGTCAGTACCGAGAAAGAAGAGGTCACCGTGGCCGTCACCATCAAGCCGCTCGAGGATCGCATCGTCATCCGCCAGGTCGAGGCGGAGCAGACCACCGCTTCCGGTCTCGTCATCCCGGACACCGCGAAGGAGAAGCCCCAGGAGGGCGAGGTCGTCGCCGTGGGTCCGGGTCGCATCGACGACAACGGCAACCGCGTGCCGCTCGACGTCGCCGTCGGCGACAAGGTCATCTACTCGAAGTACGGCGGCACCGAGGTCAAGTACTCCGGCGAGGACCTGCTCGTCCTCTCGGCGCGCGACGTCCTCGCGGTCATCGAGCACTGAGACCAGCAGCTCTCGTCACGAACGCCCCGTCCGGCTCGCAGCCGGCGGGGCGTTCGTGCGTTCGGGCGCGTGTCGCTGCGGCGCTCCCGGCCCGTCCAGGTGGTCGGCCTGGAGGCGCGCTGTCCGCCCGCAGCGTCCGCGCCCCTTCCTAGGATGGTTCCGTGAATGGAGCGACCCCGGCGCGTCCGGCACGCAGCGAGGCATCCGTCGGCGTCGTGCAGGCGATCGTCGCGTACGGACTCTGGGGCCTGATGCCCCTGCTCTTCGCCGCGATGGCCCCCGCCGGCGCGTTCGAGATCGTCGCCTGGCGGATCGTCTTCGGCCTGGTCTTCTGCGCGGTGGCGATCGCCGTCACCCGGTCGTGGCTGCGCACCCGCTCCCTGCTCGCCCAGCGCCGGGTGATGCTCGTGATGGGACTCGCGGCCGTGCTCATCCTGGTGAACTGGACCGTGTACGTCGCCGCGACGACGACGGGCCACACGGTCGAGGCGGCGCTCGGGTACTTCATCAACCCGCTCGTCACGATCGCCCTCGGCGTGGTCGTGCTCCGCGAGCGCCTGCGTGCGGCGCAGCGGGCGGCCGTCGGCATCAGCGTCGTCGCGGTCGTCGTCATCGCGGTCGGCTACGGGCAGGTGCCGTGGATCTCGCTCGCGCTGGCGTTCTCGTTCGGGTGCTACGGCCTGGTGAAGAAGCGGGTCGGGGGCACCGTCGACGCGCTGAGCGGCCTGACGATCGAGACCGTCTGGCTGGTCCCGATCGCCGTGGGGGCGCTCGTCGTGCTCGGCGTCACGGGTCTCGGCGGCGGGGTGACGTTCACGAGCGAGGGGTGGCCGCACGTCCTCGTCACGGTGCTCACCGGGCCCGCGACCGCGGTGCCGCTGCTGCTCTTCGCGTCGTCCGCCCGGCGGGTGTCCCTGTCGACGCTCGGCCTGACGCAGTACCTCGCGCCGGTGATGCAGCTCCTGGTCGGGGTGGTCGTGCAGCACGAGGCGATGCCGCCCGCGCGGTGGATCGGCTTCGGGATCGTCTGGGTCGCGCTCGTGGTCCTGACGGTCGACAGCTTCGTGGCGGCCCGGGCCGCGCGGCGGCGGACGCTCGCCCCTGCGGCGGGCGAGCCGGCCTGACGGGCACGAGCCGCGCCTCCCGTCCGGGCCCGGTGCCCGCGCGCGGTGCGGAGCGCTGTGCCGAGACTCGGCCATGCGGACAGTTCCGCAGCCCCGCGCCCGCGAAACTGTCCGCGGACGCGAGTCTCGCGGGGACGACGTCGGCCCCGGACCTGCATGAGGTCCGGGGCCGACGTCGCGTGCTGCGTGTTACTTCGAGACCGAGCCCTGGATGGCGGTCTGGTACACGGGCTTGTTGTCGCCGTCGAACTTGTAGATGCCGATGTAGGCGCTCGACGGGTCGTTCTTGCTGTCGAACGGACCGATGCCGGACGGGCCGGTGTACTGGATGTCCTCACCCTTGTCGAGCAGGTCCTTGCACGCCTTGAACGTCTCGCACTTCGTGCCGCCGTCCGCACCGGACACCGCGGCCATGTTGGCCTGGATGGTGCCCGAGTCGGTGCCCTTGCCCTTCACCGCGGCCAGCGCAGCGAGGGTCGTGGCGTCGTAGGACTCGGCAGCGTACGAGTAGTCAGCCAGCTCCTTGCCCGAGGACTGCTTGTAGAAGTCCGACAGGCGCTGCTTCAGCTCGTCCTTCGGGCTGGCACCGGGGATGGTGCCCTGCGCGCCCTCGAGGGTGCCCGGGTCGAAGTCCTTCGAGTAGTCCGCGGTGTTGCCGTCGGACATGTAGATCTTCGACATGTCGGCGTTCTGCGACTTGAGCTCCGGGATGATCGACTTCGTCTCGTCGAAGGCGAGCACCACGATGGCGTCCGGCTTCGCGGCGAGCGCAGCGGTGACCTCGGACGAGAACGTCGTCTGTCCGGGCGGGAACTCCTGACCCTTGCCCTTGCCGCCGTAGACGACCTGGCCGCCCGAGTCCTCGATCGCCTGCTGCACGGTGTCGCGGAGGCCCGTCCCGTAGGTGTCGTTGAAGACCAGGAACGCGACCTTGGCGTTGCCGTCGCCCGTGACGAGCTGGCCGAGGGCCGAGCCCTGCACCGAGTCCGGCGGCGCGGTCCGGTAGTAGTGCGACGAGTACCCGGACAGGTCGGTCGCGGTGTTCGCCGGCGAGATCTGCACGATGCAGTTGCTCGTCAGCTGGTCGATGACGTTGAGCGTGACGCTCGACGACTCGGCGCCGATGACGACCGGCACCTTGGCGTTGACGAGCTTCGTCGCGGCCGAGCTCGACACGGTCATGTCGTTGCTGTCGCCCGAGTCGGTCGCGGGGTCGATGCTGACGTCCTTGTCGAGCACGCCACCGGCCGAGTTGATGTCCTCGACCGCGAGGCCGACGCCGGACTCGGCGGGCGGGTTGAGGTACGACAGGGTGCCCGTCAGCGGGAGGATCGTGCCGATCTTCAGCGCGTCGGTACCGGGGGTGTCGGGGGCCTTGCAGCTCGCCGCCGGGTCCTTCTTCGCACCGCCGGCGGAGGCGGAGGAAGTGGTCTCGGCGCTGCCGCTGGTGGAACACGCGGCGAGGAGGAGCGCTGCCGCTCCCGCCACTGCCAGTGCCGTGGTGGCACGGGTGGTTCTGGTCATCCGTGGAGCCCTTTCTCTGCGCGGAGGCCCAACCGCATCGGGTCGAGCGCGGTCTCCTCCACGTGGGTTGCCGAGAAAACTAGGGCCGAAGTGTTTCGCGTGTGTGTCCGAGATCATCACCTGGACGTTTCGTTACACACCCGTGACGAAACTGAGGAGGTGCACGGGAACCCCTGATGAGGAGTCCGTCCGGACGGTCCTCGCGCTCGCCGAGGCCCGTGCGGGCCGTTCGGGATCGGCTGGAGCGCTCCCGCGCGGGGCTCGTCCGCGTCGTTCTGTGCAGGGGGCGCGGACCCGGGGGAGCACTGCGGCGGTCGCGCGTACGGTCCGGCCCATGAGCGACGCAGCTTCCACCACCACCTTCCGTCCCACGCGCGCGATCGTCACCGGCGCCGAGTCCGGCATCGGCAAGGCCACCGCGGTGGCGCTCGCTGCCGCCGGCATGGACGTCGGCATCACCTACCTGTCCGAGCCCGAGCGCGCCGAGGAGACCGCCGCCGAGGTCCGACAGGCCGGACGGCAGGCCTTCGTCGAGCAGATCGACGTGACGCAGCTCGACCAGGCGGGCGCCGTGATCGACCGCCTCGTGGCGCAGCTCGGCGGCGTGGACGTGATCGTCGCCGATGCGGGCACGGGCGACAACGCGCCGTTCCTGGACATCACGCTCGAGCAGTGGCGGCACACCGTCGCCACCGACCTCGACGGGGCGTTCGTCACGATCCAGGCAGCAGCGCGGCACATGGTCGGACAGGGCACCGGCGGGCGGATCATCGGCATCACGAGCGTCCACGAGCACCAGCCCCGGTACGGGTCGAGCGCCTACGACGCCGCGAAGCACGGGCTCGGTGGGCTCCTGAAGACGATCGCGATCGAGCTCGCTCCGTCCGGGATCACGGCCAACGCCGTCGCGCCGGGCGAGATCGCGACCCGGATGACCGGTGCCGAGGACGAGGACCCGCACACGATCTCCCGGCCGGGGGTCCCGCTCGGCCGGCCGGGCAACGCGTGGGAGATCGCAGCCGCGGTGGCGTTCCTGGCCAGCCCCGCGTCGTCGTACATCACGGGGGTGTCCCTGCCCGTCGACGGCGGCATGCTCCAGATGGGCCCCCACGGCGGCAGCCACATCACCTCCGACGACTGGCGGAGCGCGTAGGGCGGCGGGGGCGGCGGCTCTCCGTCGCGGCCCGGGACGCCGTCGTTGGGTCGAGACGCCCTGAACACGCTGAGACGCCCCGAACACGCTGAGACGCCCTGAACACGCTGAGACGCCCGCGAATCCGACGGTGTCTCGGCAGTTCGGCGGCGTCTCGGGTGGACACCGGCGTCTCGAGGAGCCACAACGCCCTCCAGACGGTGGCGTCTCGGCGACGGAGCGCCGAGGGACTCGATCACCGCGACCGCTCGGCCCAGCCGCGCCCGAGCGGGAGGCCCGCCGCGAGCAGCACGGGCGCCAGGAGCCCCGGGTCGAGCGCTTCGCGCATGCCCCACCGTGCGAAGCCCCTCACCTCGGGTAGTCGTCGCAGTGCGTCCTCGCGGCGCTTCTCCGTCCACAAGGCCTCACGGTCGTCGTACTTGACCCGGCCGTCGAACTCGCCGACGACGCCGGCGTCAGGCCACCAGAAGTCCACCCGGAAGCGTCCGGCGTCGGTGTCGAACTCCCGTTGCAGTACCGGTGGAGCGACTCGGAGTTCCCGCATCGCCACCCTGCTGACCGATTCGCCCGGGGACTCGGCGGCGCCGTCCGCGAACTCGAGCGCCGTCCGGGCCACACGCGAACCACGTGTCCCCGCACGGGCCGCGAGAGCACGCTCGAGGTCCGGGAGCGACGCGGCCCCGTCGTGCAGCACGTGGTCGAGCACGAGGACCGCGTGTGCCAGGGGTGCGACGTGCACGATGTCGACCACCGTCCGGAGCAGGCACGTCACCGGGACCCCGGCTGCATCGGCGACGTCGCCCTCCGACAGGTCACCGGTGTGCCGCACGACGCCTCGGCCGACGTGCGTCTTCCGGAGCGCAGGGTCGATCACGTGCAGGCGCCAGTCCCAGCGCCCGAGTTCGGGGAGGCCCCACAGCGCCCCGGCGGACCGGTGCGAGACGACCGCTGGACGGTGCAGCGCCGCGGCCCGGGTGCGCACCACGAGTCGCCGGCGTCCACGTTCGTCCAGACCGTCCCACGCCTCGCGCTCGACCGCCGCGCCGTGGAACAGGCGCACCGGGTCGCGGAGGTCCGCCGGACGACCGGCGAGGACGGGAGACGGCGTGACTGACATGCGCGGCAGTCTCGCGTGACCACGTGGCGGAAGAGCGGCGACAGCGTGCGTTGTGGAGGGCCTCCCGGCCGTCACCCTCGGTGCAGGAGCGAGCGAGACGCCACCGTCAACGCGAAACGCCCCCGGATCGCCGAGACGCCGCCGGATTCGGCGGCGTCTCGACGCAACGGGGGCGTCTCGCGCAGAAGCGCGGGAGGGGAGGAGTCCGGGGTCAGCCGCGGTAGTTCGGGGCCTCGACGACCATCTTGATGTCGTGCGGGTGGGACTCCTTGAGCCCGGCCGCGGTGATGCGGACGAACTTGCCGCGGGCCTTGAGCTCCGGCACCGTGCGGCCACCGACGTAGAACATCGACTGCCGCAGTCCGCCGACGAGCTGGTAGACGGCGTTCGCCACCGAGCCGCGGTAGGGGACCTGGCCCTCGATGCCCTCGGGGATGAGCTTCTCGTCCGAGGGGACGTCGGCCTGGAAGTAGCGGTCCTTCGAGTACGAGGTCTTCTCGCCGCGGGTCTGCAGTGCGCCGAGGGAGCCCATCCCGCGGTACGCCTTGTACTGCTTGCCGCCGACGAAGACGAGCTCGCCCGGGCTCTCGTCGGTGCCCGCGAGGAGCGACCCGAGCATGACGGTGTCAGCACCGGCGACCAGGGCCTTCGCGATGTCGCCCGAGTACTGCAGACCGCCGTCGGCGATGACCGGCACGCCGGCCTCACGCGCGGCGAGCGACGCCTCGTACACGGCGGTGACCTGCGGGACGCCGACGCCGGCGACCACGCGGGTGGTGCAGATCGAGCCCGGCCCGACGCCGACCTTGACGGCGTCCACGCCGGCGTCGATGAGCGCCTGCGCGCCCTGTCGGGTCGCCACGTTGCCGCCGATGACGTCGATGCCGGCGAACGACGGGTCGGCCTTCAGGCGGCGGACCATGTCGAGCACGCCCTCGCTCTCGCCGTTGGCGGTGTCGACGACGAGCACGTCCACGCCCGCGTCGCGCAGGGCCTCGGCGCGCTGCCAGGCGTCGCCGAAGAAGCCGATCGCGGCGCCGACGCGCAGGCGGCCCTCGTCGTCCTTCGTGGCGTCCGGGTACTTCTCGCTCTTGTCGAAGTCCTTGACGGTGATGAGGCCGCGGAGCTTGCCGTCGGCGTCGACGAGCGGGAGCTTCTCGATCTTGTGCTGCGCGAAGATCGCGACCGCGTCCTCGGGGTCGATGCCCTCGGGCGCGGTGATGAGGGGCGCCTTGGTCATGACGTCGCGGACGAGGGTGGTCGCCGTCTCGAACGGTGCGACGAAGCGCATGTCACGGTTCGTGATGATGCCGACGAGGGTGCCGTCCGACTCGACGACCGGCAGCCCGGAGACGCGGAACTGCCCGCAGACGGCGTCGACCTCGGCCACGGTCGCGTCCGGGGTCGTCGTCACGGGGTTGGTGATCATGCCGGACTCGGACCGCTTGACCTTGTCGACGTACGCGGCCTGGTCCGCGATGGACATGTTGCGGTGGAGGATGCCGATGCCGCCCTGACGGGCCATCGCGATCGCCATGCGCGCCTCGGTCACGGTGTCCATCGCAGCCGACAGCAGCGGGACGTGCACGTCGATGCGCTTCGTGAGCCGGGACGTCGTGGACGCCTCGCTCGGGATGACGTCGGTGTGCCCGGGCAGGAGCATGACGTCGTCGTACGTGAGTCCGATGAATCCGAACGGATCCGGCTGGTCCATGGTTCCCCTTCGTGGGCGAGGTGAAGTGGTGGCACCGGGGCGCGTCGTCGGGTTCCCGATGGGCCATGGTAACGCGCGGGACACTCCCGCCATTCCGTCGTCCCCCGACCGTCCGGGCACGGCGGGCGCCGCGCGCGGACCGACAGCGGTCCGACGACCCGTTCCTGAGAGTCCTGTACCGGCTGGACGGGCGGATTTCCGCGGATCGACGGGGTCTCGGTCACGAATGCAGCACGATTTGTGCAGGAGACGTGCTGGAAACACGGGGGACACAAAAAATCCCTATGGTCCTCGACTATCCGAACGAGAGGCTCATCCGTGGGTTCCATCACTCCGCCGGGGTCAGCGCTCATGCGCCGATTCCGCCGTGGGGCACCAGGTCGCAACCGCCTGGTCCTCGCCGCAGTACTCTTCCTCGCTTTCCTCGCCACCTTCGCGGTCGACTGGGCAGTGTCGCCCGCAGCCGACGCGGCGACGAGCAGTCCCTCCGCCAGCAGCAGCCCGAGCACCGGCGCACCGGCGAGCTCCGGCCCCTGCACGGTCAGCCCCACGAACGGCTGCATCCGGGGCACCATCCTCGACTCCGAGCGGAAGCCCGCGACCGGGGTCGACGTCGACGTCGCCGGGGCCGGCGGGTTCGCGCAGACCGCGACCACCGACGACGCCGGGCGCTGGTCGGTGTCCGTGACCACGGCGGGGCAGTACACCGTCAGCGTCGACCAGGACTCGCTGCCGAAGGGGCAGTACCTGACGAACGCCGCCGACGCCGAGCGCAAGGTGAACGCCACGCTCAACGCCAACGTCGGCCAGATCTTCCAGCTGTCCGACCAGCAGGGCGCCACCACCAGCGACGACACGAGCAGCGTCAGCGCCGCACGCGCCTGGCAGCAGCTCGCGTCGGGCATCCGGCTCGGGCTCCTCATCGCCCTCGCGTCGGTCGGCCTGTCGCTCATCTACGGCACCACCGGCCTGTCGAGCTTCTCGCACGGTGAGCAGGTGACCCTCGGCGGTCTCCTCGCCTACGTCTTCGCGAACCAGCTCGGCTGGAACATCTGGGTGACCGGCATCGTCGTCACGCTGCTCTGTGCGGCGACCGGGTACCTGCAGGACGCCGCGATCTGGAGGCCACTGCGCCGCCGTCGGATCAGCCTCACCCAGCTCATGATCGTCACGATCGGTCTGTCGATCGCCGCGCAGTACGCCTTCCAGTACTTCTTCGGCGCCTCGACCGTCCGCATCCAGCAGGGCAACCCCGAGACGGTGACCTTCGCCGGTCTCACGCTGACCGTGCAGTCCTACGTCGCGATGGGCATCGCGCTCGTCGTCCTCGTCGGCACCGGCCTGTTCCTGGCCAAGACCCGCTTCGGCCGTGCCACCCGCGCCGTGTCGGACAACCCGGCGCTCGCCGCGGCGTCCGGCATCGACGTCGACCGCGTCATCCGCTTCGTGTGGACGCTCGCCGCCGGCCTCGCGGGCCTGTCCGGCGTGATGCTCGGCCTGGTGCTCAACGGCGTGAACTGGCAGACCGGCCTCCAGCTGCTGCTGCTCATGTTCGCGTCCGTCACGCTCGGCGGTCTCGGCACCGCGTACGGCGCCCTCGTCGGCTCGATGATCATCGGCATCGTCGTCGAGCTCACGAACCTCGTGCTGCCGGGTGACTTCAAGTACGCCACGGCCCTCGTGATCCTCATCCTCATCCTGCTGTTCCGGCCGCAGGGCATCTTCGGTCGCGCCGAGCGCATCGGCTAAGGGAGCACCGACATGGACTACATCCTGAACCTGCTGTCCTCGCTGACGCAGGAGGCCCTCGCCCCCACCACGGCGGCGTTCGCCCTGGCCGCGATCGGCCTCAACGTGCACTTCGGTCTGACCGGACTGATCAACATGGGCCAGGCGGCGTTCCTGCTGCTCGGCGCCTACGGCTTCGCGATCTCGATCACGAACGGCCTGCCCTTCGTCATGGCGGTGCTCGTCGCCCTGGCGGTCGCGATCGTGTTCGCGGTCATCCTCGGCATCCCGACCCTGCGGTTGCGCGGCGACTACCTGGCGATCGTGACGATCTCCGGCGCCGAGATCATCCGCATGGTCGGACGCTCCAGCCTGCTGACGAACACCACCGGCGGCTCGAACGGCATCGCCGGGTCGAGCTACCGCGACCCGTTCAACGCCCTCAGCCCGCTGCCCGACGGCACCACGAGCATCCTGTGGTTCACGTACTCGAACAACGGCGTCAACGGTTGGTGGATCCGCATCGCGGCCTGGGGCCTCGTGGCGCTCTTCACCCTCGTGCTCTTCCTGCTCATGCGCAGCCCGTGGGGTCGCGTCGTGAAGGCCATCCGCGAGGACGAGGACGCCGTGCGGTCCCTCGGCAAGAACGTCTACTCGTACAAGATGCAGGCGCTCGTGTTCGGCGGCGCGCTCGGTGCGCTCGCCGGGGTGATCTACGTGCTGCCGAGTTCCGTGCAGCCGGACGCGATGGGCCGTTCCATGACGTTCTTCATCTGGACCGCGCTGATCCTCGGCGGTGCCGCGACCGTGTTCGGTCCGGTGCTCGGGGCGATCCTGTTCTTCGTCGTGCGGCTCTTCGTCCGCACCCTCGCCGGGGACTTCATCCCCGACTCGATCATGAACGCGCAGCAGGCGGAGCAGTTCTCCTACGTGCTCGTCGGCGTCGCGCTCATGCTCCTCATCGTGTTCCGGCCACAGGGACTCCTGGGCAACAAGAAGGAGCTGTCGTTCAGTGTCTGAGACCTACACCCACACGAAGTCCGACCCGATCCTGACGGTCGACGGCGTCACCCGGCACTTCGGCGGCATGACCGCGGTCGACGTCGACCACCTCGAGGTGCAGCGCGGCACCATCACCGCCCTGATCGGCCCGAACGGCGCCGGCAAGACGACGTTCTTCAACCTGCTGACCGGCTTCGACAAGCCGAGCCCCGGCGCGACGACCCGCTTCAACGGCGACACGCTGCAGAAGACGAGCGCGACGCACATCGCCAACAAGGGCATGGTCCGCACGTTCCAGCTCACGAAGGCGCTGAGCCGCCTCACCGTGATGCAGAACATGCTGCTCGGCGCCCGCGACCAGCCGGGCGAGAACTTCTTCGTCGGCCTCGTCCCGGCGCTGTGGCGGAAGCGCGAGCGCGAGATCACCGCCAAGGCCGAGGACCTGCTCGCCCGCTTCAAGCTCCTCGAGAAGCAGGACGACTACGCAGGTTCCCTGTCGGGCGGGCAGCGGAAGCTCCTCGAGATGGCCCGCGCACTGATGTCCGACCCGACGATGATCATGCTCGACGAGCCGATGGCGGGCGTGAACCCCGCGCTCACCCAGTCGCTGCTCGGACACATCCAGTCGCTGCGCGACGACGGCATGACCGTGCTCTTCGTGGAGCACGACATGCACATGGTCCGGCACATCTCCGACTGGGTGGTCGTGATGGCCGAGGGCAAGGTCGTCGCCGAGGGCCCGGCCGACACGGTGATGGACGACCGCGCCGTCATCGACGCGTACCTCGGTGCGCACCACGACACCGACCTGGGCGACGACTCGCTCCTCACCGAGGAGACCTACGAGGAGCTGGCCGACGAGGTGGCCGAAGAGGAAGCAGCGGACGACCACCCGAAGGCGGACGACCGCAAGCAGGACGAGCAGGAGGCGACCCGATGACCGACGCAACGAACGCAGCTGACGCGGGCCGCGCCTCCAGTCCGACGACGGGTGCGACGAGCGCGACGAGCGCGACGAGCGCAACCGCGACGATCGACCGCGGCGAGCCCGTCCTGACCGCGAAGAACCTCGTCGCGGGGTACCTGCCGGGCGTGAACATCCTCAACGGCTGCGACCTCGACTGCTACCCGGGCGAGCTCATCGGCATCATCGGTCCGAACGGTGCCGGCAAGTCGACGCTCCTCAAGGCGCTGTTCGGCCTGGTGTCGATCCGCGAGGGCTCGGTCTCCCTGCAGGGCGAGGACATCACGAACCTCAAGGCGAACAAGCTCGTCCAGGCCGGCGTCGGCTTCGTGCCGCAGACGAACAACGTGTTCCCCTCGCTCTCGATCGAGGAGAACCTGCAGATGGGCCTGTACCTGCGCCCGAAGAAGTTCGCCGAGCGGCTCGAGGTCATCTACGACCTGTTCCCGGTCCTCGGACAGCGGCGGACGCAGCGGGCGGGCTCGCTGTCGGGAGGTGAGCGGCAGTCGGTCGCGATGGCCCGCGCGCTGATGATGGACCCGAAGGTGCTGCTGCTCGACGAGCCCTCCGCGGGCCTGTCGCCGGTGCGCCAGGACGAGACGTTCATCCGCACGCGCCGGATCAACAAGGCCGGGGTGTCGATCATCATGGTCGAGCAGAACGCGCGACGCTGTCTGCAGATCTGCGATCGTGGGTACGTGCTCGACCAGGGGAGGAACGCGTACTCGGGCACCGGGCGTGAGCTCGCCGACGACCCGAAGGTCATCGAGCTCTACCTGGGGACGCTCGCCAAGGACGTCGACTCCGCTCGCTGAGCGGGGTCGACCCGCGGGTACTGCTGTGGGGGTGGTACCCGCACCCCGACGGGGCCGCGCAGGCTGCTGATGCGCCGCGCGGCCCCGTCCTCACGCCCGGGCGTCGTCAGGCCCGGGGCGGCGCCGTGGTCGTGGTGGTCGTCGTGGTCGTCGTGGTGGTCGCGCCGAGACGCCGGCGTGTCAGCGAGACGCCGCGGACACACCGAGACGCCGCCGGATCCGGGTGCGTCTCGCATCGACGCCGGCGTCCGGCGTCTCGCGTCGACCGAGGCGTCTCGCGTTTCGCGTCTCGCGTCGACGCCCGCGTCTCGCCGCCGCCACCTGCGTCCGGCTCGGCCGGGAGGCGCGACCCACCCCCGCCCCGCCGGCCCGGCCCGCGCACGCCGGCTCCCCGTCCGTCGGCTAGCGTGACGCACGTGCGGACCCCCGGCCCCCTCGTGCTCGACGCCCTCGTCTGGGTCGTCTTCGCCGTGCTCTTCGTGGGCGCCGCACTGCTGGTCAAGGTCGCCGCCGCCCTGCTCGCGGTCCTCGTCGTGCTCGCGCTCCTGCTCGGCCTGGTCCTCCGGGCCCTGCGGAAGCGACGGACACGACCGCGACGCTGAGCAGCACCAGCACCAGCACCCGCACCAGCCCCAGCACCCGCACCAGCCCCAGCACCGTGCCCCCACCGGTACGGCGTCGCCCTGCACCGTCCACCCGTCCCACTCCGGGACCCCGCCCGCTAGGCTTGCCCGGTGACTGAAGTCGAGATCGGTGCAGGCAAGCGCGGCCGTCGGGCGTACGCGTTCGACGACATCGCGGTGGTCCCCTCGCGGCGCACCCGCGACCCGCACGACGTGAGCGTGCAGTGGTCGATCGACGCGTTCACCTTCGCGTCGCCGATCCTCTCGGCGCCGATGGACTCGGTGTCCTCGCCCGCGACGGTCATCCAGATGGGCGAGCTCGGCATCCTCGGCGTGCTCGACCTCGAGGGCCTGTGGACCCGGTACGAGGACCCGACGCCGTACTACGAGGAGATCAAGACCCTCACGGACGGCAACGTCACGAAGCGCATGCAGGAGATCTACTCCGAGCCGGTCAAGGCCGAGCTGATCACCGCGCGCCTGGCCGAGATCCGTGCCGCCGGGGTGCCGGTCGCCGGTTCGCTCAGCCCGCAGCGCACGCAGGAGTTCTCGCAGACCGTCGTCGACGCCGGTGTCGACCTGTTCGTCATCCGCGGCACGACGGTCTCGGCGGAGCACGTCTCCCAGAACCAGGAGCCGCTCAACCTCAAGAAGTTCATCTACGAGCTCGACGTGCCGGTCATCGTGGGCGGTGCCTCGACGTACACGTCGGCGCTGCACCTCATGCGCACCGGTGCCGCGGGCGTGCTCGTCGGCTTCGGCGGCGGAGCGGCCTCGACGACCCGCGCCGCCCTCGGCATCCACGCGCCGATGGCGACCGCGGTGGCCGACGTCGCCGGTGCCCGACGCGACTACATGGACGAGTCCGGCGGCCGCTACGTGCACGTCATCGCGGACGGCGGGCTCGACACCGCCGGCGACATCGTCAAGGCGATCGCGGTCGGCGCGGACGCCGTCATGCTCGGCACCGCACTGGCCCGCGCGACCGAGGCCCCTGGTGGTGGCTTCCACTGGGGTGCCGAGGCACACCACGCCGAGCTGCCCCGCGGTCGTCGGGTCGAGGTCGGGCAGATCGCCCCGCTCGAGAACGTGCTGAACGGGCCGACGCCGTCGTGGGACGGCCGCGCGAACCTGGTCGGTGCGCTGCGTCGGTCGATGGCCACCACCGGATACTCCGACGTCAAGGAGTTCCAGCGAGTAGAAGTGGTCGTGGCGCCGTACCACCAGCAGTGACGGTGGCACCCGTGCTCCCGCACGGGTGACGCCTCGGCGCTCCCGTGCGCGGAGGCCGGCTCCGTGCGCGCAACCCGCACGGAGGCGACGATGGCCAAGCCAGCCAGCAGCACCACGCAGACCAGCACGGACGCGACGAGCGCAGGTGCCGAGAGCACCGTCGAGGACGCCCGGCATGCCACGGCACCGAGCGCGAGCGTCGGCTTCGACCCGGCGGCCAAGCTCGGTCCGGAGGAGCGCGCCGCCGCGATCGAGGCGATGAAGACCCGGGAGCTCGACGTCCTGGTGGTCGGCGGCGGCATCGTCGGCGGTGGCAGCGCGCTCGACGCCGTCACCCGCGGCCTGAGCGTCGGCATCGTCGAGGCCCGCGACTGGGGCTCGGGGACGTCGAGCCGCTCGTCGAAGCTCGTGCACGGCGGCATCCGCTACCTCGAGCAGCTGAACTTCGCGCTCGTGCGCGAGGCCCTGATCGAACGCGGCCTGCTGCTGCAGCGCATCGCTCCGCACCTGGTGAAGCCCGTTCGCTTCCTCTACCCGCTCAACCACCGCGTGTGGGAGCGCTTCTACATCGGCATCGGCATGGCGATGTACGACGTGTTCAGCTGGTCCGGCGGTCGTCCGCCCGGGGTCCCGCACCACCGGCACCTCAGCCGCAAGCAGGTCCTCAAGAACATGCCCGGCCTGAAGAAGGACGCCTTCGTCGGCGGCATGACCTACTACGACGCCCAGGTCGACGACGCCCGCTACGTCGCGTCGCTCGTGCGCACCGCAGCGTCGTACGGCGCGCACGCTGCGAGCCGGGTCCGCATCGAGGGGTTCATCAAGGTCGGGGAGCGGGTGGTCGGGGCGCACGCGCACGACATCCAGACCGGCGAGAAGTTCGACATCCGGGCGAAGCAGGTCGTGAACGCGACGGGCGTCTGGACCGACGACACCCAGGCGATGGTCGGCACCCGCGGGCAGTTCAAGGTGCGGGCGTCGAAGGGCGTGCACCTCGTGATCCCGCGCGACCGCTTCCAGTCGAACACCGGCATGATCCTCCGCACCGAGAAGAGCGTGCTCTTCGTCATCCCGTGGGGCCGGCACTGGCTCGTCGGCACGACGGACACCGACTGGAACCTCGACAAGGCGCACCCGGCGGCGACCGCGGCGGACATCGACTACATCCTCGAGCACGTGAACAAGGTCCTCGCGGTGCCGCTCACCCGCGAGGACGTCGAGGGCGTCTACGCCGGCCTCCGACCGCTGCTGGCGGGGGAGTCGGACCAGACGTCGCAGCTCAGCCGTGAGCACGTCGTCGCGCACACCGCCCCGGGCCTGGTCGTGGTCGCGGGCGGCAAGTGGACGACCTACCGCGTGATGGGCAAGGACGCCATCGACGAGGCGGTCGCGGCGATGGACGGCAAGATCCCGGCGTCGACGACCGAGGACATCCCGTTGGTCGGTGCCGAGGGCTACCCGGCCGCCTGGAACCGTCGCGGGCGCACCGCGCGGCAGTTCGGCGTGCACAAGGTCCGGATCGAGCACCTGCTCAACCGGTACGGAACCCAGGCCACCGAGGTGCTGCAGCTCGTCGAGCAGGACCCGTCGCTCGCCGAGCCGCTGCCGCAGGCGGATGACTACATCGGCGCCGAGGTCGTCTACGCGGCCTCGCACGAGGGCGCCCTGCACCTGGAGGACGTCCTCGCTCGCCGCACCCGCATCTCGATCGAGGCGTGGGACCGCGGAGAAGAGGCGGCTCCGGTCGCCGCCAAGCTCATGGCCGGCGTGCTCGGGTGGGACCAGGAGACGACCGAGCACGAGGTGTCGAACTACCTGAAGCGCGTCGCCGCCGAGCGCGAGTCGCAGCGGCAGCCCGACGACGAGTCGGCCGACCGGGTGCGCCTCGAGGCGCCGGACATCGCGTTCGGCTTCGACGAGGACGACGTGGTGGTCGGCGGCGGCCGGTCGAGCGGTGCCGACGGCGCGAAGGCGACGGACGAGCAGGTCGAGGGCGAGAAGACGAGCGAACCGCGGTAGGTCACCGGACGGGAGGCGCGTGGCGGCCCCGCCACGCGCCTCCCGTCCGTCACGTCCCGCCTCTTCCGCGGGATGCAACCTCGGCGGTTCCGCGCAGCGCTACTCCGCTGCGAGCTGTCGCCGACGCTGCGTGTTGCGGGTGCGGGTGCGGGTCCGGACGGCGGTGCCGACGAGGACGACCGGGATCGCGATGAGCGCCGCCGTGCTCGTCAGGTACAGCACGCCGGACCAGATCGTGTGCGCGGCGCCGTCGGTCGGCCACGAGTCGGCGACGTCCATGCCGAGCCAGAAGCCCGACTGGAACGTCGCGAGTGCGCCCGCAGCGAGGATGCCGAGGTGCAGCACCGCGATCGTCGTCGTCGGTAGCCGCGACGCGAGTCCGACGACCGCTGCGGTGAGCGCCAGTCCCACGCCGATGCCTGCGACGACGAGCACGCCGACGACGTCCTGCGCCACGTCGTTGCCCACGTCCACCCGCGCGTAGATCTGCTCGAGCGAGCGCCCCGGCACCGCGCCGAGCGGGTCGAGCACGAGCGCGTTCACGGCCAGCAGTGCCGCGTAGGCCGCGACGACCACCACCCCGACGACGGCGACGACGATGCGGGCACGGCCCCCGGTGTTCCCCATGCGGCGAGGCTGGCGACGGGTCGGACCGGCACGCGTCCACCGACCGGATGACCCGTGGAATGGGCCGCCGCACCCGGTGGTTATCATCGGGGTACTCACCAAGGGAGCCATCATGGTCGACGTCCATCGCGTCAAACTCCCCGGAGTCGGCGTGCTGCACAGCTTCTACACCGACGACGGTGGCAAGTGCGGTGTCATCACGCACCGGTCGGGGCACTCCGACCTCATCTCGTTCGCCGACGTCTCCGACGGCGCGGACAAGTCGGAGAAGGTCTCGCTCCGCCTGAGCGAGGACGAGGCGCACACCCTCGCCGAACTGCTCGGCGGTACCCGGATCACCGAGGGCCTCGACAAGCTCGACGAGATCCCCGGCCTGTCGATCGACTGGTTCAGCGTCGACTACGAGGACGCCATCGCCGGCAAGCCCCTCGGCGACCTGCACGACTCGGGCTTCATCGGCCTGACCGTCGTCGCCGTGGTCCGCGGCGACAGCGCCAACCCCGCTCCCTCGCCGGACTTCGTCGTGTTCCCCGGTGACACCATCGTCGTCGCCGGCGCTCCCGAGAAGGTCGCCAAGGCGTTCTCCTTCTACCGCAGCGGACAGCTGGCGGCGGCTGCCGCCGAGGCGCCGCCCGGGAGCTGACCCGTGCACCTCGGCGGCGAACTGCTCACCATCGGTGTGCTCTTCGTCATCGCCTACGTGCTCGGGCGCCTGGGCAAGACGATCGGTCTGCCCGCCATCCCGATCTACATGGTGGTCGGGCTCATCGCGAGCCCGCACACCCCGTGGATCGGCCTCAACGTCGAGTCGCACACGATCGAGCTCATCGCGACCTTCGGGCTCATCCTCCTGCTCTTCAACCTCGGGCTGGAGTTCGACCAGGAGGAGTTCTACGGCAACGCCGGGAAGCTCCTGGTCTCCGGCGGCACGTACGTCGCCATCAACATGGGCGTCGGGTTCGCCTTCGGGTTCTCGCTCGGCTGGGGCACGCGAGAGGCCCTGATCATCGCGGGCATGACGGCCACGTCGTCGAGTGCGATCGTCACGAAGCTGCTCATCGAGCTGCGGCGCCTGGCGAACGACGAGACCCCGATGATCCTGGGCGTCACCGTCATCGAGGACGTCTTCATCGCCATCTACCTGGCGATCGTCTCCGTGGTGCTCTCCGGCGACACGAACCTCTGGGCCGTGGTCGGCAAGCTCGCGCTCGCGTTCGGCTTCCTCATCGTCATGTTCACGCTCGCCCGGTTCGCCGGCAAGTGGGTGTCGAAGATCTTCGCCACCCGCGACGACGAGCTGTTCACGGTGTTGTTCTTCGGGCTCGCGGTGATGTTCGGCGGCATCGGTGACCTGCTCGGCGTGACCGACGCCATCGGTGCGTTCGTGATCGGCCTGCTCTGCGGTGCGACCCGGTACCGGGACCGCATCGAGCAGCTGGCGCTCCCGATGCGCGACGTGTTCGCGGCGTTCTTCTTCGTGAACTTCGGCCTCGGACTCGACCTGTCGACCTTCGGCGAGGTGCTCTGGCCCGTCCTCGGCGCGATCGGCATGACCATCGTGCTGAACGCCGTCGCCGGACAGCTCGTCGCCCGCATGAACGGCTTCAACGTCCAGCAGGGGATCAACACCGCGGTGATCCTGGTCAACCGCGGCGAGTTCGCGCTGATCCTCGCGACGCTGTCGGCTGCCGCCGGCCTGGAGGCGCGGATCACCGCCTTCGCGGGCCTCTACGTCCTCGTGATGGCCGTCCTGGGTCCGCTGCTCGCCGTCAACTCGGACCGGATCGGCCGCCTCGTGGTGCGTCCCGCCCGGGTGGCGCGGCTGCGCCAGCGCCTGCGCGACCGGCTTGGCCGCGGTACAGGCCGTTCGGGTCCGGACGGCGCGACGGGTGCTGCCGGCGCTGCCGGTGCTGCCGGTGTCGGGATCCCGGCCGGACCGGCCCTCGACGAGGCGATCGACACCGCCGCCGAGGCCGGCGTCGCCGACCAGGACGCGGCGGCCGCCGCGCGTCGTGCCGAGCGGGACCGCCAGTTCGCCGAGGAGTTCGCCCTCGTGGAGGCTGCGGGCAGGGAAGAGCGCGAGAATGGGTCACCGGAGCCGACGACGAGCGAACCCGTGACGTCGCCGGTGGACGTCCCTGCCGAGCGCCCGAGGCGCCCGGTCCGCCAGCGCGATCCGGAGTACTGATACAGATGTGGGCCGTAGCCCGACGACCGAGGTGGATCGCACTGCTCCTGCTGGCGCTCGTGCTCGCCGGGACCTTCGCGGGCCTCGGCAAGTGGCAGCTCGAGCGGAGCATCGCGAACGGCAAGCCCCTGCCGGCGACGACCGAGACCCGCAAGGCCCTCGACGACGTCACCGAGCCCGGCCGTGCGGCGTCGGAGTCCATCGCCGGGCAGCGCATCTCCGTCACGGGCACGTTCGTCGCGGGTGACACGACGATCCTGACCGGGCGGTCCGGCGGCGGCACCTACCAGGCGATCGGACACCTCGTCGACACGGAGACCGGTGCGAGCCTGCCGGTCGTCATCGGCTGGTCCGACCAGCGGCGACAGGCCGAGGCGGGGGGCGAGCGCCTCACCGACGGCCAGGAGCTCACGGTGCAGGGGCGCTACTACCCAGCAGAGTCCCCGGACCAGGACGCCTACAGCAAGGGTGAGTACTCGGCCGTGGCCCCGGCCCGGTTCGTGAACACCTGGAAGGCCTTCGATGACCGGATGTACATCGGGTACGTCGTCGCCGACGGCACCACCGCGAAGGCCGCCGACCTCGGCACCATCGCCGACCGTGCTCCGACGCGCGAGGTCCGCTTCGACTGGCTCAACCTCTTCTACGCGATCGAGTGGGTCGTGTTCGCCGGGTTCGCCGTGTTCCTCTGGTACCGGTTCGTGAAGGACGCCTGGGAGCGCGAGCAGGAGGACGCCCGCGAGGCCGCGGCCGCGGACACCGACGCCGCCGGGAGCCCGGGGGAGCCCGCCGAGCCCGCCCGGTCGCACCGGTAGGATCGACCCCATGGCCCTGACCGTCCGCACGCGTGACATCCCGAAGATCCCGGGCGCGGTGAAGTGGTACCGCGTCTCCGCGTACATCACCGGCGTGCTGCTGCTCGCGCTCGTGATCGAGGTCGTCATCAAGTACACGCCGCTGCAGCTCGAGATGCAGCTCGGCAACGGCCCGTTCTTCGTGCCGAACGGCACCGCGGGCGAAGCACCCGGCACGTTCAACCTGTCTATCGCGATCCTCATCGCGCACGGCTGGCTCTACGTGCTGTACCTGTTCACGGACTTCCGCCTGTGGAGCATCATGCGCTGGAGGCCGTCGCGCTTCCTGCTCATCGCCCTCGGCGGCATCATCCCGTTCATGTCCTTCGTGGTGGAGCACCGCATGCAGCAGAAGGCCATGGACACCTACCACGAGCTGACCGCTGCCCAGCAGCGTGAGAAGGAGGCCGCTCGGTGAGCGAGACCGAACAGCGCCCTGTCCTGGTCGTCGACTTCGGCGCGCAGTACGCCCAGCTGATCGCACGGCGCGTGCGCGAGGCGAACGTCTACAGCGAGATCGTCCCGCACTCGATCACGGCGGACGAGGTCCGCGAGAAGGACCCGGCGGCCATCGTGCTCTCCGGTGGTCCGTCGTCCGTGTACGAGGACGGTGCGCCGTCCCTCGACGGCGAGATCCTCGACCTCGGCGTGCCCGTGCTCGGCATCTGCTACGGCTTCCAGGCCATGGCGAAGTCGCTCGGCGGCGAGGTCGCGCACACCGGCCTCCGCGAGTACGGCGCCACCGACGTGACCGTGTCGGGCACCGACAGCGTGCTGCTCGGCGACCAGCCCGAGTCCCAGGTCACGTGGATGTCGCACGGCGACTCCGTGGCGAAGGCCCCGGAGGGCTTCGCGGTCCTCGCGTCGAGCGCCTCGACCCCGGTCGCCGCGTTCGCCTCCGACGAGCGCAAGCTCTACGGCGTGCAGTGGCACCCCGAGGTCAAGCACTCCGCGTACGGCCAGGCCGTGCTCGAGAACTTCCTGCACCGCGCCGCAGGCCTCCCCGGCGACTGGAACTCCGCGAACGTCATCGAGGAGCAGGTCGAGCGGATCCGCTCGCAGGTGGGCTCGGCACGCGTCATCGCCGGGCTCTCGGGCGGTGTCGACTCCGCCGTCGCCGCAGCCCTGGTCCACAGGGCCGTCGGCGACCAGCTCACCTGCGTCTTCGTGGACCACGGGCTCCTGCGCGCTGACGAGCGCAAGCAGGTGGAGGAGGACTACGTCGCCTCGACCGGTGTCCGCCTGGTCACGGTCGATGCCGAGCAGCAGTTCCTCGACGCCCTCGCCGGCGTCAGCGACCCCGAGCAGAAGCGCAAGATCATCGGGCGCGAGTTCATCCGCACGTTCGAGGCGGCGGCCGAGGCCCTCGTGCTCGAGGCGCGCGGCGACGACGACGCCGGCGAGGTCAAGTTCCTCGTCCAGGGCACGCTCTACCCCGACGTGGTCGAGTCCGGCGGCGGATCCGGCACCGCGAACATCAAGTCGCACCACAACGTCGGGGGCCTGCCCGAGGACATGACGTTCGAGCTCGTCGAGCCGCTGCGTACCCTGTTCAAGGACGAGGTGCGAGCCGTCGGTCGCGAGCTCGGGCTGCCCGAGGTCATCGTCGGCCGCCAGCCGTTCCCCGGCCCCGGGCTCGGCATCCGCATCGTCGGCGAGGTCACGAAGGACCGCCTCGAGCTGCTCCGGGCCGCGGACAAGATCGCGCGCGAGGAGCTCACCGCGGCTGGCCTCGACGAGGAGATCTGGCAGTGCCCGGTCGTCCTGCTCGCCGACGTCCGCTCCGTGGGCGTCCAGGGTGACGGTCGTACCTACGGCCACCCGATCGTGCTCCGTCCGGTCTCGTCGGAGGACGCCATGACCGCCGACTGGACGCGCCTGCCGTACGACACCCTGGCGAAGATCTCGAACCGCATCACGAACGAGGTTCCCGACGTGAACCGCGTCGTGCTCGACGTCACGTCGAAGCCGCCGGGGACGATCGAGTGGGAGTGACCACTCCCTGACGCCCCGAGGGCCCGGTACGCACTGCGTGCCGGGCCCTCGCCGCGTCTCCGTGCCGCTCTCAGCCCGTCCGGGTCGCCCGGTTGGTCCGCCCCGGTCGCACGACGTGCCGCCAGCGGACGTGCCGGTCGCACGACATGCCGCTCGTGCGAGAGGTGAGCGGCATGTCGTGCGACGAGAACATGTCGGGGCGGGCGCCGCCCTCCCGACACACGACGAAGGGCCCCGGCGTGTGCCGGGGCCCCTCGTGTCGATCAGGTGCGAGCTACTCGCGGTTGCTCGCCAGGATCGCGAGGATGCGCAGGATCTCGATGTACAGCCACACCAGGGTGACGATGAGGCCGAACGCCGCGGTCCAGGCGTAGATGCGGGGAGCGCCGCGCTGGACGCCGGTCTTGATCTGGTCGAAGTCGAGCACCAGCGAGTACGCCGCCATGAGCACCACGAAGATGCCGATGATGACGCCCAGCGGGATGCCGAAGATCTCGAAGCTCCGGAGACCGAACGCGGAGTTCGTCACGCCGGTCCACATGAGCACGAGGTTCACGAGCGAGAAGACCAGGTAGCCGACCATCGCGACGAGGAAGAACCGGGTCGCCTTCGGCGTCGCGCGCACCTTGCCGGACGTGAAGAGCAGCAGCGTCACCGCGAAGACACCGAGGGTGCCGAACACGGCCTGCGTGACGATGCCGTCGAACTGGCTGTTGAACATCGCCGAGATGCCGCCGACGAACAGGCCCTCGAAGAACGCGTAGGCCAGGACGAGCCCCGCCGACGGCTTCTTCTTGAACGTGTTGACGAGCGCGAGCACGAACCCGACGATCGCGCCGACGATCCAGACGATCGGCGGCAGGTTCCAGCCGGCGACGGCGCCGACGAGGAGCACGCCGAACGCGAGCAGCGTCTTGACGATGGTGTCCTCGTACGACATGCGGTCGGTGTCGACCGGGCTCGCCGTCGGGCGGTCGTACATGTACTGCAGCTGCTCGGGCGTCATGCTGCCCTGCTGCGGGTACTGTCCCTGCTGTGGGGTGCGTCCCCAGCCCGCCTGCTGCTGACCAGCGCCGGCGCCCCAGGCGCCACGGCCCTGGTCGTTGAAGGCGGGGGACTGGTCGAAACCGGGCTTGAAGGCCATGGTGTCCTCTTCCTCGGAGATTTACGTCCTCTCAGCCTAGGGGCGCCCCGTCGCGGAAGGCTGAGGATTCGCGGCGAGCGGAAGCGGGACCCGGTGGTCCCGACACCGGGAGCCTACGGTCGCGGTCTGCGTGGCTGCCCCGAGCTCGTCGTGAGCTGGCCGACCGCCGGACGGGCGCCTGCGGGGCGGTGTCGGGACGTGCCTCCCGGTCGGTCGGTGCCCGCACGTCGTCGGTCGGTGACCGCCGGAGCCGACCGGACCTGCGGGTACAGCCACGAGACCAGCGCGACCGAGACGACCATGAGCAGCAGCCAGGCGACGACCTTCGTCGGTGCGACCGGCTGCCACGCTCCTGCCTGCGCCGGGTAGGACCAGGCGCCGGCCCAGGTCGCGACGTTCTCCGCCAGCCAGATGAACAGCGCGACGAGGGCCATCGCGAGCAGGACCGGCATCCGCAGCGTCGCGCGGTGCACGCGGACGTGCATCGTGGTGCGTGCGAACAGGGCCACGACCAGGGCGAGCAGCACGTACCGCGCGTCCCACACGAAGTGGTGCCCGAAGAAGTTCGCGTAGATGCCCGCCGCGACGAGCACGAGCGACCACTGCCGCGGGTACCGGTCGAAGCGCAGGTCGAACAGCCGCACGACCCGGACCATGTACGACCCGACCGCGCCGTACATGAACCCGGAGAAGAGCGGCACGCCCGCCACCACGAGCCAGCCGTCGCCCGCGTACTCCCACGAGCCGACGTGGGTCTTGAAGACCTCCATCACCGTGCCGACCACGTGGAAGACCAGCACCACCCGGAGCTCCCGGACCGTCTCCAGGCCGAACACGAGCATCGCGACCTGGATCGCCGCCGCGGACATCGTGAGGACGTCGTTCCGGGCGCCCGGAGGCACGGTCAGGTGCACGACGACCATCGTCGCGAGGAGCAGCGCCCCGAACGTGCACGCCCACGCCTGCTTCGCGCCGAACACCAGGAACTCGGTGAGGGCGAGACGGCCCGGGCGGTGCGGCTGGTGCCCGGCGTCGAGCAGGCGGCGGGCCGCGCGGTCGATGCGGGCCTCGACGGCGGTGGAGAGGTGTCGGACGGTCACGGAGCGACCCTCCGCGGGCGGCCTGGGAACGAGGGGCGACGGCTGAACGGATGTGTCCACAGGCACACCGTGAGGACACCTGCGGGCAGGGTCGAGCGGCTACGGTTCGGCGCATGACCCGTGTGATCGCCCACCGTGGTGCCTCCGGCCACCGACCGGAGCACTCCCGGAGTGCCTACGAACTGGCCGTCGGCCTCGGTGCCGACGCGATCGAGCCGGACCTCGTGCCGACGAAGGACGGCGTGCTCGTGCTGCGGCACGAGAACGAGGTGTCCGGCACGACGGACGTCGCCGACCACCCCGAGTTCGCACACCTGCGGACGACGAAGACCGTCGACGGCCAGAGCGTGACGGGCTGGTTCACCGAGGACTTCACGTGGGACGAGCTGCGGACGCTCCGGGTCCGGGAGCGCCTTCCCCGGCTGCGTCCGGCCTCGGCCGCGCACGACGGCGAGGACGGCGTCCTGCGGCTCGAGGACCTGCTCGCGATCCTCGACGCGGCGCCCCGACCGGTCGGGCTCGTCGCCGAGGTCAAGCACGCGCACTTCTTCGAGCAGGCCGGCTTCCCGATGGCGCAGCTGCTCGACGACACGCTCGGGGACGCCGGGTGGCGCGGCGACGACCGGCTGACGATCGAGTCGTTCGAGAAGACGGTGCTCCGTCAGCTCGGCGCACGGGGGACGGGTGGTCGGCTCGTGTACCTCCAGGAGGCCCGTGGCAGTGCCGCGGACGAGGTCGCCGCCCACGGATCGGCGGCTCCCTCGTGGGCGACGGAGCGCACGGACGCCGCGCTGGCCGGGTTCGCCGCGGAGTTCCACGGCGTCAGCGTCGACCTGAAGACCCTGATGGCGGGGGTCGACAGCGTCGCCGTCGACGACCCGCGCCCGGTCCGGAGCGTCATCGTCGAGCGCGCGCACGCTGCGGGGCTCGCCGTCTACACGTGGACGCTCCGGCCGGAGAACCGGTTCCTGCCGGCGCCACTGCGGCGCGGGGGCGACGTGGCAGCGCGCGGCGACTGGGAGCGGTGGTTCACCTCGGTCGTG
Organism: Curtobacterium sp. ODYSSEY 48 V2; assembly: GCF_023712625.1. Taxonomy (NCBI): domain Bacteria; kingdom Bacillati; phylum Actinomycetota; class Actinomycetes; order Micrococcales; family Microbacteriaceae; genus Curtobacterium; species Curtobacterium sp. ODYSSEY 48 V2. The sequence continues at coordinate 180,259 of NZ_JAMAXX010000006.1, forward strand.
CGGACCGGGGTGGACGGGGTGTTCGCGGACCACCCGGACCTGGCGGTGCGGGCGCGGTCACTCGTCGACAGCGCCACCGACTGATCCGTCAGCTCCCCGCGTCCGCACGCCGCGGAGTCGTCGTCGCCGCACCGCCGCGGTCGCGCGGGCGGTCCGCCAGGTGGCGATCGCAGCAGCGGCCGCAGCCGAGACCGAGATGAGCAGGCGGAAGGCCGGGAGGGGTGCCCACGCGTGGGACCAGTACGTCTCGAGCACCCAGACACAGAGCGCCGCCAGGCCGCCGGCGAGCAGTGCGTGCGCGACGACGTGCACGCCGCGGCGGGCGGAGATCCGGGCGAGCGCCCACCCGAGTGCGTACGTGCAGGGGAGCGCCACGGCCCCGCCCCCGATCGTCACGAGCCCCGCGACGACGGCGAGGAGGACGATCGTGAGGGCGAGAGCGGGCGGGCCCTCGGGGCTCCCGATGCCGCCGTCGGCGAGGAAGGACCAGCCGGCCCCGACCGTGATCGTCACCGGCGTCGTGACGAACGACATCCAGACCCAGCTCCGCTCGACGAGCTCAACGGCGTCACCTGCGGTCCACGTCCTCATGCCCGACAGCCTGTCCGCCGTCGGACCCGATCCCGGTCCTGGTGCGTCGCAGTGTGTCCCGCGGCCCACGGACCGCAGCCGCTGCGCCTGTCGGAGGGCGCGCCTAGACTGACCCGGTCATGACGATCGTGCTCGACCCCTTCGACCAGTCCCCCGAGCCGGGCGCGGGCAACCGCCCCGGCGGGTACGACGACCCCTTCACGGCGGGTCTCAACCCCCAGCAGAAGGAAGCCGTCGAGTACCGCGGCGAGTCCCTGCTCATCGTGGCCGGTGCCGGATCGGGCAAGACGAGCGTGCTCACCCGCCGCATCGCCCTGCTGCTGGCGAACCGCGAGGCCTGGCCGTCGCAGATCCTCGCCATCACGTTCACGAACAAGGCCGCCGCCGAGATGCGCGAGCGCGTGCAGGCCCTGGTCGGGCAGGCCGCCGAGGGCATGTGGATCTCGACGTTCCACTCGGCGTGCGTGCGGATCCTCCGGCGCGAGGCCGAGCGCTTCGGGTTCCCGCAGTCGTTCACGATCTACGACTCCGCGGACTCCCGTGCACTCCTCAAGCGGATCATCAAGGAGCTCGAGGCGGACTCCCTCGGGCTGACCGTCGGCGCCGCGGCGTCGAAGATCTCGAAGCTCAAGAACGAGCTGCAGGACGTCGACACCTACGCCCGGAACATCAACGTGAACGACCCGCAGGAGGTCATGTTCACGGAGGTGTTCCGGCGCTACACGAACGAGCTCCGTCGGGCGAACGCCTTCGACTTCGACGACCTGATCGGGCAGACCGTCTTCCTGTTCCGCGCGTTCCCCGAGGTCGCCGCGCTCTACCAGCGCCGCTTCCGGTTCGTCCTGGTCGACGAGTACCAGGACACCAACCACGCGCAGTACGCCCTGATCCGCGAGCTCACCCGCCCGGTGCCCGTCGAGCAGGTCGACAAGCTCGAGGACACCGGACAGCACGTCGCCCGGATGCGCGAGGCCGACGGGTCGATCGCCCCGGCATCGCTCACCGTCGTCGGTGACTCGGACCAGTCGATCTACGCCTTCCGCGGCGCGGACATCCGGAACATCGTCGAGTTCGAGCGGGACTTCCCGAACTCGAAGGTGATCCTGCTCGAGCAGAACTACCGGTCGACGCAGACGATCCTCGACGCTGCGAACGCCGTCATCGCGAACAACTTCGACCGCCAGGCGAAGAACCTGTTCACCGACGTCGGGGCCGGCGACAAGATCGTCGGCTTCACCGGGTACACCGGCCACGACGAGGCGCAGTTCGTCGCCGACGAGATCCAGCGCCTGCACGACGAGGGCACGTCGTACCGGGACATGGCGGTGTTCTACCGGACCAACTCGCAGACGCGTGCGCTCGAGGAGATCTTCATCCGCTCGGCGATCCCGTACCGGGTGCTCGGCGGCACGAAGTTCTACGAGCGTGCCGAGATCAAGGACGCCATGGCGTACCTGATCACCGTCGCCAACCCGGCTGATCCGCTGTCGCTCCGGCGCATCCTCAACGTGCCCAAGCGCGGCATCGGTGCCGTGACGGAGACGGCACTGCAGCGCTACGCCGACGAGCACGAGACCTCGATGCGTGACGCCCTGCGGCACGCCGACGAGCTCGGGTTCGGTCCGAAGGTGCGGACCGCGATCACGTCGTTCGCAGCGCTGCTCGACGACGTCGCTTCGCGCGCCGCCACCCAGCCGGTGGTCGACACGCTCACGCAGCTGCTCGACGGCTCCGGGCTGCTCGAGAACCTGCGGAAGTCGCCCGACGCGCAGGACGCGGCGCGTGCGGACAACATCGACGAGCTCGTGGCGGTGACGCGGGAGTTCCAGAAGAACAACCCCGAGGGCACCCTGTCCGACTTCCTGACCGAGGTCTCCCTGGTCGCAGCGGCCGACGAGCTCGACGACTCGTCCGGCACCGTGTCGCTCATGACGCTGCACACGGCGAAGGGCCTGGAGTACGACGCGGTGTTCCTCACCGGCGTCGAGGAAGACCTGCTGCCGCACCGGATGTCCGCGAACGAGCCGGGCGGCCCCGCCGAGGAACGCCGGCTCTTCTACGTCGGCATCACCCGAGCGAAGAAGTCGCTCTTCCTGTCGCTGGCGATGACCCGCGCGCAGTTCGGCGACGTCAACGTGGCGATGCCGTCCCGCTTCCTGCAGGAGATCCCCGAGGGACTGATCGAGTGGAAGCAGTCGCCCGGCATGGCGAACAGCCGTGGGGGGACCGAACCGCGCGCGCTGAACGCCCGTCGCGGTGGCGGTCCGGGTGGCTTCGGCGGTGCCGGCGGGGGCGGCGGTGGCTACCGCGGCGGTGGCGGCTTCGGCGGCGGTTCCTACGACCGTGCGGCCGCGGCGGCGAAGACCCGTCCGAAGACCGAGTGGGCGAACCGGGTGTCCGGGCAGGTCCGGGACAACGGTGACATGGAACTCGTCGCCGGAGACCGCATCAAGCACGTCGACTTCGGCGAGGGCACGGTGTCCGCGGTGACCGGGCAGGGCGCGAAGCGCATCGCCGAGATCGCCTTCGATGCCGCGGGTCGCAAGAAGTTGCTCATCAAGATCGCGCCGATCGAGAAGCTCTGACGGCAGCGGGCGCGGTGGTGCCGGTCGACCCCGGCGGGTCGACCGGCACCCGGTCAGCTCAGCGATCCACGGGGGACCACTTCCCGTCCATCTCCGAGCGCTCCTCGTCGGTCATGGGTCGGACGTCCTCCGTGCCGTCGGCGTTGCGCGAGACCGCGATGCCGCCCGCTCCGGGCTCCTGTGCGGCGGCAGCCGGGGCGCTCGTCGTGCTCGCAGCGGGGTCGGTCGGTGTCGCGGGCGCGGCGTTCGCGACGGACGTCCCGCAGACGAGGGCTGCGCCCAGCGCGCAGGTGGCGACGGCGGTGGCGAGCAGGTGCTTCGAGGTGGTCATGGTTCCTCCTGGGATCGGGGAGCGGCGGCTGGTCCGGCGCTCCTGAGTCCAGGGAACAGCATGTGATGTGCCAGATCCCACACTCGCAGGTGATCTCTGGACGATGACCACTCGGCGCTCAGCCCGCGTGCTGATCGAGCCGCGCCACGGTCGAGGGCGGTGCTCAGCGCACCATCCGGACCGCATCGAGCCCGTGCGGGCCGATCGGTTCGTGCTTGACGGTGCCGTCCCGCTCGAAGCCGTTCCGCCGGTAGAAGGCTTCGGCACGCGGGTTGCCGTCGGCGACCCAGAGGAATGCGGGCACCGTGCCGATCACAGCGTCGAGCAACGCCTGTCCGACGCCCGCTCCGTGCTGCGCAGCGAGGACGTAGATGCCCTCGAGCTCGCGGTCCCGTGGGGCCTCGCCGCGACCGGGCCCCGCGGACGCCCAGCCGACGATCGCGTCGCCGACGGTGGCGACGAGCACGTCGACACCGGGCTCGGCGATGATCCCGCGCCATCGTGCCGCGCGGGCATCGACGTCGAGGGCCGCGAGGAACTCCGCCGGCAGGAGGTGGGCGTAGGCCTCGCGCCACGCCTGCACGTGCACGGCGGCGATCGCGTCGGCGTCTCGCACGTCGGCCGGTCGGACGGTGAGCGCGTGCGTGGTCCCCATCCGACGACGGTACCGCTGGCCCTGCCGTCGGCGTCGAACCACGTTCCCGACGTCGAACCAGCACCGGCGGCTGGTTCGATGTCGGAGTCCTGGTTCGACGTGCCGCTGCACAACGCGGAGCACGTCGCGCCGTGGGGTTCCGTGGCGCGACGTGCTCCCGGTTGTGCTGGGCGCCGCCGGCCCCGCGGCCCCGCTCGCAGCGGCGACCGCACCGGCGTCGCGCCCGCAGCGTCCCAGCCGCGCCGACCGCGCAGCGCTACGGCTGCAGCCGCGCCACGTCCCAGCCGTCGCCGGCGCGGACGTACTGCAGCCGCCGGTGCATCCGGTCGCGGCTGCCCTGCCAGAACTCCACCACGTCGGGCTCGAGCCGCCACGCCACCCAGCCCTCGGGGCGCGGCACGTCGTCGTCGCTCTCGTCGAGCAGCACGTTCGCGTCGTCGATCAGGTCCTGCAGCGTGCGCGGTTCGAGCACGTCCGACTGGTCGGCGATCGCGGTGGCGGCGCGTGACTTCGGCGAGCGGTCGGCGAACAGCGCGTCGGACTCCTCGTCGGACAGCTGCACGGCCCGGCCCTCGAAGCGCAGCTGCTGCATGCTCTCGCGCCAGTACACCTGCAGCGCCGCGTGCGGGTTGTCCGCGAGCTGCCGTCCCTTCGGGCTCAGGGTCGAGGTGCCGAACACCAGCCCGCGGTCGTCGAGCCGCTTCACGTCGACGGTGCGGGCGGACACCCGCCCGTCGGTGCCGGCGGTCGCGAGGGTCATCGACATCGGCTCGGACACCTCGCGCTCCGCGGCGCCGTCGAGCCAGGCTCGGGCGACGTCGAACGGGGACGCGGGAGGCGCGTCGAACTCGGGCAGGTGCAGGGAGTCGTCACCGGAGAGCGAACTGGACATGCCCCCACCCAACCGTGCTCAGTCGGTCCACGTCCAGGTCGCCGGGGGACGACCGCCCCGGCCGGTGGGCGTCGGGGAGGCATCGGTCCGGACGAGCGCGGGGTTCGTCCGGAGTGCACGGTTGAGGTTGCCGGCATCCGGGGCGGTCCCGTGGAGCGCCGCGTGGAGTACTGCCGCCGCACTCGTCGGGAAGACGTCACCGAGCAGGGCGCGTGTCATCGGGACGTCCCGCCAGAGCCGGGTGCGCACCTGGTCGAGGGCGGCCCGCACGATCGTGTCGTGGTCGAACGGGAGGCCCAGGTCGCCCCCGTCGGTCGACCTCCACACCACGGGCCCGCCGTCCACCGCCGGTGCCACGACCGCCGCGAACGCGATGCTGATCGCGGTCTCCCGCGGGTCGCGGGACGGGCCGTCGAACGCACCGACCTGTGCGAGGTGCCGCACCGCCCCGGTGCCGATGGCGGCCTTGGTGCGCAGGGCGCGCCGTGCACCGTCGGCGAGGCGTTCCGCAGCGTCCAGGAGCACGCCGGGCAGTGCCTCCCGACCGGCGTACGGGTCGTACGCCCGACGCGCGGTGGCGACCCGCAGACCCTCCGTCACCGTGAACGACACCGGGACGACGTCGATCGCGATGAGCGGCTGGTCGCGGGTCGCCGTGTGGGCGTCGGTCACACCGACGCCCGGCGGGCCGCGCGGGCGGCGCGTTCGGTGCGGAGCGTCTCGCGCACGTCGGCGAACGACTGGTGCACCCGGAAGCGGCCGTCGACCCAGACGGGCTGGAGCAGGCTGGTCGCCTCGTCCTCGGCGGTGGCCTCGTCGGTCTGGCGGATCTCGCCGGTGTCGTCGCGGTGCAGGGCGATGCGGCCCTTCGCGCTCTTCTTGCCGCTGCCGGTCTTCGGGTCCTTCTGGATGTCGACCGGCTGCCCGTCGACGAGGGCCCACGTGGCCTTCACGGCGCTGCCGAGGTTGTCGCGCGTCATGTACTGGTACGTGTACGACCCGATGCCGAGCACGACGTTGTCGCTCGCGTAGCCCTTCGCGGCGAGGCGCTCGTAGATGCGACGGGCACGGTCGAGCGTGATGCTGTCGCCGTAGATGACGCCGATGTGCTGGTCGAGCACCTTGAAGCCCCGCTCGTTGACGGTGTGCCCGAACAGCTCGTCGAGGAGCTCGACGACGCCCTTCTCCTCGTGGCTGCGCGACGGGTCGGTCAGCGCTGCCTGGTCGACGCCGTGCACGGTGCCGGTGACGATGTCCACCGGGTCACCGGAGTCCGGGCGGATGACGAGCTTGCCGTCGCGGGCCGTGATGCGGTCCTCGAGCTGCGGGAGCGTCTCGGTGATGACCTTGAACAGGTCGAAGCCGTCGCTCACCGCCGAGACGATGCCGGTCGGGTACACGTCGAGGATCTGCGCGAACGTCTCGAGCTCGCCGTCGGCGCCGCGGACGCACATCACGCTGTGCTCGGTGGCGGGGACGCTGGCCGCAACCCAGCCGTTGTCGCCCGGGTAGTAGCGGTCGATGAAGTCGAGCGACGGCATCGAGTCGGTTCCGAGGAACGACAGCAGGTGTCCGGCACCGCCCGCGGCGGCGGACTCGATGCTCGTCTGCCCGCGGAACGAGAAGTCGTGGGCGGCGAAGTCGATGCTCGCCGGGTCGGCGCCGGTGCGCTCGGCCCACTCCTCCATGAGGTCCCGGTACTCGAGCGCCTTCGTCGCGACGGTCGAGGGGTGCCAGATCGACGCCGACAGAGCGGTCTCGATGTAGTTCGGCAGCCAGAAGAAGTCGTCGAGGGTGTTCTCGACCGTCAGCGTCGCGACGCCGATCGGGGCGAGGGTGCCCTCGGGGAGCGCCCGGATCTCGAGCGGGAGGTACCCGAGGCGGTGCAGGGCGCGGACGTGGTCGACACCGATGTGGTTCGGGCCGAAGTAGCCCTGCAGTGCCTGCTCGAACAACCGCGCGACCTCGTCCTCGTCGGCGGCGAAGAACGGCGCCCACGCCTCGACCAGGTACCGCTGCACGAACGCCTGCAGCCCGAAGACCACCGCGTGGGTCGACTCGGGCATGTGCGCGTTCGAGCGGTTCGTCCAGTTGATCAGGATCCGGGTCGTGCCCTCGGGGTAGACCTGCCGGTGCGAGTGCTTGTACCCGTCGACCGCCAGCAGCGGGGCGATCGGGCTCGCGGTGGTGGTGCGGGGCTCGAGGCCCGTCGTGGTCGTCATCGGATCTCCTTCGTGAGGTACGGGCTGAGCGGGACGGTGCGGAGGCCCGGGACGTCCTGCTGTGCGGGGTAGCTGTCGGTGGTGACGATCTCGCCGAAGTGCTCGGCGAGCTGCGGGGCCCGTCCGGAGAAGACGCCGTGCGAGACCCAGAGGCCCAGGCGCTCCGCCGGCAGGCCGGTCGAGCCGGCGAGGCCCGCGAAGGTGCCGCCGCCGTCGCAGATGTCGTCGACGACGAGCAGCCGACCGGTCTCGGGGAGCGGCTCGCACGAGAACCCGTCGAGCTTGCCGGTGTCCGGGTTGCGGTGCTTCTCGGCGCGGAACAGGGGGAGACCGGCTGCCTCGGCGACGAGCGCCGCCCGGGCGACCGCGCCCTTGTCCGGGGCGATGATGCCGCTGTAGTCGGACCCGGCGAGGACGGCGTCGTGCACGACGCGCTCGCTCGGCACCACGGTGAGGCGCTCGACCAGCCCGACGATCACGGGCGAGTGGGGGTCGAAGGCGATCACCTGGTCGATGGCGAAGCCGTTCAGGACGTCCGCGTAGACCTTCGCGCCGAAGGGGAGTCCGCGGTCCTGCCGCGCTCCGGGCAGGTACGGGACGAGCGCCACCGAGCGTGCCCCGCGCTGTCGGACCGCGTCCGCCCACATGCCGAGCATCACCAGGTCGTCGCCGCCGGTGCCGCGCAGGGTCGCGATCTCGGTGGTCGCCCCCGCGTCGGCGTCGTCCCGGACCTTGACGTGTGCCTCGCCCGCGGGGAACCGCATCGTGGAGAACGTCGGTGTCGTCGGTGTGCCCTGGGCGTCCCAGGTGCTGAGTTCGACTGCCATGCTCCGACCGTACCACCGTTTTTGTCGACATGACAAGAACTTGTCGGGATCAGTGGGCGTACCGCGCGGCGATCCGGTGCATGGCCCGCAGCAGCAGCGGCCCCGGGAGTCGGAGCGCCCACCCCGGCACGAGGCTCCGCACGCACCGGACGAGCGCGACGGTCCGCCGGAAGCGCCGCTGCTCGCGCGGCCCCCACGCGAAGCCGTACGCGGTCCGCAGGGCGTCCGGCAGCATGCCGACGGTGACGATGCGGACGAGCGGCATCGCGGTGCGGACCCACAGCGGTGCGAAGCGGGGGTGCAGGAGGTCGCGCACGATCCCGCGCGCGTCGTCGGTGACGTGCAGGGAGGGCAGGGTCGCACCCCAGTACACGTCGAAGGAGGCCACCGAGGCGAACCAACCGTCGGCGGGCACGCGCAGGGACGTCGCGATCGGGGCGTAGGCCGCCAGGACACGCTCGGCGTCGTCGGGCGACAGGGGGTCGCCGAACAGCTCGTGTGCCCGTCGTGCGGAGTCGAACAGGGTCGCCGCCACCCACCGCTGCCGGTCGACGTCGTCGGCGCCCTCGACCGGTCGGTGCGCCCGGTCGACGAACGCGGTCGCCACGGCAGCGTCGGTCTCGGTCCCGATCACGACGGCGTAGACGAACATCAGGGTGTGGGCCAGCCGCTGCTGCGGTCGGCGGGCGAAGTCGGAGTGCCGTCGGACCCCGGCTGCGACGACCGGGTCCGCGATCTGCAGCAGGATGGCGCGGCCACCGGCCGCGACGGGTGTGCTGTCCGCCAGCCACCGACGCAGGTCGCGGCCGGCGACGTGTCCGTGTGCCGGACGGGAGGCCCGTGGTCCGCCCGTCGCACCGCGTCCGTCCGCCGACCGGTCGCCGTGGCCGGCGGGGCGGGGGCGGGACGAGCCTCCCGGCCGTCGCGTCACGGGCGTGTCCCGGATCGCCGTGCCCGCCGCAGCGCTGCGGTGTAGAGGAACAGGGCTGCGGCCAGGGCCACTGCGCCGCCGATCAGTGCGCCGACCAGCCACGCGACGCTCACGAGCGTGCCGCCCGCAGCCGCCAGCAGTGTCACGACCAGCCAGATGGCCGGCAGGGGCCACCGGTGCGCCGTCGCGCCGGTGACCAGGGCGAGCACGACACCCGCGACGAGCAGCGAGAGCCAGGCGACCCCGCCGCTCCGGGCACCCGAGTGCGCCGACGCGGCGATGAGCAGCAGGGACGCCAGCGAGAGGAGCCGGGCCAGCGCGGGCGTCGCACGGACACGGTCGCGGACGCCACGGAGCACGGCCCGATCGTACTGGGCCGTGCTCCGTGGGGGTCGTACGGGTGTGGTGCTCAGAGCGGCTTCGTGCCGAGGTCGCCGCCGAGGTCCGGACGCTCGGTGTCGTCGTCGTGCTCCCACAGGTCGGGCGAGCCCTCGCGCGGGGCGCCACCGGTGGGGCCGTCGTCGGTTCCGTCGCCCGGCTGGGGCTCGACGGTCTCGCCGGCGACGGCGTCGTTCGTGACGGTCTCGAGGGACTCCTCGGACTCGTCGACCTCGTACGGACCCACGTGCTCGCGGTCCAGGTCGTCGGTGCGGCGCTCCTGGGCGTCGAAGTCGTCGACGGGGCTGATGCCGGGGTCGCTCATGGTGCAGTCCTTCCGTGGGAGGGTCGGGCTCCGGAGCGGGTCGCCGGGGCCGTCGGGCCTTCCTGTGTACGCCGTCCGCCTGACCGGTCGTCCGGTCTGTGGTCGTCCGGTCTGCGCACCCCTCGTCCGGTTTCGCGTCCCGTTCACCTCGGCGTCACCTGCGGTCCACGATCGCGGGTCACACTCGCCGTGCTCGGGGGAGTGGAGCGCGGTCGCCGACGGGTGGTCGAGCGACCGCGCCTTCCCCACCCCGGCTCCGACGCCGGCGCGTCAGACGCGTTCGAGCAGGTGCCGTTCCTCGACGTCGGCCAGCCCGAGGGTCTTGTAGCCGACGGACTCGAAGAACACCGTCAACCGGTCGTCCTCCGTGCTCATCACCGTCCCTCGACCCCACTGCGCGTGCTCGACGGGCGACTCCGGGGGCCAGGCGTCGTCGTTCGCACCGTCGGCACCGTGGGCGTCCGCGTCCTGGGCGGTCCCGGCCGTGCACGTGTCGCAGTTGCCGCACGGCTCGGCGAGCTCGTCACCGAAGTACCCGAGCAGGAACTGCCGGCGGCAGCCCGAGGTCTCGGCGAACCGGCGCATCATCGCGATGCGCGACTCCTCGATCTCCTCGCGCTCCTTCGCCTGCGCCTTCGCCAGCCCCGCTGCCGCCTCGGCGTCGCGGGGGCCGTCCGGTCGACGGGTGAGACCGTCCTCACCGTCGTCGAGCGCGCCCGCGTCGACGAGGGCGTTGGCGGCGCGGCCCGCGGTGCGAGCGGCGAGCCCGGAGCGTTCGGCGAGCTCGGAACGGGCCACCGAGCCCTCGGCGGGGACGGCGTCGAACACGGCACGGAGGGTGGCCGGGCGCGGCGACCCGGACGCGAAGAAGCGTCGGAGGCCGAGGTCCTCGGCGCGGTAGTGCATCGTGGCGAGGCCGACGTCGCCGTCGCGGCCGGCACGGCCCACCTCCTGGTAGTAGGCGTCGACCGACTCGGGGACGTCGGCGTGCACGACGAAGCGCACGTCCGGCTTGTCGATCCCCATGCCGAACGCGCTGGTGGCGACGACGACGTCGAGCTCGCCGTCGAGGAACTCGTGGTGGACCCGCTCGCGGTCCCGCACGCGGAGGCCCGCGTGGTACGCCTTCGCCCGGCGACCGCTCTCCACGAGTTCGTCCGCGTACACCAGGGTCTCGGCGCGGGTGGCGACGTAGACGATGCCGACCCCCTCGAGTCCGACGACCTGCTCCACGACCGCCTCGCGCTTCGACTCGTCGTCGGCGTGCCGGGCGACCTCGAAGCGCAGGTTCGGCCGGTCGAAGCCGGTGGCGACGACCAGCGGGTCCCGCATGCCGAGCCGCTCGACGATCTCGGCGCGGACGGGCGTCGACCCGGTCGCGGTCATCGCGAGCACCGGCGGGCGCCCGAGGCGCTCCACGACCTCGCCGAGCACCAGGTAGTCCGGGCGGAAGTCGTGCCCCCAGCTCGACACGCAGTGCGCCTCGTCGACGGTGACGAGCGCGACGCCGGCGTCCCGCAGCCGCTCGACGACCTCGTCCTTCGCCAGTTGCTCGGGGGCCAGGAACACGTACCGGGCCTCGCCGGACGCCACGGCGTCCCACGCGTCCTCGAGCTGCCGGCTGCCCCTGGTGGCGTTGATCGTGACGGCTCGGGGCGCGTCCGGGTGGTCCTCGATGCCGACGACCTGGTCCTCCTGCAGGGCCACGAGGGGCGAGACGACGACGACCGGGCCGTCCAGGGCGAGCGCGGCGACCTGGTAGATCGCGGACTTCCCCGAGCCGGTGGGCATGAGCGCCAGGGCGTCGCGACCGTCGAGGACGGCGTCGACGACCTGTTCCTGCTCGGGGTGGAGGTCCCAGCCGAAGACGTCGGCGGCGCGGGTACGGAGTTCCTTCTGCACCCGTCGACCGTGCCCCGTGCCGCCTGGCCGGCCACCCGGTGACTGCGTCCCCCGGCCACCCGGGGCCGCGAGGGACGAGACGGGGGTGGAGCGTGCCTCCCGGCCGGCGTTCCGCGGTGCCGACGCATCCCGCGGCCGAGCGGGCGCGACCGGTGTCCGGACGGACGTGCTCTCCGTCCATGTGGCGGCGCTAGGGTGGTCGCGGCCGTTGTCTCGACATCGAGCGACCCTCGACGTTGAGTGCGCGACCCGATGACCGATGCCGATCGCACGAACCGTGCGGGAAGAAGAACAGCGTGGATCTTTTCGAGTACCAGGCCAGGGACCTCTTCGAGTCCTACGGCGTCCCTGTGCTGCAGGGCATCACCGCCGACACCCCGGAAGAGGCGAGGGCGGCCGCCGAGCGGATCGGCGGCGTGGTCGTCGTCAAGGCGCAGGTGAAGGTCGGCGGTCGCGGCAAGGCCGGCGGCGTCAAGGTCGCGAAGACCCCGGACGAGGCGTACGAGCACGCGGAGGCGATCCTCGGCCTCGACATCAAAGGCCACACCGTGCAGCGCGTGATGGTCGCCCAGGGTGCCGACATCGCCGAGGAGTTCTACTTCTCGGTGCTGCTCGACCGGGCGAACCGCTCGTACCTGTCGCTCGTCAGCGTCGAGGGCGGCATGGAGATCGAGCAGCTCGCGGTCGAGAAGCCCGAGGCGCTCGCGCGCGTCGAGGTGAACCCGCTCACGGGCATCAACAAGGAGGCCGCGCTCGACATCGCGCGCCAGGCGAACTTCCCGTCCGAGCTCCAGGACCAGGTCGCGGACGTCTTCGTGAAGCTCTACGACGTGTTCGCCGGCGAGGACGCCACCCTCGTCGAGGTGAACCCGCTGGTCCGCACCGGCGACGGGCAGATCCTCGCCCTCGACGGCAAGGTGTCGCTCGACGACAACGCCGACTTCCGCCACGAGGGCCACGCGCAGCTCGAGGACACCGCGAGCGAGGACCCGCTCGAGGCCAAGGCGAAGCAGCACGGCCTGAACTACGTGAAGCTCGACGGCGAGGTCGGCGTCATCGGCAACGGCGCAGGGCTCGTCATGTCGACGCTCGACGTCGTCGCGTACGCCGGTGAGCGCCACGGCGGCGTGAAGCCCGCGAACTTCCTCGACATCGGCGGTGGCGCCTCGGCCGAGGTCATGGCGAACGGCCTCGACGTCATCCTCGGCGACCCGCAGGTGAAGAGCGTGTTCGTGAACGTCTTCGGCGGCATCACCGCCTGCGACGCCGTCGCGAACGGCATCGTCGCCGCACTCGGCATCCTCGGCGACTCGGCGACCAAGCCGCTCGTCGTGCGCCTGGACGGCAACAACGTGGACGAGGGTCGCCGGATCCTGGCGGAGGCGGCGCACCCGCTCGTCACCGTCGCCGAGACCATGGACGACGCGGCCGAGCAGGCCGCCGAGCTCGCCGCGGCCGCGGCGTAAGGAGCACCAGAGCAATGTCGATCTTCCTCAACAAGGACTCGAAGGTCATCGTCCAGGGCATCACCGGCGGCGAGGGCACGAAGCACACCGCGCTCATGCTCAAGGCCGGCACGCAGGTCGTCGGCGGCGTGAACGCCCGCAAGGCCGGCACCACCGTCACGCACGGCGACGTCGAGCTCCCCGTGTTCGGCTCGGTGCGTGAAGCCGTCGACACCACCGGTGCCGACGTCTCGATCGTCTTCGTCCCGCCGGCGTTCGCGAAGGACGCGGTCATGGAGGCCATCGACGCCGAGGTCCCGCTCGTCGTCGTCATCACCGAGGGCATCCCCGTGCAGGACTCCGCGGAGTTCTGGGCGCACGCGAAGGCGCTGGGCGGGAAGACCCGGATCATCGGCCCGAACTGCCCCGGCATCATCACCCCGGGGGAGTCGCTCGTCGGCATCACCCCGGCGACGATCACCGGCAAGGGCCCGATCGGTCTCGTGTCGAAGTCCGGCACCCTGACCTACCAGATGATGTACGAGCTGCGTGACCTGGGCTTCTCGACCGCCATCGGCATCGGCGGCGACCCGGTCATCGGCACGACGCACATCGACGCGCTCGCCGCGTTCGAGGCCGACCCGGAGACGACGGCGATCGTCATGATCGGCGAGATCGGCGGCGACGCTGAGGAGCGCGCGGCCGACTACATCAAGGCGCACGTCACGAAGCCGGTCGTCGGCTACGTCGCGGGCTTCACCGCGCCCGAGGGCAAGACCATGGGCCACGCCGGCGCGATCGTCTCCGGTTCCGCCGGGACCGCCGAGGCGAAGAAGCAGGCGCTCGAGGCCGCCGGCGTCAAGGTCGGCAAGACGCCGTCCGAGACGGCCGCGCTGCTGCGCGAGGTGGTCGCCGCCGCGACGGCGTAGCGGTCCGCACGACCCGACGGACGGGAGGCACGGTGCCGGTGGGCACCGTGCCTCCCGTCCTGCTGTGGACGGTCGGCCAGTCTCCACAGGTGCCGCGCGGCTCGCTCGGTGACCGCGGGACGGCACGTACCCTGACCACGATGAACCGCCTGGGAACCGCACTGCTGGCCGCCGTCGAGGCGATCGTGACGGTCGGCGTCGGCGTCGGGATCGCCCTCGTGCCGCTGACGCTGCTCTGGGGCTTCGAGTACGGGCTGCAGATCGACTGGGACGTCTTCTGGAAGGCCGCGGGCAGCGTCTGGCTCGTCGGACACGGCGTCGACGTGACCTTCCGGCTCGGCAGCGACGTCGCCGGCGCCTCCGGGGTCGAGGGAGCCGCCGACCCGATCCACGTCACGCTCGCGGCCCTCGGCTTCGCGGTCGTGACCGCCTGGCTCGGTGGGCGCGCCGGACGGCGGTTCGCCGAGACGGAGCACCGCGCGACCGGGCTCCTGGTCGGCACGGCCGCCGTCGCACTGCTCGGGCTCGCGGTCGCGCTGTCGTCCACCTCGGCAGCGACGGACCCCGTGGTCTGGCAGGCCGTCGTGCTGCCCGCGCTCTGGTTCGCGGTGCCCGCCCTGGTGACGAGCGAGGTGTGCCGGGTCCGTCGTGGTCTGCCGGCCGATCCGCTGACACGGCGGGTGCTCGACCAGGTCGACCGGATCCCCGCGCTCTGGCGCACCGTCGCCGGCTTCGCGTTCCGCGCCGGCACCGCGGTGACCGCCGTCGTGGTCGCCGCCGCGGGCGTCGTCGTCGCGTTCCTGCTCGTCACCTCGTTCGCCGAGGTCATCGCCCTGTACGAGCGTTCGCATGCCGGGGTCATCGGCGGCATCGCGCTCACCGTCGGACAGCTCGCGTTCCTGCCCGACTTCGTGGGGTGGGCGGTCGCGTGGCTGGTCGGACCGGGCTTCGCGATCGGCACCGGGTCGAGCGTCTCGCCCGTCGGCACGTCGCTCGGGCCGATCCCCGGTGTCCCCGTCTTCGGCGCGCTGCCGGCGTCCGGGCACACCTTCGGGCTGCTCGGGGTGCTGGTGCCGGTCGTCGCCGGGTTCGTGGTCGGCGGCCTCATGCGCCCCGCGCTCGTCCGGGCCCTGGGCGACGACGACTCCCCGCTCCGTCGGGCGCTCGCCGGTGTCGCCACCGGTGTCGTGGCCGGCGTGCTGACCGGGGTCGCGACGGGCCTGACCGCGGGCTCGCTCGGACCCGGGCGGCTCGCCGAGGCCGGGCCGGACGGGCTGCTCGTCGGACTGCTGGCAGCGCTCGAGGTCGGGCTCCCCGCCGCGGTCGCGCTGGCCGTCGGGAGCGACCTGGTGCGCCTGCCCGAGCGGCCGTGGGGCCGTGAGCACTGGGTCGAGGCCGAGGGGAACGCTGCTGCCGACGCCGCTGCCGACGACGCCCGGGCCGGCTCGCTCGTCGCCGCGCTGGACGAGGCCGGAGCGGGGCGTGCGAGTGCGACGCACCGGTTCACGGTGCACGAGGCGCACGAGTCCGCGACGCACGCGGATCCGTCGTCGGTGACCGGGTCGCGCCCCGGGGACGTCCAGCCGACCGAGACGATCGCGGACGACGAGCACGCCGCCGCCCCCGCCACCGCCGCCACCACCGAGGGCGGACCCGCGCGCTCGTCCGTGCAGGACCGCCGCGCCGTGCCGGACCGTGGTGCCGAGCCGGAGCCCGAACGCCTCGGCGGGGGCGACCGTGCGCACGAGCACGAGCACGAGCACGAGCACGTGGCGCCGTCCGCTGTCTCGGGTCGCGCAGTCGTCGAGGAACCCGACGACGTCCCGCTGCCCGACTGGGCCCGCACCGACGCGGTCGCCGCGGAACGGGTCACCCCGAGCCCGGCCACGCCCCCGGCGCGGAGCGGCATCAGCGGCCTGCGCGACCGACTCCGCGGTGCGGCCGGTGACGTCCGCGCCCGTGCCGGCGAGCTGCGCGACCGGGTCGGCGGCGCAGCGGGGCACCACCAGGCGCACCACCAGACGGAGCGGTCCGGGCGCGACGAGACGCTGCCGCACGCCCCCGGCTCGGAACAGCAGCCGGCGTTCCCGTGGAGCACCGAGGAGTTCGTGGCCGGACGCGACGACGTCGACCAGACCGCGGGCGACGAGGAGACTCCCGGCACGGGGAAGCCGACCGCCGCCGGGCAGGACCCGCCCCGGTGGGACCAGACCGACCAGATCGCCGAGGACGAGCTGCCCTGGTGGCGCCGTCCGAAGCACGACGCGTAGCGCTCGCCGCGCCGCCGCTAGGCTGGTCACCGTGCTCGAACTGGTCGTCCTGATCTCCGGTACCGGCTCGAACCTCCGAGCCCTGCTCGAGGCGACGACCGACGCCGAGTACCCCGCCCGCGTGGTCGCGATCGGGGCCGACCGCGATGCCGAGGGCCTGGCGCTGGGCGAGGAGTTCGGGGTCCCGACCTTCTCGGTGCCGTTCTCCCGCTTCGCCTCGCGCGACGAGTGGGGCGCCGAGCTCGCCGCCCAGATCCGGCCGTGGTCGCCGGACCTCCTCGTGCTCTCCGGCCTGATGCGCCTGCTCCCGCACGCCGTCGTGTCCGAGTTCGCCCCCGCGATCATCAACACCCACCCCGCGTACCTGCCCGAGTTCCCCGGCGCACACGGGGTCCGTGACGCCCTGGCCGCCGGCGTCGAGCAGACCGGCGCCAGCGTGATCCAGGTCGACGACGGCGTGGACACCGGCCCGATCCTGGCGCAGGAGCGGATCCCGGTGCTGCCGGACGACTCCGAGTCGACGCTGCACGACCGCATCAAGCCGGTCGAGCGCCGCCTGCTCATCCAGACCATCCTCGACATCGCCAACGGCACCACCGACCTGAAGGGCACCCCGAGCGCATGAGCGTGCACGCCGCCGACCCCAGCCTCTACCGCCACCGCGACGTCGTCCCCGTGCGGCGCGCGCTCATCTCGGTGAGCGACAAGTCCGGCCTGCTCGAGCTCGCCGGCGCCCTGGCCGACGCGGGCGTGGAGCTCGTCTCGACGGGCAGCACGGCGCAGACGATCCGCGACGCCGGGTACGCCGTCACCGACGTGTCGAGCGTGACCGGGTTCCCGGAGTCGCTCGACGGCCGCGTCAAGACCCTGCACCCTGCCGTGCACGCGGGGCTCCTCGCCGACCTGCGCCTCGAGTCGCACGAGCAGCAGCTCGCCGAGCTCGGCATCGCGCCGTTCGAACTCGTCGTCGTCAACCTGTACCCGTTCGTCGAGACCGTCGCCTCGGGTGCCGAGGCCGCGACCGTGGTGGAGAACGTCGACATCGGCGGACCGGCGATGGTCCGCGCCTCGGCGAAGAACCACCCGAACGTCGCGATCGTCGTGTCGCCGTCGTCCTACGCCGAGGTCGTCGAGGCCGTCCGCGCCGGCGGCACCACGCTCGAACTCCGGAAGCGCCTCGCCGCGCAGGCCTTCGCCCACACGGCCTCCTACGACGCCGCCGTCGCCTCGTACTTCGCGACCGACGTCGTCGGGCAGGACGCGGCACACGTCGCCGCCCAGGCCGCCGCGCCCACGGTGACGGGCGACCTCGAGACACCCGGCTCGTTCGACGAGACGCTCCGGCTCGAGGCCGGGCTGACCGCGACGCTCCGCTACGGCGAGAACGCGCACCAGGCCGCCGCGCTCTACACGACCTCCGGCGGAGCGGGCATCGCCCAGGCGACGCAGCTGCACGGCAAGGAGATGTCGTACAACAACTACGTCGACGCCGACGCCGCCGTCCGGGCCGCGTACGACTTCGACACCCCCGCCGTCGCGATCATCAAGCACGCCAACCCGTGCGGCATCGCCACCGCCCCGGCCGACGCGGTCGACCCGATCGCCTCGGCGCACGCCGCCGCGCACGCCTGCGACCCGCTGTCGGCCTTCGGCGGGGTCATCGCCGCGAACCGCCCGGTCACGAAGCAGATGGCCGAGACCGTGCGCGACATCTTCACCGAGGTCGTCGTGGCCCCGGCCTTCGACCCCGAGGCGCTCGAGATCCTCTCGCAGAAGAAGAACATCCGGCTCCTCGCCCTGCCGGCGGACTTCGCGCTCGCGTCCCGTGAGGTCAAGCAGGTCTCCGGCGGCTTCCTCGTGCAGGACGCCGACCGCTTCACCACCTTCGACCAGTCGACCTGGACCCTGGTGTCCGGCGAGCCGGCCGACGACGCGACCCTCGCCGACCTCGCGTTCGCGTGGAAGGCCAGCCGCGCCGTGAAGTCGAACGCGATCCTGCTCGCCGACCAGGGCGCGAGCGTCGGCGTCGGCATGGGCCAGGTCAACCGGGTGGACTCCTGCCACCTCGCGGTGAACCGCGCCGGGGAGCGTGCCCGGGGCAGCGTCGCAGCGTCGGACGCGTTCTTCCCGTTCGCCGACGGCCTGCAGGTCCTGCTCGACGCCGGTGTCCGTGCCGTCGCGCAGCCGGGCGGCAGCGTCCGTGACGACGAGGTCATCGCGGCGGCGCAGGCGGCCGGCGTGACCATGTACTTCACCGGCGAGCGTCACTTCTTCCACTGAGTCACCGAACACCGAACACCGGTCACCGGACACCGACACGCGCTCGGATCGACGGCGTCCAACAACGCCGAGACCATTGCGCAACACGTGCGACTGTGAATAGTCTGTAAGGCTCCGCACCGCATCGGACGATCGCAACCGGATCGGCCGTGCCCGCGGACACAACGGTGACGAAGACGACGACTGGAGTGACGATGGACGCGACGACCGGAACAGTGGCGACGGCTGCCCGGACGGGTCTCGTGTCCCTCGTGGGGACCACTCCCGCCCCGCGACCCCGGACCCGGACGGCACCGCCGCTCCGGTACCCGGGCGCGGCCGCCGTCTAGCCAGGCCCCTCCCACGGCCTCGCGCCCGACGACACCGTCGGCGAGCGCGGACCACCTGCTGAGAACCCGGGGACCCGTGTCCCCGGTGCCCTCCGGCCCGGTCGACGTCACGCGAGTGGCGGCGACGGCGCGCGACCACGCGCCCGGCCGACGACCACCGCACTGCCACGCCGCGCCTCCCGGCCGGACCGCCACCCACCGACGCGACCCGTCGGCGGGCCGGACGACCCGACCGGGCGGACGCCGCACGACGCACGAGGACGCAACCGCATGTCCACAACGCCCGACCAGGCGACCCCCTCCACCGACCGCCCCTCGACCCTGCGCGCCATCGGGCGCATCTGGCCCTACGTCAGGCCGTACCGCTGGCGACTGTTCGGCGGCATGGCCGCGGCGATGGGCGCCTCGCTCGTCGCCCTGGTGATCCCGTACGTGCTCCAGTGGCTCGTCGACGGACCGCTGTCCTCGCGCGACGCCGCGCTCATCTGGCCCGCCGGACTCGGCGTGCTCGCACTCGGCGCCCTCGAGGCCTTCTTCATCGCATCCCGCCGACGGCTCGTGATGCGCCCGTCGACGCGCATCGAGACGAGCATGCGCAACGCGCTCTACGCCAAGCTCCAGGACCTGCCGGTGGCCTTCCACGACCGCTGGGAGTCCGGGCAGCTGCTGTCCCGTTCGGTGTCCGACCTGTCGCTCATCCGCCGATGGCTGGCGTTCGGCGTCGTGCTGCTCGTGGTGAACATCGTCACGATCGCCGTCGGCTTCGTCGTGCTGTTCACCTTCGGGTGGCTGCTCGGACTGATCTTCCTCGTGGCGTCGATCCCGCTGTGGATCAACGGCCTGCTGTTCGAGCGGAAGTACTCCGTCGTCGCGCGGCGCAGCCAGGACCAGGTCGGCGACCTCGCCACGAGCGTCGAGCAGTCGGTGCACGGCATCCGCGTGCTCAAGGCGTTCGGCCGCGGTCGCTTCAAGCTCGACGAGTTCAGTGAGCAGGCCGAGGCGCTCCGCGGCACCGAGATCGAGAAGGCGAAGGCCATCGCGAGCATCTGGCTGTGGCTGCTGCTCGTGCCGGACGTCGCGTTCGCGCTGTGCCTGCTCGCCGGCATCTGGCTGGCGTCGCAGGGCGAGCTGACGGTCGGACAGCTGTTCGCGTTCTTCGCGACGGCGACCGTGCTGCGGTTCCCGATCGAGTCGATCGGGTTCTTCCTGTCGATGACGTTCGACACCCGGACCGCGGTCGACCGGTTCTTCGAGGTCATGGACTCCGAGAACACGATCCAGGACCCGGCGTCACCGAGGACCATCGACGAGCCGCACGGTGCGCTGTCGTTCAACGCCGTGCACTTCCGGTACCAGGACGCGACGGACGAGTACCCGGACCTGGTGGACGGCGTCGAGCTGCAGCTGCACCCGGGCGAGACCATGGCGCTCGTCGGCCTGACCGGCAGCGGCAAGACGACCCTGCTGTCCCTGGTGCCGCGGCTGTACGACGTGACCGGCGGCTCGATCACGATCGACGGCGTCGACGTCCGCGACCTCACCCGCGCGGACCTCCGTCGGCACGTCGGTGTCGCCTTCGAGGACGCCACGCTGTTCTCGACGAGCGTCCGCGACAACGTGCTGCTCGGTCGCCCGGACCTGTCCGGCGACGAGGCCGAGCGCATCATGCGCGAGGCGCTCGACATCGCGCAGGCGTCCTTCGTCGACGACCTGCCCGAGGGTGTCGACACCCGCGTCGGCGAGGAGGGACTGTCGCTCTCCGGCGGCCAGCGGCAGCGTCTGGCGCTCGCCCGCGCGATCGCCGCGCGGCCGTCGGTCCTGGTGCTCGACGACCCGCTGTCGGCGCTCGACGTCGACACCGAGGCGCGGGTCGAGGCCGGGCTCCGCCGCGTGCTGGCCGACACCACGTCGCTCATCGTCGCCCACCGCCCCTCGACCGTGACGCTCGCCGACCGGGTGGCGCTCATGGAGGGCGGACGCATCACCGCCGTCGGCACCCACTCGGAGCTGATGGCCACCAACGAGCACTACCGCTACGTCATCTCCTCGCTCGACGAGGACGACGCACCCGCCCGAGAGGAGGCGATGGCATGAGCCAGCAGGACCAGGTACCGCCCGTGGACACGGCAGCCGGGCCGGGAGGCCCCGATCCCGTCCTCGACGACGTCGCGGACACGAAGGCGGCCGGCCCCGTCACCGCCGCGGTCACCACGCTCGGCGTGCGCGGCGAGGAGCGCGAGGACTTCAGCAAGGCGGAGAGCAAGCGCCTGCGGCGCCGCTCCCTCGCCCTGCTCGGGTCGCTCGCGGCTCCGCTGAAGGCACGCCTCGTGCTGCTCGGCGTCGTCGTGGTGGTCTCCACCGCGGGCACCGTCGCGGGTCCCGCGCTCATCGCGTGGGGCATCGACAACGCCCTGCCCCGGGTGATGGACCAGAACGACTGGGTGCCGGCGTTCGGCGTCGTGGCGACGTACATCGTCGTCGCGGTGCTCGGCGCGGTCCTCACCGCCTGGTACACCGTGCTCGCGGCGCGGATCAGCCAGGCGATCCTGTTCGACCTGCGGAAGCGCGTGTTCCTGCACACCCAGCGGCTGTCGCTCGAGTTCCACGAGACGTACACGTCCGGGCGGATCATCTCCCGCCAGACGAGCGACCTGGACTCGATCCGCGAGCTGCTCGACTCCGGCCTGAACCAGCTCATCCAGGGCGTGCTCTACATGGTGTTCACGGGCATCGCGCTCGTGCTGCTCGACCCGACCTCCGGGCTCGTGCTCGCGGTGTCGCTCGTGCCGCTGTGGTTCCTGATCCGCTGGTTCCAGACGAACTCGCAGACCCTGTTCCGGGCCACCCGTGTGACCTCGGCGCGCGTCATCGTGCACTTCGTCGAGACGATGACCGGCATCCGGGCGGTGCAGGCGTTCCGGAAGGAGTCCCGCAACCGCGACGAGTACGGCGGCTACGTCGAGGACTACCGGGTGGCGAACACGAAGGTGTTCAACCTGTTCGGGACCTTCGACCCGGTGCTCGTCCTCATCGGCAACGCCACGCTCGCGGCGGTCGTCATCGTCGGCGGCTTCCGGATCGTGGGGGGCTCGCTCGAGGTCGGCGCGCTGCTCGCGGTCGCGCTGTACGCCAAGCGGTTCTTCGACCCGGCGCAGGAGCTCGCGATGTTCTACAACGGGTACCAGTCGGCCTCGGCGGCGATGGAGAAGATCTCCGGCGTCCTCGAGGAACGCCCGTCGGTGCCGGACCCCGCGAAGCCCGTGCGGCTGCCGGACGCCACCGGCGCGATGGACTTCGACGACGTCGAGTTCGCGTACAACGCCGAGAAGGTCGTGCTCCCCGAGTTCGACCTGCACATCCCGGCGGGGCAGACCATCGCGCTCGTCGGGTCGACCGGTGCCGGGAAGTCGACGCTCGCGAAGCTCATGGCGCGGTTCTACGACCCGTCGAAGGGTTCCGTGCGGCTCGACGGCGTGGACCTGCGGGACATCGACCCGAAGGACATGCGCCGCGCGATCGTCATGGTCACGCAGGAGGCGTACCTGTTCTCCGGCTCCGTCGCGGACAACATCGCGCTCGGCAAGCCCGGGGCGACGCGGGACGAGATCGTGCGCGCGGCGGAGGCGGTCGGGGCGGACGCGTTCATCGAGGCCCTGCCCGACGGGTACGACACCGACGTGAACAAGCGCGGTGGCCGGGTGTCGGCCGGGCAGCGGCAGCTCCTGTCGTTCGCCCGGGCGTTCATCGCCGACCCGAAGGTGCTCATCCTCGACGAGGCCACGGCGTCGCTGGACATCCCGTCCGAGCGGCTCGTGCAGGAGGGCCTCGAGACCCTGCTCGCGGACCGTACCGCCGTGATCATCGCGCACCGCCTGTCGACCGTCGCGATCGCCCACCGGGTGCTCGTGATGGAGTACGGGCGGATCGTCGAGGACGGCACGCCGGACGACCTGATCGCGGGGACCGGGCGGTTCGCCCAGCTGCACGCCGCCTGGCGGGACTCGCTCGTCTGACGGACCGGGCTGCACGTGGTTTGCTGACTCCATGAGCAACGACAGCGTGCAGCCCGGCGGCGTCGCCCTGCGCGACCCCTTCTACGGGGCACCCTTCGCCGAGGCGGTCCGACGGTTCTGGCGGAAGTACACCGTGTTCACCGGACGGGCCTCCCGCTCCGAGGCCTGGTGGTGGTGGCTGACGTCGTTCGTGATCGGGCTCGTGCTCCAGCTCGTCCCGCAGGTGTTCACGCCCGGGACCCCGGTGCTCGAGAACCCGGTCGGCTCGTACCTGTTCGTGCTCTGGGGCCTGGCCACACTGATCGGGTCGCTCGCCCTCGGTGCCCGTCGGCTGCACGACGCGAACCTGTCCGGCTTCTGGCAGTTCCTGCACGTGGTCGTCGGCATCGGCTCGCTCGTGCTGCTGGTGATGTTCCTGCTGCCGCCGAACCCGAAGGGCTCGCGCTTCGACTGAGCGCTCAGAACGGGTCGTCGGCGTCCGTGGCGGGTGACCAGCGCGCCCGACGCACGTCGATCCTCCAGGCCGACGAGCCCGACGCAGCTGACGACCGCTCCACGAGCGGCGTGCCCTCGGCACGGTAGTGCTCGAGGGCCCGCGCCTCGTGCCGGACGGGCGGCAGTCCGCCGGCGCGCACCACGCGCCACCACGGCAGGTCGGCGCCCTCGCGGGCCATCACCGTGCCGACGGCGCGAGCGGCCCGCGACCCGAGGACGGCGGCGACGTCGCCGTACGTCATGACGTGCCCAGCAGGGATCAGCCGGACCACCTCGGCGACCGCTGCGCCGAAGTCCGGCTCGGCCCCGGAGTCCGGCTCGGGTCCGGACTCGGCTCCGTCCACGCCCGGCTAGAGCGCGAGGACGGCGTAGTGGTCGCCGTACTGCGTCTCACGCACGACCTCGAACCCGAGGGCGCGGAAGAACGCCTCGGGGCCGCCGTGGCCGCCCGGCTCGTACACGACCGTGAGCCGCTCGAACCCGCGGCTCCGGGCCTCGTCCGCGAGACCGTGCACCGCGAAGCGGCCGACACCGCGGCCCTGTGCGTCGGCGGCGACGTTGACGCGCCAGATCGCGCTGCGGAGCTCTTCCTCGTTGTTGTCCTCGTCGAAGGTGCCGATGATCATCCCGACCACGCGGTCACCGTCGAGCACCACGCGGGTCCACGCCGAGCTCGGCTTCACGTCGGACTCGGCGACGCCGTACGTCGTCGGCTGGACGAACTGCTCCTGCCCGGGCTTGAGCGTCAGCGAGTTGGCCGCGGCGGCGGTCGACGCGGAGAGGGCTTCGAGGCGGAGGTCCGTCATGCCGCTCAGGGTAGCGGTGCACCCCGTCCGGGTGCCAGGACGACGTGCGAAGCGTTGCAGCACCGTTGCGTGCGCACGGGCGGCGGTAGGGTCGCGGCATGGCGGAGCATCGGCGCGGGGCGAACCTGCCGTCGATCGGCGGCTTCAACCGCACCGTCGTGCTCGATGCCGTCCGCCGCTCGCCCGACGGGCTGAGCCGTGTGGAGCTCGCCGCGAGCACGGGCCTGAGCGCCCAGACGGTGTCGAACGTCACGCGCTTCCTGATCGAGGCCGGCATGATCGTCGAGTCCGGCACCGTGGTCGCCGGCCGTGGGAAGCCCCGGACGATCCTGCGGCTCGAGGCGACGAGCCGGTACGCGGTCGGTGTGCACGTCGACCCCGCGGTCGTGACGTACGTGCTCCTCGACCTCGCCGGCAGCGTGGTCGCCGAGACCACCACGTCGACGCCCTCCGCGGACGACCCCGCCGAGGTCGTCCGGACCATCGCGACCGCCGTCGACGGTCTCGTCGCGGACGCCGGTGTCGCGGCGGAGAGCGTGCTCGGCGTCGGCATCGCGAGCCCCGGGCCGATCGACGTCGACGCCGGCGTCGTGCTCGATCCGCCGTTCCTGCCCCGCTGGCGGGACGTGCCGCTGCGCGACGCGCTCGCCGAGGCGACCGGCTTCCCGGTGCTGCTCGAGAAGGACGTCACCGCGGCGGTCGTCGGCGAGATGTTCCTGGCGGGGGAGTCCTCGGCGCGGAACTTCGCCTTCGTCTACTTCGGGACGGGGTTCGGCGTCGGGCTCGTCGTCGACCACGAACCCGTCCGCGGTACCGGCTCGAACGCGGGCGACGCCGGGCACATCATGGTCGACCAGGGGGCGCTCGCGGGGACCCCCGACGGCTCCGGTCCGCGGGGTGAGGTCGGGGCCGCGGTCGCCCCGGCACGGCTGGTCGAGGTCGCGCGGGACCGCGGGCTCCGGCTGCCCGGCGCTGCTCGGGCGGACGACGTCACCGCCGTGCAGCGGGCCTGGGACTCCCTCGGCGAGGCGATCGCGTCCGGCGACGAGGTCGCCTCGGGACTCGCGGCCGACGCCGGGACCGTCATGGGCCGGGCCGTCGTGGTCATCGTCAACCTGCTCGACGTCGACCGCGTGGTCTTCGGCGGACCGTTCTGGTCGCGCATCGCCCCGGTCGCCCTGCCGGCGGCGCGGGCCGCGATCACGGGGTCGCCGCTGCTCGTCCCGAAGCACCCGATCGCGGTCGTGGACAGCGGGCGGGGTGCGGACGTGGCGGCCGTCGGCGCCGCGTGCCTCGTGCTCGACGCGGCGCTGTCACCGCGCGCGAGCGCGCTGCTCATCCGCCGCTGACCCGTCGACGCGGGTCGACAGGAGCGGCTGGCCGACGACCCGCCGGTGACCGCGTGCCGGACGGGAGGCCCTGGGCGTGCCCGCCCCGCGCCTCCCGTCCGGTCGTCCGTCGACCGGGAGGCGCGGTGACGGTCCGCCCCGCGCCTCCCGTCCGACGACGTCCCGTCAGGCCGCGCCGAGCACCCTCCGCCACGCCGCCGTCAGCGTGTCGTACTCCTCGTCCGTCAGGAGGTCGCGGACGCCGGTGGCGAGGACCGCCGAGCGGACCGCTTCCTCGGCCCCGGCGCGGTCGCGGAGGTGTGCACCGCCGTGCTTGACGGCCTTGCCGGCCTCCTGCGCCGCCTCGATCTCGTCGACGCGACCGGCCTCGCCGGCGGCGTCGAGTGCGTGCTTCCACGCGGCCAGCAGGTCGGCGTTCGTCACCATCCGGCCGTCGGCGCCGCCCTGGATCGCGAGCGAGGCGCTCGCCTCCGGCACCACGATCTGCTCGTCGGCCTTCCAGACGACGTCGAGCGCCTCGGCCTCCTCGGCGGTGATCTGCCCGGCACGCTCGATCATCGACTGCAGTGCGGTGTTGCTGGTGTCGTCCGTCACGGTTCCCTCTCCGACCGAACGCGCTCGCGTGGTCGCTCCCATCCTCCTGACGCCTGCTGGGAGGACGCGGCACCGGTCGTTCACCCGGCAGCCACCGGCCGGACGCCGGGATGCTGAACAGTCGTGCAGGTCCCCCTGACCTCCCCGAGAAGGACCCTGCATGCACACCCCCGCCCTGCGGCTCGGTGCCGGCCTCGCGACGGGCATCGCCCTCGCCGCCGGCGTGCTGACCGCGACCCCCGCCGTCGCCGCGGTCGGTGACGACGACCCGACCGTCGGCGCCCGCGTCACCACCGGCCCCGCCACCGGGCTCGCGATCAACGAGGTGGAGTCGAACGCCGACGACACCGACTGGGTCGAGCTGGTGAACACCTCGTCCGCCGCGATCGACCTGAGCGGCTGGCGCTTCCTCGACTCCGACTCGTCGCACACGGCGTACACGCTGCCGCAGGGCTCGACGATCGCCGCCGGCGGGTACCTCGTCGTCGACCAGGAGACCACCACCCGGTCGGGCTTCGACTTCGGGCTCGGCGGTGCCGACTCGGTGCGGCTGTACGACGCCTCCGGCACGCTGACGCTGCGGTACGCGTGGACGACGCACGCCGCCGTGACGTACGGCAGCTGCCCGGACGGCTCCGGCACGCTCGTGGACACGACCGCGTCGACGAAGGGCGGACCGAACGACTGCTCGTCGCCCGTCCGCATCAACGAGGTCGAGTCGCAGGGCGGCATCCCGGGTGACTGGGTGGAGCTGACGAACGTCGGGACGACCACGGTCGACCTCGGCGGGTACGTGCTGCGGGACAGCGAGGACGACCACGCCTGGACGGTCCCCGCCGGCACCACCGTCGCGCCGGGCGGGTTCACCGTGCTCGACGAGGCGCAGGCCGGTGCGGACGCCGATACCGCTCCTGGGGCCGGGACCGGGACCGGGGCCGGGGCCGGGTTCGGCTTCGGGCTCGGGAAGGCCGACGGTGTGCGGCTCTCGGATGCCCGCGGCGTCCTGGTCGACGAGTACTCGTGGACCGCGCACGCCGCGACCACGTACGGCCGGAACCCCGACGGCACCGGCGCGTTCGCCGAGACGGCCGAGCCGACGAAGGGCTCGACGAACCGCTTCGCCGGCGTCGTCACCGCCGAGGCGTGGCCCGGCGGCCCGGACGAGATCGTCCTGGACGCCGAGGACACCTTCACCGGTGACCTGAGCGGCCTCGACTGGACGTCCTCCGCCTCCTCGCAGGACGGGCAGCTCTGGGCCGTGCAGAACGGGGACGGGCTGCTGTACCACCTCGTCCCGGACGGCCGGGGCGGCTGGGCCCCGACGAACACCGCGGGCGTCGACCTGCGCTACGCCGACGGCACCGGGACGCCCGACGCCGAGGGCGTCACCGTCACGGCCGACGACCCCGGCGCGGTGTACGTGTCGACCGAGCGCGACAACGACGTGTCGAAGGTGAGCCGCCCCGCCGTGCTGCGCTTCGCGACCACGGACGGCTCCGAGTCGGTCCTGCGCGCCACGGACGAGTGGGACCTCGCCGCGGACTTCCCGGGCCTGGGCGCGAACGCCGGGCTCGAGGGCGTGACCTGGGTGCCCGACGCGTGGCTGACGTCCCGCGGGTTCGTCGACCAGCACACCGGTGCGACCTACGCGCCCGCCGCGTACCCGGGGCACGGCGAGGGGCTCTTCCTCGTCGGCGTCGAGGGCACGGCGAGCGTGTACGCCTACGCGCTGATGGACGACGGCTCGTCCCAGCGCGTGGCCACGATCGCGACGCCGTTCTCACTCGTCGCCGAGGTGCAGTTCGACCCGACGCTCGACGCGCTCTGGGTCGTGTGCGACGAGGCGTGCTCCGGCCGCACCGCGCTGTTCGACGTGCAGGACGGCGCCTTCACGCTCGCGTCGCTGTACGAGGCGCCGGCGAACGCCGACCGGGCGCTCGCCAACGAGGGCTTCGCGATCTCGGGACGCTGCGTGGACGGTGCTCGGGCGACGTTCTACGCGGACGACAACGACACGAACGGGGCTTCGCTGCGCACCGGGACGTACCCGTGCGACGCGGTGGAGGAGCCGGGTGACGGCGACGGCGACGGCGGGGCGCCTGCGCCGGGTGACGGCGGGGCGCCTGCGCCGGGTGACGGGGAGACACCTGCGCCCGGTGGCGGGGAGACGCCCGCGCCGGGTGACGGCGGCGGCAGCACCCCGGCTCCGGGTACGGGTGGCAGCAGCCCGACCCCGGTCCCGACGGCTCCCGGCCCGACGACTCCTGGCCCGACGGCCCCGGGTCCGGCGGCGCCCGCGGCTCCGGTCGCGCCGGACGTCTCGGCGCTCGTCGACGGGAACCGCGGTTCGGTCTCCGCGCCGTCGAACGTCCGTGCGGGCAGTTCGCTGACGATCGACGTCGGAACGCGGTACGCCGGGGAGCGCGTCGCGGTCTGGCTGTTCTCCGAGCCACGACTCCTCGGGACGCCGGTCGTCGCCGCGGACGGCACGGTGACGGTGGCCGTCCCCACCGACGTCCCGGCAGGGCAGCACCGCATCGCGGTGGCCGCGTTCGACGGCACGGTGCTCGGGTGGACCGGGATCACGATCGACCCCGCGACGGGGTCGCTCGCGTTCACCGGTGCCGAGCTGGGCGGTGGGATCGCCGCGGCGCTCCTGCTCCTGGCAGCCGGTGCGGGTGTCCTCGTGGCACGCCGTCGTCGGACGGTCGGCTCGCCGGCCTGACGCTGCACGACCCGACCGACGCTCCCGTCGTCCCACCGGACAGCGGGGGCGTCGGTGTCCCGCGCGGGGGCGTCGGTGCCTCCGCGATGGCGTCCCAGCACCGCGATGGCGTCGGTGGCTCCGCGGTAGCGTCGGGGGATGCGCTCCGAGGTCCTCCGCTACACCGCCTTCGCCGCCGAGCCCGGGGGCGGCAACCCCGCGGGGATCGTGCTCGACGCCGAGGGGATGACCGACGACGAGATGCTCGCGGTCGCGCAGGAGGTGGCGTACCCGGAGACCGCCTTCGTGGTCGCGCGGACGCCGGACGGCGCCCGGGTGCGCTACTTCTCGCCGGCCGCCGAGGTCCCCTTCTGCGGACACGCCACCGTCGCCACCGCCGTCGTGCTCGCCGAGCGCGAGGGGACCGGGGCCCGGGTGTTCTCGACGGCCGCGGGGGACATCGCGGTCGACGCCACGACCGCACCCGACGGCAGTGTCCAGGTCGCGATGACGAGCGTCGAGCCGTCGACCCGTCCGATCGATCCCGTCCGGTGGGAGCGGCTCGCCGCCGTGCTCGGGCTCGTCGACGGTGACGTCGCCGAGGGGTTCCCCGTGCTCGAGTCCTCCGCCGGCAACCGGCACCCCGTGGTCGTGCTCGCCGACGTGGAGCTCTTCCACCAGTTCCGCTTCGACCCCGCCGCGCTCGCCGCACTCAAGCGGGAGTACGGGTGGGAGGGCACCGTCACCGTCCTGCACCGGACGGGTCCGCTCGAGTTCGAGGCGCGCAACCTCTTCCCCGCCGGCCGGATCACCGAGGACCCGGCGACGGGCTCGGCGGCGGCCTCGACCGGTGCGTACCTGCGCGCGGTCGGCGCGGTGTCGCCCGGGGCACGCGTGGTGATCCGGCAGGGTCGACACGTCGGGCGTCCGAGCGTGCTGCTCGTCGACGTGCCCGAGTCCGGCGGCATCACGGTGACCGGGGGCGCCACCCCCATCGCCTGACCCGGCGGCACCGCCTGCGCGCGACGCCGGGCGCCCGTTCCTCCCCCTGACGCCCGCGATGCTCGGGCGCCCGTTCCTTCCCCTGACGCCCGCGATGCCTGGCGCTTCCGGGCGTACCTGGTCGTTCCGGAAAACCAGGTACGCCCGTTCCGACCAGGTACGCCCGTTCCGACCGGGCACGCGCGACAGCTTCGAGCCCGCGCGGACGCCGCGGGGCCCGGCGCGCACGGGACCACCCCGCGCCCGCGGGGCCGTTGCCGACCCGTGACGGAAAGTGCTTGACACGAATAAGTCCATCCGTTGTACTAATCCTGCGCGCGGGTGACGGAGCCCGCGGACATCCCGTGCAAAGGAGCACCGATGAAACGCCGCACCCGAATCATCGCCGGACTCGCAGCCGTGGCAGCCGCCGCGGTCGGGCTGGCGGGTTGTTCCAGCTCGGGCTCTGCCTCGAGCGACACGATCAAGATCGCCTACCAGAAGTTCGGTGCCTTCCAGCAGCTCGACGCCCAGATGAAGGTCGTCAAGCAGGAGTACGAGAAGGCCAACCCCGGCAAGAAGGTCGAGCTCGTCCCGATCCAGGCGCAGGAGGACGACTACGCCACGAAGCTCGCCCTCATGAACCGCGCCCCCGCGACCGCCCCCGACGTCATCTACGAGGACACCTTCCGCATCAAGGCGGACGCCGACGCCGGGTACCTGCTGCCGATCGACCAGTACACGGAGAAGTGGGACGAGTGGGACCAGTTCTACGACAACGCCAAGCAGGCCGGCGAGGGCGAGGACGGCAAGATCTACGGCGTCCCGATGGGCACCGACACCCGCGCGCTCTGGTACAACAAGGACATCTTCGAGAAGGTCGGCCTGCCGGTCCCGTGGGAGCCGAAGACCTGGGACGACGTGCTCGCAGCGGCGAAGACCATCAAGGAGCAGGACCCGGACGTCATCCCGTTCAACATCTACTCCGGCAAGGCACAGGGCGAAGCCTCGACCATGCAGGGCTTCGAGATGCTGCTCTACGGCGCGGACGGTGACGGCAACACGCTCTACCAGGACGGCAAGTGGGTCGTCGGGTCGAAGCAGTTCGAGGACTCGCTGCAGTTCATCGAGGACGTCTACCAGGGTGACCTCGGCCCCACCCCGCAGCAGGCGCTCGACACGAACATCGGCACCACGATCACGCAGACGTGGCTGCCCGAGGGCAAGCTCGCCATCGACCTCGACGGCTCGTGGCAGTCGGGCACGTGGCTCGAGACGGGCACCGCTCCGTGGAAGGAGTGGAACGACGTGATGGGGCAGGCGCCCTTCCCGACCCAGAACGGCCAGGAGCCCGGGTACAACTCGATGTCCGGCGGGTGGACGCTCTCGGTCGGCGCGAAGTCGAAGGACCCGCAGGCCGCGTTCGACTTCATCACGATGTTCCTCGACAAGGACGGCTCCATCAAGTACGACGCCGAGAACAGCCAGATCGCCGTCCGCAAGGACGTCGCCGAGGACCCCGAGTACACCGGCGCCAACCCCACGTTCGAGTTCTTCTCCGGCTTGGTGGAGCACACCAACTTCCGCCCGGCGACGAGCGAGTACGCGCAGGTGTCGAACGCCATCCAGGTCGCGATGGAGTCCGTCATGACCGGCCAGCAGTCGCCGTCCGAGGCCGCAGCCGTCTACGACAAGGCCGTCGAGGGCGTCGTCGGCAAGGACGGCACCGTCGCTGCCGGTCAGTGACGTGACCGTCTGACGGACGGGAGGCGCGGATCACCCCGTGCACCGCGCCTCCCGTCCGACCCACCCCACCTTCGGAACCCCTCCGCACCCGGAAGGCATCCACGTGTCCAGCACCCCTCTCGCGCCGACGCTGTCGGCGCCCGGCGCGCCGAAGCGCACCGAACCACCCGTGCCGCGCAAGCGGCGGCCCCTCCGGAACGCGACGCGGGTCGTCCCGCTCCTGCCCGCCGTGGTCCTCCTCGTCATCTTCCTGCTCGGGCCGGTCATCTCGTCGTTCTACGGGTCGTTCACCAACGCGGCCCTGACCGGCGTCGACGCCGCGAACCAGCAGTTCGTCGGGTTCCAGAACTACGTCGAGCTGTTCCAGGACCCGGACTTCCCGAAGTCCGTCGTCCTGACGATCGTGTTCCTGCTCGCGTCCGCCGTCGTCGGGCAGAACGTGCTCGGTCTCGGTCTCGCGCTCCTCATGCGCAGCGCGAACAAGCTCGTCCGCGCGGTCGTCGGCACGTTCGTCGTCGCGGCATGGGTCCTGCCGGAGATCGTCGCCTCGTTCGCCGCGTACGCCTTCTTCCACGACGAGGGCACGCTCAACTCGTTCCTCGCCTCCATCGGGATCAGCGGGCCGAACTGGCTCTACACGTACCCGATGATCGCGGTCATCCTGGCGAACGTCTGGCGCGGTACCGCGTTCTCGATGCTCGTCTACTCGGCGGCCGTGCAGGAGGTCCCCGAGGAGATCACCGAGTCCGCCGAGGTCGACGGCGCCACCGGCTGGCAGCGCCTCGTCTACATCACGCTGCCGGTGATCCGTCGGTCCATCTCGACGAACCTCATGCTCACGACACTGCAGACGCTGTCGGTCTTCACCCTCATCTTCGTGATGACGGGCGGCGGGCCCGGCACCAACTCGTCGACCCTGCCGATCCTGGCGTACCAGGAGGCGTTCCAGTTCTCGCAGCTCGGCTTCGGGACCGCGATCGCGACCATCCTGCTCGTGGTGGGGGCGGTCTTCTCGATCATCTACATCAAGGCACTGAAGCCGGAGGTGGACTGACCATGGCCCTCACCGCTGACCGTCCCGTGTCCGACACCACCCGGTCCGTCACCGCGCCGGGCACCCTGCACATGACCTCTCCGCGGGGGCGCACCCTCCGCTGGGTGTCGAACATCGTCCTGCTCGTCATCGCCGTGTGCTTCGCGGTGCCGCTGCTCTGGCTCGTGCTCGCCTCCGTCGACGCCCAGGCCTCGCTGTCCGTGAAGATCCCGTCGCAGTTCACGCTCGACAACTTCACCCAGGTGCTCACCCCGGAGCTGTCGTTCATCCCGCTCGCGAACAGCCTGCTGCTCTCCGGCGGCACCGCGGTGGTGACGGTCGTCGCGGCGCTCCTCGCCGCGTACCCGCTGTCCCGGTACAAGATGCGGGTCAACAAGCCGTTCCTGTACAGCATCCTGTTCGGCACCGGCCTGCCCATCACCGCGATGATGGTGCCCGTCTACGCGCTGTTCGTGTCGCTCAACCTCATCGACAACATCTACGGCTGCATCTTCTTCCTCGCCGCCACGAGCCTGCCGATGGCGATCTGGATGGCGAAGAACTTCATGGACTCGGTGCCGATCTCGCTGGAGGAAGCGGCGTGGACGGACGGCGCCTCGATGTTCACCACGCTGACGCGCATCGTCGTGCCGCTCATGCGTCCGGGGATCGCCGTCGTGTTCATCTTCGTGTTCATCCAGGCGTGGGGGAACTTCTTCGTCCCCTTCGTCCTGCTGCTCTCGCCCGACAAGGTGCCCGCCGCGGTGAGCATCTTCAACTTCTTCGGGCAGAACGGGGCCGTCGCCTACGGGCAGCTCGCCGCGTTCTCGATCGTGTACTCCGTGCCGGTCATCGCCCTCTACGTGCTCGTGTCCCGCGGCCTCGGTGGGGGCAACGCCCTCGCCGGCGGCATCAAGGGCTGACCGCGCCCCACGCTCGCCGGGCACCACGCCCGACCGTCCCTGCTGGAAAGGAACCACCTCCATGCACCACGACGAACCCCTCGTCGAAGCTCGGATCGCCCGTCTCGTCCGGGACCGCATCGACCCCGCCGTGCACCGTCGCTCGGCGCCGGTCACCGTCGACGCCTGGCAGGTGCCGGACGAACCGGTGCCGTTCGCCGAGGCCGTCGCAGCCGAGTACACGCCGTTCCGCGTCGGTGACGCCTGGGGAGCGCGGCCGTGGGGGACCACCTGGTTCCGCGTCCGCGGCACCGTGCCGGAGGACTTCGGCGTCGACCCCGGCACCACCGTCGAGCTCCGGGTGGACCTCGGCTTCTCGAAGCGGCAGCCCGGGTTCCAGGCCGAGGGGCTCGCCTGGCGCACCGACGGCTCCACGATCAAGGGCATCGAACCGCGGAACGACACCGTGCCCGTCGAGGTCGGCCCCGGCGGCACGTTCGAGGTCTACGTCGAGGCCGCCGCGAACCCGGACATCGGCGGCGACGACTTCCAGGGGGCGACCCCGCTCGGCTCGAAGACCACCGCCGGCACCGAGCCGATCTACCGCCTGCGCGCGCTGGAGCTCGTCGAGCGCGACGACACCGTGTGGGAGCTGCAGCAGGACGTCTGGGTGCTCCGCGGACTCATGGCCGAGCTGCCGACCGACGGCACCCGGGGCGCGGACATCCTGCGCGGGCTCGAACGTGCGGCGGACGCCCTCGACCCCGACGACGTCGCCGGCAGCGCTGCCGCGACCCGCGAGGTGCTCGCGCCGCTGCTCGCCGTGGGGGCGGCCGGGTCCGCCGGGCGCGCCGTCGCCGTCGGGCACGCCCACATCGACTCCGCCTGGCTCTGGCCCGTCCGCGAGACGATCCGCAAGTGCGCGCGCACGTTCTCGAACGTGCTCGACCTGATGGACCAGGACCCCGACTTCACCTTCGCCTGCTCGTCGGCGCAGCAGTACGCCTGGATCCGTGACGGCTACCCGTCGATCTGGGCGCGCATCAAGCAGCGCGTCGCCGAGGGGCGGTGGATCCCGGTCGGGGGCATGTGGGTCGAGTCGGACACGAACCTGCCCGGCGGTGAGGCCCTGGCCCGCCAGTTCGTCGCGGGCAAGCGGCTCTTCCTCGAGGAGTTCGACATCGACACCCCCGAGGCCTGGCTGCCCGACTCGTTCGGCTACACCGGAGCCCTGCCGCAGATCGTCCGCGCCGCCGGGTCGAAGTGGTTCGTCACGCAGAAGCCCTCGTGGAACGAGACGAACGTCATCCCGCACACGTCCTTCCACTGGGAGGGCATCGACGGCTCGCGCGTCCTGACGCACCTGCCCCCGGCGGACACCTACAACTCGGACGTCTCGGCGGCCGACCTGCACCGCGGCGAGCGCGGGAACAAGGAGCGCGGCGTCGCGAACACGTCGATGCTGCTCTACGGGTTCGGCGACGGCGGCGGCGGACCCACCCGCGAGATGGTCGCGGCAGCACGGCGCCAGCACGACCTCGACGGCTCGCCGCGGGTCGACCTCGGCACCCCCGCCCAGGTCTTCGAGGAGCTCGAGCGCGTCCTGCCGGAGCCCGCCGTGTGGTCGGGGGAGATGTACCTCGAGTTCCACCGCGGCACCTACACGTCGCAGATCCGCACGAAGCAGGGCAACCGGCGCTCCGAGCACCTGCTCCGCGAGGCCGAGCTCTGGGCGGCCACCGCGGCCGTGCGACTCGGTGCGGAGTACCCGTACGACGAGCTCGAGTCCGTCTGGCACACCGTGCTCCTGCAGCAGTTCCACGACATCCTGCCGGGGTCGTCGATCGCCTGGGTGTACGAGAACGCCGAGGCCGAGTACGCCCGGGTGGCGGAGGTGCTCGAGGACCTCATCGGTGCCTCGACGGCCGCGCTCGCGAGCGGTGGTGCGCCGGCGCTCGCCGGGGTCGGGGCGTCGGCGACCGCCTTCGCCGGGGACGGTGGGGCGCCGCTCGACGCTCCGCGTGGTCCGGGTGCCGCCGGGACCGGGGGCAGCGCCGAGGACGGGACGGTCGTGCGCTTCAACGCCTCGCCGGTCGCAGCGGGCGGGGTGACCGCCCTGGGGGGTTCCGCCGTGTCGGCGACGGAGGCCGTGCCTCCCGTCCGGAGCGGTGACCGCTTCGTCCTCGACACCGGTGTCGTCACCGCGACCGTCGACGCGGAGGGCCACGTCGTGTCGTTCGTCGACCACGCGACCGGACGCGACGCGATCGCGCCCGGCGCTGCCGCCGCGCAGTACACGGTGTTCCGAGACACCCCGAACCAGTGGGAGGCGTGGGACATCGACCGCGCCTACCAGCGCAGCGGGACCGTGCTGGCGGCGGCCTCCGTCGAGGTGGTCGGCGATGCGCTCGTCGTGACGCGTCCCTTCGGCTCGTCGTCGGTGACCACCCGGTACTCGGCCGTCGCCGG
This sequence comes from Curtobacterium sp. ODYSSEY 48 V2, assembly GCF_023712625.1. Lineage (NCBI taxonomy): Bacteria > Bacillati > Actinomycetota > Actinomycetes > Micrococcales > Microbacteriaceae > Curtobacterium > Curtobacterium sp. ODYSSEY 48 V2. The sequence continues at coordinate 216,243 of NZ_JAMAXX010000006.1, forward strand.
GCAGCCGGAGCTGCACGTCGAGACCGAGGTCGAGTGGCACGAGCAGCAGAAGCTCCTCAAGCTCGCGTTCCCGCTCGACGTCCGGGCGTCCGTCGCGTCGAGCGAGATCCAGTTCGGGCACATCGACCGGCCGACGCACCAGAACACCTCGTGGGACATGGCGCGCTTCGAGACCGCCGCGCACCGGTGGGTGCACGTCGCCGAGCCCGGCTTCGGGGTCGCGGTGGCGAACGACTCCACGTACGGGCACGACATCACCCGCTCGACCCGGGCCGACGGCGGGACGACGACGCTGGTGCGGGAGTCCCTGCTGCGCGCGCCGACGTTCCCGGACCCGCACGCCGACCAGGGGCACCACGTCTTCCGGACGGTGCTGCGCGTCGGGGAGTCCGTGCTCGACGCGGCGGACTCCGGGTACCGGCTCAACCTGCCGGTGCGGTCCGTGCCGGGGTCGGGGTCGGCCGACGTGTCGCCGCTGGTCGTCGTGTCCTCGCCCCAGGTGCTCGTCGAGGCCGTGAAGCTCGCCGAGGACCGCTCCGGCGACGTCGTCGTGCGGCTCTACGAGGCCTCGGGCGGTCGGGCGTCGGACGTCGGGGTGTCGTTCGGGTTCGACGTCGCTTCGGTGGAGGCCGTGGACCTGCTCGAGCGGCCGCTCGGCTCGGGGACGTGGGCGGCCGGGGAACCCGTCGTGCTCACCCTGCGCCCGTTCGAGATCGTCACGCTGCGGGTGCGGCGGGCCTGAGGCGGCGGCGCCGGGCCCGTGGCAGCGGGTCCGGCACCGCCGGCCCGGAGGGGCTGCGGCGCCGGGGGAGCACGGGTGCGTTCCCCCGGCGCCGCGTCGCGCGCGCCGGGCTGTGCTGTGCCGCGCTGGCCCGGGGCGCCACGCCCCGCTCCGCCCCCGCTCCGCCCCCGCTCCGCCCCCGCTCCGCCCTCGCCCCGCCCCCGCCCCGCGGAATCGGGCATACCTGGTCGATCCGGGCGTACCTGGTCTTCCGTTCCGACCAGGTACGCCCGGAAACGCTTGGTACCGCACCTGTTCTGGGAAGGAACGAGCGTCCTGCACAGGGCGACCGGACTGGAGGCTCGTCCACAGTTGCCACGATCGGCACCCGTCGGCGCGTGGAGACCGGGCACGATCGCGGCATGGAACGTCCACTCCCCATCCTCCGTGCGGGACCGGCACGCGAGATCGCGTGTGACCCGACGACCCTGCGCCGCCGCGCACGATCGAGCGGCGCTGACCGGTTGATCCGCGTCGGCCCGAACGCCTTCGTCGAGGGCGCCCGCTGGGACGCCGCGGGGCCTCGGCAGCGCTACGTGACCCGTGTCCATGCACGGCTCGGGCGGATCGGTACCGCGGCGGTCGCCTCGCACGTGTCGGCGGCTGCGGTCCTCGGGCTCCCGGCCCTGGGCGGCTGGCAGGTCCCCGTGCACGCGACCGTGCCCGAGACGATGTACCGCGGGCGGACGCGGGACCTCGTCCTGCACACGCGTCCCGTTCGTGGCGACGAGCTACTGGCGGCCGACGGGATCCGGGTGACGACCGTGCCCCGCACCGTCGTCGACATCGCGATGCAGGACGACCTGCGCACCGCGGTGGTCGTGGCGGACGCTGCGGTGCGTGCCGGGACCGGAGCGGCGGAGCTCCTGGCGGCGGTCGACCCCCGAGCACGCGGGCACCGTCGAGCGGAGCACGTGCTCGGCCTCGCAGACGGGCGCGCCGGATCGGTCGCCGAGTCCTTCGCGCGGGTGGTGTTCCTCGAGCTCGGGCTGCCAGGGCCGGTCCTGCAGCACGAGTTCGTGGTCGGCGGGAGACGGTTCACGGTGGACTTCTGGTTCCCGGACCAGGGTGTGGTCGTCGAGATCGACGGTCGAGCGAAGTACACGCAGGAGCGGTACCTTGCGGGTCGGAGCCCCACCGAGGTGTTCCTCGACGAGAAGCGGCGGCACGAGCAGTTGCTGACCGTGCCCGGCGTGCGGACGATCGTCCGGCTCGAGTGGCGCGACCTGTTCGACCCCGACGGGCTGGTCCGACGCTGCCGAGCCGCGGGACTGCCGTGCCCGGTCCGACCGTCGAGGAGCGCACGGCCCGGGGCGGCCTGACCCGGCAGGCACGCGCATCGAGGAGCGCACGGCCCGGAGCGGCTTGATCTGCAGGCACGCGCGCAGCGGCCCGAGCGCGCCGCAGCCCGACGACGACGTGGCCGGGAGCCGACCCAGGGGCCCGCGGTTAGCGTCGCGCCCATGGCTGTCACCGAGATCTGGCTCGTCCGGCACGGGGAGTCGACCGCGAACGTCGCCGCCGCCAGAGCCGAAGCCGAGGGCGCGGACGTCATCGAGGTCGACCACCGCGACGCCGACGTCCCGCTCAGTCCGTTGGGGGAGGAACAGTCCCGAGCGCTCGGGCAGGAGCTCGCCGACCGCGGCGTCGACGACGTCCCGGTCGCCCTCTGGGTCTCGCCGTACCGCCGGGCGCAGCAGACGATCAGCATCGCGCTCGAGGCCGGCGGGCTGACCGAGCCGCCGAAGCGCGTCGACGAGCGGCTCCGCGACCGGGAGCTCGGCGTCCTCGACCTGCTCACCCGTGACGGCGTGCGGAACCGGTACCCGGACGAGGAACGCCGACGACAATGGCTCGGCAAGTACTACCACCGTCCCGCCGGCGGGGAGTCCTGGGCGGACGTGATGCTCCGCCTCCGCACCGTGCTGACGGACGTCGACCGGCTCGAGGGCACCGAACGACTGCTCGTCGCCGCGCACGACGCCGTGGTGATGCTCGCGGTCGCCGTCTGCCTCGACCTCGACGAACACGCCCTCATGGCGTTCGCCGAGGACCACACGGTCGCGAACGCCTCCCTGACACGACTGCACCGCGACGGGCCCGGTGCCCCCTGGACGCTCGAGGAGTTCTCCGCCGTCGGGCACCTCGACGACGACGAGGTCACCGAGCACAGCGGCCGGAAGGACGACGCCCGTGTCGACTGACCAGGAGCCTGCAGCACCGCAGCACATCACACCGAACGTCCTCCGCGAGTGGGCGCTGCCCGACCCCGGCGCCGGCAAGTACGGCCGGGGACAGGTCCTCGTCGTCGGCGGCGCCGCCCACACCCCGGGTGCCGCCATGCTGTCGGCGCTCGCCGCACTGCGGGTCGGAGCAGGCCGACTGTCCCTGGCGGTCGGGTCGAGCGTGGCGAACCAGGTCGCGGTCGCCGTGCCCGAGTCGGGCGTGGTCCCGCTCGCCGAGGACGACGGCGGACACGTCGCCGTCGGCGCGATCGACGCCGTGCTCGACGCGGCCGGTGCTGCCGACGCGGTGCTGGTCGGTCCCGGGCTGGACGAGCCGGACGGTGCTCGGGACCTCGTCGCGGGCATCGCGGACGTGGTCGGTCCGGACACCTTCGTCGTGCTGGACGCCTTCGCGCTCGGCGTCGCGGCGGACGTCGAGGACCGGCTCAGGCCGTTGCGCGGTCGTCTCGTCCTCACGCCGAACAGCGGTGAGGCCGAGCGGCTGCTGGGTCGGGACTGCGGGGACGACGACGTCGCCGACGCCCGGGAGATCGCCGAGCGGTACGGCGCCGTGGTCGCGCTGTCCGACGTCATCGCGGCGCCGGACGGCCGTGCCTGGGTGAAGGGCACCGGCTCGGGAGGGCTCGGGACGAGCGGCAGCGGCGACGTGTTGTCGGGTGTGGTGGTCGGATTGCTCGCCCGCGGTGCCGAGCCGGCACAGGCCGTCGCCTGGGCGTCGTACGTGCACGCCGCCGCGGGTGACCGCCTCGCCGTGCAGGTCGGGCCACTGGGCTACCTCGCCAGCGAACTGTTGACCGAGATCCCGCGGGTCCTGGTCGAGCTCGGCGGCTGACGACGGCGCTCGTTCCTTCCCAGAACGACTGCGATACCTGGTCAGAACGGGTGTCCCTGGTGGAACCGAACGACCAGGTACGCCCGGTTCTACCAGGTACGCCCGATCGCGCCCGGCGAAGCCACGGCCACAGCCACGGCCACAGCCACGGCCAGGGCCAGACCTAGCGCCACGGCCAGGGCCAGGCCGACCGCGCTCACCCGCCTATCCGCGCAACGCCTCCACGGCCTTGTCGACCCGGCGCTGCCGCGTCTCCGGGGCCTTCGCCGCGAGCACCGGGTCCACGAGTGCCCGCTGCCGTGACGCCGACAGGGTGTCGTACGCCGCACGGACCCCGGCCGCGTCGAACGCCGCCGCCAGGTCGGAGGGCAACTCGACGGTGCGCGGCAGGGTGTCGAGCTCGAGCGTGACCTCGACGGTGTCCCCGGCGCCGATCCCCGCTGCGGTGCGGTGCGCCTCCGACAGCGGCACGAGGAACTGCCCGCCCATCACCCCGACCGTGGACCGGTAGGTGTAGCCGCCGTCGATCGTGACCACCACGGCGGGGCGCTTCCCGGAGCCGAGGGCGTCGATGGCCTCCTCGGGGACGGGCAGGCCGGTGGCCGTCTTCCTCGCCTGCAGGACCGTCGTCGTGAACTGCACCCGTGCCTCCCGGCTGTCCGCGGTCGTGACCGCACCCGCACGGCCGACGCGGCCGTGCCCCGTACCGGTCGAGCGCACGACGCGACCGGACGTCGAGCCCGCCGCGACCGACCCTCGCCGGGGACCGTCCCCGGCAGCGAAACCGTACAGCCGTACCCGCTGTTCCGCCACCGTTCACCGCCGCAGCACGACCCCGAAACCGGGCGCGTCCACGATCGTGCCGAAGCCGGACCCCCGGACACCCGAATCCCCACAGCACCCGGAAGGCACACCCCGTGCAGCACACCCGCACCCTGGCCGGCATCGCCCTGGCCGCAGCAGCAGTCGTCACCCTGGCCGGTTGCTCGGCGACGAGCAGCGCGTCGACGTCGAGCGACACCGACTGGAAGACCGCCACGAGCGCCGAGTCGGCCGGCGGCATGGACGCCCTCGTGAAGGCCGCGAAGGCCGAGGGGCAGCTCAACGTCATCGCCCTCCCGCCGACCTGGGCGAACTACGGCAAGATCATCGACGGCTTCGAGCAGAAGTACGACATCAAGATCAACTCGGCCAACCCGAACGGCTCCAGCGCCGACGAGGTCGCCGCCGTCAAGTCGCAGCAGGGTCAGTCGACGGCCCCCGACGTGCTCGACCTCGGCAACGCCGTGATGCAGCAGAACCTCGACCTGCTCACCGACTACAAGGTGGCGAACTGGTCGGACATCCCGGACACGCTCAAGGACGCGGACGGCAAGTGGACCCGCGACTACACGGGCCTCATGTCGATCGGGTACGACTCGTCGAAGATCACGGACGCCCCGAAGGACCTGGACGACCTGCTCGGCAGCGAGTACAAGGGCAAGGTCTCGATCGCGGGCGACCCGACGCAGGCGAACCAGGCGGCGTCCGCGGTGTACCTCGCCGCGCTCGAGAACGGCGGGTCGGCGGACGACATCACGAAGGGCGTCGACTACTTCGGCAAGCTGCAGCAGGCCGGCAACTTCCAGAACGTGCTGCCCACGCAGGCGACGGTCGCCTCGGGGGAGACGCCCGTCGTGATCCAGTGGTCGTACAACAACCTCGCCTGGGGCCCGGCGGCCGGGTCGAGCGGCAACCAGGACTGGAAGACGGTCGTCCCCGAGGGGCAGGCGCTCGGCTCGTACTACTCGCAGGCCATCAACAAGGACGCGCCGCACCCCGCGGCGGCACGCCTGTGGCAGGAGTACATCGCGAGCCCCGACGCCCAGAACCTGTACCTCCAGGCCGGCGCCTTCCCGTCGACCCTCGCGGCGATGGAGCAGTCGGGCAAGGTCGACGAGGACGCCCTGCGGGCCGCAGGCGGGATGCCGAAGGACTACGTCGAGCTGACCGACGCGCAGGTCACGGATGCAGCGAAGGTCCTCGCCGCGAAGTGGTCCGCCACGATGGGGTCCTGAGCAGCATGACGACCGCATCGGCGCCGGGCGGCAGCGCGTTCGCCCCGGGCGCGAGCAAGGGCGCGAGCACGGGCGCGGGCACGGCAGTCCCGGTCCCCGCCGCCACCAGCGCGGCAGCGGCCCCCGTCGCGTCGTCCGGCGCCGATGCGGCCACCGCCGCCCGTCGCACCGGGACCCGGGCCCGCCGCCGCCCCGGCCTCGCCTGGCTCGGCCTCACCCCGTTCGCCGCGTACGTCCTGCTCTTCCTGGCCGTCCCGGCCGTGATCGCGGTCGGCAGCGGGTTCTCCACCGGCGACGGGCGGTTCACGCTCGCGAACCTCGCAGCGCTCCGTGACCCGTCCGTCCTCCGCGCGTTCGCCGGTTCGTTCGGCCTGTCCGCGGTCTCGGCCGTGATCGGCGCCGTCGTCGGTGCCCTGGTCTGCTGGGCGCTCGCCGCGCTCCGGCCCGACGGGCTCGTCCGCTCGATGATCGACTCCGCCGCCAGCGTCCTCGCACAGTTCGGCGGCGTGATGCTCGCGTTCGCGTTCATCGCCACGATCGGCGCGCAGGGACTGGTCACCACCTGGCTGGTGTCGGCCTTCGGTCTCGACCTCAACGCGAACGGGACCCTCCTGTACAACGTCCCCGGTCTCGTGATCCCGTACGTCTACTTCCAGGTGCCGCTCATGGTCCTCACGTTCATGCCCGCCCTCGAGGGCGTCAAGCCCCAGTGGGGCGAGGCCGCCGCCACCCTCGGCGCCTCGCGCGCGACCTCATGGCGGCGCATCGCCCTGCCCGTGCTCGCGCCGGCGTTCTGGGGGTCGCTGCTCCTGCTCTTCGCGAACGCGTTCTCGTCGTTCGCCACCGCGGCGGCACTCATCTCGCAGGGCGGCATCGTGCCGCTGACGATCCGCGCGCAGCTCACCAGCGAGACGATCATCGGTCTGCAGAACGTCGCGGGTGTGCTCGCCCTCGGCATGGTCGTGGTCATGGCGGTCGTGATGGGCGCCTACTCGCTGCTCCAGCGTCGCGCTGCGCGGTGGCAGCGGTGACCGCCGTCCCCTCGGTCCGCCCCGTGGCCGCCGCATCCCGGCCTGGAGGCCCCACCCGCGTCGGCCGCTTCGGCGTCGCTCCGTCCCGGGGCACCGCCGTCGCCGTGCTCGCCCTGGTCGGACTCGTCGTCGCCGTGCCGTTGGTCGCCCTGGCACAGTTCACGTTCCGCCAGGGCACCGACGGGGCGCTCACGCTCGACCACTACGCCGCGATCGTCGACCCCGCGAACGCGTCCACCTACCAGCCGGTGTTCGACGGCCTCGCGGCGTCCCTGCTCATCGCCGTGATCACCGTCGCGATCGTGCTGCTCGTGCTCCTGCCCGCCCAGATCGTCACCGCGCTCCGCTACCCCCGCCTGCGCCGCGTGCTCGAGTTCGTCTGCCTGGTGCCGATCACCGTGCCCGTCGTCGTGCTCGTCGTCGGCTTCATTCCCGTGTACCAGGTCGTCGCGCAGGTGTTCGGCTCCGGCGCGTGGACCCTGGCCTTCGCGATCGGCATCGTGTCGCTGCCGTTCGCGTTCCGCCCGATCGCCGCGGCGCTGACCTCGGTCGACGTCACGGTGCTGTCCGAGGCCGCGCGCTCGCTCGGCGCCTCGTGGTGGACCGTGACGTGGCGGATCCTGCTGCCGAACCTCCGCCGCGGCATCACCGCCGCGTGCTTCCTGACCGTCACGGTCGTCCTCGGCGAGTACACCCTCGCTTCGTTCCTGTCCCGCACCACGTTCCAGACCGCGCTCGTGCTCGTGCAGCAGACCGACCCGTACGTGGCCGCGATCTTCTCGCTCGCCGCACTGCTGTTCGGTTTCGTGCTGCTCGTCGTCATCGGCCGGGTCGGCGCGGGCCGCCGGCGCACCCCGAAGGAGTCCACATGACCGTCACCGCTCCCGCCGCCCCGGCGTCGCTGTCCACCGAGGGGGCGACCGTCGAGCTCGAGGCGGTCGAGAAGCACTACGGCTCCCACCGTGCGCTCGCCGGCCTGTCGCTCCGCATCGAGCCCGGCGAGTTCGTCTCGCTGCTCGGACCGTCCGGCTGTGGCAAGACCACCGCGCTGCGTGCGCTCGCCGGTCTCGAGGCGATCGACGCCGGCGCGATCCGCATCGACGGGGTGGACGTCGCCGCGGTGCCGGTCGAGCGGCGCGACATCGGCATGGTGTTCCAGCAGTACTCGCTCTTCCCGCACATGACGGTGCGGCAGAACGTGTCGTTCGGCCTCGAGATGCGGAAGGTCGCCGCCCCAGCACGTCGCGAGCGCGTCATCGAGGCGCTCGACATGGTGCACCTCGCCGGCCTCGCCGACCGGTTCCCGCACCAGCTCTCCGGCGGGCAGCAGCAGCGGGTCGCCCTCGCCCGTGCCCTCGTCACCCGCCCGCGCGTGCTCCTGCTCGACGAGCCGCTGTCCGCGCTCGACGCGAAGGTGCGGGTGTCCCTGCGTGACGAGATCCGCCGCATCCAGAGCGACCTCGGCATCACGACCGTCTTCGTCACCCACGACCAGGAGGAGGCACTCGCCGTCTCCGACCGCATCGCGGTGATGAACGCCGGCGGTATCGAGCAGGTCGGGACGCCCGAGGAGCTCTACCGACACCCCGTCTCGGCGTTCACCGCGGACTTCGTCGGGCAGTCGAACCGCCTGCGTGGCGACCTGCGCAGCGGCGACGTGTTCGTCTACGGCTTCCGCGTCCCGGCGCTCGCAGCGGACACCGCGGACGGTCCGGTGCTCGCCTACGTCCGCCCCGAGGACGTCGCCTTCGCCGCCGAGGGCGTCACCGGCACCGTCGTCACGTCGAGCTTCCTCGGGTCGATCCGGCGCACGACGGTCCGGCTGGACGACGACACGGTCGTGACGGTGCAGCACGAGGTCGGCGACCGCCGCGTGGCCGGTGACGCCGTGGCCCTGCGGCTGCTCGGCGCCCCGGCCGCGGTCGCCCCGCTCGCGTAGCGGCCGCGCCGGCCGCGCCGAGCCGAGCCGCCCCGAGCGTTCCGCGGAAGCGACAGTCTGCTGCGAACCGTTGGCGACGATCTGTCGCCTTCGCGGGGGTGAAGGCGACCCGGTTCCGATCGGGAGGCGCGGGGCGGGCCCGCCCCGCGCCTCCCGGCCCGCGAGTCCTCGCGACTGTGATTGACTCCCCGGACATCTCCTGGTCATGGATGTGGAACATCAGTGCGGGAGTCTCTCCTCACTGAACCGAGGAGGTACTGATGGGTTGCAAGATCGGGCTGTTGATCGCGAGCGTCGTCGTGGTCGCAGGGGCGGTGGTGCCTGTTGCACAGGCGCACGCGGAGCCGAACCCCGTGCGTGAGGCGAAGCAGCTGTTGCAGACGACGGACTTCGACTCGGTGCTGCGACAGCTGCGGGCTGCAGACCTCGTCGAGTCCGAACGGGACGACCCGGACGGGCACCACACGGTCATCACGCTCGGCGACGGACTCGAACTCGACGTCCTGCGGTCGAAGGGCGATGCTCGCCTGGGCGGAGGCTACGACGCTGGAGGGCACTACGTGACGTTCAACCAGTACGACCAGAACCTGCTGTACAACGGAGCTGGCTTCGCGCTCGGTGCCGCGATCTGCGCGATCCCCGCAGTCGGCCAGCTCGCTTGCCTCGCCGTGCAGGCGATCATCGCAGTCGGCGCCGCCTACCTCGCGACGATCAAGGGGACGTGCAAGAACAACAAGCGGCTCAAGGTCTACTTCTCGAACAACCACGCTGCGCGTACGGGGTGCGTGTGAGCCCTCGTCGAGCTCGTGTCGTCACCCTCGTCCTGGTCGGGTCCGCGGCGGTCGTGATCCTGACAGCGGCACAGACGGCCACGGACGTGCCGTGGCTCGTCGTCGCGATCCGGATCAGCATCGGGATCGTGTCGGTGCTCGTCGGATGCGGGCTCGTCCGGCTGCGGCCTCGCGGAGTGTCACGGGACCGGCACGGGTCCCGGCATCAGGGTCGCGGTCGCTAGGCAAACGCGCCCTGGTCGGCGGCGGGTCAGCGCTCGAAGCGCGCGGCCGGCTCGTCGGACAGGCCCGCCCGGACCCGCTCCAACATGTCCGCGGACATCTCCGGCAGGGCGTCGAGCCGCGCCCAGAACGCCTCGGTGTTCTCGCCGTCCGCGGGGGCGGGCGTGCCGGACACGTACCGGCACGCGAAGACCAGGTCGAGGTACTGCGCCCGGTCACCGTTCGGGTAGGTCATCTCGGGCAGGACGTGCACCCAGGTCAGGCGCTCGGCGACCGCGACGACGTCGGCCTCCTCGAGGACCTCGCGCTCGGCGGCGACCGCGGGTTCCTCACCCGGGTCGACGATCCCCGTCACCGGCGTCAGCGCGCCGTTGTCCGTACGACGGACGACGAGCAGTTCGCGGTCGGGGCCCTCGCCGCGCGTGACGACGGCGGTGATGCCCGTCATCCACAGCGGATCGTTGCCGACCTTCTCGCGCAGGGACAGGACGAAGTCAGGGGTGGGCATGCCCCCACGCTACCGAGCACCCCTGTCGGCGACTGGTCATGACCAGTAGGGTGAGGGCGTGGAGATCATCATCCTGCCGACGCCGGCCGAGGTCGGTCGTGTCGCTGCCGCCAAGATCGCCTCGGTCGTCGCCGAGAAGCCGTCCGCCGTCGTGGGTCTCGCCACCGGGTCGAGCCCGCAGGGCATCTACGCCGACCTGCGTCGTCGGGTCGAGGCGGGCGAGGTGTCCTTCGCCGCGGCCCGCGGGTTCGCCCTCGACGAGTACGTCGGGATCCCGCTCGAGCACCCGGAGTCGTACGCGTCGGTGATCCAGCGCGACGTCGTGGAGCCGCTCGGGTTCGACCCCTCGCGGGTGCGGGTGCCGGACGGCCGCGCGACGGACCTGGCGTTCGCGGCGAAGGAGTACGACGCTGCGATCCGGGCTGCCGGCGGGGTCGACGTGCAGATCCTCGGGATCGGCGCGAACGGGCACATCGGGTTCAACGAGCCGACGTCGTCGTTCGCGTCCCGCACCCGCATCAAGACCCTCGCACCGTCCACGCGTGAGGCCAACGCCCGCTTCTTCGACTCGCTCGATCAGGTGCCGACGCACTGCATGACGCAGGGGCTCGGCACGATCCTCGAGGCGCGTGAGCTCGTCCTCGTCGCGCAGGGCTCGGCGAAGGCCGACGCCGTGGCCGCCGCGGTCGAGGGGCCGCTCTCGTCGTTCGTGCCCGGGTCGGCGTTGCAGCTGCACGAGCACGCGACCGTCGTGGTGGACGAGGAAGCCGCAGCCGGGCTCCGTCTGGCGGACTACTACCGGTACACGTACGCCAACAAGCCGGAGTGGCAACGTTTCGAGTGACGCCTGCCGAGCGGGGTCAGCGGGCGGACGCCAGACGCGCCAGCCCCTCGCGCAGGGTCTCCTCGGAGCACCCGAAGTTGAGCCGGGCGTGGCCGATGCCCGGCTGCCCGAAGTCGCGACCGTTCGTCAGCGCGACCTTCGCCCGGTCGACCAGCTGCAGTGCGGGGTCGTCGCCCCACGGCAGGGCGCGCAGGTCGAGCCACGCCAGGTAGGACGCCTGCGGCTGCCGGTACCCAGCACCGGGCAGGGCCGAGCCGAGCTCCTCGGCGAGCACACGGCGGTTGCCGGCCAGCTCGGCGAGCAGCGACGCGAGCCACGGCTCCCCGTCACGGAAGGCGGCGACGCTCGCGGTGTACCCGAGGATCCCGGTGCGCTCGACGACCTCGACGGGCAGCCCGTCGAACCAGCCGCGCGCCCGCTCGGACGCCCCGACCATCAGCGCGCACTTCGTCCCGGCCAGGTTCCACGCCTTGCTCGCGCTCGTCAGGGCGACGCCGTGCTCCACCGCCTCGGGTCCGCAGGTGAGGAACGGGGTGAACACCGCGTCCGCGTGCACGAGCGGGGCGTGGATCTCGTCGGAGACGACGACGGCGTCCCACTCCGCGGCGAGCCGGGCGAGTGCCACCAGGTCGTCGCGATCGTGCACGAGCCCGAGGGGGTTGTGCGGGTTGCAGAGCAGCACCGTCCGGGCGCCGCCGGCGAAGGCTCGCTCGACCCCGGCGAGGTCCATCCGCCACCCGGCCGTGGTGTCGAACGGGTCGGGTTCGCCGTCCGGGGCGAGCAGCGGCACCTCGGTCACGGTGCCGCCGGCCTCGCGGACGTACTCCCAGAACGGCGGGTAGACGGGCGGCATGACGACGACCTGGTCGCCGGGGTCGACGACCCGCCGGAGCACCTCGACCGCCGCGACCGACACGTCCGTCGTGGTCCGGACGAGGTCGGGGTCGACGTCCCATCCCCACCGGCGGTCGGCGAAGTCGGCGAAGACCTCGGGCAGCACCCGGGTGTGCCCGACGTACCCGGTGTCCCCGGTGCGGACGGCGCGCTCGAGTGCCTCGCGCACCGGCTCGGCGGGGACCGAGTCCATCTCGGCGACGAACATCGGCAGGACCTCGGGCGGGTACGCGGTGTACTTCTCGCTCGTGCGGGTGCGCTGCGCATCGAACACCGAGATCATGACGCTCATGCGGCCATCCTGACAGCGCCGGTCGCGGACGTCACGCGACCGACGTGCCGAGCAGCTCCTCGGACAGCTCCCACACGCGTCGGGCGTCCTCAGCACTGCGCAGTGGCTTCCACAGCGGCGTCCGTCCGGGCGCTCCGCCGACACCGCCGGCACCCGTCGGACCCACGAACCCGCCGTCCCGCACGGCCGGGTCGGTGGCTGCGACGAGCGCCGGCAACCCGGCGGTCCTCGGGGTCCCGACGAGCAGGCCCCGAGCGGACAACCAGCGGATCACCCGGACCTGCGGGGTGTCCCCGCTCCGGCCGAGCTCCGGGCGCGCGGCGAGCAGGCTCGTCGGCGCGACGCCCGGGTGCGCGAGGTTGCTCGTGATGCCCCATCCGCGGTCGGCGCTCCGTCGGGCGAGCTCGAGCCCGAACAGGCCGAACGCGATCTTCGACTGCCGGTACGCGCGCATCCCGTCGTAGCTCCGCTCCCAGTTCGGGTCCTCCCAGTGCACGGCGCCGCTGCGCGCGACGATGCTGGTCTGCGACGTGACGTGGCCGCGCGCCGCACGGAGCAGCGGCAGGAGTCCGCGGACGAGTGCGACGTGTCCGAGGTGGTTCGTGCCGAGCTGCAGCTCGAAGCCGTCGGCCGTGGTCTGCCGCTCGGGTGGGGTCATGACGCCGGCGTTGCCCACGAGCAGGTCGACCGGCTGACCGGCTGACCGCATCGACTCCGCGAACGCGTCCACCGAGGCGAGGGACGACAGGTCCATCGCGCCGAGCTGCACGTCGGCGTCCGGGTGCTCGCGGAGCACCCGGATGCGTGCGGCCTCGCCCTTGCTCGGGTTGCGCACGGGGAGCACGACCGTGGCGCCGGCGCCCGCGAGTGCCGTCGCGATGCGCAGGCCGATGCCGTCGCTCGCACCGGTGACGACGGCGCGGGTGCCGTCCAGTCGCGGCAGGGTGATGTCGATGGGTCGTGTCGGCACGGTGGTCTCCTCGGGATCGTCGCCCGTCGTCGGGCTGGTGCCAGCCTGCGTCGGCGGCCGGACCGCAACCAGGACCTGACGGACCGTGGCTGCGGAGGACGCGGACCGGCGAGGATGGGCCCGTGATCGATCGACCGGCGCTCGGCGCCTTCCTCCGCGGACGCCGGGAGGCCCTGCAACCGTCCGACGTCGGCCTCCCGCCGGGACAGCGGCGCCGGACCTCCGGGCTGCGCCGCGAGGAGGTCGCGGCGGTCTGCCACATGTCCCCGGACTACTACGCCCGGCTCGAACGGGGCACCGGTCCGCAGCCCTCCGAGCAGATGGTCGCCGCGATCGCGCAGGGGCTCCACCTGAGCCGGGCGGAACGCGACCACGTCTTCCGCCTCGCCGGGCACCGACCGCCGGACTCCGGCGCGGGCTCGGACCACGTGGGCCCGGGCATGATGCGTATCTTCGACCGCCTGGTGGACACCCCGGCCGAGGTCGTCACGGAACTCGGCGAGACGCTCCTGCAGACGCCGCTCGCCGCCGCACTGTTCGGGGACGCGAGCCAGCGGCAGGGGCCGTCGCGCTCGATCGGCTGGCGCTGGTTCACCGAACCGGGTGCGCGGGACCTCTTCCCGCCGGAGGACCGCGACACCACCGCGCGGCTGTACGTGTCGTCACTGCGTGAGGTCGCGACCCGGCGCGGTCCCGGGTCCCGGGCAGCGCGGCTCGCGGACGAGCTCCTGCAACGCTCCGACGAGTTCCGGACGCTGTGGGACCGGCAGGAGGTCGGCCTCGTCCCGGGGACCGTCAAGCGCTACGACCACCCGGAGGTCGGCCGACTCGAGCTGCACTGCCAGGTGCTCCTCGACCCGGAGCAGGCGCACGTGCTGCTCGTCTACACCGCCGTCCCCGGGACCGAGAGCCACGACCGACTCCGGCTGCTGTCCGTCGTCGCGGCCTGACACCGTCGCCGGATCGAGACCACCCGTCCGCGATCGATCGGTGACGATGGACGCATGCGTCGGGGGACGAGGGGACTCGCCACGGCATCGGCCGTGCTGGTGCTCGTGACGACCGGCTGCGCCGGCATCGGGCCGACGGCGTGCACGGCGATCGGTCGGACCGACACCGTCGCCGTCGAGGTCCCGGGTTCGGCGGACCCGGCGTCCGGCGTCGCGGGCATCGTCGTCTGCCAGGGCCCGGACTGCACGCCCGGGGTGCCGCCCGAACCAGCCGTGCCGACTGCCCCTGGGGAAGCCACACCGGGCGCGCCAACGGTCGGGACACTGCCGGACGGCACGGCGCCGACGGCAGTGCTCCCCATGGTCGAACGCGACGGGGACGTGTGGTCCGTGCCGACCTCGCCGGACACCGCGGGGCGCGGGCACGTGGCGGTCCTCGGCGCGGACGGCCGGGTGCTCGTCGAGCGCGGCGTCCACTTCACGTGGGTGCGGCACGGCGGGTCCGAGCAGTGCGGTGGGCCCTCGACCGCCGAGGTCGTCGTCCGGCTGCCCTGACCGCCGGCAACCGTGACCCACCCGACTCCCGAACTCGACCGGTAGAAGTGGGGGACCGCATCCGACGCACGAAGGAGTGCCCCATGCCGGACCGCCACGGACCGCTCGACCCGGAGTCGCTCCCGGAGCCGGTCGACGTCAGCGACAACACCGAGGCGCTGCGTGCCGTCCACGAGGTCGTCGCCGCCGGACCCTTCGACGCGACGTGGGCGTCCCTGGCGGCCTACGAGCCTCCACGCTGGTACGAGGACGCCAAGTTCGGGGTCTTCCTGCACTGGGGCGTGTACTCCGTCCCGGCGTTCGGCAACGAGTGGTACTCCCGCGAGATGTACCGGCAGGGTACCGACGCGTACGAGCACCACCTCGCGACGCACGGCGAGCACCGCGACTTCGGGTACAAGGACTTCATCCCGTCGTTCACGATGGAGCACTTCGACCCGGCCGCGTGGGCAGCGCTGTTCCGTCGTGCGGGGGCGCAGTTCGTCGTGCCCGTCGCCGAGCACCACGACGGGTTCGCGATGTACGACACGGACCGGTCCCGCTGGAGTGCCGCACGGATGGGGCCACGGCGCGACGTCTTCGGCGACCTCTCCCGAGCGGTCGACGAGGCCTGGATGGTCCGCGGTGCCTCGTCGCACCGTGCCGAGCACTGGTTCTTCATGAACGGCGGTGCCCGGTTCGACTCCGACGTGCTCGACCCGCGGTGGTCGGACTTCTACGGTCCCGCGCAGCGTGAGGAGACGGCTCCGAACGAGCGGTTCCTCGAGGACTGGCTCCTGCGCACCGTCGAGGTCATCGAGAAGTACCGGCCGCAGGTGCTCTGGTTCGACTGGTGGATCGAGCAACCGGCGTTCGCCCCGGTGCTGCAGACCCTCGCCGCGTACTACTACAACCGGGCGGCCGAGTGGGGACGCGAGGTCGTCATCAACTACAAGTGGGGAGCCTTCGCGCCCGGCACCGCGGTCTACGACATCGAGCGCGGAGCCGTGGCGGGCACCGAGCCGACCGTGTGGCAGAACGACACGTCGGTGTCACGGACCTCCTGGTGCTGGGTCGAGGGGCACGAGTACAAGAGCGTGCGCGAACTCGTCGCCGAGCTCGTCGACGTCGTCGCGAAGCGCGGGGTCCTGCTGCTCAACGTCGGCCCGAAGCCGGACGGCACGATCCCGGTCGAGGAGCAGCGCCTGCTCGAGGGCATCGGGCACTGGCTCGGCCTGCACGGCGAGGCGATCTACGGCACCCGGCCCTGGACCGTACCGTCCGAGGGACCGACCGCGGTGACCGCCGGGTCGTTCGTCGACGCTGCCGCTCCGGCGTACACGGCGGAGGACGTCCGGTACACCGTGCGGCACGACGTCACGGGCGACTCCCTCTACGCGGTCCTGCTCGCCCGGCCCGACGACGGCGTCGTACGACTGCGGTCGCTCGGGTCGGCGTCGGCGCTCCTCACCCGCACGATCAGCGATGTCGCGGTGCTCGGCTCCGGGACCGTCACGCGGTGGGACCGGACCCCGGACGCCCTCGAGGTGGAGGTCAGCGGCTCCACGACCGAGGACAGCGGACCCGTGCTGCGGATCCGCTTCGCGCCGGAGCAGGAGCAGCCCCGTCAGGACTTCCTGCACCAGTGACCGTCCGGCGGGAGCGCGCGGACGAGGTCACGCGCCGGCGGTGTCGGGGTGCATCCAGAACGGCGACCAGTGGTACCCGTCCGGGTCGTCGAACTGCCGCTGGTACATGAACGGGTACTCGTCGGTGTCCCCGATCCGCCCGCCGGCAGCGCGGGCCCGCTCGACCAGCTCGTCGACGGCCTGTCGGCTGTCGAGGTCGAACGAGAGCGTGACCTTCGACGGGGTGCCCGGTCCACCCACCAGGTCCTCCGTGCCGCCGACGCTCGCGTAGGCCTCGCGGCTGCTGAGCATCAGGTACTGGTCGGTCCCGAACACGACGCACGCGACGTCGTCCCGCGACATCCGCGGGTCGATGGTCCACCCGAGGGCCCTGTAGAACGCGGTGGCGCGCTCGACGCTCTCGACCGGGCAGGAGACGTAGAGCGCCATGCGGAGATGGTCCCGCCGCGCGCCGCCCGGGTCAAGACCTGGCGGGCACCAGCTCCCGGCCGGCGCCCCACACCCGGTGCACCTCGAGCGCGGGGGAGAGCGCCACGAGGTCCGCTGCGTACCCGGGCGCGACCCGGCCCAGCCGGTCCCCGAGCCCGAGCGCCGATGCCGGCACGCTCGTCAGCGCCGCGACCGCCTCGGGCAGCGACGCTCCAGCGGCCGACACGGCGAGCCGCAGCGCCGCGTCCTGCGTCAGCGTCGAGCCCGCGATCGTGTCCGTCCCGGCGACGCGCGCGACGCCGTCCACCACGTCCACCGTCAGCGACCCGAGCGCGTAGGAGCCGTCGGGCGACCCGGCCGCGGCCATCGCGTCGGTGATCAGTGCGACGCGCCCCGGCGCCGCACGGAGCAGCACGCGGGCGACGGCGGGGTGCACGTGCACACCGTCGAGGATGAGCTCGAGCGTCACGCGGTCGTCCTCGGTCGCCGCGGCGATCGGACCCGGCGCCCGGTGGTGCAACCCCGGCATTGCGTTGCACGCGTGGGTGAGCACGGTGGCACCGGCGTCGAAGGCCGCCCGGGCCTGGTCGTACGAGCAGACGGTGTGTCCGACGGCGACGGCGACCCCGGCGTCGACGAAGCGGCGGACGGCGTCCAGCGCTCCCGGCAGCTCGGGCGCGATCGTGACCTGCCGCAGGACCCCGGCACCCGCGTCGAGCAGGGCGTCCACGGCCGCCGGCGACGGATCGACCAGGTGGGCGGCGTTGTGGGCGCCCCGGTTGTCGGGGGAGAGGAACGGCCCCTCCAGGTGCGCGCCGAGCACGAGCGGGTCCGTCGCGGCGACGGTGCGGATGCGCTCGAGCGACGTCGCGAGCGCTGCCGAGGGGTTCGCGACGAGGGACAGGACCGAGCGGGTCGTCCCGTGCGCCCGGTGCACGGCGAGCGCCGCGTCGAAGGTGTCGTCCTCGTAGGCCGCGCCACCACCACCGTGCCCGTGCAGGTCGATGAACCCGGGCGTCAGGACGGCGTCGCCGAGGTCGACCACGTCCGGGGCGCTGGGCGCGTCGGCGCCGGACCCCACCGCTTCGATCACGTCGCCGGCGAGCAGGACCCACCCGTCGGCCGTGGAGCCGGCCTCGTCGACCAGGCGACCGGCTCGGACCAGCGTGCGCCGCGCCTCCAGACCGGACCCGGAGCCGGAGCCGGACCCGGAGCCGGACCCGGACCCTGACCCGGAGCCGAACCCGGACCCGGAGCCGAGGCCGGACACCGACGCAGGCCCGGAGCTCACGCCGTCTCCCGCCGGAACGCGACCACGCCGGAGAGCGCCGCGACCAGCACGAAGACCAACCCGACCACCGGGTGCCCGAGCGACACCCAGGCGCCGCCGGCCGCGATGACCAGCGCGGTCTCGACGACCACCTTGCCCACCACGTCGGTGTCGATCGGCGAGCGCGGCGAGCGGAAGAGGAACCAGACGACCGCGGCGAACAGCGGTGCCCCGACCATGAACAGCGCGCCGGGGAACGGGAACGGCCACGCGAGGTAGCCCCAGTACGCCAGTGACAGCAGCCCGAACGCGCACACCAGCACGCGCAGCACCGTCCAGCCGGAGACGGAGGCCCGGCGGCGTGCGGGTGCCGGATCGGTGGGCGGCGGGACGTCGCCCCAGTCGACGGGACTCTGCGGTGCGTTCGTCATGCGGTGCCTACCTGAAGATGATCGTGCGGGCGCCGTCGAGGAGGACGCGGTCCTCCGCGATCCAGCGCACCGCCTGCGTCAGCGTCCGGGACTCCTCGTCCTGGCCGATCGAGACCAGCTCGGCGGGCTCCTTCGTGTGGTCGACCCGGACGACGTTCTGCTCGATGATCGGGCCCTCGTCGAGGTCGCTCGTCACGAAGTGCGCCGTCGCACCGATGAGCTTGACGCCGCGCGCGTGCGCCTGCCGGTACGGGTTGGCGCCCTTGAAGCCGGGCAGGAACGAGTGGTGGATGTTGACGGCGCGGCCCTCGAGCGCGGCGCACAGCTCCGGCGACAGGATCTGCATGTAGCGGGCGAGGACGACGAGTTCGATGTCGTGCTCCTCGACGGCCTCGAGGATCCGCTGCTCCATCGCCCGCTTCGCGTCCGCGTCGGTGACCGGTCGGTGCTCGAACGGCACGGAGTAGAACGCCGCCAGCCCGGACAGGTCGGCGTGGTTCGACAGCACGAGGGGGACCTCGATCGGCAGCTGGCCGCCGCGCTGCCGGTAGAGCAGGTCGTTCAGGCAGTGCCCGGCCTTCGACACGAGCACCAGGGTGCGCATCGGACGCCCGACCACGTCGAGCTGGACCCGCATGCCGTAGCGCTCGACGACGGGTGCGAGGGCCTGCTCGAACGTCTCGCGGTCGACCGGCGCCATGACCTGCAGGCGCATGAAGAACGAGTTCGTGTCGGCGCTCGAGAACTGCTGCGACTCGGTGATGTTGCCGTTCGCCGCGACCACGGCTCCGGAGACGGCGTGCACGATCCCGGGCTGGTCGTCGCAGACGAGCGTGAGGGTCCAGTGCGTGGGGTTCGGGGCGGTCACGGAGATCAGGGTACCGGGGCGCTCCGGCGTTCCGGCGGTTCGGCCGGGAGGCCCGTGGCGCGTCCGACGTGCGGCCCACGTCGCCGACAGGCCGGGGCTGACCCCCGGGCGCCGCGTCCACAGGGGCTGGTCCTGTCGTGGGGGGCATCGGTACCCTGGAGAGGGGAGGGTGCGATGACGATCGACTCAGCGGTGCGGGTCCGCACCCAGGCCACGCGCGGCTTCGCCGTGCCCGCCAGCTTGGACGATCTCACGGGCCCGGCCGAGGGCTCGCTCCGGCTCCCCGACACGGTGTACTGGGGGCCCGACCCGGTCGTCGACCTGGCCCACTGGGACGATGTCGCGAAGGCGTACGAAGCAACCCTGCGTGAGGGCACGCTTGCTGACGTCCAGGCCCTGGTCAGTCCGGCGGTCCTCAGGCGATGGTGGTCGCGGCTCTTCCTGCCCGTCCGGATCCGACGTGCGTGGGAGAGCCGGTTCCCCGAACTCGTCTCGTGATCGCGAGCGAGGCGATGCAGCGACGCGTGGCGTCGATCGCCCTCGCCGCGACCGACGACTCCGGGTTCGCACTGGCAGGGTCGGGTGCCATCCGTGAGCACGGGTTCACGGCTCGCCCCACTGCTGATGTGGACCTCTTCACCGACCGACGGGACGCAGGTGGGTTCGAGCGCGCTCTCGGCGATGTCATCGCGCAGCTCGCCTCCGAGGGCTTCGTCGTCACCGTCGCCAGACGCTTCGAGCTCTTCGCCAGGCTGCGGGTCACGCTCGATGGTGAGGTGGTCGAGGTCGACCTGGGAGTCGACTGGCGCGCTCGGCAACCCGTCGTGCTCGCCCTCGGCCCGGTGCTCGACGAGTACGACGCGGTGTCGAACAAGGTTGCAGCCTTGTTCTCGCGTGCGGAAGCGCGAGACTACCTCGACGTCGACGCGATCCGCCGGAGCGGGAGGTTCTCGGACGCCGAGCTCCTCGACGGCGCAGCCGAACACGACGACGGCTTCGATCGACAGCTCTTCGCCGAGGCGCTCCGACAGGTGCGGAGGATCGGTTCGCGGCGTGTGCGTGAGTACGGCGTGACCCCCGCCGAGTTGGCGGGTGTCGAGCGGAGGCTGACCGACTGGGCCGACCAGATCGAAGCGGCGATCGGCGCCGAGCACTGACGCGCCACGTCAGCGCCGGTCCGCCCGCGCCAGCGCCCGGTCTGCGAGCGTCAGCACGCTGAGCAGCACGCCGACGCCGAGCATCACCCACGCGAGCACGTGCAGGTCCGGCGTGGTCGGGGCCTGGCCGAACACCCCGCCGATCAGCGAGGACGCCGCGATCGCGCCGATGTAGATGCTCGTGCGCGACAGTCCGGCGGCGGTACCGATGTACTCCGAGGGCACCACCTTGTACAGCGCCGCCTGGTTCGACACCGACGCCAGCGCCTGGGGCACCCCGAACAGCGCCGGCACGACGAGCAGCAGCACGAGCGGCGACCCGGCGTGCAGCAGGAGCAGGAGCCCGGCGCCGACCAGGGGGACGAGCGCCGCGACGACGAGCGGCCGGCGGACGGCGGTGCGTCGGGCGACCATGAACGACACCACCCCGGCGACGACGGCTGCCGGGAGCTGCAGGTACCCGGCGACGTCGCTCGGGTAGCCCGCGACGTCCTGCACCCACTGCGAGAACCCGTACGTCATCGTGTAGGCGAGCAGGTAGGTCAGGAACAGTCGCGCGTAGGTGCGGGACAGCGCGCCGTTCCGGACGAGCAGGCGGACGTCGACGAAGGGCTTCGTCGCGCGCAGTTCCCAGAGCACGAGCGCCACGAGCAGCACGACGGCGACCGCGAGCAGCCACCAGAGTCCGGCGCCGAGGTCGAGCAGGAACACCAGGAGCGCCGACACCGTGCCGGTCATGAGCACCATGCCGAGCGGGTCGAGCGCGGTCCGGACCGGCAGCTGCTCGGCGTCACGGGGTCGGAGCCGGTCGGACGGCAGCCACATCGCGGCGACGACGAGGCCGAACACGGCGAGCGGGACGTTCACCAGGAAGATCGCGTGCCAGCCGAACGCCGCGATCAGTGCGCCGCCGAGGGGCGGCCCGGCCGCAGCGGAGACCAGCGAGGTGATCGAGAGCGCCCCGAGCACGAGCGGCGGTGTCGGCTTCCCGATCCTGGCGGAGTGCTGCCGCAGGGTGGTGAGGGCGGCCGGGTACGCCGACGACGTCCCGATCCCGATCAGCACCCGTGCGGCGACCGCCCCGCCGAACCCGGTCAGCACCTCGGGCACGACGCCGGCGACGCCGACGATCACGAGTCCGGTGAGGAAGACCTTCTTCGGGCCGAACCGGTCGGCGAGCTTGCCCATCGTCGGCTGCGCGACCGCGCTCGCCAGGTAGAGCGCGGCGACGAGCCAGATCGCCTGCGAGGCACCGATGCCGAGGTCGCGGGAGATCGGCGCGAGGGCGACGGACACCATCGTCGTGTTGATCGGGTTGAGCAGCGGACCGACCAGGACGGGGACGAGGAGCTTCGGGCCGAAGCCGCTGCCGCCGGTGGTGCCGGCGTCGGGGACGGTCGGGACGGGGGAGGTCGACGTGGACGTGGTGGGCTTCTTCCTGGGGTCAGTCGTCGGTGAGCGGCGTGAGGATCACGAGGGCGCGCGCGACCGTCACCCGGTCCTCGTCGGGCAGCGCGGCGAGACGGTCCGCGAGCACCCGGGTCCGGGTGGTCCACGCGTCGGCGCGGGCTCGGGAGCCCGTCTCCGTGGCCCGGACGAGCGTGCGGCGGCCGTCCGTCGGGTCGGGTCGACGCTCGGCGAGCCCGAGGTCGACGAGGGCCTGCACGGTCGCGCCCATCGACTGCGGGCGGACCCCCTCGGCGCGCGCGAGGTCGGCGACGGTGCTCTCGCCGTGGCGCAGGAGCCGACCGAGCGCGGCGGTCTGGGACGCGGTGACCTCGTCGGCCTTCCCGGCGAGCAGCGTGCGGCGGATGCGACCGTGCAGGGTCAGCAGGTCGTCCGCGAGCGTGTCGATCGGTTCCACGGTGGAACAGTACGACTGAACAGGGCACCTTGCAAGGTTGCCTTCTGATCAGATGGTGCCGACCCCTCGTTGCTCGCCCGGATGCGCGACCACCGCGACCACCGCGACCAGCTGACGGGCCGGGGCGGACGAGGCGGAACGTGCGCCGCGCCTCCCGGCCGTCCCGTCAGCGGGTGGTGAGGGTCGTGACGAGGTGTTCCTGCACGTACCCGATCCAGTCGTAGACGTCGCGCAGGCCGAGGCCGGCGTCCCCGGAGGACGAGGCCTCCTCCGACGCGGCGTCGGTGATGCCGAGCCGCTCCGCGATCGTCAGCCGCAGGTCGGTGAGGCACCGCAGCCAGGCCTGCTCGTCCGGCGGGGTCATCGCGCCGTCCCGCGCACCGGTCAGCCAGTCGTGCACGACGTCGGCGTTCGCGGTCTTCTGGGTGAGCAGGTCCGCCTGCGTCCAACGGCGGAACTCGTCGCTCGCCTCGGTGTCCGACGGGTAGGCGTCCGGGAACATCCGCGCGGCGACGGGGTCGGACGCGAGGTCACCGCCGAGCACCTGTTGCAGCTGTTCGGTGAGCGACGTGAGGACGGCGCGCTCACCCTCGGACATCGCGAGGTGCACACCGTCCTGGCGCCGGCTGAAGGGGATCACGCGTCCGGTCCCGCCGCGCGGTCGACGGTGGCCTGCAGGCCGTAGCCGTGCATGGCCTCGACGTGGCGCTCCATGGCCTCGCGGGCGCCGGTCGCGACGATCGCCCGGCCGTCGTCGTGCACCTGGCGCATGAGTCGCTCGGCGCGGGCGTGCGAGAAGCCGAAGTAGCTCTGGAAGACGTAGGTGACGTAGGACATCAGGTTCACCGGGTCGTCCCAGACCACGGTGACCCACGGCACGTCGAGGCGCGCGGCGAGGTCGGTGCGCTCCTCGACGTCGGGGCTGATCAGCGTCATGCGTCGACGGGGATGCTCGGGTGCATGTCCCCAAGGGTGACACGAACGTGCGCGCTCGGTACGATCGACGGGTCGCGACTGGCGTTGGATGGGTCACCATCGGGGAGCGACACCTGACACGGAGCGCGGCCGTACGCCTGGGCCGCGCCCACCCGTCCACCTCGTCGCGTCCGCGCGGCGACTCAGACAACGAGGAGTCCCGTGTCCATCACCGATCTGACGCCTGCCACCGCGCAGTCCACGTTCAACGCCCCGCTCGCCGAGGTCGACCCCGAGATCGCCGCCGTGCTGCAGAACGAGCTCGGCCGCCAGCGCGACACCCTCGAGATGATCGCGTCCGAGAACTTCGTCCCGCGCGCCGTCCTCGAGTCACAGGGCTCCGTTCTGACGAACAAGTACGCCGAGGGCTACCCGGGCAAGCGCTACTACGGCGGCTGCGAGTTCGTCGACGTCGCCGAGCAGCTCGCCATCGACCGGGCGAAGGCCCTGTTCGGTGCCGCCTACGCGAACGTGCAGCCGCACTCCGGCGCGAGCGCGAACGCCGCGGTGCTGCACGCCATCGCCTCCGCCGGGGACACGATCCTCGGTCTCGAGCTCGCCCACGGCGGTCACCTGACGCACGGCATGAAGCTCAACTTCTCCGGCCGCATCTACAACGCGGTGTCCTACGGCGTCGACCCGGAGACGTTCGAGGTCGACTACGACGACATCCGTGCGAAGGCCATCGAGCACCAGCCGAAGGTCCTCATCGCCGGCTGGTCGGCGTACCCCCGCCAGCTCGACTTCGCGAAGTTCCGCGAGATCGCGGACGAGGTCGGCGCGACGCTCTGGGTGGACATGGCGCACTTCGCCGGGCTCGTCGCCGCGGGCCTGCACCCGTCGCCCCTGCCGCACGCCCACGTCGTGTCGTCGACGGTGCACAAGACGCTCGCCGGTCCCCGCTCGGGCATCATCCTGTCCAACGAGGAGTCGCTCTTCAAGAAGCTGAACTCCGCGGTGTTCCCGGGCCAGCAGGGCGGTCCGCTCATGCACGTGATCGCCGCGAAGGCCACCGCGTTCCTGCTCGCCGGCCAGCCGGAGTTCAAGGACCGCCAGGAGCGCACGCTGCGCGGTGCTCGTCTGCTGGCGGACCGGCTCACGCAGCCCGACGCGAAGGCCGCCGGCATCGACGTCCTCACCGGTGGCACCGACGTGCACCTGGTGCTCGTCGACCTCCGTGCGTCCGAGGTCGACGGCAAGCAGGCCGAGGACCTGCTGCACGAGGTCGGCATCACCGTGAACCGCAACTCCGTCCCCTTCGACCCGCGCCCGCCGATGGTCACCTCCGGTGTCCGCATCGGCACCCCGGCGCTGGCGACCCGCGGCTTCGGCGACGCCGAGTTCACCGAGGTGGCCGACATCATCGCGCTGACGCTCATGCCGAACCCGGACATCGCAGCGCTCTCGGCACGGGTGAAGGCCCTGACCGACGCGTTCCCCCTGTACGCGTGAGCGCCGCGCTCCCACGTGAGCGCTGGGCGGGGGAGGGCAGTGCCGTCCGTATCGACGGCACCGCCCTCGCCGCGCGCACGCTCGACGACCTGAAGGTCCGCATCGACCGCCTGCACGACCACGGGTTCCGGCCCGGGCTCGGCACGATCATGGTCGGCGCGAACCCGGGGTCGGTGTCGTACGTCGCCGGCAAGCACAAGGACTCGGCACAGATCGGGCTCGACTCGGTCCGCATCGACCTCCCGGAGACCGCTTCGGCTGCCGACATCCGCGCCGCGATCCTGCAGATGAACGACGACCCCCGGGTCACCGCGTTCATCGTGCAGCTCCCGCTGCCGCAGGGCATCGACCCGATCCCGATGCTCGAGCTGATGAACCCGGCGAAGGACGCCGACGGCCTGCACCCGACGAACCTCGGTGAGCTCGTGCTCGCCGTGCCCGGTGGCGCCGGCACGATCGACGCCCCGCTGCCGTGCACCCCGCGGGGCATCGTCGCGATGCTCGACGCCTACGACGTCCCGATCCGCGGGCAGCACGTGACGATCATCGGGCAGGGCCTGACGGTCGGTCGTCCGCTCGGCCTGCTGCTCACCCGGCTCGAGGCGACCGCCACCCTCACGCACTCGCTGACCGAGGACGTCGCCGCCGAGTGCCGTCGCGCCGACATCATCGTCGCCGCGGCCGGGGTCGCCGGGCTCGTGCAGCCGGACTGGGTCAAGCCGGGTGCCGCGGTCATCGACGTGGGCATCAGCCGCGTCGTCTCCCCGGAGACGGGCAAGGCGAAGCTGCGCGGCGACGTCGACCCCGCCGTGGCGTCCGTCGCCGGGTTCCTGTCGCCCACGCCGGGCGGGGTCGGGCCGATGACCCGCGCGATGCTCATGAAGAACGTCGTCGAGGCCGCCGAGCGCCACCTGCGGTAGCGCGAGCCCTGTCGACCGAGACTCGGCCAGGCGGACACTTCCGTCCCCTGTGCAGGACGAAAGTGTCCGCTCGGCCGAGTCTCGGTGTGCGGCTTCGGACGGGAGGCGCGGATCACCCCCGCCACGCGCCTCCCGCGGTGCTACGGTCACGCCATGGGGGACGAACGACAGCTGACCGAACCGGTGCTGCGCCCGCGGCCCGAGCCGTCGCAGCTCACGAAGGACGCCCGCTGGCTGGTCCTCATCGTGGTGCTCTGCATCCTGTTCCAGCAGCCCGGCTCGAGCTGGAGCACGACCTTCGTCCACGCCGGGCAGGAGTTCGACTTCCGGTCGTCGCCGGCGCTCGGGACGACGCTCCTGACCGTCGGCATCGCCCTCGTCGGGTTCGCCGTCGCGGTCGCCCGCCGAGGCGCGAACCGGTTCGACGAGCACACCGTGATGGGACTCACCCTCGCCGGCGTGCTCGGCGTCACCGTGGCGGTGTGGCTGCTCATGCCCGTGCAGACGGCGTGGGTGCAGTGGGCCGTCGAGCACGGTCGGACGCACCCGTTCGTGCTCGGGAACGTCGTCGAGACGACGCGGTACGCCGACTACGGAGGCTGACCGGCGGGCCGGCGGGCCTGCGGGCCGCTGACCGCTGACCGGCTGACCGGCGAGCCGCTTCTCGTTGTGCGGAAGCGCGAGGCGCCGCGCGAGGCGCCGCGCGCGGCGCGGCGCCTCGCGCTGCCGCGCGTCAGTCGCGCCGGGCGCCCTGCGCGGCGTGCACCGTGAACACGGTGGGCTCGCGGTACCCGGCCGAGGCGAAGGCGGACGTGACGGCGTCCGTGATCGCGCCACGGGCCTCCCGGTCGACCAGCGCGATCGCCGCACCGCCGAAGCCGCCACCGGTCATGCGTGCGCCGACAGCGCCGTGCGCCATCGCCGTCTCGACCGCCAGGTCGAGCTCGGGCACCGAGATCTCGAAGTCGTCGCGCATCGATGCGTGCGAGGCGACGAGCAGTTCGCCGATCGCGCGCGGACCCTGCTCGCGGAGCGTGCGCACCGTGTCGAGGACGCGCTGGTCCTCGGTCACGATGTGCCGGACCCGTCGGAAGGTCTCGTCGTCGAGGAGTTCCTGTGCGCGGGGCAGGTCCTCGACGGCGACGTCGCGGAGTGCCTCGACGCCCATGGCCGCAGCGCCGCGCTCGCACGAGTCGCGCCGGGCCTTGTAGCCGCCTGTCGCGTGGGCGTGCTCGACGCGGGTGTCGATGACGAGGACCTCGAGCCCGTTGGCCTCGAGCGCGAGGTCGACCACGGCGGTGTCGAGCGTGCGGCAGTCGAGGAAGACGACCGCGTCCTGCTCACCGAGCAACGAGGCGGACTGGTCCATGATGCCGGTCGGGGCGCCGACGGCGTGGTTCTCGGAGTACTGACCGACACGAGCGAGGGTCTTGCGGTCGAGGCCGAGGTCCCACAGGTCGGTGAACGCGAGCGCGACGCCGCACTCGATCGCGGCGCTCGACGACAGGCCCGCGCCGACCGGGACGTCCGACTCGATGAAGACGTCGAAGCCGGTCTTGTCGGACAGGTCGGCTCCGGCCTGCTCGCGGAGCGCCCAGGCGATGCCGAACACGTAGGCAGACCAGCCGTCCATGTTCTCCGGCGACAGCGCGTCGAGCGAGAGCTCGTGCACCGCGTCCGGCTCAAAGGCCGACGCGACCCGGATCAGCCGGTCGTCGCGCTGTGCGATCGACGCCACCGTCCGGCGGTCGATCGCGAACGGCAGCACGTAGCCGTCGTTGTAGTCGGTGTGCTCACCGATCAGGTTGACGCGGCCGGGCGCGGAGTACCGCACCGCCGGCTCGTACCCGTAGACCTGCTGGAACGTCATGCGCGTTCGATCCCTCCTCGGATGAACTCGGCCGCCTTCTCGGGCACGAGGTCCCCGATCCAGGCGCCCATGGCGGCCTCGCTGCCGGCCAGGAACTTGAGCTTGTCCGCCGCGCGACGCGGGGACGTGATCTGCAGCATGAGCCGCACGGTGTCCCGCGCGGTGTGCACCGGCGCCTGGTGCCACGCGGCGATGTACGGCGTCGGGGTGTCGTAGAGCGCGTCGAGCCCGCGGGTGAGCCGCAGGTGCATGTGCGCCAGCTCGTCCTTCTCGGCGTCGGTCAGGCCGGCGAAGTCGGGGACGTGCCGGTGCGGCAGCATGTGGATCTCGATCGGCCAGCGTGCTGCGAACGGCACGAAGGCGGTGAAGTGCTCGCCCTGCAGCACCACGCGCTCGGAGGCGCGCTCGTTCGCGAGGTGCTGCTCGAACAGGTCGGGACCGAAGCGCTCGATCGACGCGAGGAGCCGCTGCGTGCGGGGCGTGACGTACGGGTACGAGTAGATCTGCCCGTGCGGGTGGTGCAGCGTGACGCCGATCGCCTCGCCCCGGTTCTCGAACGGGAACACCTGCTGGATGCCGGGCATCGCCGACAGCGCCGCGGTGCGGTCCGCCCAGGCCTCGACCACGGTGCGGGCGCGCGACTCGCTGATGGAGGCGAACGAGCCGCTCGTCTCGGGGGAGAAGCACACGACCTCGCAGCGACCGACGCTCCGGAGCTGGCGGTTGAGCCCGACGTCGGACAGGGACTCGAGGGACTCCGGGCCGTCCTCGGCCTCGAGCAGGGGTCCGAACGAGGGCGAGCGGTTCTCGAACACCGCGACGTCGTAGCGGCTCGGGATCTCCGACGGGTTCGCGGCGGTCTGCGGCGCGAGCGGGTCCTGGTCGGCCGGCGGCAGGAACACGCGGTTCTGCCGGCTCGCCGCGATGGACACCCACTCGCCGGTCAGGACGTCCTGCCGCATCCGAGCCGTCTCCGGTCGGGGGTCGAGGACACGCTGGTCGATGCTGCGTTCGGCGGGCAGCTGCGTGTCGGCGTCGTCGAAGTAGATGAGCTCGCGGCCGTCGGCGAGCGTCGTCACGCGCTTGGTGATCACCGACCCACCCTACCGCGCTCGTGAAGCGTTGCGAAAGGCTCCGTAAGTGCGCGAAACTCGTGCCGTGGACGACGACCTCTCCTTCCTCGCCGGGTCGCTGCCCGCGCCGCTGCGGCAGGACCGCATCGTCTCCATCGTCGAGGGCGCGCCCGGTCTGGTCCGGACCGCCGCCCTCGCGGCGGCGCTGGGCACGAGCGAGGTGACCGTCCGCCAGGACCTCGCCCTGCTCGACCAGGAGGCCCGCATCCGGCGGGTGCGCGGCGGTGCGGTCCGCCTCGGGGTCGGTTCCACCGAGCGCCCCTTCGAGGAGACCGCCGTCGAGCACCAGGTGGCGAAGGCCGCGATCGGCCGCGCTGCGGCCGACCTGGTCCGGTCGGGTCAGTGCGTCGTGCTCGACGTCGGCACCACGCCCGCGGCGGTCGCGGAGGCCCTGGTGGCGCGGTCCGACCTGGTCGACGTCACCGTCGTCACGAACTCGCTCACCACCGCACTCGCGCTCGAGCGGGCGGTCCCGCGCTTCACCGTCGTCGTCACCGGTGGCACCCTCCGGCCGCTGCAGCACTCCCTCGTCGCGCCGTTCATGGGTGCCGTGCTGCCGATGATCGCCGCCGACCTGGTGTTCCTCGGGGGGACGGGACTCGACGTCGGGCACGGCCTGACGAACGTGAACCTGCCCGAGACCGAGGCGAAGCGGATGCTCGCCGCCGCGGCCCGGCGTACCGTCGTGGTGGCGGACGGCTCGAAGTTCGGCCGGGCCCACCTCGGTGTCGTCCGTCCGCTCGAGGACATCGACGTCGTCGTCACCGCCGGGGTCACGGCGGACGCGGTCGCTCCGATCCGGGCGGCCGGCGTCGAGGTGGTCGTGGCGGACGAGGACGGCCGTGCAGCACCAGACGGAAGGAAGTCGCAGCCATGACCGCAGCAGCACCCACCGGAGGGCAGTACCACCTCCGGCACGCAGGACCGGACGGGGTCGTCGAGGCCGTCGTCACCGAGGTCGCCGCGGGGATCCGGGAGCTCCGGGTCGCCGGGTTCGACCTGACCGAGCCGTTCCCGGTGACGTCGCTGCCGCCGGGCGCCGACGGCATCGTGCTCGTGCCGTGGCCGAACCGCGTCGCCGGTGCCGTCTGGGAGCTCGACGGGAAGCGGCAGCAGCTGGACGTCTCCGAGCCCAAGTACGGCAACGCCTCGCACGGGCTGCTGCGGTTCTCGCCGTACCGCGTGGTGTCGCAGACCGAGTCGTCGATCGAACAGCAGGCGACGATCCACCCGCAGCACGGCTGGCCGTTCACGCTCGAGACCCGCGTGCACCACGAGCTCGTCGACGACGGTGTCCGGGTGACCCACACCATCGTCAACCGCTCCGGCGTCCGCGCTCCGTTCGCGGTCGGCGCGCACCCGTACCTCCGTGCGGGCGACACCCCCGCCGAGGACCTCGTCGTCACGCTCGACGCCGCCACGGCGTTCACGGTCGACGAGCACAAGATCCCGGACGGCACGGTGTCCGTCGAGGGCACGCCCTACGACCTGCGGTCGGGACGTCGCGCCGGGGACGCCGACCTCGACACCGCGTACCGGGACGTCGCCGCCGACGAGCACGGCGTCCGGCGCACGACGCTGCACGGTCCGGAGGGCGACGGCGTCGAGCTCTGGCAGGACGAGTCGTTCCCGTACGTGCAGGTCTTCACGTCCCGCGAGTTCCCCCGCGGCGACGGCACCGGGCTCGCCGTGGCGGTGGAGCCGATGACCGCGCCCGCGAACGCCCTGAACTCCGGCGAGGGCCTGCGCTGGCTCGAGCCCGACGAGTCGTGGACCGGCACCTGGGGCATCCGCCGCGTCTGGTCCTGAGCGCCGCGGTCTCGCCTGGGACCGCTCTGCCGGATCCTGACCCGGACCCGGACCCGGACCCGGACCCGGCCGGACTCGGTCGTGGTTCCTGGTCGCGAGACATGCCGCTCAGGTCCTCGGCCAGCGGCACGTCGTGCGACCGGAACGATCTCGGGCGGCGCGTTGTGCGACCAGGACGGCGGGCACGAGACCTGCGAACGCGAGATGCATGCGCAGCACGTGAGCGACCACGAGACCTCCGGACACGACGAAGGCCGCCCCGTCCGGGGCGGCCTTCGTCGTACGTGCTTCCGGTGCGTCAGGCGCGGCGCATGCGCAGCGCCTCGACCGCGAGGGACTCCGTGCCGTAGCGCCCGATCTCCTGTGCCCAGGCCGGGTCGTCGCCGCGCAGGGCCGTGTACTCCTTGCCCTGCCGGCACACGTAGCCGAGGACGGCGGTGGCGGTGGCGACCTCGACGAAGTCGGTGCGGATGTGCCGCGTGGTGACGCGGGCGTTCCGGCGGAGGGTGTCGAGGAGGAGCTGGTTGCTCATCGTGGTGTTCGTCGCTGCGGCGAGCTCGACGATGCGGCGCGCGTCACCGGTGGTGCTGGCCTGCGTGGCGTCGATGGGCTCGGTCACGGTGTACCCCGTTCGTTCTCTGGTGCTGCGGTCCTGTTCGGTCCGTGGATCAGGACCGGGAACGACACTATCGGCGCTGTGCAGGCAAACCGCTGAACAGGGTCTGGACTGTGCACAAGACGCACCATGAACATCCTGTGACGGAGTTGTACCCCGGTAGGCGTCTCACGAAAGAGGAGGTGGGCCCCGTGGGGCTCGAACCCACGACCCTCGGATTAAAAGTCCGGTGCTCTACCAACTGAGCTAGAGGCCCTCACCCGCAAGGCTAGCGGGTGAGGGCCTCCAGACGAGAACCAGTGCTGTCGGTCAGCTGCGGCGCCCGGTGAGCGTCCGCAGGAGCCACATGACCACCGCGATGACGAGCAGCACGATGCCGACCCACAGCAGGAACTTGAGGCTCGCGGTGAAGCCACCGACGAACAGCAGGACGACCGCGATCACGGCCAGGATGACGAGCAGGGCGTTCATGGAGTCTCCTCTTCTCAACGTCCGGGAGGAGTGCCTCCCTGCCGGAGCACGGTACCCGTGCGCGCCCCGTTGCGTTCGTGGCGAACGGGGGACGTGGGCGTCGGCGGCCGCGCCTACACTCGCCGGGTGCCTCGCGATCACCACCGTCCCGTCCACTTCACCGACCAGGAGTTCGCCGCGATCCAGGGCGGCGAGGACCCGGCACTGGTGAACCGTGTCGCGCACGAGACGGCGAACGCGCTGCTCCACCGCGTGCGGCAGGACCCGGACCCGGCGGTGGTCGAGCGTCTCGTGACGTACACGGACGTGCACGGCATCGATGCGATCGCCGAGCTGTGGGCCCGCGTGGGCGCGCACACGCTCCCGGGGGCACTGTGGCGCATCTACCTGGTGCGGGTCGTCATCCGGCAGAACCCGGAGGAGATCGCGTACTTCTTCGAGCGGGGCACGGAGCGGATCGGCACGATCGACGAGGCCGTCGCGGGTGCCGAGCAGCCGACGGGTCCTGCGGAGATCCTGACCCTGGCGGACCACATCCTGCACGGCCTCTACACGGGGGACCTCGCGGTGGCGCTCGACCGCGGCGCGGCGTTCTGCCGGCTGACCGCGGCGGGCGCGACCTCGGTGGCGGACGACGCCGACCTGACCGCGGGGGACCGCGCGAGCGAGCTGACGCGTCGGGCGCTGCGCTTGACGGAGCTCGCGGCCGACCTGACCGAGGCGGCGGCGCTCTGGCGTCGCGACAGCCTGGACTGAGCGAGGGGCGGGGCGGATCGACGCCGCGCCTCCAGACCGGCTACCGCCCACGCCGGATCGCGCCCCCGCTCGGACGTCACACGCATGAGCACACGGGGCGACGTCCGGGCGAGGGCGGGGCGCAGCGACAGACCGCGACGGCGGACGGCGACGAGCAGGGCCTGCGACGGTGGACGGCCTGACCCGACCGCCCCCGGACATGCGAAGACCGGGCCGCAGAAGCGCCTCTCGGCGCGAGGCCGCTCGAAGCGGCGAATTTTGGAGCCCGGGGCTTGCTGCGGC
This sequence comes from Curtobacterium sp. ODYSSEY 48 V2, assembly GCF_023712625.1. Taxonomy (NCBI): domain Bacteria; kingdom Bacillati; phylum Actinomycetota; class Actinomycetes; order Micrococcales; family Microbacteriaceae; genus Curtobacterium; species Curtobacterium sp. ODYSSEY 48 V2. Next base: position 249,086 of record NZ_JAMAXX010000006.1, read on the forward strand.
CCGGCGAGATCGATCCTACGAGACACGTCCTGTGCACGTGGCCGTGTTCACTCTCGGTGGACACGTTGCGCGGTCGGGCGCGTCACGGACACACGCAGCCGCAGCGCACGCAGCCGCAGCGCACGCAGCCGCAGCGCACGCAGCCGCAGCGCACGCAGCCGCAGCGCACGCAGCCGCAGCGCGCGCAGCCGCAGCGCGCGCAGCCGCGCAGAGGTCCCGTGCGCACATCCGCACCCTGCACACCGGGCGGGCGGACGCGCAGCAGGCGACCAGCAGACACGAGCCGGACACAGTTCCTGCACCCGGGACGGGCACGTCGCCCAATCCGCTCGGGCGACGGTGCCGAACAGTTGGTGTGACGCTCCTCGCGGACGTCACAGCGAGGGCCCGCTCGACCCGGTCCGGTACCCGCCGGTCAATTCCCTGCGGGTCGTGCGGCCCTCGCCCAGACTCCACCGCCGCGAGGATCCTAACCACCCGAACCCGACCTGCGAAGTGATTGCACATGTCGGAACCGATGCCACCGAGAGGGGGGAAACCTGCAATGCTTGCGCTCGTGGAACACGACACCGAGGCCTGGAGCTCCGCCGAGCCCACCCCCGTGTCGCCTGACGATCTGCTCGCCCGCGTCGCCTCCGGCGACCAGGCAGCCTTCTCCGACCTCTACGACGCCCTGTCGGGTCGTGTGCTCGGTCTGGTGACGCGACTCCTGAAGGACCGCGCCCAGTCCGAGGAGGTCACGCAGGAGGTCTTCCTCGAGGTGTGGCAGCAGGCCACCCGCTTCGACCGTTCGCGCGGCACCGCCGCCAGCTGGGTCCTCACGATGGCCCACCGACGAGCGGTCGACCGGGTCCGGGCATCGCAGGCGTCGCACGACCGGGACACCAAGATCGGCATCCGCGACCTGGAGTCCGGTTTCGACCAGGTCTCCGAGTCGGTCGAGATCCGGATCGAGCACGAACGCGTCAGCCGCGCGCTCGCCAAGCTCACCGAGTTCCAACGCCAGGCGGTGCAGCTCGCGTACTACGGCGGCTACTCGCACAGCGAGATGGCCGAACGGCTCGGTGTCCCGATCGGCACCGTCAAGACCCGTCTCCGTGACGGGATGATCCGACTCCGAGACGAGATGGGGGTGACGTCATGACCGAACGCCACGACGACCCTGCCCTGCTCACCGGGTCGCACGCCCTGGACGCCCTCTCGGACGACGAGCGCGCGCTCCTCGAGCACGCTCTGACGACGTCGCCGGAACTGCAGGCCGAGACGGACTCGCTCCGCGAGACCGCGCTGCAGCTCGCGTACGCCGTCGAACCGATCGACCCTCCGGCGTCGCTCAAGGCGTCGCTGATGGCACAGATCGCACGGACCCCGCAGGCCGCGCCGACGGACCGCACGGCGCCGGTCGCCGGCCTGGAGGCTCCGCTCGCCTCCGCCGCGTCCCCCGCGCCCGTCGTCGGAGCAGCTCCCGCCCCGGCGCCGGTCGCCGAGACCGGGAACGTCATCGGTCTCGGAGCGGCTGACGCCGCCGGGTACGCCGACGGTGCGGCATCCGCGAAGGCCCGCCGCCGCTGGTTCCAGCGTCCGGCAGCCGCCCTGTCCGCCGCAGCCGCCGTCGCCGTGGTGTTCCTCGGTGTCGGGCTCGGCGTCGGCACGAACTTCGGCCAGACCGAGGGGACCAGCCCCGGGACCACGCAGGCCTCCGGCACGCTCGACTCGATCTACGCCGCGTCCGACTTCCAGCGCACGACCGCGAAGGTCCCCGGTGGGGGCTCCGCGACCGTGGTCTGGTCGCACGACGTGGGCAAGTCCGCGGTGATCCTCGACGGCGTCGAGCAGGCGCCGCAGGGCAAGACGTACGAGCTCTGGTACATCGGCTCCGAGGGTGGCGAGATCGTCCCCGCCGGTCTGGTCGACAGCGCCCGCAACGGCGTGCACACGGCGGTCCTCGACGGCAAGCTCACGCCGGGTGCGGCGATCGGCATGACGGTCGAGCCGGAGGGCGGTTCCGACCAGCCGACCTCGACGCCGCTCATGGCCGTCCCCACGACCCAGGCGTAGCACCCGCACGGACGAACGGCGGGCAGCGGATCATCCGCTGCCCGCCGTTCGTCCGTGCGGGGCAGTGGAGCGCACGACGGAGGCCCGGTGCCGTCCGTGGCGGACGTGCACCGGGCCTCCAGGCCGACCGTCAGGAGACGGACCGGGCGCCGATCACCCGAAGCGACCCGAGACGTAGTCCTCGGTCGCCTGCACCGACGGGTTCGAGAAGATCGTCGCGGTGTCGTCGAACTCGATGAGCTTGCCGGGCGCACCGGTCCCCGCGATGTTGAAGAACGCGGTCTTGTCGCTGACGCGCGACGCCTGCTGCATGTTGTGCGTGACGATCACGATCGTGAAGTCCTTCTTGAGCTCCTCGATCAGGTCCTCGATCGCGAGGGTCGAGATCGGGTCGAGCGCCGAGCAGGGCTCGTCCATGAGCAGGACGTCCGGCTGCACGGCGATCGCCCGGGCGATGCAGAGCCGCTGCTGCTGCCCACCGGACAGGCCCATGCCGGGCTTCTCGAGGCGGTCCTTGACCTCGTTCCACAGGTTCGCGCCCTGCAGCGAGCGCTCGACGACGTCGTCGGCCTCGGACTTCGAGACGCGCTTGTTGTTGAGCTTCACGCCGGCGAGCACGTTGTCGCGGATCGACATCGTGGGGAACGGGTTCGGACGCTGGAACACCATGCCGACCTGCCGGCGGACGAGCACGGGGTCGACGCCCTGGCCGTAGAGGTCGTCGCCGTCGATCTTGACGGAGCCCTCGACGTACGCGCCGGGGATGACCTCGTGCATGCGGTTCAGCGTGCGGAGGAAGGTGGACTTGCCGCAGCCCGACGGGCCGATGAAGGCGGTGACGGTGCGGGGCTCGATCGTCATGTCGACGCCCTCGACGGCCTTGAACTTCGAGTAGTAGACGTTGAGGCCGTCGACCTCGATGCGCTTGGACACGTGGTTTCCTCCGGGGTGGGTGGTCGTTGCCGCTCCGCTGACGCGGTGCGCGGGCGGGCCGTGCTGGCCGATGCTGTCGGCCGGAGCGCGGGCGCTCGGTGCTAGCGGGGGAGCTTGGGGGCGAAGAGTCGGGTGATGAAGCGGGCGAGCAGGTTGAGCACCATCACGATGAGGATGAGCACGAGTGCCGCGGTCCAGGCCCGGTCGACGAACGGCACCGGGTTGGCGCCCTGCTGCGAGTACTGCGTGTACGCGAACACCGGCAGCGTCATCATCGGGTCCTTGAACAGGTCGTAGTTCATGCTCGCGGTGAAGCCGGCCGTCACGAGCAGCGGCGCGGTCTCGCCGATGACGCGCGCGATCGACAGCATGACGCCCGTGGTGATGCCGGCGAGGCTCGTCGGCAGCACCACCTTGAGGATCGTCAGGTACTTCGGCACGCCGAGTGCGTAGGACGCCTCGCGGAGCTCCATCGGGACGATCTTCAGGACCTCCTCGGTGGAGCGGACGACCACGGGGATCATCAGCACGCTCAGGGCGATCGAGCCGACGAGACCGAAGCGGGCACCGGGGCCGAGGAACAGCGCGAACAGCGAGTAGGCGAAGAGACCGGCGACGATGGACGGGATGCCCGTCATGACGTCGACGAAGAAGGTGATGCCCTTCGCCAGGGCGCCCTTGCCGTACTCGACCAGGTAGATCGAGGTGAGCAGGCCGATCGGCACGGAGATCAGCGCGGCGAACAGCGTGATCTCGAGCGTGCCGACGAGGGCGTGCAGTGCGCCGCCGCCCTCGGAGATGACGCCGCGCATCGACGAGTTGAAGTACTCGGCGTCGAAGCGGGCCAGGCCGTCGGCCAGGACCGTCCAGAGCAGCGACACCAGCGGCAGCACCGCGATGACGAAGGCCGTGACCACCAGCGAGGTGATCAGCCGGTCGACCGCCTTGCGTCCGCCCTCGACGATGCGCGAGACGACGACGATGAGCACGTCGAACAGGACGGTGCCGAGGAACAGGGCGGCGACGACGTTGAAGTCCTTCACCGCACCGCCCGCGTTCAGCAGGGCGAAGACCGCGACCAGGGCGACCCAGGAGCCGACGAGGAGGAGCCACGGCACGGACTTGTGCAGCTTGCCGTTGGCGTAGACGTTGCCGGCGGTGCCGGTCTGACGGAGGGCGAGGGACATCGGGCGTGACCTCTCAGGAGACCCGCTTGCGCACGATGTAGCGCGCCAGCATGTTGATGACCAGGGTGATGACGAAGAGGATCAGGCCCGACGCGACCAGTGCGTTCAGGGCCGTGCCCGACGCCTCGGCGAACTGCAGGGCGATGTTCGCCGCGATCGTCGAGGGGTTGAGCGACGTCAGCATCTGGAAGGTGACGTTCGTCGAGACCGACAGCACGAGGGCGATCGCCATCGTCTCGCCGAGCGCACGACCGAGGCCGAGCATGATCGCCGAGACGATGCCGGACTTCGCGAACGGCAGGACGGACAGGCGGATCATCTCCCAGCGCGTGGCGCCGAGGGCGAGCGCGGCCTCCTCGTTGAGGGTCGGCGCCTGCAGGAAGATCTCGCGCATCACCGCGGTCATGATCGGGATGGCCATCACCGCGAGGACGATCGATGCGGTCAGGATCGTGCGGCCGGTACCGGACACCTGGCCGGAGAACAGCGGGAACCAGCCGAGGTACTCGTTGAGGAAGCCGTAGAACGGCTTGAGGAGCGGCGCGAGGACCACGATGCCCCAGAGGCCGTAGACGACCGACGGCACCGCGGCCAGCAGGTCGATGACGTACCCGAGCACCGGCGCGATGCGGCGCGGTGCGTAGTGCGAGATGAAGAGCGCGATGCCGAGGGAGAGCGGGACGGCGATCACGAGCGCGATGAGTGCCGAGTAGACGGTGCCGAAGACGAGCGGACCGACGTAGACCCAGAAGTTCGAGGAGTTGTTCGGCAGCTCACCGACCTTCGCCGAGAAGGCCGGGAGGCTCTGCCACACCAGGAAGGCGGCGACGAGCACGAGCACGAAGAGGATCAGGCTGCCGGCGACCACCGAGGCGGTCGAGAACACCCGGTCGCCGACGCGGACGACGGCCTTCGGCTTGGCGGGGGAGACGGTGGCCCCTGGCTGGGCCGGTGCGGTCGTCATGGGACTCCTGTCGGAGGGGAGGCCGGGCTCGTGGAGGAGCGACCGGGGGAGGCGACGGGGTGGTGCTGGTGAGGCCGGGCGTACCCGGTGGTGCTGGTGCTGCGTCCGGGCCGGACGGGCGAGAACCCGGACGCCGGTCAGGGTGGGTGGGACCGGCGTCCGGGTGCTCAGCGGGCCTTACTTGATGGAGGCGACGGCCTTCGCGGCCTTCTCCGACAGGTCGGAGGAGAGGGCGGCCGACTTGGCCTCCTTCGCGGCGGCCTCCTGCGCGTCCTGCGTGACGACGTAGTCGAGGTAGCCCTTCACGAGCGCACCCTTGTCGGCGTCCTTGTACTCCTGGCAGGCGATCGCGTAGGAGACGAGGACCAGCGGCCACGCACCCTCGGCGGTGTCCTTGCGGTTGATGTCGATCGCGAGGTCGTTCTCCTCACGGCCCGAGACCGTCTCGGAGTCCGCGACGACCTTGGCAGCACCCTCGGCCGAGATCTCGGTGGCCTTGTCGCCGACCATGAGCTTCGCCTTGTCGAGGTCACCGGCGCCCGAGTCGTCGATGTAGGTGATGGCGTTCGAGGCGCTGGCCATCGCCGAGGCGACGCCCGAGGTGCCCTTGGCCGAGTCGCCGACCTGGTAGGGGAAGGTCTGGCTGGGCTCTTCGGTCCAGACGTCCGACGCATTCGCCGAGACGTACTCGGAGAAGTTCTGCGTGGTGCCCGAGTCGTCCGAGCGGTGGATCACGGTGATGTTCGAGTCCGGCAGGTCGACGCCCTTGTTCAGGTCGGCGATCTCCGAGGCGTTCCACTTGGTGATCTTGCCCGAGAAGATGCCCGCGATGGTCTTCGCGTCGAGCGTCAGGTCGGAGACGCCGTCCACCTTGTAGGCGATGGCGATCGGGGAGATGTAGACCGGGATGTCGATGGCCTTGTCCGTGCACAGGTCGAACGAGCCCGAGAGCTCCTCGTCCTTCAGTGCAGCGTCGGAGCCGGCGAAGTCCGCGGCACCCGAGATGAAGTTCTTGCGACCGGCGCCGGAGCCGTCCGGCGAGTAGTTGACCGTCACGCCGGAGGCGACGTTCTGGAAGTTCGCAGCCCAGGTGGCCTCAGCGGTCTGCTGCGCCGACGAGCCGGAGCCGGTCAGCGTGCCCGAGAGCTTCGAGTAGTCGGTGCCCGAGCTCGAGGTCGGCGCTGCGGCGTCGCCGCTGCCGCTCTCGTTCGCCGCGCAGGAGGACAGCACGACGGCGCCGGCGATCGCGATCGCTGCGATCGAACCGATTCGCTTGATGTTCAACAGGGGTCCCTTCGGGAATGTCAGTGCAGGCGGGACCGCTGCTGGTCCCTCGGGCCGGTGCTGACCCGGGAGTGACTGTAGGGACGCGAGGTGACGGGGATGACGCTCCTCGGTGAACGGGAGGTGAACGAGGGGTTGTCCCGGCTCGGGTGCCGGACGACCGAGCCGTGGTGGGTGCAGGATCGGGTCACCGTGCGTGGGTGAGACCCATGCAGGTGCATCGGTTCACGCGGCGGCGGCGCGGGTCGGATCGCCGCGCCGAGCGCTGGTCCGAAGGGTCTTCGTCGTGGACTGTCCGGAGGCGCGGCTCACGACCGTCGCGGAGCCCGGCCTGGAGGCGCGGCTCACCACCGCCTCGGTTCTCGGCCTGGTGTTCACCGAGCGGACGGTCGTCTCCGCCCCGGTCGACTCAGGCCGGGACGGTGTTGCGGTGCGTCTCGACGGCGACGAGCTTCTCGCCCGCGATGTGGAGCACGGCGAAGTCCCCCACCGAGAGCATCGCGGCGCGGCGCAGGTCGAAGCGACGACGGTCGTCCGCGGTCGCGGAGGCGATGCGGGCGATGATGTCCGGCAGCACCGGACCGTGGGAGCAGAGCACCGCGGACTTGGCCTTCGCGATCCGCTTCTGCACGACGCCCTTGACGTCTGCGGCTCCGCGGTCGTGGGCGTCCTGGCTGATGTCCGTCGTGCTGGAGACACCGACCTTCGTGCGCGCGGAGAGCGGCTCGACGGTCGCGAGGCACCGCGCCGCCGTACTGCTGACGATCTTCTTCGGACCGAACGCCGCGACGGGTGCTGCGACGGCCTTGGCCTGGGACCGTCCGACCGGCAGCAGCGGGCGGGTGGCGTCGGGGCCGTCCCAGTCCGAACCGGGCACGGTCTTCGCGTGCCGGAGGGCGATCAGCGCGAAGGTCCGGTGCTCACCGGCGGCGACGCGGTCGGCGAACCGGTCGAGGATCGCCACGTCGCGCTCGTACGTGAGCCGTGCCCGTGCCTGGTCGACGGTCACCCACTCGATCGCGGCGACCTCGTCGTTCGGACGGAACTTGCCCGCGCGGTCGTACTCCTTCGAGCCGACGCGGGCGGCCCAGTAGTGCACGACCTTGTCGCGACCGCTCGGGAGCACGTACTCCGCCGTGCCGAGCGGCGCCCCGAGGTGCACGCGGTAGCCGGTCTCCTCGTCGATCTCCCGGACGGCGGTCGTCGGGATGCTCTCGCCGGGGTCGACCTTGCCCTTGGGCAGGGAGACGTCCTGGTGGTGGTCCCGGTGGACGAGGAGCACCAGCGGTACTCCGTCCCGTTCACGCCAGACGACCGCGCCCGCCGCGACGACGGGCCCCGTGGGGCCGCCGCTCACCGAGCCGAACGCTTCCGGGCCGAGATCTTCCGCATGAGCACATTCTGCACGTCGTCGAGCGGGCGGCCGTCCGGGTCGGTGGAGCGGCGCGTCCACTCGCCGTCGGACTCGAGGTGCCACGAGCTCGTCGTCTCCGCCATCGCCAGGTCGAACATCTCCTCGACCTCGGCCACGTGTGCCGGGTCGGTGAGCCGGACCAGGGCCTCGACGCGACGGTCGAGGTTGCGGTGCATCATGTCCGCCGAGCCGATGAACACCAGCGGGTCGCCGTCGTTGTGAAACGTGAAGGCCCGCGAGTGCTCGAGGTACCGGCCGACGACGCTCCGGACACGGATCGTCTCGCTGACGCCTTCGATGCCCGGCTTCAGCGAGCAGATGCCGCGCACCCACACGTCGACGGGCACACCGGCCTGGCTCGCCAGGTAGAGGGCGTCGATGATCTGCTCGTCGACCATCGAGTTGACCTTGATCCGGATGCCGGACGGCTTGCCGGCGCGGGCGTTCGCGGCTTCGGTCTGGATGCGCTTCACGAGCCCCTTGCGCAGGTGCAGCGGCGCGACGAGCAGGCGCTTGAACTTCTTCTCGATCGCGTAGCCCGACAGCTCGTTGAACAGGCGGGTGAGGTCCTTGCCCACTGTGTCGTCCGCGGTGAACAGCCCCATGTCCTCGTAGATGCGGGACGTCTTCGGGTTGTAGTTGCCGGTGCCGATGTGGCTGTAGTGCTTGAGCGTGCCGCCCTCCTGCCGGATGACGAGCACGAGCTTCGAGTGCGTCTTCAGTCCGACCAGGCCGTAGACGACGTGCACGCCGGCCTTCTCGAGCTTGCGCGCCCAGGTGATGTTGTTCTGCTCGTCGAACCGTGCCTTGATCTCGACCAGGGCCAGGACCTGCTTGCCCGCGGCGGCGGCGTCGATCAGGGCCTCGACGATCGGGCTGTCGCCGGAGGTGCGGTAGAGCGTCTGCTTGATCGCCAGGACGTTCGGGTCGGCGGCCGCCTGCTCGAGGAACGCCTGCACGCTCGTCGCGAAGGACTCGTACGGGTGGTGCACGAGGACGTCGCGCGAGGCGATGGCGCGGAACAGGTCGGGCTTCGTGTTCGGCTCGCCGGGCTGGAACTGCACCGGCGTCGTGGGGACGTGGCGCGGGTAGTGGAGGTCCGGGCGGGCGATCTTCGCGATCTCGAACAGCCCGCCGAGGTCGAGCGGCGACGGCAGGCGGTAGACCTCCTGCTCGGTGATGTCGAGCTCGCGCACGAGCAGGTCGAGGGTCACCGGGTCCATGTCCTCGGTGATCTCCAAGCGGATCGGCGGACCGAAGCGCCGCCGGAGCAGCTCGCGCTCGAGCGCCTGGATGAGGTTCTCGGCCTCGTCCTCCTCGATCTCGACGTCCTCGTTGCGGGTGACGCGGAAGACGTGGTGCTCGAGGACCTCCATCCCCGGGAACAGGTCGTCGAGGTGGTTCGCGATGAGGTCCTCGAGCGGGATGAAGCGCATGCGCCCGGATCCGTCGTCGGGCAGCGCGATGAAGCGGGAGAAGTTCTGCGGCACCTTGAGGCGCGCGAACTCCTGCCGCTGGGACTTGGGGTTGCGGACCCGGACGGCGAGGTTCAGCGACAGCCCCGAGATGTAGGGGAAGGGGTGTGCCGGGTCGACCGCGAGCGGCATGAGCACCGGGAAGATCCGCTCGTTGAAGTACTCACGCATGCGCAGGCGGTCGGCCTCGTCGAGGTCGGACCAGTGCTCGACGTGGATGCCCGCGGCGTCCAGGTCGGGCTTCAACGACTCGATGAAGGCGGCGGCGTGCCGGTCCTGCAGCTCGTGGGCCTTCGCCGCGATGTCGCGCAGCACGTCGCTCGGTGCTCGCCCGACGTTGGTCGGGACAGCGATCCCGGTGTCGATGCGACGCTTGAGGCCCGCGACGCGCACCATGAAGAACTCGTCGAGGTTGGACGCGAAGATCGCCAGGAAGTTGGCGCGCTCGAGGAGTGGCTGCGTGCGGTCCTCACCCAGCTCGAGCACGCGCTGGTTGAAGCGGAGCCAGCTCAGCTCGCGGTCGAAGTAGCGGTCCGAGGGCAGCGACTCGTGCTCGATCTCGACGACCTCGTCGAAGTCGTCGAGGTCGGGAGCGACGGATTCGCCGTCGAGCTGCGGTTCGGTGTCCATGCCGACATCCTGCCACCAGCCCCCGCTGCCCGGAGGAGCACAGGTGGCCGCTGTGGAAACCGAGCGTGAACGACCCGCCTGTGCAGGGGCGTCTGCCTGCCGCGCCGGGCGCACCCCTCGAAGTGGGGGAGGAAACGTCACGATATACGGACGGTGACATTGCCGGGCTTCGCGGGTATGGTGGGCGGCGTTCAGGCCTCCGGGGGGATTCCACTGCGCGGGGGTGCAGGTACGAAGAGAATGAGGTTGACCATGTCGCGTGTCCTTTCCACCGAGCAGGCGAAGTCCGCCATCCGACAGATCCAGTCCATCGTGAACGGCGGCTTCACGGACCAGATCTCGCAGCTCGACGCCCAAGGGCGCATCCTGTCCGACTCGAACGTGTGGGACGGCCCGCTCGCCTCGACGTTCCGGGGGTCGACCTGGCCCGAGACCAAGGCTGCCCTCGACAAGGCGAAGACCGAGCTCGAGCAGCTCCGCACGCAGCTCGACAAGATCTCGCAGGACATCTTCACCGCGGGTGGCGGCGCGTAAGCACCCACCCCACGCCCGGTCCGCCGTCTCGGTGGGCCGGGCGTTCGCGGTCGGGGGGCCGACCGCACCACGAGAACGACCAGAACGAGCTGCGACACATCCGGGGGATGCACCATGGCCGACCTGCACGGCAACGAGCCCGTCGAGTTCGACAACGCGACGGCTGATGCGCTGATCCACGCGCTGAACGGTTCTGCTGAGTCCATCGACGGACAGAGCGGGAGCCGCACGTCCTACGTGACCACCGCGGCGCAGGAGTTCCGCGGGCACTTCTCCGACCTGTTCGCGAGCAACTCGGACAAGGCGCACAACGACGGCAGGACCATCGCCGACAACCTGCGGACCGTCGCGACATGGGTGCAGCAGATGAAGGAGGCGGCCGAGCGCGAGAACGCACGCCGCAAGAAGGCCCGCGACTGGTACGAGGAGCACGAGGACCGGAACTTCATCGAGTGGCTCGGCGACAGGTTGCACGGTGCACCCCAGCCGCCGGAGGTCCACCACGAGGCAGCTCCGACGTTCCGTCCCGCAGGCGGCCCGAGCACCGCGCGCGACACACCGACCCCCGGCTCGGGCGGTGGTGGCGGCGGTGGTACCTCGTCAGCGCGCCCGGCTGATCTCCGTGCGTTCGCTACCGGCACGCGTTCTCTCGACCAGGCGCTCGAAGGGAAGCCGGCGCAGCTGCGGGGCAAGCTCGCCGAGTTCGCCGCGCGTTGCTCGTGGGGTCACATCGACGCGGGCGGACTGGTGAACGCGTTCGACAAGTGGCTGCAGGCGAACAGCCAGGACGCCACCTGGGCCGACACCGTCGCGGATGCCTTCACCGCGGCCGGCGGCGAGGGCAACGTCTCGACGGTCGCGGACTCCGCGCTCGCCGCGGCGCTCGCAGCCGCCGGGGTCTCCGAGACCCGCCAGGACCTGCAGTTCGAGCCGCCGTCGGCGTACGGCGCCCAGCCCACGACGGGCTTCTCCATGGACCCGGTCAACACCACGACCGGCAACTTCCTCGAACCGGAGCTCGACCTCGGGTTCAGCGGCGCCTCGGCCTCGCTCGAGGTCACCCGCATGTACAACTCGCTCGACGAGCACGTCGGGATCTTCGGCCCGGGCTGGTCCTCGGTCCTCGAGACGCGCCTGCTCCTCGACGACGAGGGTGCGACGTTCGTCGGCGCCGACGGCCGTCAGATCCGCTTCCCGCGTTCCGGCGAGGGCTGGGACCGCGGGGTCGGCGAGAACCGCTGGCTCGCCGCAGAGGGCGACCTGCTCGTCGTGCGCGACAACGCCGGGGTCCGGATCGACTTCACCCCGTCCGGTCTCTGGACCGGGCAGCGCGGCGGAATCGGAACGGCGGTCCGGGTCGTCCGCGACGCCGACGACCTCGTCGTCCGCCTCGAGCACGAACGCGGCCGCTGGGTCGAGATCGAGCACGTGGACGGGCGCGTCGCGGTCCTCCGGGCGTCCGACAGCCGGCGGGTCGAGTACGGCTACGACGACCACGGGCGGCTCGTCAGCGTGACCGACCCCGTCGGTACCCGCCGCTACGGATGGAACGACGACGACCTCATCGTCACCGTGACATCGGCTGCCGGGGTCGTCGAGGTCGACAACACCTACGACGACCAGCGCCGCGTGGTCGAACAGGTCAGCCCGCAAGGCCGAGCGGTGCGCTTCGCCTACCTGCCCGGTCGCGTCACGGTCGTGTCCGACCACGACGGCTCGCGCGCGAACTCCTACATCGCCGACGCCAAGGGTCGGCTCGTCGGGGTCATCGACTCCGACGACCGACGGCAGTCGATGAGCTACGACCGACACGGCAACCTGGTGTCGACCACTGAGCGTGACGGCTCCGTCACCGTGCACGCCTACGACGACCGCGGTCGGAAGACCCGGACGGTGACCCCCTCCGGCGGTGACGTCACCTACGGCTACGACGACCAGGACCGGGTGACCACCGTCGTCACCGAGGCCGGTGCGGTCGTGTCCTACGAGTACCGCGGCGACGACCGCGACCCGTCCGTCATCGTCGATCCGGTCGGCGGCCGCACCGAGCTCACGTGGACGGACGGGGTCCTCACCCACGTGGTCGACCCGACCGGGGTCGTCCTCGACCTCGCGCACGACGAGTTCGGCGAGCTGGTGGCGACCACGAACGCGGTCGGGGACACCGCCCGGATCGAGCGTGACGCGGCCGGTCGTCCGGTCGCCGCGGTCAGCCCGTCCGGCGCCCGGACCGAGTACCGCTGGGACGCCGCGGGGCTCCTCGTCGAGCGCCGCGACGCCGACGGAGCGGTCTGGCGGTACGAGCACACGGCCGGTGGGCGCGTCGCATCGATCACCGATCCACTCGGTGCCCGCACCACCTTCGAGTACGCGGCGAGCGGCGAGCTGGCGACCACCGTCGACCCCCTGGGTCGGCGGGTAACGCGGACGTTCGACGACCAGGGGAACGTCGCCGCGCTCGCCCTGCCGGGTGACGCGGTCTGGACGTTCGCGCACGACGGGTTGTCGCGCCTCCAGGCCGTCACCGACCCGACGGGCGCGACGTGGCGGCGCGAGTACGACGTCAACGGCGGCCTCGCCGCGACCGTCGACCCGACCGGCGTCCGGCAGGAGGTCGCACGGGACGTCGCGACCGGCGTCGCGACCCTGCGTGATGCGTTCTCCGCGACCACTGTCCGCTTCGATGAGTTCGGGCGACCCGTCGAGCAGACGAGTGACGAGACCGGTTCCGAGCTGGTGACGTACGACGCAGCTGGTCGGCCCGTCGAACTCGTCGACGGCGAAGGCGGCCTGACGCGCATCGAGCGCGACCTGGGCGGGCGGGTGACGGCGATCGTCAGTCCGTCCGGCGCCCGCTCGACCTACGAGTACGACGCTTGCGGGCGCCTGTCCGCGGCCGCGGACGCAACGGGGGCGCGGACGACACTCACGTACGACGCGGACTCCCGCGTCGTCGCCCGCACGTTGCCCACCGGCGAGGTCGAGGAGACCACCTACGACGCGGTCGGCCGCGTGGTCGTGCGGACTACGGCGGGATCCGGTACGAGCCGGTACCGCTACGAACGGGCCGGGAGGCTCGTCTCCAGCCACGACGCACGCTTCGGTCACCGACGGTTCCGCTACGACGCTGCAGGGCAGCTCGTCGAGGCCGTCGACGGGCTCGGGGGCGCCACCCGCTTCGCCTACGACGAGCGGGGCCGGCTCACCGAGGTCACGGACCCCGCCGGCGGTGTCACGCGGCGCCGGTACGACGGAGCAGACCGCGTGGTCGCGGTCGTCGACCCGCTCGGCCGTGAGACGACGGCGCGGTACGACGCGGCCGGTCGCCAGGTGGAGCAGACCGACCCTGAGGGGCGCACCACCAGCTGGACCTTCGACGCTGCCGGCCGCTCGACGAAGGTCCTGGTCGACGGTCAGCTGGTGAGCGAGACCCGACGCGACGCCGTCGACCGCACCGTCGTCGTCACCGACCACACCCGTGGAGCGGGTCGGACGGTCGACCACGAGCTCGAGTACGACCGCCGCGGGCTCCTCGTTCGACGGAGCCGCGGTGGGCGTTCCGTGCGGTGGGAGTACGACGCCGACGGCAACCGGACGGCGCGAACCGATGCCACGGGTACACGGACCGAGTGGCGCCGTGATGCAGCGGGCCGCGCCGTCGCCGTCGAGCGACAGGGGCTCGCCGCGGCGACCTTCGCCTACGACGCAGCCGGGCGGATCGTCCAGGCGTCCACCGGCGACGTCGTCCAGTCGTGGTCGTACGAGCGCGGCGCCCTGGTCGCCCACACGACGACGACGCCCGAGGGTGCGACCGTCACCAGCATCGAGCGCGACGCCCATGGCCGGATCGTCGCGCTCGACGGGCCGGACAGTCGTGTCGAGTACGCGTACGACGACGCCGGGCAGCTCGTCCGCGCGGGCGACTCCGCGTGGGAGTACAGCGACGGCGGGCGGCTGCTCCGCGAGGTCGTCAACGATGCCGAGACGACCTTCGAGTACGACGCGGCCGGGCAGCTCGTCGCGTCCGTCCGGAGCGGGGAGCGGACGGAGTACCTGTACGACGGACTCGGTCGACGGGTACGTCGCACCAACGCCGACGGGTCGACCGCCGAGTACGCGTGGTCCGATCTGGGTTCCCTGACCGCCATCGTGTCGCGCGATCGCTCGTACGGCGAGACCGGCCGGTTCGAGATGTGGACCGACGTGCTCGGCGAGCTCGCTGAGGTCGGCGGAGCCGAGGTGTGGTGGGACTCTGCTGCGCCGCTGCCCGCAATGGTGACGATCGGCGGGGAGAGCGTGCTCGACCTGCCGGGCGGCGCGATCGCCGTGGGTGATGCCTGGTCGATCGCAGGCTGGCGGAGCGCTCGTTCCACGGACGCTTCGGACCCATGGGCGGTGCTCGCTTCGGTCAAGGGGCCGGCCCTGCCCACTGGTGTCGCGCTCACCGCTGCCGGAGGGCTGTCGATCGCCGGGCTGGAGTGGCTCGGGGCGCGCGTGTACGACCCCGTGGCGCGAGGCTTCCTGTCGACGGACCCGCTGGAGCCCGTGCTCGGTGCGGCGTGGGCGGGTAATCCGTACTCGTACGCCGGGAACGACCCGATGCACGCGATCGACCCCCTGGGGCTCCGACCGGCGACGGATGAGGACCTTGCGGCGTACCGGGATGCGAACCAGGGCGTCATCGGCGCAGTCCGGAACTGGGCTGACGAGAACTCCGAGCTGATCTCGAACATTGCCATCGGTGTCGGCGTCGTCCTGGCGGTCGGCGCTATGTTCACCCCTCTGGGACCCGTTGTTGCACTCGCTGTCGCAGCAGGATCTGGAGCAGCGTTGGCCGGAGGATTCTCCATCAAGAAGAACCGAGGACCGGACGGGCGCGTCGACTGGGGCAAGGTCGGTCAGGACACACTCGTCGGCGCAGCGGCCGGTGCCGCCGGTGGCGGCGCGGCGATAGGTCTCGCGAAGGCCGCGCCGGCCGCTTCGCTCGCGCTCGGGTCAGGTGCCAGGGGTGTGGCGTCTCAAGCGTTCTCGTCCGCAGGCCGTGGCGCGATTGCGTCTGGAACCTCAGGCGCTGTCAACAACGTCGGGGACTACTACTTCAACGACGAGATCAAGGACAAGAACCCGCTCGGGTACGCAACGGCAGCCGCGACAGGGTTCGGCACCGGAGCAGCGTCCAGCATCGCTACGGGACGTCTCTCAGGATCATTCGTCAACAGTTTCGGGATCACGTCCACGGTCGGAAGGGAGATAGCAGGCAACGCCGTCTCGAGCGGTGTCGGCGTCGTGTCGTCCGAGGTGAACGAAGCGATCCGGCCTGGCGGCGACCCCTCGCTCGGAAACATCATCCAGACCTTCACGACCGGCGCAGCGCAGGGTGGTGACGGCCCGACGGTCGGGGTCCATCGGAGATGGTGAGAGCCGGAAGGTACGGTGTTCGCATGACCGGGAAGTCGACTACTGCGGCGAGGAAGAAGCGTCCTGTCGTCGGGATCGCCATCGTATTGCTGCTGTTCGTCGTTCCAGGGCTGCTCTTCTTTGTGATACCCGTCGGGATCACGGCGTACGACGACTCGCATCGGATGCCGATCACGTGCACCGTCCGTAGCGCCGTCACCGGAACGGAATCGAGCGGCTCGTTCAAGGGGGGCGGTGCGTCGGGGCCTCAGGTCGTTGTCGTGACCGAGCAGTGTGGCAAGATCCTGCTCCAAGACGGCATCAATTCCTCGAACGCGGATGCCGTCGCGAAGGAACTGTCAGATGCCGACCTCGTGCGTTTCAATGTCGGCGATGCGGCATACCGACTTCGCGCCCAACTTGCACTTTTTGGCGTGTCACCGACTGCCTACAGGTTCGACGTCCTCAACGGCAGCTGATGCGCGCGGGAGCGCATGACGGACCGTGACGAACACGCGGAGCCGACCCAGACGTGACGGTGGCGGCGTCCGGCAGCCTCGGGGTGCTGATCGCTTGCGGAGTGCTCGTCGTTGTCGGCACTCTGATCCCTCTCCTCTTTGCTGGTAGGGCTGCTTCCAAGGTGCTCGCGTACGTGCTGATAGGGCCTCTTGTGGCCATAGCCGTGGCGGCTGGAGGGGGCGCCGCGTTGGCCGGGGGCATGTCGATCCAGTCGAACAAGGGCAAGGACGGCAGAGTCGACTGGGGGCGCGGTGGGAGTTGACACACTCATCGGCGGGGCAGCCGGTGCTCTTGGAGGCGCCACGTCATTCGGACTGTCGAAGGCAGTACCTGCGATGGCTCGATCGAGCGTCAACATTCTCGCTCGAGCGGGCAGCTCGCGAGTTTCGGGCAGGCGGGTCAATCGGGAATCTCGAGTGCTGTCCAAGGAGCGGGATCGAACGCCGCAGACTACGGAGTCAACACTGGCTGGAGCGGTGACGCTGGGGGATACTTTGCTGCGGCTGGGACCGGAGCCGCAACGGGGGCGGGGTTCAGTGCTACCTCAAGCGTTCTCTCGCCGAAACTTGGTTCGGCAATGATCCAAAAAATGGACCTTGCGAAGTACTTCTCCTCGAACGCGGGACTTCACATCGCTTCGTCGGGGCTCAGCGCGGGCACGCAAACCGCCAATGCTTTGGCTACGAACGCCTTCGACTCAGTTGCTGGAGGGCTCAGCAGCATCGTCAATGAGCCAATCCGGCCCGGAGGGGACACCTCGGGGGACAATATCGGCCGGTCGTTCGTCAGTGAATTCATCGGTGGGGCCGAGGGTCCTGACGTGCACTCGCGAACGGGGCGGCACGTAGGATGAGGCCGGATCGATGGCCGCCCTTGGGTCGAAGGAACAAGAATTGGTTGAGCCTCAAAGGAAGTTGAGGGCTCAGGTAGCCCGCAACCGCGTCGTCGGCGTACTGATGCTGCTGGTGTTCATCATTCTCCCGATCGTGACCTTCGTGTTCGGTCCTTCGATAATGAGTAGATATGACCAGCGCCATATGATCATGATTACCTGCTATGTCGCGGCTGCTAAAGGCGAGATTATGTCATCTCGTTCGACGAAAGGTGCAGGAGGATCGCAGGCGCAGGTCTCGTTCGACACGCGGTGTGGCAACCTTCTTTACCAGGATGGCGTGACGCGTCAGAACATGAGATCGATCGCTGCCTCCGTGTCCCCGGGAACGCCGTACCGCTTCCATGTCGGAGAAGGTTCGTTCAAGCTTCGGGCGGTGCTCAGTCTTTTGAAGGTCGCACCCGTGGTGCAGGACTACAGCAAGGCGGATTGATCCTCATCATCTCAGCCCGAGGAGGCTTTGAAGGTGGACCGAGCGCCTCAGCCGAGATGGCGTGTGACTCTCGGCGTCACAATGAGTCAATTGAGTGAAGACCTGATATTCGAATATGGTGGAGGCGGGAGGAGCGGCGTCCGAATGACTGGGAGGTGGCCTGTCGCGGCGAGGGAGAAGCGTCCGGTCATGGGGATCACCATAGTATTGCTGCTGTTCGGAGCGACTCGGCCAAGGGTGACGCAGTCCGTGTAGCGAGGTGGACCCGTGACACACAGTAGGCTGGCGCCTGGAGCTGCGCCGGCGTCGAAGGGAATCAGCCGTCAGGGGCCGAACCATCTTTGCGGTAGCGATCGCGCTCATCCTGGCCGTGGTGGCATTCTTTTTCTTCGGACGAGGATGGATTGCGTCCTACGACAAAGAGCATCCTGTCGCTCTCGACTGCAGGATCTCGAGCGCGAAGGCCTCAGCAGTTTCGACGCACTCGGGTCGAGGTATTGGGTCCTTCACTGATCAGGTCGAAATTCAAACCTCGAATTGTGGTCACCTGGTCCTCCGGGACGGGATCACGAGTGAGAACAGTGACGAGATTGCCGCGAAATTCCAGGTGGGCAATACGTACCGGATTACGCTGGGCGAAGGTTCTTTGATTCTGCGACCGCTGTTATCGATTCTCGGGACGGTCCCCGAGGTTCGAGGGTACAAGCGGATGTAAGGTCCTACCCTGGGTCGTCGAGAACCTGGACATCTAAGGAGTCTGGTCGACCGGGAGGTGGGACGACGGTACTCCAGACATCGAAATTTCCGAGCGCTTTGTTGCCCTCGTTGAGGACGCGCGGAGGCTGAATAGTGCGCTCGAGGCGAGATATTAAGAGCGTTCGGAACGTGCTTAGCAACGGGTATTGGGTCCTTCGCCGATCAGGTTGACATTCAGACCGCGCGAATTGTGATCACCTCGTCCTTCGGGACGGGATCACGAGTGAGAACAGTGACGAAGTTGCCGCGAGATTTCGCTTGGGCAAATCGCAGGTTGGCGGAGCGCTCGTTCCAAGGGCCCTTCGGACCCGATACTGGTCGCAGGTGCCGTGATCGGAGGACCTATGAGCACGAATGACGAGGAGGTGTCCCGGCTTTGCGAAGAGGTCAGCGGTTACCTGCGTGGAGCACGCCATGACGAGGCCGCTCGCTGGTATGAACAACAGGCGCGGGCGCTCAGGAACGACGTGGGGACTGAACGAGCAGCGCTGATCCGGGCAATACACGAGTCGGTCTCGGCTGGGGCTGGAGGTCCACTTGGTGTCGTGTTGACCGATGGCGGAGGGAAGGCTGATGACGAGGCGACAACCAGGTACAAGGGCGCTCTTGATCGTCTGTTCCGCTTGACTACGCAGTCGCGCTGGCGTGATTGGTTGCGAACCTGGACGGGATGACGGCGAGCGATCATCGAGGAGAACCCATTCGTCTACGGCGCGCCCGTCACCTCCTCCGTACGTATCCAGGATCGGTGCCGACGATCACACAGTCGACATCTGGCGGGTCAACGACGTGCTGACGGAAGTGGCTCGTCAATGTGACCGACGCGCAGTTGCGGTACCGCTTCCGCCGACCCGGATTCTCTCGCGGCGACACGCTGTTGAGCAGAGCAGGTTTGACAGGCCTCGGAAGGACCTCGGCGAGCTTTGATCGCGAGGGCCGACTCGTCGTCTTCATGGCAGCAGCCCCGGTCCTACCCGCGGTTGTGGCCTCCTTCGTGACAGAGGAACTGCTGACATGGGCCTGGGCGGCTTGCGTAGGCGATGCGACTCGGTGCGGTGGCGCTGCCGCGATTGACCGTGAGGGACCGGGGGCAGGGTCGGAACCCCAGCCTGATACGTTGGATGCAGGCGCCGGTAGTGCTGGCGCCTGACATCGAGTACCGCGCACAGGGGGCGCCGGCGCTCGAGGGGGCGTGAGAAGCCGGCCGCGTGTCGGCCGGAGCACGGAACTTCGGGGACGTCCGGCGCGCGAGTGCTGACCGCGAAGGACCATCATGACGACGCCGAACAACGGGCAGCCCGGCGACTGGCAGCCGAACAACGGGCAGCCGGACCAGCATGCGCCCGGCTTCCAGCAGCCGAACCAGCAGCAGGCGCCCGGCTTCCAGCAGCCGGGCCAGCAGGCACCCGGGTACCAGCAGCAGCCCTACGCCGGCGCGAGCGGGAGCGTTCCCCCCTGGCAGCCGCCGACCCCGGAGAAGAAGGGGAAGAACGTCGCACTCCGGATCCTCATCCCGGTCGTCGCCGTCATCGCCGCGGTGGGTGCGTCGCTGGGTGTCCGCGCGTTCTTCAACGCCACCGCCGAGCCCTCGCCGTCGGCCCTCGCGACCGAGGCGGCGAAGCAGGTCAACGAGAACTACACCTTCCCGCTCGAGCTCGACGAGGTGACCCGCTGGGACGGCGTGACGGCCGACGGCGCGCAGCTCGAGTACGCCTACACGATCGACTCCTCGGTCGATCCGGCGAGCCTGACCGCGGCGGACCTCAAGTCGTCGGTCGTGTCGAACGTCTGCCAGAAGAAGGAGTCGCGCGACCTGCTGTCGAAGGCGATCGTGATGCGCTACTCGTACGTCTTCGACGGCACGGACCGCACGATCGACTTCTCGGTCACCAGCGCCGACTGCTGACCCCGGGCGGAGGCTGAGGAGGGGTGACTCCTGCACGCCGGGTCTTCCATGCGCTTCTCGCGGCGGTGGCGCTGACCAGCAGCGGGCTCATCGAGCTCGGGCACTTCGGCGTCCCGGGCTGCGCGTTCGCCGTCGTCACCGTCCTCGGACTCGGCTACGGTGCGGCGCTCGTGCGCGTCGGCGCAGCGGGTTGCCTCGTACCGACGGTGCTGTTCCTCGGGAGCTTCGTCGTGCTCGGCGTCCTCGTGGACCACGTGTCGGGCTGGGGGCCGCTGCAGTACGGGTGGCTGCCCGCGGTGCTCGCCGGGGCGCTCCTCGCTCGGGTGCTGTTCCCGGACGTCGGGGCGAGGCGGCGCAAGGAGACGGCGGGCCGCGGGCTGCGCACAGCGGGTGGGCAGTGGCTGCGTGAGCTCGGCCCGTTCATGCTGTGCACGGGTGCGTTCTGCGCCGCCGCGCTGGGGGCGATCCTGCACAGCGAGGGCGACGAGGCACTGCGCTACGACGACGCTCTCCGACGGACCGGTGTGATCGTCACCGGCGAGGTCGTGCACGTCGAGCGTGTGCACGTCACCGGGTACAAGGGGCGAGGACACAGCGAGTACACGCCGGTGACGCGACAACGGTACGAGGGCGTGGAGTACGAGACGATGCTCGACGAGTACACGGTGTCGAGCGATCCAGACTTCTATTGGGTCGGACAGCGCCTGCAGATCATGGTCGACCCGGACGATCCGACGACCGCCGGCGTCCGGTCCGAGGAGCTGCACGGGATGTTCGCGCGGAACGTCGACGACGGTCGCAACTACGCATTCACCGCGCTGCCGCTGCTGGCTGTGGGCGCACCGCTCCTCGCGGTGCAGACGGTCGAG
This sequence comes from Curtobacterium sp. ODYSSEY 48 V2, assembly GCF_023712625.1. Classification (NCBI taxonomy): domain Bacteria; kingdom Bacillati; phylum Actinomycetota; class Actinomycetes; order Micrococcales; family Microbacteriaceae; genus Curtobacterium; species Curtobacterium sp. ODYSSEY 48 V2. The sequence goes on from NZ_JAMAXX010000006.1 coordinate 270,337, forward strand.
GGCATCATCCGGAGGATCCGCACCAGGCACAGGCGGCGGTGGGCGAGAGCCAGGCGACAGGTGCTCGCCGCTCGACGGCGCGCTCGCCGTCTGGCCGCCGGTGTCGCGTCAGCCCACCGCGCTGGATCGTTCCCGCCACGCACCCCGACCGAGTGACCGCGCGACCGTCACCTGAGCAGCACGCGACAGCAGGAGGCGATCGCCCCGACGGAGCGGCCGTCCGTCGGACCGGCACCGCGCCTCCAGGCCGGGTCGTGCGGGATCAGCCGCCGGCGGTCAGCGCGGGAGCCCGCTCACCCACGCGCGGAACGTGACGGCATCGCTGTCACGGAGGACGACTGCCGGTGCGTCCTGCGCGTCGTACAGGAGCGCGAGGCTCTCCGGCGGCAGACCGGCCAACTGCCGACCCCCGAGCGACGTCGGGGCGACGAGCGCCGGGCTGGCGAGGAACGCGAGGGGCTGCGAGTCGGATTCGACGACCCCTGTCCTGCCGTCGATGAGAGCGCGGACCTCTCCGGGGTGCAGCGCGACGACGTCGCCACCGACGAACAGTCGGATCACCGGACGCAGGGGACCGCCGGGACCGAGCGGGGCGGTGGTCCAGTCGGCGCTGCACGCGATACCGCGCCAGGGTGGGATGGGGACGCCGTTCGGTCGGAGCGCTGCTTGGGCCGTCGCGCGGGGACGGACGACGCGCTCCTGCAGGTACGCCTCGAGCTCTGCGTAGCCGCGGGCCAGGCCCATGACGGAGAAGAGGCGCTTCCCGGTCGCGTCACGTGCCTGCAGGCCGCCGTACTGGTTCGCGATCGGCAACACCGCCGCAATCTCGGCCAGGTCGACGCGACGCTCCTGGTGGAGGCCCTGGCGGACCAGCAGGTGGTCCTCCATCGCGAGCACCCGAGTCCGGCGCATCGAGCGGGAGAGCACGATGCCTCCGATGCCGGCCAGCAGGAGGACGATCGCCATGACGACGAGGCTGGGTTCGACACCGGTCGAGATCGTCGTGGCGGCGCCGAGCGCCAGCAGGGCTCCGACCACCAGGAAGAGGATGGCGACCACGCGGATGAGCACCCACTGGAAGGTCCGCAGGCGCACGGTGACGAGCGCACCGCCCTCGTTCGGCAGCGGCTCCCCACGCTCGCGCCGCCGTCGGTCGCTGTGCTTGGTCGCCGCCGTCACGGATCTCGTGATGACGAACGCCGCCACCATCGCGATCCCCGCGGACGTGATCGTGACCCACATGTGTCGTCCCCCTCGTGCTGCGGCCCCTGGACCGAGTGGCCGACCGCCACGTTCGGGACGGTCGACCACTCGATCATGCATCCCCGACCACCGGATGGTGTTCGGTGATCCCCCCAGGGTGCGTTGTGCAGAGTATCAATTCCAGCAGGCCCCGCAAGTTCGCATGTCGCCGTGCTGTGGCTCGAACGGGGGTGGTCTCCTCCTGTGGAGGACGGAACCTCACGGTATTTCAGCGGCTAGGATCGACCACGCAGTCGATTCTTGAGGGGGACGATCGTGATGTTGACGCGCGCCGGGGGAACCGGGAACCGGCAGGGGAGCCGCATCGCGGGAGTGGTGGCCGTCACGGGCGCACTCGCGCTGGTGCTCGCCGGGTGCACCGCCGACCAGGACCAGGTGACGGATCCGTCACGCGTGCTGCAGACGGTGGACACGACGCTCACGACGAACGGCGCCGTGAACGCGATCTCGGACACGACGATCTCGGTCGCCGGAGAGCGCTCGTCCTCGAAGACCGTCGACCACGACGTGCAGGACGCGGCGGGGGACCTGCCGCTCCGGATCACCACGCAGTACACGACCGACAAGCGCTCCGGGACCGACCTCGCCGACCTCGACGGGTACTCGGGTCGCGTCGAGATCGACGTCACCGTCGAGAACCTCACGGTCCGGTCGCAGAACCTGTCGTACGACGTCGCAGGGGCCTCCCGTTCCACGCCGGCGCTGGTCGGCGCACCGTTCAGCGTCGCCGCGTCGACCGTCCTCGACGGGGTCGCACCGGACCGCATCGTGACCGAGTCCGTCGACGGCGGCGCGTCCACCGACGGCGTCGTGAGCACCAACGCCTCCGGTGACGCAGTCGTGCAGTGGGGCCGGCTGCTGGCGCCGCCGACGTCGGGAGCGAGCAGCACGCTGCACCTCGTCGCCGACGTCCGTGACTTCTCGACGCCCGCCATCGACGTCGCGGCGCAGCCCGGGCTGACGACCGACCTGTCGACCAGCGGCGTGATGAACGGGGCGTTCGGGTCCGAGACGGACTCCGAGCTCGCCCTGCAGCGTCGCACGATCGACCTCATCGCGCAGGTCAACGAGGTCCTCGCCCGTGCCGGCGGGACCATCACCGAGGTCCGCACGAACCTCGAGTCGACGTCCGAGACCCTCGGTGTGCGGACGGCGGAGCGGCTGCAGGAGAGCAGCGCGTCGCTCGCGAGCACGATGCAGTCGCTGTCGGGTGAGCTCGGTTCGCTGAACGGTGACCTCGGCTCGACCGTGCAGGCGACGCAGTCGACGGTGCTGCAGCAGCTGCAGCAGACGACGGGCAGCCTCGACGCGCTGCTCGGGGACACGTCGGCGACGGTACCGAAGGCGGTGCTCGACGGTGAGGGATGCAACGCGGTCCCGCAGACCGGTGCAGCGGGCTCGAGCGTCTACGGGAACCTGCTGCGCGTGTCCGCGCAGCTCGAGGGCTACGCCGACGCGAGCGAGGCGTGCAAGCAGCAGGCGACGAGCGACCTGGCAGCATCGATCGGTCCGGCTGAACCGACGGACGCTACGTGCCCTGCAGAGTCGACTTCGTTCACGTGCGTACTCTTCCTGTCCTCGAAGGACATCACCGCCAGCGCCGTCCGACTCGCGGACACCGGAAAGGCGCTCGCAGATTCGCTCCAGACAGACAAGGCAGATGCTGCCGTCGCCAAGGTCGCAGCGCTGCAGAAAGCGCTCGCGGGCCTCGCTTCCCAGGCTGGTTCCGCATCGGGGTCGCTGAACGGTTCTCTTGGCGAACTCGACAAGAGCATCGGGGCCGTCGAGCAGAGCATCGGTGTCCTCGGCGACGACGTCGATGCGGTGCACGTGAAGGCTGCCGCAGCTCGGGACGTCATCGGAGTTACGGAGGACTCGTTCCCCTCGAGGTCGATGCAGGCGCAGAACGCGGCACTCGCTGATGCCATCTGTGCGCTGGTCACGAAGCGAGAGGACGAGGACGGCCCCGACCTCGACCTCGACCTCGACCTCCCGATCATCGACGGCCCGACTTCTGGTCTCACCGAGGAGCAGGCGGACGATCTTCGGGCGTACTTGACGGCAACCCCCTGTGATGAGTCCGAGGACGGCCCGGGGCCGCAGAAGCCACCGGCCCCCTTCTCCGCGCCCATGGACCAGCGCCTCGCCGAGCAGGCGGCAGCATGGGGCGAGATCGAGCAGTCCACCGACGTGTCCAACCCCGACAGTGCATTCGGTCGAGCCTTCGTCGAACTGCGGAACCGCATCGCCGCAGTGCGCTCGGCTGTGGAGGCCGTTCGACGGGCTGGATCCGACGACGCCGGCGCCGCGGCTCAGCTCGACCAGTTGAAGACCAACATTGAAGCCGCAGTCGCACAGTCGGACGCTGTCGGCGCCGACCTCGGCGCGCTCAAGGAACAGCAGGACAAGGTCAAGGACGAGCTCCGCAAGACGGCGGACGACCAACAGAAGGGCGTCGAATCGAGTGTCCGGGCGCTGCTCGACGAGCGTGTGACGGATGTGTCGAAGTCGGCGTCGTCGAACGCGTCAGAAGTCCGCGACGCGTTCGACAAGTCCATCGCCGGGCTCCGGTCCACGGCTGACGACGTGACGAAGCAGTCGAAGGGCACCATCGACGAGCAGAAGGGCTCGCTGCAGGAGCAGAGCAGCAGCCTCGCCTCGTCCGTGGACGAGCAGACCGCGGCGAGCCTCCAGCGCATCGACGCGAGCACCAGCGCCTCGGTCCGCGACGTCGAGGGCGCCAGCACGCTGCTCACCGGCGACCTCAACCGCGTGATGCTCGACCTCGGCGACCGCGCGGTCAACGGCTCCGGCATCCTCGGCGCGATGGCCACGAGCGCGGCGAAGTCCGACTCCGCCGACTACCAGCTCGCCCTCGCCTCGCAGAACGCCTCGGGATACGCCAACGTCCGTGCCGAGGACGTCGCGGGCATCCTCCTGCAGCAGCAGCAGTTCCGCGCCTCGCTCGACCGCGCGGCGAAGCTCCCCGCCTTCCGTCTCGACGTTCCGTCCAGCGCGACGTCGACGACGCTCTACGCCTTCCGGATCGGAGCCGAGCGATGAGCCACGTGCAGGACCACTCGACCGAGGCGGCCGCAGCGGAGCCCGCGGAGACCGCAGCGCCCGACGCCGCCCGGACCCGGAAGCGCCGCCGCACCGCGATCATCGTCGCGGTGGCCGTCCTCGTGGTCGCCGCCGTCGTCACCGCGCTGCTCGCGGTGCGTGTCTCGGCCTCGACCCCGGCCGAGGCGGTCTCCGCGACGGCACCGGTGCCGATCAGTGTCGCCCACGTCCCCGACGGCACGAAGATCGGCGTCGTGGTCACCCTCGGTGACGGCGAGGGTGCACAGTGGGACGACGCCGCGCAGGGTGCCCTGGTGGCGCAGCGTCGCCTGGAGCTCGGCGGCACGGACGTGCAACTCGTGACGAAGAACGACGGCGGATCGACCGACGGCGCACGGAAGGCTGTCGAGGCCCTCGCGTCCGACGGCGTCTCGGGCATCGTCGTGGCCACGTCCGGCGACCACGTCGGTGGTGCGTTCACCGCGGCGGCCGACGCCGGCATCCCGGTCGTCGCACCGTACGCGGCCGGCGCGGACGACGCCTGGTCGACCGCGCCGTCGACGGAGTCCGTCGCGACGGCGCTGCAGGACGCGCTCGGCGACGCCGCGTCGCCGCTGCTCGTCGACCTGGGTGGCGGAGCGCCGTCCGGTGTTCGGTTCGCCCACGTCCTCGACGCGACGAGCGCGCCCGACCTCGGCGCTCTCGCCACCACCGTCGCGCAGCGCACCGGCGCGGCGGCGGGCTCCACCGACGCCACGACGGCCGACGACCAGGCTGCAGCCGAGCAGGCCGGAGCCGAGCAGGACGGGGACGAGCAGGTGGCACCCGACTCCGACGCCGTGGTCGTCAGCGGTCCGGCCGGACGACAGGGAGCGCTCGTCGCCGCCCTCCAGGAGGCCAACGTCACCGCTCCGGTCGTCCTGACCCCCGAGGCCACCAGCCCCGCCTTCGCGGCTGCGCTCGCCCAGGCGGGCGGCAGCCTCAGCGGCGCCTTCCGCACCGTCGGGGTCGAGACCGACGACGCCCGTGCCCTGTCCTCGGACGCCGAGGGCCGCGCCATGTCGGCGTTCCTCGGCGGCGTGCGGGTCCTCGCCGACGACGCGGACGCGAAGAACCTCACCGGCGACCGGTCGTTCGCCTCGGTGGCGACCGTGGCCGACGCCCGCAGCCACGACGCCGTCGTGGCGCTCGTGACGGCCGTCGGGACGGCCCGGAGCACGGACGCCGCCGCGGTGTCGGACGCGTTGGCCCGGCTCGACCTCGGGGCCGGAGACGGCCTCGCAGGCCCGGCACTCGACTTCGGCTCGCGACAGGCCCTCGGCGATCCCGCCGGCGTGCTCGCCGCCTCCGCGCAGGACCTCGGGCTCCGCCCCGCCGCTGCGACCGAGGACGACGGGGCCACGCCCGCGCTCGTCTGGTTCTCCGACTCGACCGACTGACCCCGTCCCACCTGCACCACCCGCACCGCCGCACCACGCCCAGGGAGGACCGCCCATGCGCCTGCTGATCGAGCTCGACGACCGCCGCGAGACGATCGAGGCCGACGGGTGGGCGGAGTCCTCCACGCTGGGGGACCTCGTCGCGGCGTCGCTCGGCACCCCGCTCGACCCCGGCACACCCCTGGCGGTCGACGGTCACCGGACGAGCTCCGACACCCCGTTGCGCGACCTGGTGCTCCTCGAAGGGTCCCGGGTCGCCCGCACCACCGAGGAGCCACCGCGCGCCGTCGACGGGTGGAGCGTGACCCTGGCGGGCGGCCTCGGGGCGGGCGTCGTCGTCCCGGTGCCGCGCAGCCGTCGGCTCGTCGTCGGACGCGCTCCGCAGGCGGACGTCGTGCTCCCCACCGAGAGCGCGTCCTGGGAGCACTGCACCGTGGAGCGCGAGGACGACGGTGTCCGGGTGCGCGACTCCGGGTCGACGAACGGCACGGTCATCGCGGGGGAGCGCATCGACGACGAGGGCGTCCTGCTGACCGGGACCACGAGCGTCATCGTGGGCGGCGCGGTCCTGCTGCTCCGTCCGGAGCTGCCGGAGACGACCGTGCCGGCAGCGGGCACGTTGCCCAACCTCACGCCGGCCGCCACGGCGCCGTTCAACCGACCGCCCCGGCCGGGACGGCTCACCGACACCGAGCCGGTCTCCCCGCCGACGCGCAGGGACGTCGCCCCGGCGTCGAAGTTCAGCTGGATCACGGTGGCGGCTCCGCTCGTGCTCGCCGGGGCGATGGTGCTCCTGCTCGGGGACGCCCGCTTCGCACTGTTCGCGCTGCTCAGCCCCGTGACCGCGATCGGCATGTGGTTCGAGCAGAAGCACCGCCGGGCGAAGAACCTGAAGGAGGAGGAGACGCGCTTCACCGAGGCGGTCGAGGCCTTCCGCGGCGAGATCGCCGCGGCCGCGGCCGTCGAGGCGGCCCGCCGGCAGGACCTCGTGCCCGACCCGGCGACCGTCGTGCGTCGAGCGCTCGTCCCCACCACCGACCTGTGGCAGCGTCGGTCGGACGACGACGACTTCCTCAGCCTGCACGCCGGCACCGGTGACGCGCCGTGGCGTCCCGAGGTCGACCAGCGGGCGGCGTCGTCGAAGCTCGAGGACGAGGCGAAGGCCGCGATCGCGGACAGCCGGCTCACGGCGGCGCCGGTCGTCGCCGACCTGTCGGACGCCGGCGTCGTCGGCATCGTCGGTGACCGCGACGGTGCGCTCGCCCTGGCCCGCAGCCTGCTGGCGCAGGCGACCGTGCACTGCGGACCCGCGGACCTGACGGTCGGGGTGTTCTGCGACGCGGGCCGCGAGGACGACTGGTCCTGGGCCTCCTGGCTGCCGCACACGCGCGTCGCGGGCAGCAGCACCGGCGCCCGGTGGATGTCGGCGCAGCGCGACCAGAGCGCCGCCGTCCTGCGCGGGCTGCAGGAGTCGCTCGACGAGCTGCCCACGCCGAACCTGCTCGTCGTCGTGGACTCCGACGTCCTCACCGAGGGCCGCGACGCTCCGGCGCGCAGCCTGCTCGGCCAGGGCCGCGCGGTCCCCGGTGTGTCGCTGCGCCCGGGGGAGCGACGCCAGCGGGTGAGCGGCATCGTCATCGCGACGAACGAGCAGCAGCTGCCCGCCGCCTGCACGTCCATCGTCACGGTCGGTGCGGACGCGGCTGCGACGGTCTACCGCCCCGAGGACCGCACGCGGGTCGAGGACGTCGTGCTCGCCGGCCTCACCCCGGACACGGCGGAGCGCGCCGCCCGCGCCGTCGCCCACTTCGACGACCCGGAGCTCACGGTCCCCGGCGCATCGCTGCCGTCGCTCGTCCGCCTGCCCGAACTCCTCGCGCGGAGCGCCGCGGCCCCTGGCGGCACCGCTCGCGCCGCGGCCCCTGGCGCGGGCCACGGGACCGCCGCCGTCGACACGACCACCGCCGAGGGCATCCGGACCCTCTGGCAGACCAGCACCGGTACCTCGACCCCGGTCGGTTCCTCGGAGTCCGGCGTCCTCGAGATCGACCTGGTGCGCGACGGCCCCCACGGCCTGGTCGGTGGGACCACGGGTTCCGGCAAGAGCGAGTTCCTCCGCTCGTTCGTCGCCGGCCTCGCGGCCCGGAACGACCCCACCCGGCTCAACTTCCTCCTCGTCGACTTCAAGGGCGGCGCCGCCTTCGCCGCCTGCGAGCGGCTGCCGCACACCATCGGCACGATCAGCAACCTCGACGAGCAGCTGGCAGACCGAGCCATCCGCGCGCTCGAGGCCGAGCTCGAGCGTCGTCAGCGGGTCTTCGCGACGGCCGGCGCCGACATCGACAACCTCGACGCCTACCTGGCGACACGGCCGACCGAGCCGATGCCGCGCCTGCTCTTCGTCGTCGACGAGTTCGCCATGCTCGCGAAGGAGTTCCCGGACGTCCTGACCTCGCTCGTCGCGATCGCTGCGGTCGGCCGGACGCTCGGCGTGCACATGGTGCTGGCCACCCAGCGGCCGGCCGGCGTCGTGAGCGAGGACATCCTCGCGAACACGAACCTCCGGGTGGCGCTCCGCGTGCAGAGCCGCGAGGACTCGACGAACGTCATCGGCGTGCCCGCCGCGGCGGGCATCGGCCGCCAGCAGACCGGCCGCGCCTACGTGAAGCTCGGGCAGGACGACATCACCCCGGTGCAGACCGCCCTGGTCACCGGCCGCGCGCGCGACGAACGGGTCGAGCAGCCGGTCTCCGTCCGCCCGACCGACGTGTTCGGCGTCCCGGCACCGGCGCCCGCACCCGGGCCGAGTGCGTCGGACGACACCGACCTCGACGTCCTCATCGAGGCGATCCGCGCCGCGAACGACGCCGCCGGGTACGCGGCACCCCGCCCCATCTGGCCCGAGGCGCTGGGAGCCCGGGTCGACCTGGCAGACGTCCCGGAACCGTCCGACGGTGCCCGCCGCTTCGTGCCCGTCGCGCTCGCCGACGACCCCGACCACCAGCGCCAGGTCGCCGGCGGCTGGGACCTCGACGAGGGCAACCTCGTCCTGATGGGCATCCCGGGCAGCGGCACGAGCACCGCCCTGTCCGCCCTGGCCCTGCGTCTCGCGCGGACGACGAGCCCCGACGACCTCGACCTCCTCGTCCTGGACATGGGACCGGGGGACCTGGCACCGCTCGCGCAGCTGCCGCACACGACGGCCTACGTCGGGTCCGGCGCCGGGGCGGGCGAGCTGCAGGCCCGCTTCCTCCGACACCTGCGCGCCGACCTCGAACGCCGTCGTGCGAGCCCCGGCGGACGTCGAGCCGTCGTCCTCATCGATGGCCTCGCCGCACTCCGCGACGAGTACCAGGACTTCGAGGGCCAGCAGCTCCTCGACGCCCTGTACCGCGTCTACGCCGAGGGGCCGGCGCTGGGGATCTCCTTCGCCGTCTCCACGACGCGGGCGAAGGCCGTCCCGTCCGCCATGGACGAGGTCACGACCCAGAAGTGGATGTTCCGCCTGGCCGACCCGTACGACTACGCGTCCATCGGGGTCCGTCCGAAGGACGTCCCGCCGCCCGTGCCGGGTCGGTACATCGACTCGACGACGAAGCTGCAGAGCCACGTCGCGACGCCGTCGGTGCCCCTCGCCGGAGCCGTCGCCGAGGTCGCCGCGGCGTGGCCGGACGCCGCGGCGAAGACGAGCGCCGTCGGACGTCTGCCCGATGCGGTCCGGGTGCAGGACCTCCGGACCCCGGCCCGCTTCGACACGGAGCCGTGGCGCCTGCCGGTCGGCATCGCGGAGGACGACCTCGGCACCGCGGCGCTCGAGGTCTACGACGGCGAGCACGTGCTCGTCGCCGGCCCGGCGCGCTCCGGCAAGTCGACGGTGCTCCTCGCCCTCGCCGACCTGGCACGGTCCGCCGAGGGTGTCCGCCCCGCCGTGTGGGCGGTCTGCGACCGCCGGTCTCCGCTCGCCGACGGCGTGTTCGACCGCCTCGCGGTCGGTGCGGACGAGGTCCCCGCCCTGCTGGCCGGCCTCCGCCTGGAGCGGGGCCCGGTCCTGCTGCTCGTCGACGACGCCGAACGCTTCGACGACGCCGACCAGTCGATCGCCTCGCTGCTGTCCTCCGAACGGCCGGGCCTGTGCGTGGTCGCGGCCGGCCGGTCCGCCGACCTCCGATCGCTCTACAGCCACTGGACGCGATCGGTCCGGAAGTCCCGCTGCGGCGTGCTGCTGCAGCCCGACGTCGACTACGACGGCGAACTGCTCGGTGTCACGCTGCCGAGACGGGCCCCCGTCGCGCTGACCGTCGGCCGCGGCTACGCCGCATCGGGCGGTGCGGTCCGGCTCGTCCAGACCGCCGCTGCCGGCGCCTGACCAACGCGACCACCACCGGACGGGAGGCACATCGCACCGCCGCCACGTGCCTCCCGTCCGGCGGGTCTGCGGACGGGAGGCGCGGCGCACCGCCAGCACGCACCTCCCGTCCGGCGGGTCCGCGACCGGGAGTCGCGGTGCACGCCCGCCGCGCGCCTCCCGGCGTGACCCACGTCACGTCCCGCGACGGCGGACGCCGGTCAGTCGCGGGTGGTGATGCCGAAGGGCGAGCTCTCGAGGTCCGTGAAGTTGCCCACCGTCGCGCGGACGGTGCAGGACGGCGCGACGGACAGTGCGGTCACGACGAGGCCGTCCGAGGACACGGCCAGCGCACCCGAGCACCCGTCGGCGAAGCGCACCCCGGCCTCCCCGCCGGCGACGTCGGTGAGCATCTCCGACGGCTTCCCGGTCGAGGGGCTGCGGTAGAGGGGGTTCAGTTCGTCGGCACCGCTCGGCCACACCGGTACGAGCGTCACGGGCAGCGTGGTCTGGCTGACCGTGCGGTCGGGCGTGCGGACCTCGACGCCCTGCAGTCGCTGCACGGGGTACGAGGTCCCGGTCACGGCCTGGTCGGTGACGGCCGTCGTGGTCGCGCTGCCCGCCGCGTCGAGCCACTCCTGGAGCCCGGCCTGGTCGGGCACGTCGGACAGCCGCACGGTCGCCTGCACGGTCAGGTCCTCGCCCGCCGGGACCACCACGTCGGAGAGCGTCCAGCCGCAGCGGACGTCGACGCCGGTCAGCGACGGTTGGTTCCGGGCACCGCTCACCTCGTCGCCGGTCCACGTCACCGCGGGACACTCGGACCGCGCTCCGACCCCGGGCACCACCTCGAGCAGCGGGCCGCGGAGCGTCGCGGACTGGGCGGCGTACGTGATCGACAGGTCCACCGTGCCGGCCTGCGGGTCGACGGTCGCCTTGCGGGTCGTCGAGAGTCCGGTGGGCAGCGGACGGTCCTGCTGGTAGGCGCTCGCGGCCTGCGCCGTGCGGGCCGCACTCGGGGTGTCCTTGCCGCCCAGGGCGCCGGGGAGCCAGACGACCCCGCCGACGACGAGTGCGGCGACGAGCACCACGCCGAGGGCACCGAGCCCGAGCATGCGGTTCGTGAGCCAGTCCGGGCGCTGCCACCGGCCGCGCGCCGGGGCCTCGGGTTCGCGAGCGGCGGCGACCGGAGGGCGTGCGAGCGGCCGGAAGACCGTCTGCGAGCCCGCCTGCCCGAGTTCGGGCACCGGTCCGGCGTCCTCCGCAGCAGGTGACGGGCCGGAGCCGTCGGCTGGGGGACCGTCGGGCGCGGTACCGCCGCCGGGCCGGAGTCCGCGCACCACGGTGGCGGGCCGCTCGACCTCGGCGAAGGACTCCGGCTCGGCAGCCGGGGCCAACGCCGGGGCGTCGGCCAGCTGTCGGGCGAGGCGGCGCAGGGTGGCCGCGGCGTCGGCGGCCGCGGGCCGTGCGGCCGGGTCCTTGGCGAGCATCGTCGACACCGCCGTCCACAGCGACGCGGGGACGTCGAGCTGCGGCGGGTCCGAGGTGACGTGGCGGTAGGCGACGGCGAAGTCGGTGCCCGGTCCGGCGAAGGGGGTGCGTCCGGCGAGCAGTTCGTAGAGCATCACCCCGGCGCCGTACACGTCGGCCGCGGGGCCCGAGCGCCCCTGGCTGATCGACTCGGGGGCCATGTACTGCGGCGTGCCGAGCAGCCCGGTCGTGGTGCGCTGCCGGTCGGCCATGACGGACGCGATCCCGAAGTCCGACACCCGGACGTCGCCCGTGGCGCCGGGTGCCCACGGGGACGCGAGCAGCACGTTGTCGGGCTTGACGTCGCGATGGGTGACGTCCTGCCCGTGCGCGGCGGCGAGGGCGTCGAGCGTCTCGGCGGTGATCGTCAGGGCGTCCCGGGGCGGCAGCGTCCCGGCGTCGGTGAGCAGGTCGCGGGCGGAGCCCCCACCGACCAGGTCCATGACGATCGCGAGTCGGTCGCCCTCGACGACGAGGTCGCGCACCCGGACGATCGACGGGTGCTGCAGGCCGAGCAGCACGGTGCGTTCGCGGACGAACCGCTCGACGACGGCCGGGTCGGCGGCGAGCTCGGCGCGCAGCAGCTTGGCGGCGACGTGCTCCCCGGTCGCGGTGTGCTCGGCGCGCCAGACCTCGCCGGTCGCGCCGGTGCCGAGCAGGTCGACCAGTCGGTACGACGCACCGAGCGGTTCGCCGCGGCCGTACTGCGCCCGACCCTGCTCCGTCACGTTGCCCCCGACTGCCCCCGGTCGACCCCTCGTCGACCTCGCGTCATGTTACCGGCCGGACCCTGCGGCGTACTGCACGTCGATCGCGTGCTGCGTGAAGCCGGACCGGCGGTAGAGCGCCAGCGCGGGCTCGTTGTCGCCCTCGACGTAGAGCGCAGACGCGGTCAGTCCACGACCGGCCAGCCGGGCCGAGCCCGCGCGCATCAGGACCCCGCCGAGCCGACGCCCCTGCAGGTCCGGCCGGACCGCGACCGCGTAGAACTCGCCGACGCCGTCCTCGACCTTGAGCCAGCACGATCCCGCGAGCGCGCCGGAGTCGTCGCGCAGGAGCAGTAGGTCGTCGCCGGAGAACCACGGCTCGGCCTCGCGGGCGCGCAGGTCCTCGAGCGTCATCCGGCCCTGCTCGGGGTGGTGCGCGAAGGCCGCGGCGTTGAGGGTCAGCCAGGCGTCCTCGTCCTCGGGGTCGCCCGGGCGGAAGGCGTCGAGCCGGTACCCGTCGGGGACATCGGCCCCGGTGGGTTCGTCCGAAACCGTCGCCCGGAGCTGCAGCAGGGTCCGTACCGGAGTCCAGCCGTACCGGTCGGCGAGGGCACGGGCGGCCGGGTGGTCCCCGTGCGCCCACGCGAGGCGCGGAACGCCCGAGGCCGCCGTCGCGCCCCCGGCGCCCGGGGTGAGCACCTGCGCGACGAGTGCCGACCCGACACCCTGGCCACGGGCCTCCGGGGCGACGACGAGTTCCAGCTCGCCGTCCCGGACCACGGCGACCCCGCGTTCGTCCCCGACCACCGCGGCACGGCCGGCGCGCACGTCGACCAGGGTCTGGTCGGAGAACGGCGGGGCCTCTCCCGCGGCGGCCGCGGCGGCGGCGAGCATCTCGACGACGGCGAGCACTACTGGGCCGCCAGCCGGTCGGCCTCGTCGTCGTGCACGTTGAAGCGGTAGCCGACGTTGCGGACCGTGCCGATCAGTGACTCGAGGTCGCCGAGCTTGGCGCGGAGCCGTCGCACGTGCACGTCGACCGTGCGGGTGCCGCCGAAGTAGTCGTAGCCCCAGACCTCGCTCAGGAGCTGCTCGCGGGTGAAGACGCGCGAGGGGTGGGAGGCGAAGAAGCGCAGGAGCTCGAACTCCTTGAAGGTGAGGTCGAGCGGCCGGCCCCGCACCTTCGCCGAGTAGCTCGCCTCGTCGATGACGACCCCGGAGGCCTGGATCTTCGAGCCCGACGGGTTCTTGGCGGCGCGTCCCGTGGTGAGGCGGATGCGCGCGTCGACCTCGGCGGGCCCGGCGCTCTCGAGCACGACGTCGTCGACGTTCCACTCGCTGTTCACCGCGGTGAGCCCGCCCTCGGTCACGACGAGGATGACCGGCGTCGTCGAGCCGCTCGTCGCGAGGATCTTGCACAGCGCCTTGGCGCTCACGAGGTCGAGGCGGGCGTCCACGAACATCAGGTCGCTCTGCGGGGCGTTGACCAGCTGGGCGGCCTCGGCCGGGACGTGGCGGATCCGGTGGCTCAGCAGACCGAGACTCGGCAGGACGTCGCCGGGCGCGGCTGAGGTGAGTACCAGGAGCTGGGCCACAGGACCTCCAGAACGAGGGGACGTCGTGGAGCCATCCTAGTGATGTGTCGGAAGGGGCCCGCCGACCGGCCGGTCGGTCGGGCGTCCCGGTCGGCGAGGCCCTGTCATGATGGAGCGCGTGACCGAGCCCGTCCCACCCCTCGACCAGCGCCGCCTGCGGCTCACCTCCGTGCTGCCGGTCTGGGTCCTCGCCGTGGTCGGTGCGGTGCTCGTGCTGGCCCTGACGCAGAAGGACTCGTTCGCCTGGCTCCTGCTCGTCTTCGTGCTCTGCGTGCTCGTGTGCTTCGTGCTGCAGCTCATCACCGCGACCAAGGACGGGCTGGTCGAGCGGATCAGCATCGCGTCCTCCGGCGCCTTCGTCGTCGTGCTCGTCACGGCCGTGGTGCTGCTGGCGCGCTGAGCCGCGCGACCTGCGACCGCGCGGCACGCCCCCTGGCGCCGTCAGGCGTCCCGCGTAGACTCGCGGCATGGATTCGCTGCTTGCGCTCGAGCTGTTCTACGTGGGCCTCCTCGGCCTGGCGTCGCTCGCGATCGCGTTCATCTCGGTCGTCGTCGTCGTGAAGCTGTTCAAGGGCCAGCGTTGATCGAACTGCCCGAGGGTCTGGCGCCCGAACTCGTCCCGCTGTCCTGGCTCGTCGGTGTCTGGGAGGGCACGGGCGTCGTCGAGTACCCCGTGGGCGACGAGGACGAGCCCCGCAAGTACGAGTTCGGCCAGCGCGTGAGCTTCAGCCACGACGGCCTGCCGTACCTCAACTACTCCTCGACGACGTGGCTGCTCGACGACGACCACACGCCCCTCGCCGCCGAGATGGGCTACTGGCGCATCGACCGGCCGAACGAGCCCGGTGACCGCGGTCCCGCGATGCTCATGGGCGACGGTCCCGCGCCGTTCAGCACGGTGGAGAGCGTCGAGGCGCTCCGGAACACGACCGACGGCTTCGACGTCGAGGCCGCGATCATCCACCCGACCGGGGTCAACGAGCTCTACGTCGGCCGCGTCAGGAAGGGCCGGATCGACCTGGCCACCGACGCCGTGATGCGCTCGCCGAACGCGAAGGACTACTCGGCCGCGACCCGCCTGTACGGGTTGGTCGAGGGCAAGCTCTTCTGGGCGTGGGACATCGCTGCGCTCGGGCAGCAGCTCACCTCGCACGCCTCGGGGCAGCTCGCGAAGGTCGACTGATGTCCGCCTTCAGCGGGCGCGACGGTTTCGTCGCGACCGAGGCCGGTCCCGCCGCCCACTTCGGCAACCCCGTCGGTGAGCAGCGGGCGCTCGCCTCCGGTCGCGCGGTCGTCGAGCTCGGCCTCGGGGTCGTCACGGTCAGTGGTCCGGACCGCCTGTCCTGGCTCAACTCGATCACCTCGCAGCTGCTCACCGGGCTCGAGCCCGGCGTCAGCACCGAGACGCTCGTCCTCGACCAGTCCGGCCGCGTCGAGCACGCCGCACGGGTGGTCGACGACGGCGAGATCACCTGGCTCCTCACCGAGCCCGCGGACGCCGCACCGCTCGCGGCCTGGCTCGACTCGATGCGCTTCATGCTCCGCGTCGAGGTCACCGACCGGTCGGCCGACCTCGTCACGCTCGGCCGCTTCGCGGGTTCGGCAGCGCCCGACGGCGTGGTCGTCGAGTGGGTCGACCCGTGGTCGTCGGTCACGCCCGGCGGATGGGGCTACGCCGCCCCGGAGGCCCATCCCGCCTCCGACTGGACCCTCCGCATCGACGTGGTCACCCCGGACGCCGCGGCTGCGCTGGCAGCGTCGGACACGCCGGTCGCGGGGCTGCTCGCGTTCGAGGCCCTGCGCATCGTCGCGTGGCGGCCCTCGCTCGCGGACGTCGACGAGCGGACGATCCCGCACGAGCTCGACTGGCTCCGCTCCGCCGTGCACCTGTCGAAGGGTTGCTACCGCGGGCAGGAGACCGTCGCCAAGGTGCACAACCTCGGGCACCCGCCGCGCCGCGTGGTGATGCTGCACCTGGACGGCTCGGACGGCGTGCTGCCCGCGCCGGGCACCGCGGTCGAGCTCGACGGCAAGGACGTCGGGCGGCTCACCGCGTCGGCGCTCCACCACGAGCTCGGGCCGGTCGGGCTCGCGGTCGTGAAGCGCTCGCTCGACCCCGCCGTGACGCTGACCCTGACCGTGGACGACGTCCTGGTCACGGCCGCGCAGGAGACGATCGTCCCGCCGGAGGCCGGCGCGACGGCGAACGTCCCGCGCCTGCCCCGGCTCGGAGCCGTGCGCCGCTCGTAGTCGTCGTCGGACGCGGTCCGGCGAGACTCGGCCCCGCGGACGTGTTCGCGCCCGCACGACCGTGGACGTGTCCGCCTGGGCGAGTCTCGTGGCGCGGCGGCCGCTCAGGCGGGAGCGACGGCCGACCAGGGGACGCTGAGCTCGCCGAGGCGCCACCGGGAGACCCCGTGCAGCACGGGCCAGCCCCGGTCGCGCACGCCCTGCACCGTCGCGATCCACCGCTGGCGGGGGCCGTACGTGCCGAGCGGAGCGGCGACCGCCCACGCACGATCGAGGTCGAGCAGGAACGCGTGCACCCGCTCCCCGGGGACGTTGCGGTGGATCAGGGCCTTCGGCAGTCGCTCCGCCACGATGCTCGGCAGCTCGAGGTCGGCGACGCGCAGGGACACCGTGAACGTGTGCGGCTCGTGCTCGTCGAGCGTGACCCAGGACGCCACGCGGCCGACCTCGTTGCAGGTGCCCTCGACGAGTGTCCCGCCGGGCTGCAGGCGGTCCTGCATGATCCGCCACGAGTCGACGACGGCGGATTCGTCGTACTGCCGCAGGACGTTGAACGCCCGGATCACGGCGGGACGGCGGCCACCGGGCGTCGGCGTCTCGAAGCCGCCGAGCCGGAACGTCACCCCGTCACGGGTGCCCGCGTTCGCCAGCGCCACGCGTGACGGCTCGATCTCGATGCCGGTGACCTCGACGTCGGGTCGGACCCGGGCCAGCCGGTCGCGGAGCTCCAGGGTCGTCGTCGGTCGAGCGCCGTACCCGACGTCGGCCACGAGCGGGTCGTCCGTCCGGCGCAGGACGGGGAGCGCGGCGATCCAGCGGTCGACACGACGGAGCCGGTTGTACCCGGTGGTCCCGCGCGTGACGTTCCCGATGGGCATGGACCCCAGGGTACCGAGGCGCACCCGCTCGGTAGACTCGGACGCATGACCTCCACGCTCGTCCTGCTGCGTCACGGCAACAGTGACTGGAACCAGAAGAACCTGTTCACCGGTTGGGTCGACGTCCGGCTCTCCGAGCTCGGCGAGAAGGAGGCGAAGCGTGCCGGCACCCTCATCGCCGAGTCGGGCATCGTCCCCGACGTCCTCTACACGTCGCTGCTGACCCGCGCGATCCAGACCGCCGACATCGCCCTGCTCGAGGCCGACCTGGCCTGGCTGCCGGTGAAGCGCGACTGGCGCCTCAACGAGCGCCACTACGGAGACCTGCAGGGCAAGGACAAGGCCCAGACGCTCGAGCAGTACGGCGAGCAGCAGTTCATGGAGTGGCGTCGCTCGTTCGACGTGCCGCCGCCCCCCATCGCGGACGACGCCGAGTGGTCGCAGGCCGGGGACCGCCGCTACGCCGACCTCGGCGACCAGCTGCCCCGCACCGAGTCGCTGAAGCTCGTCATCGACCGGCTGCTGCCGTACTGGGAGTCCGACATCACGAAGGACCTGGGCGAGGGGAAGACCGTCCTGGTCACCGCGCACGGCAACTCGCTCCGCGCCCTCGTGAAGCACCTCGACGGCATCTCCGACGACGACATCGCGGGCCTCAACATCCCGACGGGCATCCCCCTCGTGTACGAGCTCGACGACGACTTCCGTCCGACGAAGCCCTCGTACTACCTCGACCCGGAGGCCGCCGCTGCCGGTGCCGCCGCGGTCGCCGCGCAGGGCGCCAAGAAGTAGCACCAGCACGACGAACGCCCCGCCGGACACCGGCGGGGCGTTCGTGCACCTCGGGCGGGCCTCAGACGAAGTGGTCGGCGATCTCCTGCACGAGCGCCCCGACGTCGTAGGGGCGACCGGTGTCGACCCGCACGACGGGGACGCCCGGCAGCCCGATCGGTGCGGCCGCGTCGCCGTGCTCGTCCCAGAAGGCCAGGATCTCCGCCAGGTCCCCGTGCACCTCGTGCCGGACGGGCAGTGTGCCGGGCTCGTACCGGTCGCGCAGCCGGTCCGCGGCGGTGACCCGGTCGACCTGGCAGAACACCTCGACGGCGCGCGGTGAGCCGGCGGAGGCGAGTCCGGCCTCCAGACGGTCGCGGTCACGGGACGGCAGCCAGACGGCGTCGAGGACGACCCCGTTCTCGACGGCCTGCGCCATCGACCACATCGTGTCCATCGCGATGCCGCCGAGCTCGCGCGAGCCGATCATCGGACCGACCACGTCGGCCAGGGGTTCCTTGATGCGGTCCTTCGACAGGAAGGGACAGCCGAGCACCTCGGCCAGGGCGGCGCCCACCGTGCTCTTGCCCGAACCGGGCATCCCGTTGACGACGATCGCGACCTGAGCCATGCCACGATCCTGGCAGAACCCGTCAGGCGGGGGAGGCCGTCACCGACGCGGCGCCGGTCCAGTCGCCGGTCGCCAGGTACTCGACCTTCTTGGCGATCGACACCGCGTGGTCCGCGAAGCGCTCGTGGTAGCGCGAGGCCAGGGTCGCGTCGACCGTGTCGATCGGGTTCCCCTTCCAGGTCTCGCCGAGCACGAAGTCGAACACGCTCGCGTGCAGCTCGTCGACGGCGTCGTCCTCGTCGCGGATCTCCGCGGCCAGGGCGATGTCCTCGGTCGCGAGCAGGCGCGTGAGCTTCTGGGCCATCTGCACGTCGTGCGCGCCCATCTGCTTGAAGGTGCCGCGCAGGCCCTTCGGCACGACCTTCTCGGGGAAGCGCTGGCGGGCGAGCTGCGCGATGTGCTCGGCCATGTCGCCCATGCGCTCGAGCGACGAGCTGACGCGCAGCGCGGTCACGACGACGCGGAGGTCACGGGCGACCGGCGCCTGCCGCGCGAGGATGTCGATCGCGATCTCGTCGAGGCTGTTCGCCGCGTGGTCGATCATGGCGTCGTCGGCGATCACCTCCTCGGCGAGGGCGACGTCGGACTCGCTGAACGCCTGCGTCGCACGGGTGATGGCGGACTCGACGAGTCCGGCGATCTCGGTCAGACGCTCCTGGACGTCCTGGAGCTCCTGCTGGAAGACTTCGCGCATGGGGGATGTGCCTCTCTGATGCGTACCGGACGAGTGTCGTCAGCCCAGGTGAACGAACGGTGACCTGCGGCTGAACACCTCACGATCCGGGGCCTCGACTGAGCGGAAGCGGGGTGAACGGCGTCGGAACCCCGCGTGACGATCCCTACACTGGCGGCATGGACAACGCGTGGCTCGTGCCACTGTCGATGCTCCTCGGCGGGGTCTTCGGCGCAGGGGTCGTGGTGCTGGTCATCACGGCGGAGCGCACGGCCCGGGCAGCCGACGTCGCGGAACGGACGCTGCCCGACGGCGTCGCCGCGGTCATCGCCACGATGCACAACCCGGCCGTGGTCGTCGACCCCTCGAACACGGTCGTCGCCGCGTCGCCGCAGGCACTGACCGTCGGGCTCGTCGTGCGGCGGAAGCTCGTGCACGCCGAGCTCGTCGCCCTGGTGGACCAGGTGCGCAGGAGCGGGGAGATGGGGTCGGAGGACCTCGAGCTGCCCCGCGGGCGCAGCGGGGAACTGGTCGGCTACCTGAGCTTCCGGGCGGCGCAGCTCGGCAACCGCTACGTGCTCGTCACGGCCGACGACCTGACCGAGAGCCGCCGCATCGACGAGGTCCGACGCGACTTCGTGGCGAACATCTCGCACGAGCTGAAGACCCCCATCGGGGCGATCGGCCTGCTCGCCGAGACCCTCGTCGTCGCCGCCGACGACCCGGACCACGTGAAGCGGTTCGCCGGGCAGCTCATCACCGAGTCCGAGCGGCTCGGGGCCCTGACGAAGGACATCATCGAGCTGTCGCGGCTGCAGTCGGTCGACACCCTCGAGAACAGCGAGGAGACGTCGGTCGACAAGATCGTGCAGGCGGCGGTCGACGCGAACGAGGTCGTCGCCCGCGCCCGGGAGATCGAGATCGTGCGGGCCAAGCGGTCGAAGCTGCGGGTCATGGGCGACCCGGGGCTGCTGCAGGTCGCGGTGTCGAACCTCATCGCCAACGCGGTCAAGTACTCCCCGGACCACACCCGTGTGGGCGTCGGCGTCCGCTCGACCAAGGGCTTCGTCGAGATCGCGGTGACCGACCAGGGCGTCGGCATCCCGGAGGCCGACCTCGACCGCGTGTTCGAGCGCTTCTACCGCGTCGACCCCGCACGGTCGCGGGCCACCGGCGGCACCGGTCTCGGGCTCGCCATCGTCAAGCACGTCGTCGGCAACCACGGCGGCGACGTCCGCGTCTGGTCGCAGCCCGGCAAGGGCTCGACCTTCACGATCCGCCTGCCCGAGGCGGATCCCGAACTCACCACCGCACTCGAAGAGCAACTGGAAGAGCAGTCATCGTGACCAAGATCCTCATCGTCGACGACGAGCCGGCCCTGAGCGAGCCCCTGGAGTTCCTCCTGCAGCGCGAGGGGTACGAGACCGCCGTCGCCGCGGACGGCGTGACCGCGCTGTCGAAGTTCGACACCGAGAACCCCGACCTGATCCTGCTCGACCTCATGCTGCCCGGACTGAGCGGCACCGAGGTCTGCCGGCAGGTCCGGACGCGCTCGAACGTGCCGATCATCATGCTCACCGCGAAGGACTCCGAGGTGGACATCGTCGTCGGGCTCGAGCTCGGCGCCGACGACTACGTGACGAAGCCCTACTCGACCCGGGAGCTCCTGGCCCGGCTCCGGGCGGTGCTGCGTCGGCGCACCGAGGACGACCCGGGCGACAGCGGCATCCTGCAGGTCGGCGGGATCCGGATGGACGTCGAGCGGCACACCGTGACGGTCGACGGGGCGGAGACGCCGATGCCCCTCAAGGAGTTCGAGCTGCTCGAACTCCTGCTCCGGAACGCCGGACGCGTGCTCACCCGCGGGCAGCTCATCGACCGCGTGTGGGGGTCGGACTACTTCGGGGACACGAAGACGCTCGACGTGCACATCAAGCGCATCCGGTCGAAGATCGAGCGCGTGCCGAGCGCCCCGGAGGTCCTGGTGACGGTGCGCGGTCTGGGGTACCGGATCGAGGGCTGACCGGCGACGCACGGGAGGCCCGGTGCCGGTTCTCGGAACCGGCACCGGGCCTCCGGTGCGTTGCGTCAGGTCGTCGCGCCCGTCCGGCGCGCGGCGGTCAGTTCGTGCCGCTGTCGCCCTCGGACGAGTCGGTCTGCGAGTCGCCCGACTGGGTGCCCGGAGCCGTGGCGTCGCCGGTGGGCTCGGAGCCGCTCTCCGACGGCGAGGTCTCCGTGCTCGACGGGGTGGCCGACGGGGACGTCGTCGGGGCGAGGGTCTGGTACTCCTCGAGGGCGCTGGTGAGCACCGGGACGTTGGCCGAGACACCCTCGGCGCCCGAGTACGAGAAGTACGTCTTGACGAGCGAGCCGGGGACGGCGTCGGCGCCCGAGAAGACGAGCTCCGGCTGGCCGGCGGAGCGCGTGCCCTGCGTCTCGGCGCCGGACTGGACGCTGGACTCGGCCTCGCTCGAGGGGCCGGCCGGGACGGCGGGATCGACGTGCGAGTTCGCCGGGATCTCGACCGTCTGGGTCACGCCGCCGACCTCGACGCTCATGGTGACGTCCTTCGACCCCGTGTTGATGAAGCTCCCGACGAAGCGCGCGTCCTCGCCGCCGTCGGAGATGAGCAGCGCGTTCCGGATGTCGATCGAGCCGGTGCTGACGTTCACGCCGTCGGTGATCTGCTTGATCTCCTTGGTGTGCGCGGGCGACATGAACTCGCAGCCGGTGGCGCCGAGCGCGATGGATGCCGCAACGGCGACGGACACGAGTACCCGAGCTCGCAAGAGATTCCTCCGGAAGATCACGATGTGGACCAGGCGGTCCGCGCCCATCCTACCGATCGTCGGGGGTGCGGGCCGCCCAGGCCCCTTACCCGAAAGGTCCTTGTGGTAAACTGGGGGTCCTGGGAACGGAGCCTGATACATGCAATTCGAGGTCGGCGAGACCGTCGTCTACCCCCACCACGGGGCGGCAACCATCTCTGAAGTCAAGACGCGCGTCATCAAGGGCGAGGAAAAGGTCTACCTGAAGCTGCGTGTCACGCAGGGTGACCTGACGATCGAGGTGCCGGCGGACAACGTCGACCTGGTCGGCGTCCGTGACGTCATCGGCAAGGAAGGCCTCGACAAGGTCTTCGAGGTCCTGCGGGCGCCCTTCACGGAAGAGCCCACGAACTGGTCGCGCCGGTACAAGGCGAACCTGGAGAAGCTGGCGTCCGGTGACGTCATCAAGGTCTCCGAGGTCGTGCGCGACCTCTGGCGCCGCGACCAGGACCGCGGGCTCTCCGCGGGTGAGAAGCGGATGCTGGCCAAGGCCCGGCAGATCCTGATCTCCGAGCTCGCCCTGGCCGAGAAGACCGACGAGGACAAGGCATCGACCGTCCTCGACGAGGTCCTCGCCTCGTAGCGCGGACCGCCGCTGGACGACACGACGACGACCGCCCTGCTCCCCGATCGGGTGAGCAGGGCGGTCGTCGTCGTCGCAGCCGGGTCCGGCACGCGGTTGGGCATCGGGGACGCGAAGGCGTTCGTCCCGGTCGCGGGCGAGCCGATGCTCACCCGCGCCCTGCGCACCGTGCTCACCCTGGCCGAGCCGACCGTCCTCGTGGTCGTGGCACCCGCAGCCCGGCTCGACGAGTGCCGCGCCCTGGTCGCGGCGACCGCCGGACACGCGGTCGACCTCACCGTGGTCGTCGCGGGCGGTGCTGACCGCCACGCCTCGGTCCAGGCGGGCCTCGACGCCCTGCCGCACGGCATCGAGTGGGTCGGTGTCCACGACGCCGCCCGCTGCCTGACGCCGGCGGCGCAGTTCGACGCCGTGTTCGACCGTGCACGCGCGACCGGTGACGGCGTCGTCCCGGCCCTGCCCGTCACGGACACCGTCAAGCGTGTCGACGCGGACGTCGTGGTCGAGACCGTCGACCGGTCGGCGCTCGTCGGGGTGCAGACGCCGCAGGTCTTCCCGCTCGCCGCACTCCGGGCCGCCTACGCGGGCGCCGAGCGCTCCGAGACCGACGACGCGGGTGTGTTCCGGGCGGCCGGGGGAACGGTCCGCACGGTGCCGGGTGACGCCGACGCGTTCAAGATCACCACGCGGTGGGACCTGGCACGGGCCGAGGCGCTCGTGGCCTCCCGCACCGGTGCGGCAGCCGCGGCGCCCGACGTCCGCGTGGGCCTCGGGGTCGACGTGCACGCCTTCGACGCCGCGTCGCCGTGCCGGGTCGGGCTGCTCGACTTCCCCGGCGAACCGGGGCTCTCCGGGCACAGCGACGGCGACGCGGTCGCCCACGCGGTCTGCGACGCACTGCTGTCGGCGGGCGGCCTCGGTGACATCGGCGGGCGCTTCGGCACCTCCGACCCGCGCTACGCCGGGGCCACCGGTGACGTCTTCGTCCGCGGGGCCGTCGAGCTCCTGCGCTCGGCCGGTCTCGCGCCGACCTCGGTCACGGTCCAGGTGATCGGGAACCGTCCCCGCATCGGTGCCCGACGCGACGAGATGCAGTCCGCCCTGGCCGCGGTCGTCGGTGCTCCCGTCGCGGTCTCCGGCACGACGACGGACGGCCTCGGCCTGACCGGGCGCGGTGAGGGGCTCGCGGCGATCGCGACCGCCGTCGTCCGGCCGCGCTGACCGCTCCCGACCTCCTCCGTCACCCGGCGCGTCCGACGTCCTAGGCTTGGGGCGTGACCGTTCGCCTGTACGACTCCCGCGCCGCAGCCGTCGTCGACCTCGTCCCGCTGGTCGACGGACAGGTGAGCATGTACGTGTGCGGGCCGACGGTGCAGTCGTCGCCGCACATCGGGCACCTGCGCTCGGCACTGGTCTACGACGTGTGGCGCCGGTGGCTGACGTACCGCGGGTACCGGGTGACCCTCGTGCGGAACGTCACCGACATCGACGACAAGGTGCTCGACCTGGCCGCGGGCACCGACGAGCAGTGGTTCGCCCGGGCGTACCGCGTCGAGCGGGAGTTCACCGCCGCGTACGACGCCCTCGGGATCCTCGCCCCGACGTACGAGCCGCGGGCGACCGCGAGTGTGCCGCAGATGCACGAGATCATCGAGCGGCTGATCGAGCGCGGGCACGCGTACGCCGCCGCCGACGGCACGGGCGACGTGTACTTCGACACCGGCAGCTGGGAGTCCTACGGCGCCCTGACGCGCCAGCGGCGCGAGGACATGGTCGAGGCCCCCGACGCCGACCCCCGCGGCAAGCGCGACCCGCGGGACTTCGCGCTGTGGAAGGGCGCCAAGCCGGGCGAGCCGACGACGGCGACCTGGGACTCCCCGTGGGGGCCGGGCCGCCCGGGCTGGCACATCGAGTGCTCGGCGATGTCGCGGCGCTACCTCGGCCCGGCGTTCGACATCCACGGCGGCGGCCTCGACCTGCGCTTCCCGCACCACGAGAACGAGCTCGCGCAGTCGACCGCGGCCGGCGACCCGTTCGCGTCGTACTGGCTGCACAACGGCCTGGTGACGGTCGAGGGGCAGAAGATGTCGAAGTCCCTCGGGAACTCGATCTTCGCCGCCGACTTCCTCGCGTCCGCCCGTCCGGCCGTGGTCCGGTACTTCCTCGGCGCGGCGCACTACCGGTCCTCGATCGACCACCACGACGGCTCGCTGGCCGAGGCCGAGGCCGCCTACGACCGGATCGAGGGGTTCCTGGCCCGCGCGGAACCCCGGCTCGAGGGGGTCCCGCTCCGCGACGCCCCGGCCGTGCCCGACGCGTTCGCGGCAGCGATGGACGACGACCTCGCGGTGCCGCAGGCGCTGGCCGTGCTGCACGAGACGGTCCGTTCCGGGAACGCCGCGCTCGACGCCGACGATGTGGAAGCGCTCGGGGTCGCGTACCATCAGGTGGCCGCCATGGTCGAGGTCCTCGGCATCGACCCGCGAGCGGCCCACTGGTCCGGTGGTGCGCAGGACGTCTCGGCCGCACCGCTCGCCGCGCTCGTCGACCGCCTCGTGCAGGAGCGCGCCGACGCCCGTGCGGCACGCGACTTCGCCACGGCGGACCGGGTGCGGGACGACCTCGCAGCCGCGGGGATCATCATCGAGGACACCGCAGCAGGAACACGCTGGAGCATCGCCTGACAACGGCCGTGCCGGACAGGAGAGAGCAATGAAGAACGTCTCGGGGAGCAAGAAGGGTCGGCCCGGCGCCGTCCGCTCCGGCCGCAAGGGCAACAAGCAGGTCGGCTCCGGCGGCCAGGGCGCGCAGGCGCTCGAGGGGCGCAAGCCCACGCCGAAGGCCGAGGACCGGCCGTACCACCCCGCCGGCAAGCGCAAGGCGGCGAAGGACCGGCTCGACGCTGCCCGCGGCCGTCACGGTGCGTCGAGCTCGCCGCAGCAGCGCACCGGTCGGCCGCCGCAGCGCAAGAGCGACGACTCCGAGCTCGTGACCGGGCGCAACTCCGTGCTCGAGGCCCTGCGCACGAAGACCCCGTCGACGACGCTGTACATCGCCGCCCGCATCGAGGTCGACGACCGCGTCAAGGAGATCCTGGCGCTCGCCAACCACCGCGGCGTCCCGATCATGGAGATCATGCGGCCGGAGCTCGACCGCATCACGGGCCACGACAGCGTGCACCAGGGTGTCGCGCTGAAGGTCCCGGCGTACGAGTACGCCGTCGCCGAGGACCTCGCCGAGCGCGCGTTCTCCCGCGACCAGGTCCCGCTCATGGTCGCCCTCGACGGCATCACCGACCCGCGGAACCTCGGCGCGATCATCCGCTCGACCGCGGCCTTCGGTGGCCACGGCGTCATCGTGCCGCAGCGCCGCTCGGTCGGCGTCACGGCGTCGGCGTGGAAGACGAGTGCCGGTGCCGCTGCGCGCACACCCGTCGCGATGGCACCGAACCTGACGCAGACGCTCAAGTCGCTGAAGTCGATGGGGCTCTTCGTGCTCGGTCTCGACGGCGACGGGGACGTCGAGCTCGACGCTCTCGAGCTCGCCGACCGGCCGATCGTGATCGTCGTCGGGTCCGAGGGCAAGGGGCTGTCCCGCCTGGTCACCGAGACCTGCGACGCGATCGTCTCGATCCCGATCTCCAGCGCCACCGAGTCGCTCAACGCGGGCATCGCCGCGAGCGTCACCCTGTGGGAGGTCGCTCGGCGCCGTCGCGCCGAGTAGGCGCGCGCTGCGCGGTGGCGCAGCACGCAGCCACCCGACCACCTGGAGGCCCGGCTACACCGTCGCGCGCCAGTCCTCGACGTCGTCCTCGTCTGCCGTGTCGTCCTCGACGACGGGGATCGGCAGCGTCATGGACGACGTCGGCGGGTTGATGAGCAGCCGCTCGTCGCGGCGGTGCCGCAGCACGTCGTTGATGTACGCCGTCGTGGCCTCGGGCAGGGAGACCGAACGCTCTTCCTCCTGGGACATGAACCAGCGGTGCTCGAGCAGCTCGTGGAAGACCTCGGCGGGCTCCAGACGTCCGCGCAGGTCACGCGGGATCGAGCGGATCACCGGCTCGAACACCCGGGACACCCACTCGTGCGCCACCATCTCCTCGTCGAGCTGGTCCCGCCCGTTCCGCGCCCGGTAGGCGTCGAGGTCGTTGAGCAGCCGCCGCGCCTGGTTCTCGCCGGCGTCGAGCCCGGTCAGCCGGAGCAGACGCCTCTGGTGGTGTCCGGCGTCGACGACCTTCGGCTGGATCCGCACCTGCGAGCCGCCCTCGGTGGTGTGGATCGAGAGCTCCTCGATGTCGAACCCGAGGGCGTTCAGGCGCTCGACCCGGTCGTTGATGCGCCAGCGCTCCTTGACGTCGAACTGCTCGGTGCCGGTCAGCTCCTTCCAGAGCGTCCGGTACTGCGCGACGATCCGGTTCGACACGTCCACGGGGTCGGCGTTCTCGTCGAGGCGCCCGCCGGCCTCGAGGTCGAGGAGCTCACCGGCGATGTTGACCCGGGCCACCTCGAGGTCGTTCTCGCGCTGTCCGTTGGAGAGGCCGCCCGGGTAGAGCTTCCCGGTCTCGGCGTCCACGAGGTACGCGGCGAAGGCACCAGCGTCGCGGCGGAACAGGGTGTTCGACAGTGAGACGTCGCCCCAGTAGAAGCCGATGACGTGCAGGCGCACGAGCAGCAGCGCGAGGGCGTCGACGAGGCGCGTGGCGGTCTCCGGTCGCAGGGTCTGCGAGTACAGCGCGCGGTACGGCAGCGAGAAGCGCAGGTGTCGGGTCACGAGCACCGGGTGCAGCGGCTCGCCGTCGGTGTCGGCTCGGTTCGTGATCACCGCGACCGGGTCGACGCACGGCACGTCCATGCGCTGCAGCGTGCGGAGCATCTCGTACTCGGCCCGCGCGACCTCCTCCCCGGTCTCCTTGACGGCCGCGACGTACCCGCTCAGGTGCACGAAGCGCACGAGGTGCCGCGAGATGCCCTTCGGCAGGGCGACGATGACGTCGTCGGGCCAGTCCTCGAGCGGCAGGTCCCACGGCAGGTCGAGCAGGCCGGGGTCGACGGTGGCGGCGGTGATGGCGAGGGAGTCGGGCACGGTTGGCTCCTGGAGGGCGCGGTACCGGACGTCGGGCTCGTGGCGGCGGCACCACGCGCACGGCGTCCGGTGGGTGGAACAGCGGGAGCCCGCGCCCGCCCTGGTGAGGCGGGCGCGGGCTCCCGGGGGAACTGCGCAGACTACGCGCTGACGACTGCCTTGTCGTCGAGGCGCTCGCCCGACTCGGTGTCGAAGGCGTGCACGTGGCCCTGCTTCGGCGTGATGACGATCGTGTCGCCGATCGACGGGTGCGAACGCCCGTCGACGCGGGCGACGATGTCCGTGC
This sequence comes from Curtobacterium sp. ODYSSEY 48 V2, assembly GCF_023712625.1. Taxonomy (NCBI): domain Bacteria; kingdom Bacillati; phylum Actinomycetota; class Actinomycetes; order Micrococcales; family Microbacteriaceae; genus Curtobacterium; species Curtobacterium sp. ODYSSEY 48 V2. The sequence continues at coordinate 298,261 of NZ_JAMAXX010000006.1, forward strand.
GCTGGCCGTTCACGTCGGCGTGGCCGTAGAGGTAGCCGTCAGCGCCGAGCTCCTCGACGACGTCGACCGTCACCGGCAGGCCCTCGCCCGAGGTCGACACGACGACGTCCTCGGGGCGGATGCCGACGGTGATGTTGCCGGAGCGCGCGTTCGACAGGGTGTCGCGGTCGAGCGGGTGGTTCAGCGTGCCGAACTTGATGCCGCCCTCGATGACGTCGGCCGGCAGCAGGTTCATGGCCGGCGAACCGATGAAGCCCGCGACGAACACGTTGTTCGGCTTCTCGTACAGGTCGCGCGGGGAGCCGACCTGCTGCAGGATGCCGTCCTTGAGCACCGCGATGCGGTCGCCCATGGTCAGGGCCTCGGTCTGGTCGTGCGTGACGTAGACCGTGGTGACGCCGAGGCGACGCTGCAGCGACGCGATCTGGGTGCGGGTCTGCACGCGGAGCTTGGCGTCGAGGTTCGACAGCGGCTCGTCCATGAGGAACACCTGCGGCTGACGGACGATCGCGCGGCCCATCGCGACGCGCTGACGCTGACCACCCGAGAGCGCCTTCGGCTTGCGGCCGAGGTACTGCTCGAGGTCGAGGAGCTTCGCGGCCTCCTGCACGCGGGTGGCGCGCTCCTCCTTCCCGACACCGGCGATCTTGAGCGCGAAGCCCATGTTCTCGGCGACGGTCATGTGCGGGTACAGCGCGTAGTTCTGGAACACCATCGCGATGTCGCGGTCCTTCGGCGGGACGTCGGTGACGTCGCGCTCGCCGATGCGGATGGCGCCGGAGTTGACCTCTTCGAGGCCGGCGAGCATGCGCAGGGAGGTGGACTTGCCGCAGCCCGAGGGGCCGACGAGGACGAGGAACTCGCCGTCGGCGACGTCCAGGTCGAGGGAGTCGACCGCGGGGCGGGTGCCTCCGGGGTAGAGACGGGTTGCCTTGTCGTAGGTGACGGACGCCATGAGCGTTCGATCCTTCCTTCACCGGCAGGTACGTGCCGGACGATCCGTTGTGAAGCGGTTGCCCGTGGGGGCCCCGGATGGTCGTCGTCGACCATCGGTGCTCATACAACACGAGTTCCCCCGCCAGCGCCAGTGTCCGGTCCGACCTGGTTGGCTGGTCCCAGGAAGGACCACTACGATCGGCGGGTCCGTCCGGCGTACGGGGGAAGGCGAGGCCGTGCGGACGTCAGGAGCAACGTGAGGACCAACGACGCATGACCAACCGCCCCGAGGGTGACGCACGCGCCGCGCGCAACGAACGACGAGAGGCCGCACGGCAGCGGGCCCAGCGAGCACGGACCCAGCAGAAGCGCCGGCAGCGCGGCACACGCCTGGGACTGCAGATCGGGCTCGGGGTCGTGCTCCTCGCCGCGGTGGCGGTCGTCACGCTGGTGCTGGTCGACTCGGTGAAGCCCGCCGGCCCCGGACCGTCCACGATGTCGCAGGGCGGCATCACCATCGGCGAGGGCCTGCGCCCGGTCGGGGCGTCCTCGTCGTCCCCGACGCCCGACGCGACCGACGCGTCCGACCCGGTGCGGATCACCATGTACGTCGACTACCTCTGCGACACCTGCGCGCAGTTCGAGGACGCCAACAGCGAGTACATCGCGAGCCTGGTCGACTCCGGCGCCGCGACGGTCGACATCCACCCGGTCGCCGTGCTGACGAACCGGTCGCAGGGCACGAAGTACTCGCTGCGCGCCGCGAACGCCGCGGCCTGCGTCGCGGACCGGTCGCCCGACCAGTTCTACGCCGTGAACCAGGCGCTCTTCGCGCGGCAGCCCGACCAGGGCACCTCCGGCCTCACCGACGCGCAGCTCGAGCGGCTCGTCACCGGGGTCGACGGCGTGCAGGACGCGGCTGCGATCCGCGACTGCATCCAGGACCAGACCTACGCCAAGTGGGTCGACGAGCGCACGGCCGACGTGACCGGCGGCGACATCCCCGGTTCGTCGCTCGACGAGTTCCCCGGGCCGCCCCTGGTGCTCGTGAACGGCAAGCAGTACGAGCTCACCGCGCCGATCACCAACGACGACTTCCGCACCTTCGTGGTGTCGGCGGCCGGGGCGTCGGACGCGACGCCGTCGCCCACCGCGACCCCGACCCCCTCCGCGAGCGCGTCCGCCGGCTGACGTCGCGACCGGTCGGCAGACCGACGGACGGGAGGCTCCCCACCGGATCGGTGGGGAGCCTCCCGTGCGTCCGGGGGCGGCTCGTGACCCGAGCGTGCGTCCGCGGCCCGCGGATCAGAGCTGGGAGCCCGGCACGCTGAACGTGTCGCAGGCGGTGGCCCCGCGCTCGTAGCCCCGCGTGAACCACGCCTGGCGCTGGGCGCTGGACCCGTGCGTGAACGAGTCGGGGTCGACGCGACCCGTGGCCCGTTCCTGGATGCTGTCGTCGCCGACGGCGCTCGCGGCGGACAGCGCGTCGGCGATCTGCGCCCGGGTGACGGGTTCGAAGAACGTCTCGCCGTTCGCGTCGCGGGTGGTCGCGGCCGAGCCCACCCAGGAGCCCGCGTAGCAGTCCGCCTGCAGTTCGACGCGGACACTCCCCGAGGACGCGCCGGTGCCGGAGCGGTCGGTGTCGGCGAAGGTGCCCTCGAGCTGCTGCACGTGGTGGCCCCACTCGTGCGCGACGACGTACATCTGGGCGAGCGGACCGCCGGACGAGCCGTACCGGGACTGCAGGTCGTCGTAGAACGCCGTGTCGAGGAATATCGAGCGGTCCGGCGGGCAGTAGAACGGGCCGGTCGCCGCCGAGGCCTGGCCGCAACCGGTGTCCGTCGACCCGTCGAAGAGCACGAAGCCCGGCGTCGTGTACGAGATCCCGAGGTCGGCGGCCTCGCTCGTCCAGTAGGCGTCGAGCGACTCGGCCGCGCCCTCCATGCGGCACTCGACCCGCTGGTTCGCGTCGCGGCCGGTGCGGCACTCCTCGGCGGGCTGCACCGTCTCGTCCTGCTGCTGGATCTGGGTGGTGCCACTACCGTCGCCGACGATGCCGCTCAGGTCGACCCCGGTGAACTGCGCGATGAGGAACACCACGATCGCCGCGACACCGACGCCGCCACCACCGATCGCCGCCGTCCGCCCGCGGCGCTTCACCTTCCCGCCGCTGAGCTGCGAGTCCTCGTTGAACGTCATGCCGCCGACCGTACCCGCAGCCGGCCCGCGTAGCGTCCGGTGCGTCGGCACCGCCGACACCTGTCGTACAACAGCACGATCCACCCGGAAGGAAGCAGCACCATGGCCACTCCGATCAGCACCGTCATGAGCCCCGCCCGCTACGTGCAGGGCAAGGACGCGATCACCCGCGTCGGGGAGTTCGTCGCGCCGATCGGGAAGCGTCCGCTGCTCGTCGCCGACGACGTGGTGTGGGGCATCGTCGAGGACGCCGTCCGCACGAGCTTCGACGCCGCCGGGCTGCCGGTCGAGCGGGTCGGCTTCGGACGCTTCGCCACCCCGCAGGCGATCGACGACCTCACCGCGAAGATCCGCGAGACGGACTCCGACGTGGTCGTCGGCCTCGGCGGCGGGTCCGCGATCGACGCCGCGAAGGCCTCCGGGCACCTCGCCGGGATCCGCTGGGCGAGCGTGCCGACCGCCGCCAGCACCGACGCCCCGACCTCCGCGCTCGCGGTCGTCTACTCGGAGGAGGGGGAGTTCGTCGAGTACCGCTTCTTCCCGCACAACCCGGACCTCGTGCTCATCGACACGAAGCTCGTCGCGAACGCCCCCGTGCAGTTCCTCGTCGCGGGCATCGGCGACGCCCTCGCGACCTGGGTCGAGGCCCGTGCCGCGAAGCGCGCGAACGCCGACACCATGGCCGGCGGGCTGCAGACCGAGACCGGTGTCGCGCTCGCGGAGCTGTCGTGGGAGCTCCTGCACGACAACGCGCTCCAGGCGATCGAGTCCGTGAAGGCGAAGGTCGTCACGCCCGCGCTCGAGAAGGTCGTAGAGGCGAACACCCTGCTCTCCGGGCTCGGCTTCGAGTCCGGTGGCCTCGCCGCGGCGCACGCGATCCACAACGGCCTGACCGCGGCCCCGCAGGCGCACGGCCTCGCGCACGGGCAGAAGGTCAACGTCGGGACGATCGCGCAGCTCGTGCTCGAGGGGGCGCCCGCCGACGAGATCGAGGACTTCGTCGTCTTCACGACGAGGGTCGGACTGCCGAACACCCTGACCGAGATCGGGCTGACCGTCGACGACCGGGACGTGCTCCGGGCCGTCGCCGAGGCCGCCACCGTGGAGAGCGAGACGATCCACAACATGCCGTTCCCCGTGACCGCCGAGGCCGTGGTCGACGCGCTCGTGGCGATCGAGGGCATCTCGCGCAGCATCCGTGCCGCCCACGGACTGCCGGAGCCGGAACTGTACCGCGCCCACTGAGCGTGGCCGGAGGGGGTGCGAGCAGCATGGCGGCATGGCCGACCTCGATGAACAGCACCCCCTCTTCCTCCTCGCGATGGACCAGCGGTCCTCGCTCCTGGAGCACACCTACGGCGACGAGTCCGGCGAGCCCGCGGACGAGGCCGACGCCCAGCGCGTCCGTGCCGGCAAGCAGCTCGTGTACCGCGGTGTGCTCACCGCGCTCGCCGCAGGGGCCTCCCGTGCACGCACCGGCGTGCTCGTCGACGAGCGCTACGGCGACGACGTCGCCCGGCTCGTCCGCGAGGCCGGGCTGCAGCTCGCGATGCCGATCGAGCGGTCCGGCCGCGACTGGTTCGAGCTCGAATACGGCGACGACTGGCTCGCGCACGTGGACTCGTTCGACCCCGACTTCGTGAAGGTCCTGGTCCGCGACAACCCCGCGTTCGACGCCGGTGACCGGCAGGCGCAGGCCGAGCGGCTCGCCGAGGTCTCCCGCGCCCTGCACGACGCCGACCGCGCGTTCCTGGTCGAGCTCCTCGTCCCGGGCACCGACGACCAGCAGGCGCAGGCGGACGACTACGACCGCGACGTCCGCCCGGGACTCGTCGTCGAGACCATCGGGTACCTGCAGGAGCACGGGGTCGAGCCGGACGTGTGGAAGCTCGAGGGCCTCGACCGCACCGAGGACGCCGAGCGCGTCGTCGCCGCCGTGCGCGCCGGAGGTCGGGACCACGTGCAGTGCATCGTGCTGGGCCGCGACGCCCCCGAGGACCAGCTCGACCGGTGGCTGCGCGTCGCAGCGCCCGTCGACGGCTTCGTCGGCTTCGCCATCGGGCGGAGCAACTGGGAGGACGCGCTCGACGACGTCGTGCAGCAGGGGCTCGACCACGAGGCGGCCGAGCAGGTGATCGCCGCCAACTACCGGCACTTCGTCGACACGTGGCTCGAGGCGCGTCCCGATGTCGTCGACGGGGTGGACGCCGGCGCGGCCTGATCCCGTTCCCGCCGACGCCGGGTCGGTGTCGGGCGCGGACCGGCGTCAGGTGCGGACGAGCGGCTCCATCGTCGCCAGGTCCGCTCCGATGCCGACGTCGACGAGCTCGATCCGCCCGGCGAGCGTCGCCCCGGGGCCGGTGAGCAGGCCCGCCTTGACCCCGCCGAAGGTCACGGTGACGTCGGCGTGGAGCACGTGGTCGTCGGCCACCGCGCCGGTGTCGACGTCGATGCCGCTCGGCACGTCGACGGCGACGACGAAGGGGGCGCGCTGGTCGCGGGCGAGCTCGCGGATCGCGTCGACGACCTGCCGAGCGGGGGAGCGCAAGGGGGTGCCGCCGCCGGCACCGATGCCGAGGATGCCGTCGAGCACGAGGTCGGCTCCCGCGGCGGCCTCGGCGGCGACCGCCGCCAGGCGCTCGGCGTCCGGGGTCGCGGCGGCCCGCAGGACGTCGGCCGCACCGGCGTCGTCAGGGTCCGTCGGGCCGTCCGGGGCCCACGCCGCCGGTTCCGGAGCGACGCGCCAGCGGCGGTCCGGCCGTGCCGGTGGGGCGAGGCGCGACCCGGCGTCCAGCGCCGCTGCCAGGCCCGCCTCGTGGACACGTGCGCCGACGCGCAGCACCGTCACGTGCCTCCCGTCCGACGCCAGGTGCGCGCCCGCGAACAGGGCGTCACCGCCGTTGTCGCCGCTGCCCACCAGCAGCAGGACCGACCCCGGGCCGTCCTGCGGGCGGACCGCCGGGTCGTCGAGCAGCTCGCCGACGATGCGGGCCAGCCCCGCCGCCGCGCGCTGCATGAGGGGTTCGCCCGCCTCGAGGTGCGGCCGCTCCGCCGCCCGGACCTGATCGCCGCCGTAGCCGTCCATGGCCACCACCATGCCCCGGTAGCCTGGTCGCGCCATGTCACTCGTCCCCGAAGCGCCCCGTCCCCGTGCCGTGATGTCCCCGGACGGCCTGAAGCTCGCGACGTACGACTTCGGCGAGCCGGACGCCCCCGTCGTGGTGGCCGTGCACGGCTTCGCCTCCGGCGCCGTCCTGAACTGGCACGCCTCGGGGTGGACCCGTGACCTCGTCCGAGCGGGGTACCGCGTCGTCGCGCTCGACCAGCGCGGGCACGGTGGTTCGTCGAAGCCGCACGACCCGTCCGCGTACTCGATGGACCTGCTCGTCGCCGACGTCACCACGGTCGTCGACACCTACCTGCTCGACGACGTCGCGTTCCTCGGGTACTCGCTCGGCGCCCGTGTCGGCTGGCACACCGCCGAGCAGATCCCGGACCGGATCTCGCGGGCCGTCCTCGGCGGGATCCCGGACGCCGACCCGATGCGCCGCGTGGCGGTCGACCAGGCGAAGGCGTACATCGCCGACGGCACCCCGGTCGAGGACCGGGTGACGAACGGGTACCTGCAGATGGCGGCGAACGTCGAGGGGAACGACCTCCGCGCGCTCGTCGCGATGGTCGAGGGGATGCGGAACAGCGTCGAGCCGACGCCGGAGAACGCCCCCGCGCAGCCGATCCTGATGGCGGCGGGCAGCGAGGACGGGATCCGGGACAGCGCCGTGCGGTTGGCCGAGGCGGCGCCGGACGCGTCGTTCTTCGAGATCCCGCGTCGGAACCACTTCAACGCCCCCACGTCGCGCGACTTCCGTGAGCGTGCGATCGCCTTCCTGTCCGAGGGACGCTGAGGGGGCGGTGGGCACCCCTGACGGGTACTGGCAGGTCCCCGCTGGCGGAGGAGACCGGGCGTAGCGTCCCGGCCATGGACTACAGACTCCTCGGCAACAGCGGGACATCGGTGTCGACGCTGACCCTCGGCACCATGACGTTCGGCAGTGAGGCCGACGAACCCACCTCCCACCAGATCCTCGACACGTTCGTCGCAGCGGGCGGCACGCTCGTCGACACCGCGGACGTGTACTCCGGCAACGAGTCCGAGCGCATCATCGGCCGGTGGCTCGCCGCCCACCCGACCGAGGCGCAGCAGGTCGTCCTCGCGACGAAGGGCCGGTTCCCCCAGGGTGACGGCCCGAACGACCTCGGCCTGTCCCGCCGTCACCTGCGCGTCGCGCTCGACGCCTCGCTCGAGCGGCTCGGTGTGGAGCACATCGACCTCTACCAGATGCACGCGTGGGACGCCCTGACGCCGATCGAGGAGACCCTGCGCTTCCTCGACGACGCCGTGTCCGCCGGCAAGATCGGCACCTACGGGTTCTCGAACTACCTCGGCTACCAGGTGACGAAGGCCGTGTACGAGGCGAAGGCCCACGGCTGGGCACCGCCGGTGACGCTGCAGCCGCAGTACAACCTGCTCGTGCGGGACATCGAGCACGAGGTCGTGCCCGCGTGCCTGGACGCCGGCATCGGTCTGCTCCCGTGGTCGCCCCTGGCCGGCGGCTGGCTCTCCGGGAAGTACCAGCGCGACGAGGCTCCGACGGGCTCGACACGTCTCGGCGAGAACCCGCAGCGCGGCATGGAGGCGTGGGAGGCCCGCAACGGCGACGAGCGCACGTGGAAGGTGCTCGACGCGGTCTCCGCGGTCGCCGACGCGCACGGTGCCTCGAAGTCGCAGGTCGCCCTCGCCTGGCTGCTCGCGCGGCCCGCGGTGACGAGCGTCGTCCTCGGCGCCCGGACGGTCTCGCAGCTCGAGGACAACCTCGGCGCGGCCGACCTCGTGCTCACCGACGACGAGCTGCAGGCCCTGACGGACGCGAGTGCCCCGCGGGTCGACGACTACCCCTACGGCACCGCCGGCGTCGCCCAGCGCGAGCGCCGCATCACGGGCGGACGCTGACCGCGGTCGGACACTGATCGCGGTCGGACGCGGAGCACGGCCGTGCGCGTCGGGCATCCGCCCGGCGCGCACACAGCGGGGACGCAGTCCGACCGGCCGGTTCCTGCACATCCGTGCGGGTTCGCGTGGATCGGACCGCAACCGTGGACACGTCACCGGGTGCGGTGACACCATCGAGGGACGACCGGCTGGTTACCGCGTCGAGCGCTCGGAACGCCTCCTGATCCGCGTTCCGCGCGCCGGAGGGCCCGGGACGTCCATCGTCCGGGCCCTCCGTGCTCCCGCCGGAGGGCGGCGGCTCCCGCCGTAGGATCGTCCGGTGCCCAGTCGACGCCACGCCCTCGTGCTCCAGGACCGCCGAGCGGTACGGATCGTCGCCCTCGTCCTGCTCGCACTGGCGGCCGCCTACCAGTGCTTCTGGCGGATCGCGGACGAGAACATCGGCGGCGACGAGTCCACCTACGTCCGCGCCGGCTTCGCGTACGTGCACGGCGCGTTCGACCAGAACCGCGAGCACCCGCCGACGGCGAAGTACCTGTTCGGGCTCGCGCAGCTCGTCGGGGGCGAAGGGGCCACCGCGCCCCGGGTCCTCGTGAGTGCCCTCGTCGTCCTCGGCGCCGCCGTCATGTTCGTGTGGCTCCGCGCCGAGGTCGGCTTCTGGGCGGGGTGGACCGCCGCGGCGCTCTGGACGCTGACGCCCCGGGGTGGATCCGGTGCGCGGCTCGACCGTGTCGCGCTCCTCGACCCGGTGATGGTGTTCTTCGCCCTGGCCGCGCTCTTCGCCGTGTGGACCTGGACACGGACCGGCCGGTGGTGGTGGCTCCCGCTGTCCGCGGTGCTCATGGCCGCCTCGGTGACGTCGAAGGCGTCGACGCTCGTGCTGGTGCCCGTGTTCCTGCTCGCCCCGCTGCTGTTCCGGCAGTGGCGTCGGCTCGTCGTCGGCGGCGTCGTCTGGGCCGTGGTCTTCACGGTGACGGTCGTCGCGCTGTACGCCCCGATGGGCATACGGTCGGCGGTGCTCTACATGCTGGCCTTCCAGGAGGGGCAGAACGAGAACGGCCACCTCGCCGTGATCGCCGGGCAGACCCACCAGTTCGCACCGTGGTGGGGGAACTGGTGGTTCCTGGCGCAGGGCGTCGGCCTGCCGGTGCTCGTCGTCCTGGCCGCCGGGGTGCTGCTCGCGGTCGTCGTCCGTCCGGACCGGCTGGTGGTGTTCCTCGCCGCACCGCTCCTGCTGCTCGTCGCGTTCTACACGGTGGCGGCGAAGATCGCGCTGCCGACCTACTACAGCGCGTGGACGCCCTGGATCGTCCTGCTCGCCGCGGTCGGACTCGGTCGGCTCGCGGTGCTCCGCCCCCGGCCGCTGACCGGCGCGCTCGCCGCACTCCTCGTCGTCGTCGCACTCGTCGGCAGCATCCCGACCGCGCGGGCGGTCTGGCAGACACGCCCCGAGGGGGTCGCGCGCCTCCTGCCGCTGCTGCGGAGCGAGGGCATCCGGGACGGCCGCATCTTCTTCGGCGCGATCACCCCCAGCGACTACGACCAGTACGTCGGTGCGCGCGGCGTGCGCGACGTCGACGATGCACCGTTCGAGGCGATCGTGGTGGGCCGCGACCAGCGCTTCCCGCTGCCGCAGGAGGTCACGGACCTGCTGCGCGACGAGCGGTCGTCGTTCGAGCGGGTGCGCCTGGACCGCATCGTCGTCTGGATCCCGGACGGCGAGATCGAACGGGACGCGGACGGCGAGCTCGACGTGCGGTGACGGCTCCGCCTCGGGCCGCACGAGGAGCCGTGATCTGGGGCCGGCAGCGGGACTCGAACCCGCAACCCCCGTATTACAAGTACGGTGCGCTACCAATTGCGCCATGCCGGCTGACGCGCCCATCCTACCGGCGGACGCGTCGGGGTCTCATTCGCCCTGCTCGGAGAAGTTCAGCGACAGCGAGTTCATGCAGTAGCGGTCACCCGTCGGGGTGCCGAAGCCGTCGGGGAACACGTGCCCGAGGTGCGAGCCGCAGTTCGCGCAGCGGACCTCGGTGCGGACCATGCCGAGGGACTTGTCCTCGATGAGCTGGACCGCCTCGGGGCGGACCGACTCGTAGAACGACGGCCAGCCGCAACCGGAGTCGAACTTCGTGCCGCTCTGGAACAGCTCCGCGCCGCACGCCGCACAGGTGTACGTGCCGGCGCGCTCCTCGTCGAGCAGCTCACCCGTCCACGGGCGCTCGGTCCCGGCCTGCCGGAGCACGGCGTACTGGTCCGGGGAGAGCTCCTCGCGCCACTGGGCGTCCGACTTGTCGACGTTGTACGCCATTGCTTCCTCCTGCTTCCGGTCGGGGCTCGATGGTGATGCCCGACCCCTTCAGTAAACTCGCGACGATGTCCGAGCATTCCGTCCGCCACGCCCGCTGGACCCGCCTGACGACGGACGAACTGTACGGCATCGTGCGGCTGCGGAACCGCGTCTTCGCCCTCGAGCAGCGGGTCACCGCCGACGACTTCGACGGCCGTGACCGCGAGCCCGACACCGAGCACTGGTGGTTCGGAGCCGACGACGATCCGGTCGGGTACCTCCGCCTCGTCCGGCCCGCCCCGGACGAGGACCACCCCGCTGCCAGCGAGCCGCCGGCCTGGGTGATCGGCCGGGTCGCCACCCACCCCGACCACCGGGGGCAGGGGATCGCCGGACGGCTGGTCGCGGGGGTGCTCGAGGCGCACGGTCACGAGCCGTTCGTCCTGCACGCCCAGGAGTACGTCGCGAGCCTCTACGAACGCCACGGCTTCGTCCGGTTCGGTGTGCCCTACGACGAGGCCGGCATCCGTCACGTCGGCATGCACCGCCCGTGACCGGCACGCGCGAGCGGTACGCCACCTACGCGGCGCGCATCGCTCCGGCCTCGCCGTCGTACGCGGCCTGGGCACGCTCGGTCGACGACGACCTGGTCGCGCTCCTCGACGCGGTCCCCGAGCAGCAGCGGCAACCGGAGCTGGTCTTCGCCGTCGCACGTCGGCTGGGTGCCGACCCGTCGGACCCCGGAGCGCTCCGTGCGCTCGGCCGGGAGGCCCGTGCCGCGTTCGTCACGGCGCTCGCCGCCGCCACTGTGCAGGCCAACGACCCGCGGCGGCTCGGTCCCGTCGTCCCGCTGTTCGCGGCGCTCGCCGCGGCGGACCCGCGGCCGCTCGGCCTCGTCGACGCCGGGGCCGCCGCCGGGCTCTGCTCGATCCCGGACCGGGTGACGCTCGACCACCGGACCGGGGACGGCACGGTCCGGGTGCACACCGCCGTCGCCGAGCCGTCGGTGCACCTGACGGTCGACGCCAGCGGCGCGGTCCCCGAGCCGGCCGGCACCCCGATCCGGATCGGCGCGCGGGTCGCCCTCGACCCGAACCCGATCGACCTCGCCGAGCCCGGTGCGTTCGACCGGCTGGTCGAGGCCGTCCCGCCCGAGGCGACGGACCGCACCGCCCTGATGCGCGAGGCGGCGCGCGCGACGCTCGCCGTGCCTCCCGTCCGGATCCGTGGCACGCTGCCCGGCGACCTCGACCGTGCACTGGACGCGTTGCCGGACGGCGTCCGTCCCGTGGTGCTCACCACCGGGACCCTCGTCTACGTGCCGGGCGCCGACCGCCAGCGCGTGGTCGACCGGCTGGCGGAGCGTGGCGTGCACTGGGTCGCGGTCGAACGGACGGGCATCCTGCGCGGGGTGGCCGCGACGCTGCCCGACGACGTCGACCCGGCGGACCCGGACGCCTTCGCCACGGTGTCGCTCGACGGTGTGGCGACGGCGGTCTGCGACCCGTTCGGCGTCCGGGTGCGGTGGTTCCGGCGGCCCGCAGCCTGAACCGGGCTTCGCGACAGTCCAGCCGCGTGCCAGGGTCGGACCGCCGGGCACCCCTACGATGTGCGAGACCCGTGACCGAACCGTGACCGGAAGTGCCGTGACCGCCCTCCCCACCGACGAGCTCAGCGAGCTCGACCAGCGCGTGCTCGCGTTCGAGCACGACCGGGCGCGGCACGACCGCACGAAGGAGGCGGAGATCCGGGTCGAGTTCGACATGTCGCCGGCGCGCTACTACCAGGTGCTCAACCGCGTGATCGACCTGCCCGCCGCGCTCGCGCTCGACCCCCAGCTGGTCGGTCGGCTGCAGCGGCTCCGGCACGCACGCACCCGAGCACGAGCGGCGCGCGCGTTCGTCGCCCCCGCGCCCGATCCCCGTGAAGAGGAACGATGACCGAGAGATTCCCGCGAGACCGGTTCGACGACGTTACCGACGGCCCCCGGGTCGGAGCGCACCGCGGTGCCCGTCGTCGTGGACGCGGGTGGATCGCGTTCGCCTGGGGCGCCCTCGCGACCGGTGTGCTCGTGCTCGTCGGTGTCCTCGTGCTCGCGCTGCTGAACGGTAGCTACTCGTTCCCGGGGTCGACCTCGTCGCCGCGCCCCTCGTCGAGCTCCTCGGCGTCGGCCGCGCCGTCGGAGACGCCCTCGGAGTCGCCGTCGGCGCCCGCGTCCGAGGAGCCGAGCGCTGCGGAGCCCTCGGCGCAGGGCTCGACGAGCGTCGTCGTGCTGAACGGCACGACGACGACCGGTCTGGCCGCCCGCGCCAGCAGCGCACTGACCACAGCGGGCTGGCAGGTCGCCTCGACGGGTGACGCCGGGACGACGGGGACGACGACCTCGGTCGTGTACTACCAGCAGCCCGAGCAGCAGGCCGTGGCACAGGGTGTGGCGAAGGCGCTCGGCATCGCGACGGTGGAGCAGTCGGCGGCGTTCCCGAACGCCGACGTCAGCGTCGTGCTCGGCGCCGACTACGGCGGCTGACGCGCGCTGTGTGACGGAGGTGTTTCGGGCACGTTGATTTCTGACGCGATCGGCGTGCAAGAACGTCACACCTCTTGCCTTGCCGCCGTTGTTGCACGAGAGTCATCGCCAGACGGCGATGGCGTCGTCCGCAACTGCAGCACCAGGGAGCAAGAGATCATGGCCAACGGAACCGTGAAGTGGTTCAACGCCGAGAAGGGCTTCGGCTTCATCACCGTGGATGGAGGGGGCCAGGACGTGTTCGTGCACTACTCGGCGATCGACATGTCGGGGTACAAGGTCCTCGAGGAGGGCCAGGCGGTGACGTTCGACGTCGGCACCGGGTCGAAGGGCCCACAGGCAGAGGCGGTCCGTCCCGCCTGAGCCCAGGACCACTCGACGAACGCGCCGTCCCCTCGGGGGCGGCGCGTTCGTCGTGCACGGCGCTCCGCCCGCCGAGCAGCCACCACCCGGGCCTGAGCGTGCCGGGTCCCGGCCGCAACGTGTCCTGGGAAGTCGAGCCGCGCCTCCCGACTGTGTTGCACTCACACCCGGCGAGTGCCAGAATCGGCGTTGGCACTCGCTTGCGCTGAGTGCCAGCACGACCCCCACGCACGACGTCCGGGAGGGACGAGAAACTCACATGGCTAAGATCATTGCTTTCGACGAGGAGGCCCGTCGTGGCCTCGAGCGCGGCCTGAACACCCTGGCCGACGCCGTGAAGGTGACGCTCGGCCCGCGCGGCCGCAACGTCGTCCTCGAGAAGAAGTGGGGCGCCCCCACGATCACGAACGACGGTGTCTCCATCGCCAAGGAGATCGAGCTCGACGACCCGTACGAGAAGATCGGCGCGGAGCTCGTCAAGGAGGTCGCCAAGAAGACCGACGACGTCGCCGGTGACGGTACGACCACCGCGACCGTGCTCGCCCAGGCGCTCGTCCGCGAGGGCCTCCGCAACGTCGCGGCCGGTGCCGACCCCGTGTCGCTCAAGCGCGGCATCGAGAAGGCCGTCGCCGCCGTCTCCGACCAGCTCCTCGCCAACGCGAAGGACATCGAGACCAAGGACCAGATCGCCGCGACCGCGTCGATCTCGGCCGCCGACCCCACCATCGGCGAGCTCATCGCCGAGGCGATCGACAAGGTCGGCAAGGAGGGCGTCGTCACCGTCGAGGAGTCGAACACCTTCGGCACCGAGCTCGAGCTGACCGAGGGCATGCGCTTCGACAAGGGCTACCTGTCGCAGTACTTCGTCACGGACCCGGAGCGCCAGGAGGCCGTCTTCGAGGACCCGTACATCCTCATCGTCAACTCGAAGATCTCCAACATCAAGGACCTGCTCCCGGTCGTCGACAAGGTGATCCAGGCGGGCAAGCAGCTCCTCATCATCGCCGAGGACGTCGACGGCGAAGCCCTCGCGACCCTCGTCGTGAACAAGATCCGTGGCATCTTCAAGTCCGTCGCCGTCAAGGCCCCGGGCTTCGGCGACCGTCGCAAGGCCATGCTGCAGGACATCGCGATCCTGACCGGCGGCCAGGTCATCTCGGAAGAGGTCGGCCTCAAGCTCGAGAACGCGACCCTCGACCTGCTGGGCAAGGCCCGCAAGGTGATCATCACCAAGGACGAGACCACGATCATCGAGGGTGCCGGCGACGACGAGCAGATCGCGGGCCGCGTCCGTCAGATCCGCTCCGAGATCGAGGCGACCGACTCCGACTACGACCGCGAGAAGCTCCAGGAGCGCCTCGCGAAGCTCGCCGGTGGCGTGGCCGTCATCAAGGCGGGTGCCGCGACCGAGGTCGAGCTCAAGGAGCGCAAGCACCGCATCGAGGACGCCGTCCGCAACGCGAAGGCCGCCGTCGAGGAGGGCATCGTCGCCGGTGGTGGCGTCGCGCTCATCCAGGCGTCCGTCGCGCTCGACACGCTCTCGCTCGAGGGTGACGAGGCGACCGGTGCGAACATCGTCCGCGTCGCCATCGACGCGCCGCTCAAGCAGATCGCGCTGAACGCCGGTCTCGAGCCGGGCGTCGTCGCCGCCAAGGTCCGCGAGCTCGAGTCGGGTCACGGCCTCAACGCCGCGACCGGCGAGTACGTCGACCTCGTCGCCGCGGGCATCATCGACCCGGCCAAGGTCACGCGCTCGGCGCTGCAGAACGCCGCGTCGATCGCCGGTCTGTTCCTCACGACCGAGGCCGTCGTCGCCGACAAGCCGGAGAAGAACCCGGCCATGCCGGCCGGCGACCCCACGGGTGGCATGGACTTCTAGTCCCGGTAGCCGGAAGGGCCCCGCACGCAGCGCGTGCGGGGCCCTTCCGCGTGCGGGCGCCGCGGCCCTGGCTCGGTTTCGGTCGCAAGACTTGCCGCTCAGGTTCGGCTGCGACGGCAGGTCGTGCGCCCGCAACGACCGCGCGCGGCATGCCGTGCTACCAGGACGCAGGTGCTTCTCCCGCACGGGAGGCTCGGCTGCGGTCGTTCTCCACAGGTGCGCCCGCCTCTGGCTCGGGTGGTGCCGTGCGCCTCCAGGCTACGAGCATGACCACTCCGCGCGCACTGCCCAACGGCCTCGCGGAACGGGCCTTCACCGTCGCACGAGCTCGTCGGTACGGCGAGGGTACGAGCCGCATGCGCCGCGCTGATCTCCGGCGTCCCGTCCACGGCGTCCGCGTGCCTCGTGACCGCGACGCGAGCCTGGTCGACTGCATCGCCCTGGTGCTCCGCCCCGACCAGCGGTTCAGCCACACGACCGCAGTCAGGGTGTGGGGAGCGCCGGTGCCGAGGGAACACCGCGAAGGGTCGCGGGTACACGTGGCGACCATCGGCGGAGGGAGCCTCATGCGGCGTCCGGGTGTCACGGCCCATCGTGTGGCCGACGACGACACCGTCGAGCAGGACGGCCTCCCGGTCAGCACGCCGGCCCGCGCCTGGGCCGAGTGCGCGACCCTCTTCGACTTCCGAGCGCTCGTCGTCCTCGGCGACCACCTCGTCGGACGGGCGAGACTCGCCACGATCGAGGATCTCGCGCGTGCGCTCCGTCCCCGCGGGCACGGGGTCGTTCTCGCGCGGGCTGCACTCGAGGCCGTGCGTCCGGGGAGCGAGTCACCCATGGAGACGCTGATCCGCCTCGACGTCGTTGATGCAGGCTTCCCGGAGCCCGAGCTCAACCACGAGGTGTTCGATGAGCGCGGTACGTTCCTCGGACGGGTGGACATGTGCTGGCCACAGCTCCGTATCGCGCTCGAGTACGACGGCGACCATCACCGCGAGCGCGACGTCTTCCGACACGATCAACGCCGAGGGAACGGGTTCGCTGTCAACGGGTGGATCGTGGTGCACGCGACGGCTGCCGACGCGGCTCGACCTGCGGTGCTGTTCGAGCGACTCCGTCAAGCGTTCGCCGCCCGTTCCTGAGCCGGTCCGGCAGCTCTGATGTCGCTCGCTCCCACAGGTCCGCGCCGTGCTCCGGTCGCACGACATGCCGCGTCGGCCGGAGTTGAGCGGCAAGCCGTGCGACCGCGAGCGCGACGTCTTCCGACACGATCAGCGCCGAGGCAACGGGTTCGCTGTCAACGGGTGGATCGTGGTGCACGCGACGGCTGCCGACGCGGCTCGACCTGCGGTGCTGTTCGAGCGACTCCGTCAAGCGTTCGCCGCCCGTTCCTGAGCCGGTCCGGCAGCTCTGATGTCGCTCGCTCCCACAGGTCCGCGCCGTGCTCCGGTCGCACGACCTGCCGCCTGCGACCGTTCGAGTCGCACGACCTGCCGCCTGCGACCGTTCGAGTCGCACGACATGCCGCGTCGGCCGGAGTTGAGCGGCAAGCCGTGCGACCAGAACGGGGACGGACGGCGGGCCGCCGGGCGGCGACGGCCGGGGCCGGCGCGTCAGGCGGCCGGGGACTTCGGGGTGGGGGTGTAGTCGCGGGGGAGCAGGGGGAGCCAGACGCGGAAGGTCGCGCCGCCGCCCTCGGTGTCGAACACCTCGACGGAGCCGTTGTGCGCGTGCACGATGCCCGACACGATCGCGAGACCGAGGCCCGAGCCGCCGGTGTCCCGCGCGCGCGAGGTGTCCGCCCGCCAGAAGCGCTGGAAGATCTTCTCGCGCAGCTGCGGCGGGATGCCCTCGCCGTGGTCGATGACGTCGATGTGGGCCATGCCGAGGTCGTCGTCCACGCCGATGCCGATCTCGATCGGGTCGTCGTGCGCGGTGAAGCGCATGGCGTTGCCCATCAGGTTGGTCACGACCTGGCGGATCTTGTTCTCCTCGGCCAGGACGATCGGCGGACGGGCCGGCAGCACGACGGTCGGCAGGGGCGTGGTCTCGTCGGTCGGTACGCCGCCCTCGACGCCCATGGCCCGGTTGCGGCGGGCTCGGAGGCGCGCGATCGTCTGCCGCGAGAACGCGATCGGCCCGGTCGAGTTCGCCGACGGCGGGGAGACGGGCGTCTCGCCGGTGTCGACCTGCCCGAACGCACCCGGGCGGACGGCCTGCGGCACGCTGACGCCCGTCACGGCGTCCTCGACGAGGACCTGGATCTCGCGGTCGGGGTTCGACGCCATGGTGTCGAGTGCCGAGTCGCGCGCGATGGCGACGAGGTCGACCGGGCCGAGCTCGAGCGGCTTCGACTCGTCGATGCGGGCGAGCTGGAGCAGGTCCTGCACGAGCAGGCCCATCCGCTGCGCTTCCTTCTCGATGCGGTCCATCGCCTGGGCGACGTCCTCCTCCTTGCGGAGCGCCCCCATCCGGTAGAGCTCGGCGTAGCCGCGGAGCGACACCAGCGGCGTGCGGAGCTCGTGGGAGGCGTCACCGACGAAGCGGCGCATCTGGTCGATCGTCCGCTCGCGGTCCTCGAACGCGGAGTCGATCCGCTCGAGCATCGCGTTGAGGGAGCGGTTGAGGCGACCGACCTCGGTGTTCGGTGTGTCGGCCTCGAGTCGCTGGTTGAAGTCACCGGCGGCGAACCGGGCGGCCGTGTCCTCCACGTCGCGCAGCGGGTCGAACGTGGCCGTCACGAGGAGTCGGGTCAGCATCGCGCCGAGCAGGATCACCGAGATGCCGAAGCCCAGGAAGATGATCGTGAAGCGGCCGATGGTCTTGTCGGTGTCGGCGCTCGACACGGCGACGAGCACGTACCCGGTCTCCGAGGTACCGCTCGACTGGTTCTGCAGCGACGCCGGGATGATCTGCGCGCGCCACTCGTGGTCGTGCTGGCTGTCGTACAGCGAGAACCGCTGCGAGCTCTGCGCCGCGGCGGAGAAGTCGAGCGAGCGGATGTCCGGTCGGCTCGAGGCGCGGGTCTGGCAGATCTTGTCGCCGCGGGAGTCGTAGGCCGCGACGTAGGCGCTCGGCGACAGGACGATCGACAGCGTGCAGTACTGCTGGCCGTCGCTGATGTTCTGGCCCTCGAGCTGCTCGGACGTCTGCTTGACCGTGTTGTCGAGCTGCTGCATGAGGTACGTCGAGAGCACCGTCATGGTGCCGAGCCCGGCGACGAGCAGCCCGAGCGCGACGAGCAGCACCGTGATGCCGGTGATCTTGGTGCGGAGGGAGATCCCGTCCCACCAGTGGCTCATTCGCGTGTGCATGCTGCCCCAACGATAAGCGGCGACCGCCCGGTGAAACCGGACGGTCGCCGTGTGCCCGGCGTCAGGACGCCTTGGACGCCTTCAGCATGTAGCCGAACCCGCGCTTCGTCTGGATGATCGGCTCGGTCGAGTACTGGTCGAGCTTGCGGCGGAGGTACGAGATGTACGACTCGACGATGCCCGCGTCGCCGTTGAAGTCGTACTCCCACACGTGGTCGAGGATCTGCGCCTTCGACAGCACGCGGTTCGGGTTGAGCATCAGGTAGCGCAGGAGCTTGAACTCGGTCGGGGACAGCTCGATCTGCGCGTCGCCGATCGTGACCTCGTGCGTGTCCTGGTCCATCGTGAGCTCGCCGGCGCGGATGATCGCGTCCTCTTCGTCGTTCATGGTGCGACGGAGGATCGCCTTGATGCGCGCGACGATCTCGTCGAGCGAGAACGGCTTGGTGACGTAGTCGTCGCCCCCGACGGTGAGCCCGGTGATCTTGTCCTCGGTGTCGTCCTTCGCGGTGAGGAAGAGGATCGGCGACGTGTACCCGGACGAGCGGAGGCGCTTGGTGACGCCGAAGCCGTTCATGTCCGGGAGCATCACGTCGAGGATGATCAGGTCGGGCTCCTCCTCGAGCACGGCGGAGATCGCCTGGGCCCCGTTGCCGACCGCACGGACGGCGAACCCGGCGAAGCGCAACGAGGTCGTGAGGAGGTCGCGGATGTTCGGCTCGTCGTCGACGATCAGGATCTTGGGGCCATCGGTCATGGTCCCATCCTCTGACCGTTCCCTAGAGGTTTCCTGGGAGCGGGTCGTGTGGTGGCTACGCGGCCGCCAGCACCTGGTCGGCGTCGAGGATCGTGTACGCGTACCCCTGCTCGGCGAGGAAGCGCTGCCGGTTCTGCGCGAAGTCCTGGTCGACCGTGTCCCGCGTCACGAGCGTGTAGAACGACGCCGGCAGGCCGTCCTTGTTCGGGCGGAGCAACCGGCCGAGACGCTGCGCTTCCTCCTGTCGGGAGCCGAACGACCCGGACACCTGGATGGCCACGGTGGCGTCGGGGAGGTCCACCGAGAAGTTCGCGACCTTCGACACCACGAGCACGTCGATCGAGCCCTCGCGGAACGCCTGGAACAGCCGCTCTCGCTCGTCGACCGGTGTCGACCCGGTGATCTCGGCGGCGTCGAGTGACGCGGCGAGGTCGTCGAGCTGGTCGATGTACTGCCCGATCACCAGGATCTGCTCGCCGTGGTGCTTCTCGATGAGCTCGCGCACCACCGGGGTCTTCGCCGGCGAGGTCGCCGCCATGCGGTAGCGCTCGTCGTCACCCGACGCCGCGTACTCCAGGCGGTCCTGGTGGGGGAGGTCGATCCGCACCTCGTAGCAGGCCGCCGGGGAGATGTAGCCCTGCGCTTCGATCTCCTTCCACGGGGCGTCGTAGCGCTTCGGCCCGATGAGCGAGAACACGTCGCTCTCGCGGCCGTCCTCGCGCACCAGGGTGGCCGTGAGCCCGAGCCGCCGCCGTGCCTGCAGGTCGGCGGTGAGCTTGAACACCGGCGCGGGGAGCAGGTGGACCTCGTCGTAGACGATCAGGCCCCAGTCGAGGGCGTCGAGGAGCGACAGGTGCGTGTACTCGCCCTTCCGCCGAGCGGTCAGGATCTGGTACGTCGCGATCGTGACGGGACGGATTTCCTTCGTGGTACCGGAGTACTCGCCGATGTCCTCGGGGGACAGGGTCGTCCGGCGCAGGAGTTCGTCACGCCACTGCCGGGCGGACACGGTGTTCGTCACGAGGATGAGCGTCGTCGCCTTCACGGTCGCCATCGCCCCGGCGCCGACGAGCGTCTTGCCGGCACCACACGGCAGCACGACCACGCCGGAGCCCTGCGCGAAGAAGGTGTCGACGGCCTGCTCCTGGTACGGCCGCATGTGCCAGGACGCCGTGTCGAGGTCGATCGGGTGCGGCTGCCCCGGTGTGTAGCCCGCGAGGTCCTCCGCCGGCCACCCGAGCTTGACGAGTTCCTGCTTGACCTGCCCGCGTGCCCAGGGCTGCAGCTCGATCTCCGAGGGGGAGCGCTGGTCGCCGAGCAGGGGCTTGATGCGCTTCGACCGGGTGACCTCGGCCAGGACCGACGGGTCCTCGGCGGTGAGGAGCAGGAGCGGCTGGCGCTCGAGCTCCTCGCTCGGGGAGTTCGCGATCGCCGGGGCGTCCTCGCGCTCCTCGCGCCGGATGACGAGCCGCCCGTACCGCGAGACGGTGTCGCGGATGTCGACCGTGACGCTCTGCGGGACCGGGAACTTCGCGAACCGCTCGAGCGTGCCGATCATCGACTCGGCGTCGTGCCCGGCCGCGCGGGCGTTCCAGAGCCCGAGGCGCGTGATCCGGTAGGTGTGCACGTGCTCCGGGGCACGTTCGAGCTCGGCGAAGGCCGCGAGCTCGTGCCGGGCGTCCTCGGCCTGGGGGTGGGCGACCTCGAGGAGCACGGTGCGGTCACTCTGCACGATCAGCGGTCCGTTCATGACGGATCAGCCTAGGGCGTGTTGATCAAGAGGTTCCGCTCCTCGGTGGGTGAGTCTTGAACGGTGACGCGACAGGAGATCTCTGACGAGGTGTGGGCCGTGATGGAGCCGTTGATGCCGACGGTGACCGGTCGGTCG
>NZ_JAMAXX010000067.1:0-386 GCF_023712625.1 Curtobacterium sp. ODYSSEY 48 V2
GTATGGCGTTGCCTCATTTTTGACGGATATCGGTGGGGCGGGGTGGTATTTTAAAGTGGTGCAAGACGGTGAGCTGATACAAGGTTTGTCTGTGTATTTGGTAGAACGCCCCTATCCCTTTGCCGACCTTGCTACGCTGTGGCAACTGGCTAACCAAAAAGGCAATCTTGATAGCGAAACAGTCGATAAATGGCTTGCGATTGATTGTTTAGAAGATAGTTGGAAAAAAGTGCTTGCCAAAAAACGCTTGTCGAGCGGCTAACACCAAATCCAAAAAAAAGACAGGGCGTAAGCCTTACGCCCCTACAGCTAACAATAAGGAACTCAAAATGACGAAACCTGCCAAACCCTTTATCCCGCTAAATATCGCTGTACTCACTGTATCC
>NZ_JAMAXX010000068.1:0-383 GCF_023712625.1 Curtobacterium sp. ODYSSEY 48 V2
GCATCCGGCCGTGCGCAGCGCCGATCTGCGGCATGTCGGCGTGGGCCTCGTGGCCGACGCATGCGCGGTCGGGCTGATGATGGCGGTAGCCGGTTCGGGAACGTGGATCGCGCGATGGCGCGGCGCGGCGGCGTAGGCGCGCGACGGATGCGGGCGGCGCGGCAGGCGCCGCGCGGCGTCAGTGAGGTGAGCCGATACGGGAGCGGGGCGTGGCGGATGCGTCGTCGGATTCGGCGTCTTCGCGTTCGTCCTGCGCCGGGTCGTCGCGCTCCGCGAGGACCGCATCGGCTTCGGCCGCGGCCCGGGCGGCGCGCATCGCGGTGCAGCGCTGCGCGTGCCGGATGTCCGACAGAATCCTCAAAAGCCGCGTCGTCTTGCTTTTC
>NZ_JAMAXX010000069.1:0-309 GCF_023712625.1 Curtobacterium sp. ODYSSEY 48 V2
GGACACCGTCAGCGACCTGCTGCAGCGACACCGGGTACTCCGCGACGATCACGACGTCCGCGGCGACCTGCTTCTCGCCGACCTCGACCTTGACGCCCTGACCGTGGTCACGCTGCCCGATCGCGTCACGGATCGCGCCGATCGCACGGGCAGCGCCGCCGCCCAGCGAGTGCACCCCGTTCACCTCACGAGCGGCGATGCCGGCGACCTTCGACACGACGGTGTCGTCGATCGTGGTCTTGCCCGCAGTACCCGAACCGTTCTGGACGGCCGAGCGCGACGCCGCCGAAGCGGTCGCCGGAGTGGTCG
>NZ_JAMAXX010000070.1:0-309 GCF_023712625.1 Curtobacterium sp. ODYSSEY 48 V2
GATCACCAGGACGAAGCCCCAGAACCCGAACTGCAGTGCCACGACGGCGAGGATGGCGCCGATCAGCGCGCCGACGAGTGTGTTACTCAACGCGGGACTCCTTCTTGTCGTCGTTGTCGTCGTCATCACCCGGGATGAAGACGTCCTGGACGGTGACGTTCACCTCGGCGACCTCCATGCCCACGATCTGCTCCAGCGCACGGGCGACCGACGAACGGACACCGTCAGCGACCTGCTGCAGCGACACCGGGTACTCCGCGACGATCACGACGTCCGCGGCGACCTGCTTCTCGCCGACCTCGACCTTGA
>NZ_JAMAXX010000071.1:0-284 GCF_023712625.1 Curtobacterium sp. ODYSSEY 48 V2
CCTATCGTCAGCCCTACATCCTTACACCAGGTTCACCTTACGGATACCATCGCCTGGCTCAGCTACCTTCCTGCGTCACACCTGTTCATACGCTAGCCGCACCAGCATGGGGTCGAGCGTTAGACCGGACACCATCACCCCGAAGGGATCCGGTAACCCGGGTTAGGACTCTTAGCACCACTGGATTAGCTTGGGCGGTTGTTCGCCGGTACGGGAATATCAACCCGTTGTCCATCGACTACGCCTGTCGGCCTCGCCTTAGGTCCCGACTTACCCAGGGCGGA
>NZ_JAMAXX010000072.1:0-271 GCF_023712625.1 Curtobacterium sp. ODYSSEY 48 V2
GTAGAGTAATCACTCGTTGCCGCTGAGGCGGAGAACGGAACGGCCGAGACGGTCACCGGGTTCACCTGGGGATCTTGTCCGCCACGGTTCTTCCCCGGCAACGAACTTCCAGCCCCTCTGATGAGGTACCACTTGGGTGGTGCTGAGTGGGGGGTGCGTCTGGTCCTTGAGAACTCAACAGCGTGCACATTGTCAATGCCAATTATTTTGACCCCGTGCGATCGCAGCTTTGGTTGTGGTCGTCGGAGACAATTCCTTTTGGATTGAAGAT
>NZ_JAMAXX010000073.1:0-267 GCF_023712625.1 Curtobacterium sp. ODYSSEY 48 V2
GGCACGTCGCGCCACGTGTTCCCGCGGCGCGACGTGCTGGCGGCTGTGCGCGCGACAGGCGACCCGGTTGCGGTCGGGAGGCGCGGTGCGGGCTGACCACGCGCCTCCCGTCCGGCGCGCGCTCGCTGGTGCGTCCTGCTCCCGCACGACCCGGGGCACGTCGCGCCACGTGTTCCCGCGGCGCGACGTGCTGGCGGCTGTGCGCGCGACAGGCGACCCGGTTGCGGTCGGGAGGCGCGGTGCGGGCTGACCACGCGCCTCCCGTCC
>NZ_JAMAXX010000074.1:0-258 GCF_023712625.1 Curtobacterium sp. ODYSSEY 48 V2
CCAGGTTCACCTTACGGATACCATCGCCTGGCTCAGCTACCTTCCTGCGTCACACCTGTTCATACGCTAGCCGCACCAGCATGGGGTCGAGCGTTAGACCGGACACCATCACCCCGAAGGGATCCGGAAGTCCGGGTTAGGACTCTTAGCACCACTGGATTAGCTTGGGCGGTTGTTCGCCGGTACGGGAATATCAACCCGTTGTCCATCGACTACGCCTGTCGGCCTCGCCTTAGGTCCCGACTTACCCAGGGCGGA
>NZ_JAMAXX010000075.1:0-255 GCF_023712625.1 Curtobacterium sp. ODYSSEY 48 V2
ATCATCACGAGCGATCTAAGATGCTCGCGTCCACTGTGTAGTTCTCAACATACGATCGGCACCAGCACTCCCCCACCAACCGGTAGGTTCACCCTGGCCCAACGAAGGACCCGTAGGCCCAACCCCCGCCAACACTCACGTGTCAACAGGAAGCCTGGTCCCTCAGGACCCAACAACGTGCACCAGCCGACCCGCTCACCCCGACCCGTCCCAACCAGCAAGCTGGCGTACTAGGGCCGGAAGCTACGCTCCCGA
>NZ_JAMAXX010000076.1:0-255 GCF_023712625.1 Curtobacterium sp. ODYSSEY 48 V2
GGGCCTACGTGTCCTTCGTTGGGCCAGGGTGAACCTACCGGTTGGTGGGGGAGTGCTGGTGCCGATCGTATGTTGAGAACTACACAGTGGACGCGAGCATCTTAGATCGCTCGTGATGATGACCGGCCTTCGGGTTGGTTGTTGTTCGAGTCGATCGCAATTTTAATCTTTGTGGTCAAGTTTCTAAGAGCAAACGGTGGATGCCTTGGCATCTGGAGCCGAAGAAGGACGTAGAAATCTGCGATAAGCCTCGGG